>JADJUS010000022.1:917500-1517500 GCA_016716905.1 Acidobacteriota bacterium | reverse complement strand
CCCTTGCCGATGACCGTCACGTCGCTCGTCTTGCCCCACAGGTTCATGCCGTCCACGTTGATGTTCGCCAGCGTGCGGTTGAGCGGGTAGAGCGGAAAGCGCGCGTAGTACTCGGAGCCGAGCAGGCCCTGTTCCTCGGCGGTGACCGCCAGGAACACCATCGTGCGCTTCGGTGCGACGGGCAGTGATTTGAATGCGCGAGCCATCTCCAGAATGGCGGCCGTGCCGCTCGCGTTGTCGCTGGCGCCGTTGTAGATCGTGTCGCCGTCGGGGGCCGGCGCGCTCACGCCCAAATGATCCCAGTGCGCTGTGTAGACGACGTATTCGGTGTTGAGTGCCGTATCGCTGCCCGTCAGTTTGGCGACGACATTCTGGGAGTCGAGTGAGCGAGTTGCCTGTGTGAGCGTCACCGAGGCGGTGGCCTTCAGCGGCACCGGTGTAAATTCCCGCGTGGTGGCCTTCGCTTTGGCTGCGGCGAAATCCACGCCGGCAGCTTTCAGCAGAGCAGTCGTCGCTTCCAGGGAAATTCAGTCTTCGACGGTCGCCTTGCCCATGTTTTTGTCGGGCGTCGAGAGGCTGAAGCGTTCGCCGCCCATCGCCTGCGCCACGGCATAGGGATATCCCGCGGGTCCGGTTTCGTGGATGACGAGCACGGCGGCTGCGCCCATTTCGGCGGCCTTGTCGAACTTGTAGGTCCACCGGCCGTAGTAGGTCATCGCCTTGCCGCCAAACACGGCCGGGTCGAGTCCGCCGGGGCCGCTACCTGGAATCTGCGGGTCGTTGACGAGCATCAGGATCGTCTTGCCTTTTACGTCCACGCCCTTGTAGTCGTCCCACTGGAACTCGGGCGCCTGGATGCCATAACCGACAAACACCATCTCGGAGTTCGCCAGCGTGACGGTGTCTGTGACGTGTCTGCTGAAGGTGATGAGGTCGTTCGGCACATTCATCTGCCGCGACTTTCCGCCCTGCGTGACCGTGAATGGCGCCGAGACGGTGGGGCGGATGCCGACGAGCGGCACCTTCTGCACCCAGGTGCCGTCGGGGTTCCCCGGCTCAAGGCCCGCCGCTTTGAACTGATCGGTCAGGTATTGGACGGTGAGGCGTTCGCCCTCACCGCCAGGCGCGCGGCCCTGGAACTCGTCCGACGACAGGCGCGTGATGTCGGCCAGCACGCGCGCAGTGTCCAGGTTCGGCATTTCGGCCACGGTCTCGGGCAACTTCGGGCCCCCGCAGGCGGCGGCGGCAACAAGGACTCCATAGGCAAGCAAGTGTGATCGGCGCATTCGCTCAATTTACCCGATAATCTCCCTCCATGCTCTTGGTCCTAATCGCATTGGCGTTGCTGTCGGGCGTTCCGAACAGTCAGCAAAAGCCTGCCCCGAAGGCCGCGCCGTTCACCACGCCCTACTCCCTCGCCGAGATGACCGGCAAACAGGCCGTGGTAGAGACGTCGAAGGGGACGTTTGTCTTTGAGCTTCTGCCGAAGGCGGCGCCGAATCATGTCGGCTTTTTCATGAAACAGGCGCGCGATGGCGCGTTCGCGGGCACCACGTTTCACCGCGTGATCAAGTACGGAATCATCCAGGGAGGCGACCCGATCTCGAAAGACCCGGCGAAGGCCGCGCAGTACGGCACGGGCGGCATGAACCTGCTCAAACGGGAACTGAGTCAGGAGACGCACAGCCAGGGAACGGTCAGCGCTGTGCTCGCGCCGGGCCTGCCAGACAGCGGCGGCTGGCAGTTTTTTGTGTGCGCCAGTCCGCAGGTCGCGCTTGACGGCCAGTATTCGGTCTTCGGTCGCGTGGTTGACGGCCTTGAAGTGGTGCAGGCCATCTCCACCATCGATGCCGACGCAAATGGCATGGCGAAAGAACGCGTCGTGATTACCTCGGTGACGATCCGCGACACGCCACCGCCCGTAAAGCCGCCGTTTGTGGATGCGACCGTGGAGGAAATGGCGAAAGCGCGCGCGGTGCTCGACACCACCGCCGGTGAGATCGAGGTGGAGTTCTTCCCCGACAAGGCACCCGAGACCGTCCGCAACTTCCTGCAACTGGCCGTGGCCGGCGTGTTCGACGCCACGCTCTTCCATCGTGTCGTTCCGAATTTCGTCATCCAGACCGGCTCGCCGATGCACCGCCAGACGCCGCTGACCGCGAAGCAATCGGCGCTGATCCACAACCTGGCGCCCGAGTTCACGAACACGCCCAACATGCCGGGCATTCTCTCCATGGCACGCGGCGAGGATCCGGGCAGCGCGACGACCTCGTTTTTCATCTGCACGGGCGAGTGCCGCGGCCTCGACAATCAGTACGCGGTGTTCGGCCGCGTCGTCCGGGGCATGGACGTGGTGATGGCGATCGCGGCGGTGCCGGTGGATGGCGAAACGCCGAGGACGGCGATATTGGTGAGGAACGTCCTGGTGAATCGGTAGTCGGGGATCTGCTATCTTGCGCTCATGAAAACCTCCACCTTCCAGGAGTTCATATCCTTTGCTCGCAAGGATGCCGCGATTCAGGAACGGGTCGCTGAGGCACTGAAGGGCAGCCAGCCTGTGAACGACATCATTGCCGTCGCGGCCGAGAGCGGCCACGCACTGGCGCACGATGAGGTGACGGCTGCGCTTGCGGGCGCGATGAGCGACCGCGATCTGGAGACAGTCGCCGGTGGGTTCCGTGCGAACGGCGAGTGGTTCGCCGAGGTCTATGCGGTCACTCAGAAGAAGATCGCCAAGCCGACAGATTAAACGCCACCGAAATCCGTGGCGTAGATCCCTTGTAGGTGGCCACGCTGTGTAACAGCTCGCCCGGGAACAGCAGTAACAACCCCGGGCGTGGCGCCACCCGCTCGACCTCACGGCCCCGCGCGAATGTGATCTCGCCGCCCGAGTTGGCGTCGCCTGCCTCGACGTAGTACACGCCTGACCACACGGCCTCCCCGTGCCGATGCGCCAGGTGATGATTGCCCGCGCGCATCACGTTCGCCCACGCTTGCATCCGCATGCCGCCGGCGCCAATGTCGTCGGCCACGGTTGCGATCCGGTCGATCAAGTCTGCAACGCCGTCCTCTTCCCATAAGAGCAGGTCCGGCGTGGAGTGCCAGCCGCCGACGTTCGAGACGGCCAGCCCTGGCTCCCGCGCTTCGCGCGCGAAGACGACGCGTGAGATCTGATCGTGGAACTGGCAGGCCTCGGCCGGCCAGTGGTGTCGGTGGATCATCGGCGCTACCTTACCGCGGGTTAATCCACACCACACTGCGTAATCGTCAGCCCCCGGGGGTATGTGCCCGTCGTGACGCCGCGTTGCATGACCGGTCCGGTTGATGTGTCCGGCATCGGTACGAGATATGCACCCCCGGTGTGTGTCGCCGGGCCTCGCTCCTCGCGCCGCTCTGCGGCTTTCTTCGTCTCACGAAGATCCACGAGGGCACCATCATGAAGAAACTGGGCAAGACCAAGACTCTGTTACTGGCGTTCGTCTGCGCGGCGGTGGCGTTGGCTCTGGGTAGCACCCCGCTCGCTCAAGGCGGCGGCGAACCTGAAACTCACGTAGGAGATCTCTTCGGTGACCTGTATCACGTCAAGCGCGACGTCACGACCGGCCAGCCCATCCTGCAGAAGCGATGGGTCGAACTGGAAGGCGACACGCTCGGGTGGGACTACTGCCCGATTCCAGTGGACATTACCGGATTGGAGATTCCGTTTGCGCCGTTGAGCTGCGATGTGGACCCGGGATCACTCAACAAGCTGATCGAACTTGACTACTTCGGTCGCCTTAGTGGGGCCCGGACGAAAGAACGCAACCAGCGGATGCACTTTGACGAGACCATCGCAAACCTCAAGAACGCGGATTTGGTGACTCTCGATCCGGCCGGCCGGCTGTATTTCGGCACCACCTGTGCGCCCGACGACACCTGCGCGTCCTGGAAGACGATCGATTCCCCGATGGAAAACCTGGCGTTGTACCGCCGCATCATGAAGTACGGGCACCTGCAGACCGACCCTCTCGAGGAAGACACCTCGCCAGGCGGGGATCCTGCCGAAGGCACCGTCTATCACCCCGCACTCGACCCGCTGGATTGGGCAAAATTCCGCGGCGCGGCGTTGAGTCTCCTTCCCGCAGTGTCACCATCGACATGTTTCAGCGGCACGGTCTTCGTGGCCGCGTGTGCCGCCCCGCAGGCGCTGACTCCTGACGATTTTTTCCTGTCGACCGCCTTCCTTGGTGGTGCCGCCGACAAACACGGCCAGATCACTGTTGATCTCATCCAGTACCTGAACCGCTTCCTCAAAATCACGGAAGCCACGCCCGAGTCGCTCGCAACGCTGAACACACTGCCTGCGCTGATTCGCGACGAAAACGGTGTGATCGCGCCTGCACCCACGGGCCTGCCGTGGCCCGCGAGCGAGCGCTTCATGGACTTCTCGGCCGCGCGGTATCTGCGCACCGACCGATTCTCGACGTCCGTTGATGTCATACAGCCGTCCGGCGGTGTCTTTGTGCCGACCACCGTCAACCTGCTGACCTGGCTCAACTTCATCAGTGAACCCAACACCACGACTTTGGATTCGCTGGCGGCTTTCCGCCTGTCTGCCCGAGATGCGTTGCGCGTGGTGGAGTTCATGCACGAGTACGAAATCCCGGCCGACCTGTGGGTCGGAATGGCGACCCAGACCATCGTCCAGCCCGCGAGCGCGCCATTCAGCAACACCGATCAGTACGTGATGATGACGGCGTCGATCACGAGTGGTGCAGTTGAACCGGTCAACAGCGGCACATTCACGTTCTCCGTGCGAACGTCATCCACAGTTGTGGGCGTGGATGTGACGGTTCCCGTGGTGAACAACGTGGCATCCGCCCTCTGGACGCTGCCCGGAGGCACGGCACCGCAGCTGCTGACGATTCTCGGCACCTTCACGCCGACCATCATCTACTCGTCCAGTTCGGGTAGCGCCGATCTGAACGTGACGGGAGCGCTGTCGCTCGCGCCGGCCGTGATCAACTTCAGCGGCGTCAATACCAGCGGTACGCTGAGCCCCATCACCGCACCGCAGGTCATTACCGTCACAGCCGACCCGCTCGTGGAGTGGACCGCTTCGGCAATCGAGCCATGGGTCCAGATCGCGAACCCGACAGGCACCGGCAGTGGCGCGTTCACCGTGGGGATCATCAACCCCGGCAACGTGCTGGCCGGCGTCACCACCGCCTCGGCGACCATCACCGCGACGGCAACCGGGCTTGGCGGGCCGCAGGGCACGGTGATCGTCAACCTCCTGCTGCAATCGGCCGGCTCGCTTGATCCCGCCTTCGGTCAGGTGGACACGCCTGCGCAGGGCGCCACAGGCGTCCAGGGTGCCATCGCGGTCACGGGCTGGGCACTCGACGACGTGGGCGTCGTGAACGTCAAGCTCTACCGCAACTGTTTCGCCTTCGACGACCCCGCCACTTGCGCGCCGGTCGTCGGCAGCAGCCTGGCGTACCTGGCTGACGCAGTCTTTGTGGCCGGAGCGCGGCCTGATGTGGAGGCGCTCTACGACACGCTGCCGTACGCCAATCGCGCGGGCTGGGGCCTGCAGATCCTCACCAACATGCTGCCCAATGTTCCGGCCAGCACGTTGATGGGCGGACAGGGGACCGTGGTGTTGTACGCGGTGGCCACCGATCAGGAGGGCAATCAGACCCTGCTCGGCCGCTCGATCGATGACAACACGCCGACCACCATCACGCTCGACAACGAAAACATCGCAAAGCCGTTCGGCGTGATTGATTCGCCGGCGCCAGGCGAGGTGGTCAGCGGGACGATCGCGCAGTTCGGCTGGGCGCTGACGCCTGCCGCCTCAACGATCGAAGATCCCACCGGCATCATGATTCCCCTCAATGGGCTCACCATGACGGTGCTCATCGACGGCCTGGCGGTGGGCAAGGTTGCCTACAACCAGTGCCGCGGCGATGTCGGGAACCCCGTGCCTGCCGGTGTCTACTGCAACGACGATGTCGCAAGCGCACTCGGCAACACTACGCCGCAGCCGTTACTGACGACCCGAACCAGCAATCCCACGAAATTCCGGAACCTCGATGCCGAGCGCGGGGCCATTGGCGCCTTCATGCTCGACACGACGACGCTGACGAACGGCCTGCATACCATCGCCTGGCTGGTGACTGACAGCGCTGACCGGACCGAAGGGATCGGCAGCCGGTTCTTTATCGTGAACAACGCCGACCTGCCACTGAACACGCTGCTGGCAGCGCCCGCCGAAGTGCGTGACGATGCGGCTCGGCTCACGAGCTTCGCTGTTGCGACCGCCGAGGTGACGGGCCGGACGGGCTTCGATCTGAACGCGCCGTTCGGCGAAGTGCCTGTTGACGCCTTCGGGTCCCGGCACGTGAAGGTGGCCGAACTGGGCCGTCTTGAACTGAGGCTCGGCGAGGCCGTCACTGGAGGCTTCCTGATGGTGAATGGCACGCTGCGCGACCTGCCTCCGGGAAGCAGCCTCGTTGAGGGCGTCTTCACGTGGATGCCTGGGCCCGGCTATGTGGGTCGTTACAACCTCGTGTTCCTGCGAGGTGGCGAACAGGCCCAGATCCCGGTGAGCGTGACCATCGGCCGGCAGGCCGAAGCGTGGAACAGCAGCCTGGTCCGCGTGCAGGTGGACGCGCCAACACCCGGCGCCCAGGTGCGGAACTCGTTCGCGGTCGCCGGCTATGCAATGGACCCGCGCGCCGAGATCGGCACCGGCATTGACGCGGTGCACGTCTGGGCGGTGCGCCGCGACGTGCCCGCAGCCGCGGCACGCTTCCTGGGCGAGGCCCGGCTGGGCGTCGCCAGGCCAGACGTGGCTCGTGCGGTCGCACCCCAGTTCCACGCCGCCGGGTTTGAGTTGACGGTGTCGGGCCTGGAGCCAGGGCGATATGACCTGATGGTCTTTGCCTGGAACCGGCGGACGGCGCGCTGGGAAGACGCGCGAGTGGTGCCGCTTGAGGTGGGGCGGGCGCCCGATCGTCAGTAATTCGCCCCACTCTGCGCTAGTATGTCCCCGCCGCAAAGCGTCTCGGCGCTTTGCGGCGGGTCAACATGCGTAAAGCACTTTTCCTGCTCGGAATCCTCGACGACTCGGACCTCGACTGGATGCTCAAGGTGGGCGCCAGGCGGGAAGTGCCGGCAGGCACCATCCTGATCCAGGAGGGTCGCGGCATCGCAGACATCTTCGTGATCGTCGACGGCCTCTTCGCCGTCAGGACCAGCCGCACCGGCTCCACCGACGTCGCCCGGCTCCGAAGCGGCGAAATCGTCGGAGAAATGTCCTTCGTGGACACGCGGCCGCCATCGGCATCAGTCGTCAGCCTCGAACCCTCGCTGGTGCTCGCCATTCCGCGCGCCACGCTCGAACAAAAACTCCGCGACGACATCGGGTTTGCCTCGCGCTTCTATCGGTCACTCGCGGTCTTTCTATCCGACCGTCTTCGCAGCACCGTCGGCCGCCTCGGGTACGGCGGCCCAGGGCCGGAAGCGCCCGACGACGCCGGGCCTTCGAATGAAGAAGAAATGGATCCGGCCACTCTCGACGCCCTGTCGATCGCCGGCGCCCGTTTCGATTTCCTTCAGCGCAAGCTGCGGAGCCTCTGAGGACACGCCGTGGCCACCCCTCCACCAACGGTTTTTCGCGCCAAGGCTCTCGAACGCCTCTCATCGCCCGACCGCCTCGACGAAACCATCCGCATCGTCAGCCCCAAAGACTGGCTGCCGCTGGTGGTGCTCGCGGCGCTCGTGATTCTGACGCTCGTGTGGGGATTCACCGGACGAATCCCCACCATCGTCAGTGGACGAGGCGTGCTGTTGAAGCCGCGAGGCGTCCTGGATGTGCAAACCCTCGGCGCAGGCCGGGTGGAGCAATTACAAGTGCGCGCCGGCGATCGCGTGAAGCAAGGTGACGTGCTGGGCCAAATCGATCAATTCGAACTGCGCCGTCGGCTTGACGAAGACCGCGCGCAGCTGGCCGAACTCGAGAGTCAGGACCGCGCACAGTCGCGGGTGCAGTCCGACCAGACGGTGCGGCAGCAGGCGCAGACGGGCCTCACTGGCGCCTACGTGCGATCGCAGAGCGACAACCTCCGCAAAACGCTGGCCGACGCGCAGGCGCTGGCGCCGCTTCTGGAACAGCGTCTCGCCAGCTTCCGGGCGCTGCGTGACAAGGGACTGATCGCCTCGCTCGCGCCCGAGCTGCTGGACGCGGAACGTGAGACGCTCGAAAACGCCAGTCGCATCACCGACGCGGCCGCGCGGCTCAAGGAGCTCGACATCCAGGTGGCACAGGCCGAGGCTTCGGAGATGAGCCTGTCGCGCGACAACCTTCAGGCAGGAGCGGCGCGTCGAGGGGAAATTCACCGCCTCAGGTCAACAATCGCGATTAACGAAGTCCAGATCGAGAAAAACAGCCAGATCGTGGCTGCACATTCCGGCCGCATCATCGAGCTGCTTTCCGACACCGGTCAGATCGTCTCTGCCGGCGCACGCGTGGCGCGGCTTGAGGTGGACGATGCGAGTACGGCCTTGGTGAATGTGGCGTATCTGGCTGTGGGTGATGGAAAGAAGGTCACGCCCGGGATGCGCGTACTGATTACGCCCGATACGGTGGAGCGCCAGCGCTACGGCGGCATCACGGGTGTCGTGCTGGCAGTCTCCGACCTGGCGGTGACCACTGAGGGCGCTCGCGCGGTGCTGGGCAATGCGGACCTGGCGCAGGCGCTGGTCGGTGGTACCACGCGCATTGAGGTGACGGCGTCACTTGACGCGGACTCGACCACGGCAAGCGGCTACAAGTGGTCGTCGTCTGCAGGCCCGGGATCGCCGGTGACGGCAGGCCTCACTGGTGAGATGCGGGTCATCGTGGAACAACGCGCGCCCATCACGTTCGTGCTTCCGTTCCTGCGGGAGCTCTCGGGAGTGCGGTGACGCCCTCCACCGCACACGGCCTGCGCCGTGGACGCGTGCGCACGCCCACGCTCCTGCAGATGGAGATGGTCGAGTGTGGCGCGGCCTGCCTGGGTATCGTCCTCGGCTTCTTTGAACGCATCGTGCCGCTGGCGGAGTTGCGTCGGGCCTGTGGCGTCTCGCGCGACGGCAGCAAGGCGTCGAGTGTGGTGCAGGCGGCGCGCACCTACGGGCTGGACGCCAAAGGCTTCAAGAAAGACCTCAAGGATCTCGGCTCCCTGCAATACCCGTACATCGTCTTCTGGAACTTCAATCACTTCGTGGTGGTGGAAGGTTTCATGAAGGGCCGTGTCTATCTGAACGATCCTGCGACGGGTCCGCGCACGATAAGCCTGGAAGAATTCGACGAAGGTTTTACGGGTGTGGTGCTTTCGATGACGCCGGGACCGACGTTTGAACCTGGTGGCCGGAAGCCGAGCGTCGCACTCGGGTTGTGGAATCGGCTGCAGTCTTCGATTGGCACCTTCGCGTTGTGCGGACTCACCGCGTTGTTGCTGGTGTTGCCGGGTCTGGCAGTGCCGGCGTTCATGCAGGTGTTTGTTGATCAGGTGCTGGTGCAACGGCTTGACGATTGGGTGCGGCCCATCATCATCGGTGTACTGCTGGCGGCTGTCCTTCGAACGGCGCTGACGGCGATACAGCAGCGCCTGCTACGCCGCCTGCAGCTGAAACTGGCGGTCACGATGGCCAGCCGGTTTGTGTGGCACCTGCTGCGGCTTCCGGCGGAGTTTTACGCGCAGCGCTTCAGCGGCGAGATCGCCGGGCGCATTTCGTTGAACGACCGCGTGGCCGATCAGTTGTCGGGTCCGCTCGCCTCAACGGCTGTGGATCTGATCATGCTGATCTTCTACGCCGTGGTGATGTGGCAGTTCGATGCTGTGCTCACGATGATCGCGGTGGTGCTTGCGCTGACCAACTTCGCGATTCTGCGCTATCTGTCGCGGCGGCGCATCGACGCCAATCGCCGGCTGGCACAAGAGGGAGGCGCGCTGGCGGGCGTCGGCGTGGCCGGTCTTCAGGCCATTCGGAACATCAAGGCCTCGGCGCTCGAATCTGAATTGTTCGGGCGGGTGGCCGGACACTACGCAAAGTACGTCAACTCGCAGCAGTCGCTTATTCAGGCCGGCCTGGTGCTGGGCCTGCTGCCACGTTTTGTCTCGTCGCTGATGTCGCTCCTGATTCTGGTGGTCGGCGGCCTGCGGGTGATGGATGGGCTGCTGACCATCGGCATGCTCGTGGCATTTCAGAGCCTCGTTGCGAGCTTCCTGGGACCGGTGAACAGCCTCCTGAGTCTGGGCAGCACACTTCAGGACCTGGAGGGCGACATCACGCGATTGGACGACGTGTTGCGGAACCCGCCGTCGCCATCCGTGGAAACCGATGCGGATTCAAATGCGCCGGTACGATTGCGAGGGGAAGTCGAGCTGCGCAATTTGCAGTTCGGGTACAACCCGCTGCAGCCGCCGCTCATCGACGGATTGTCCATGACGCTCAAGCCCGGCCAGCGCATCGCGTTTGTGGGCGGGAGCGGGTCTGGCAAGTCCACGGTGGCACGGCTCGTGGCCGGATTGTTCCAGCCGAGCGGTGGCGAGATCCTGTTTGACGGCAAGCCGCGCGCGTCCATTCCTGCGCCGGTGATGGCCAACTCGCTGGCGATGGTGGACCAGGAGATCCTGCTGTTCAAGGCGAGCGTGCGCGACAACCTCACGTTGTGGGACCCGACGGTGCCCGATGATCAGATCGTGCGCGCGTGCCGGGATGCCTCCATTCATGACGACCTGGTGGCGCTGCCCGACGGGTACGACAGCCTGCTCGCGGAGTCGGCGTCAAACCTCAGCGGCGGCCAGCGGCAGCGGCTGGAAATCGCGCGCGCGCTCACTGGAGATCCGTCGTTCCTGATCCTTGACGAGGCCACGAGCGCGCTGGACCCGGAGACCGAGCAGCGCATCGACGTGAACCTGCGGCGGCGTGGCTGTTCGTGCCTGATCATCGCGCACCGCCTGAGCACCATTCGTGACGCCGACGAGATCATCGTGCTCGACAAAGGCAAGATCGTGCAGCGCGGCACCCATGCGGGAATGATGGCGGCCGGAGGTGCGTACGCCACGCTTGTGCACGCTGGTGATGCCGGCATTGAGGCAGGGCATGCAGCGACTTGAGGGCAACACGCCGCTGGTGCTCGACGGACGTGAGGCCTGGGTGGTCACGTCCGGCACGCTGGCCGTCTTCCGCGTCATCGGACCGTCGGATGCCGGTCGGCGCCAGTATGCGTTCACGGTGGACACCGGTGGCGCCCTGCTCTGGCAGACAGGCGGAGCCGGCGCGCACCTGATCGCCGTCGCGATTGAGCCGGCCACGCTTGTGCCTTCGCCGATGGCCGAGGCCTTTGAGGCGATGGCCGGCGGCAATGCGGAGGCCGTCGCGCGAATGCGTGGCTGGGTATCGGCCCTCGGGCAGGAAGTACCCGCCGAAGCGCTGACAGATCGAGCGGCCATCGAACGGGCGCTGGTGAACGCGCAGGCGGAGTTCCTGAAGGCGTCCGCGGTGGCCGACGAGGAGCAGGAACGCGCCACGCGGATGCGGTTTGAAGAACGCCAGCGCATGAACGAGCGGATGGCGACTGAGACGCTCGCGGGGCTCAGCCAGATCGGCGCGCCAGAAGTGGCCGGGCCTGTGACCAGTTGGACCGATTCACCGCTGGTCTCGGTGCTCAAACAAATTGGCGCCGCCTGCGGCCTCGACATCCGGGTGCCGGCGTCAAACGGCGCGGAACCCCCGACGCTCGAGGCCATTCTCGATGCCTCAGGCGCACGCGCGCGTATCGTGATGCTCAAGGGCCAATGGTGGCGCGAGGATGGCGAGCCATACCTGGCCACCCGCGTCAGCACCGGTGAGCCGATTGGGTTGATCTCGTTTCGGCGGCCGTGGTTTCGTGGCGTCGCGTACCGCGCGTTGTTCGCCAACGCTCCTGCGCGTGATGTGGACGCGGAGTTGGCCGAAGACCTGGCGCCACAGGTACACGCACTTCATCCGCCGCTGACGGGCAACATGTCCGCGATGGCGGTCACACGATGGGCCCTGCGCGGCACGGGCCGTGAGTTTGTCACCGCCGTACTGGCGGGCATCGGTGTGGTGCTGCTCGGCATGGTTGGGCCACAGGCGATGAAGATCCTGTTTGAGTCGGCCATTCCGGACGCCGACCGGCGCACGCTCCTTGAACTTGGCGCTGCACTTGTCGCGGCCACCGCCGGTGCCCTGGTGTTCGACCTTGCGCGCGCCATGGCCTTGCTGCGCCTGTCGGTGGGCGCAGCCGCACGTCTGCAACTGGGCGTGTGGGATCGCCTGCTCGACCAGGGCCCGAAGTTCTTTCGCGCGTTCACGGCCGGCGACCTCGAGAGCCGCGTGACTGCTGTGACGCAGATTCGTAACACGTTGACGGTCACCACACTCGGCACGGTGATCAGCGCAGTGGCCTCAATACTCAACATCGGTCTGCTGTTTTCGTTCAGCCCGTCACTCACCGTGGCGGCGCTTCTCATTGCCGTGGTGACGCTCGTCATCAACATGTCGGCCAGCTTCATGATGCGGGGGGCGCTCCAGCAGCTTCACGAACGCGACGGCCACCTGCGTGGCCTCGTCATTCAGATCATCGGCGCCGTGCCAAAGTTGCGCACCGCCGGCGCCGAGGTGCGCGCCTTCGCGCAGTGGGGCCGTGCCTACGCGGGCAAGATGCAGACCATGCAGCGCCTGCGCATCCTGAACGATCATCAGCGACTGGCCGGCGTGGTGATGGCGCCGCTTTCAACCGCCATCCTGTTCTGGTTGGCCGGGGCCGACATGTTTGGCGACCGCCCCACGCTCTCGGTGGGCGCGTTTGTCGCCTTCAGCGCGGCGTTCGGCACGTTCCTGGCCGGCGTGACGACGCTGGGCGACAGCGCGCAGTTGCTGCTCGGTGTGTCGGCGCTGTGGGCGCGCCTCTCACCAATACTGGAGGCGGATCCGGAACTGCAGGGACAGAAGAATCCGCCCGGCCGCCTGACCGGCCGCATCCGCATGGACCACGTGACATTCCGCTATCGCGACGACGGGCCTATGACACTCGACAACGTGTCCATTGCCGCGGAGCCGGGCGAGTGCATTGCCCTTGTGGGGCCATCAGGCAGCGGCAAATCCACCATCGTCGGTCTGATGCTGCGGTTCGAGTTGCCGATCTCTGGCGGTGTGTATTTCGACGACCACGATCTCAAAGGCCTGGACATTCTCGCTGTGCGACAGCAACTGGGCGTGGTTTCACAGGAGAACAAGATTCTGGCCGGTTCGATCTTCGACAACATCGCGAGCGGATCGAAGGCCACGCACGACCAGGTGTGGGATGCGGCGCGCGCTGCCGGAATCGAAGACGAGATCCGACTGATGCCGATGGGCCTGCATACCTTTGTGTCTGAGGGCGGAACGAATCTCTCCGGCGGTCAACGGCAGCGCCTGCTGATTGCGCGCGTCCTGCTCCGCAAGCCGGCGATCATGATCCTGGACGAAGCCACCAGCGCGCTCGACAACCGATCGCAGGCCATCGTGACCAACAGCCTCAATCAGCTGAAGGTCACGCGCATCCTGATTGCCCACCGCATGAGCACCATCCGGCAGGCCGACCGCATCTACGTCATCGAGGCCGGTCGCGTCGTCCAGCACGGGTCATTTGAGGCCCTGATGCGCGAGGAAGGGCTCTTCGCCCGCCTGATGCAGCGCCAGGTGGCGTAAATTACCCGCCACCCTCGATGCCCGGCATCTTTGCGAGCGCGGCTCTCATCTCCGTCATGATCCCCTGCTCGTCGGGCGAGGCGGCAAGATTGGTCCGCTCATCCTCGTCGTCAAGCCGATAGAGCTCTTCGGCGCCTTCCACGTTGACGATGTAGCGATAGCCCTTGTGGACGACCGCGTAAAGTGGACCGTCGTGCACGGGGAAGCCCTCGGGCTGCGACCGCACGCCGTCAAGCGTTGAGAGCACCGGCTCGGCGGACGCCTCGTCCTCAATGATGTCGAACAGGCTGGGCCCGCGGAAGAGGCCGGGTGCCAGTCCAGGCACGACTTGGGAAAGGCTTGCGGCGATGGACCTCAGACTGACGGGTGTGGAGATGACCCGGCCTGCGTTGACGTGATTCGGGAACGAGACCACCAGCGGCACATGCACGGAGGCGCGATAGAGCGAATTGCCGTGCCGCATGACGCCGTGTTCGCCAAATTCTTCGCCGTGATCTGAAGTGACGATGACGAGAGTGTTTGCCAGCTTGCCGCGCTTCTCCAACTCGGCAAACAGCCCTCGGAGTTGCTCGTCCTGATAGGCGATCGCCGCCTCGTAGGTGCGAAGCGCCACATCCTTTTGTGCGTCGTTCCAGTCCATCCAGTCGAGTGGGGAAACGTCGTTCGGGCGCGGCGTGCGGGACACGCCGAACCGCTCCTCAAAAGCCGGCGGGGCCTCGTACGGATTATGGGCGTCGAAGTAGTTCAGGAACGCAAAAAACGGTCGCTCCTGTTGGTCGTCGAGCCACGAGAGAAACTCGGCCGAGACCTGCGGGCTTCGCTTGCGATCGGGGCTGCTGTGGTGGCCCAGCAACTCACGCAACCAGATGCTGCCGGTGATTTCGACGCCAATCTTGGAACCCCGCAGCACGCTCCATGCGGACATCGGATAGTCCTCAAAGTGCGTGAATCCCCTGGCAATGCCTGAGCTCACGCCCGCGTTGCCCATGTTCGCTGAAAAACCGCCAGTAGCGTATCCGGCGTCACTCAGGACCTTGGCCACCGTGGGTTTCTGGTCGTCCAGCGTGCGCTTCCAGCCCAGCGCCAGTTCAGACGGCCACAGGCCGGTCATGATGCTGGCGTGTGACGGCGTCGTCCAGGGCGCAGTCGAAAACGCGTGTTCGAAACGCACACCAGATTTCGCGAGTTCATCAAAAAATGGTGAGGTGCCTCGAGTGCTGCCGTACGAGCCGAGGCTCTTCGCGCGCACGGTGTCGAGCACGATCAGCAGGACGTTTGGCGCAGTGGCCGGCGGTGGTGGCACCCGGCCGGTCTTCCAGTCCTCGAACATCGGCATGGCCACCACAACGGTGATGAACGCGACCGCTGTTGCCAGCATTCCGCCGAACGCCAGTCGTCGGCCAAGCTGGAGCGACATCTTCGGTGCGCGCTGCGCGATGCGCATGGCCACTGCGGCCACGCCGCCCGCGCACACAGCTGCAGCAACCGGGTGAATGCCGTTGAGATTGAGCAGGAGCCCGGTCGAGGGCAGCCACACCGCCGCGGCGACGAAGTTGGGGAGGCGCCGCAACGCCGGTGCCACAGTGCCTGCCATCCAAAGCAGGGCACCCCACACCAGAACCAGAAAGGTGGTGCCGACTGGACCCGTCCACGCCAGATTCACACCTTGCGGGACGAAGTGGCCCAATCGTATGGTGGCCAGGCCCAGGCCCACGGATGTGAGGACACCAGCGGCAGTGCCAATAGCCAGCAGAATCCACAGCGCGTCTGACCCTTTCAGCGCGCCAATCGATGCCTCGCGCGCCCCCAGGTTGCCTCCACGATCACTCATTCCACAATCCCCTGCCGGAGGCTACGTATCGAAATATTGAAGGGATCATTCCTGCCGGGACTTGCACGGTCTATTCCAGCAGCGGATGCAATACTGTGCAGCCGATTCACCGATCAGTCCCCGCAGATGCCGTCATTTGTGCAGAGCCCGTTACATTTTTGCACGAAATGGCAATTAGCTGGCATACGCCACTCTTGCCTGGGTCAACCTGCGCCGCAAATGGACACCCTGGCGCTTGAAGGCCACGCGCGCGAGCGTCACCGCAGCGCTTCAACGGGATCGACGCGAGTCGCGCGGCGAGCCGGCCCGAGCGCAGCGAGCACCGCGACGCCGAGCATCACCCCGGTGATGACCGCGTAGGTCACCGGGTCCGCGGGTGTGACCTCGAAGAGCAGATCTTTCATCCACCGCCCTAGCAGGAATGCGCCGCCAAGGCCCAGCACCAGCCCGACCATCGTCAGCGCGAGTCCTTCAAACATCACCGAGCGGACGAGCTCAGCGGGCCTGCCGCCCAGCGCGAGGCGGATGCCGATCTCCCGCGTGCGCTGGGTGACCAGAAACGCGAGAACGCCATATAGGCCGATTGACGCGATGGCCAGTGCGACGCCGCCGAAGATCGTGAACAGCAGCATGTTGAACCGCTCGCGCGCGGTGAACTTCGCCACCACCTCAGCCATCGTGCCCAGCGACGCCACCGGAAGCCTGGCATCCTGCTCTCGAACCGCGGAGCGGATGGCTGGGAGAAGTGCCGATGGTTGGCCATCCGTGCGGGCCAGGAAGAAGAGAGAGAACTCCTGCTTCTGCAGCGCGGCGAGGTATAGCTGCGACTCGCCTGACTCGCGCGCGCCTTTGTTGCGCACGTGACCGACGACGCCGACCACGGTCTGGAACGGCCCTTCTTCGGTGTTGCCGTTGACCGCGATGCGCTGACCCAGCGCAGACTGCCCCGGAAAATAGGTCCGCGCAAACTCGTCGTCAACCACCACGGCCAGCGGCGCACCGAGGGTGTCGGCGTCTGAAAAGTCACGGCCCTGGAGCAGCGGGATGCCGACCGTGTCGAAGTAGCCCGGCATCGCCACCGCGAATTCAGCGTGAGGTTCGGGTATGCCCTCCACTTCAGGGCGTCCGACGATGCCCAGTGAGCCGCTCCAGCCCTGGCCGGAGAGCGGCAGAGGGTAGACGGCAGACGCGCGGGTGACGCCGGGTGTGGCCGCGAGGCGATCGCGCATGGTGCGGTGAAACGCGAAGACCTTCGATGGTTCGTTATAGGTGGCGCGTGGAATCGACAGGCGGGCCACGGCTACGCCGTCTGCGCTGACGCCGACGGGCACACTCGCCATCGCGATGAAGCTGCGGATCAGGAGCGCCGCGCCGGTGAGCACCATCACGGCCATCGCCACTTCGGCGACGACCAGTGCGCCGCGAAGGCGTCGTCGCGGCGAAGTGGTGTCGGTGCCGCGTGCCGCATCGCCCAGGGCCGACTGCGGGTCGGCGCTCGACTGTCGAAGGGCGGGGAACAGTCCCACGAGAACTCCGGTAACAAGCGCGAGCGCGGCCGCAAAGATAATGACGCTGGCGTCGATACGTGCGGTATCGAGGCGGGGAATGTTCCCGGGGTTAAGCGAGAGCAGCAATTGCAGGCCCGCCGCCGCCACGCCGAGTCCGAGCGCCGTGCCGGCCGTGGTCAGCACCAGTGTTTCCACCAGAAGCTGCTGGACCAGCCGCCGTCGGTTGGCGCCCAGGGCCGCGCGCACGGCCAGTTCGCGGCGCCGTGATGCGCCGCGCGCGAGCATGAGGTTCGCGACGTTGGTGCAGGCGATGAGCAACACGCACGCCACCGCGCCGAACAGCACGATCAAGCCGAGGCGTACGTCGCCGATCATCTGTTCGGTCAGCGACATGGACCCGAGCCGCCAGGTAACCTTCGGCTCCGCATACCGGTCGGGAAACCGGGTCTTGAACCCTTCCCCCACCCTGTCCAGATCTGCCTGAGCCTGACTCATTGAAATACCCGGCTTGAGTGACGCGAGCGTGACCAGGTACTGATTGCCGCGTTCGTCCTGAAACTGTTCCCAGCTCACGGGTATCCAGATGTCCGCACGTTCGGTCAGGTAGCCGACGGGCTCGTCCGGGAATCGCATCCCGGACGGCATGATGCCAATCACCACGCGGGGCAGCCCGGCGAGGTTGATGGTGCGGCCCACGATGGCGGGGTCTGAATCGTAGCGGCGCCGCCACAACGCATCGGTCAGCATGACAACTCGTGGTGCCCCGGTGACGCCGTCTGATGGCGCGAACGGGCGCCCGCGCTGGGGGAGCACGCCGAGCAGATCGAACAACTCGGGCGATACGGCGTACGCATTCACGCGTTCCGGCTCGCAGTCAGTGGTCAAGCAGTCGTCAGTGAGCGCTGACAGCTGGGGTCGAATTCCCGCGAGGCGCTCGAAGGCCTGCGCCTGGCTTCGGACATCGGCGAATTCTTCTGGCGATGTGGCCGCCTGCACCAGATCCGTCTTCGGGTAGGAGTTGTAGAACACCAGTGTGCGACCCGCGTTGGGATACGGCAGGTCGCGGAGCAGTACGGCATTCACCACGCTGAAGATGGCCGTGGTCGCACCAATTCCGATGGCGAGCGTCAGCAGGGCTGTGGCGGTGAACAGCGGTGTTCGCGAGAGGACACGCACGGCATACCGCGCATCCTGCATCATCGTCGGCAACCAGGGCTGGTGCGTCTTTTGTGTCTCGGTCATGGTGATGGCCTCAGTGCGTCTGGCGGCGGCCTTGATGTCGCCCATGCGTTGCATGGCTTTTGTGCGTGCGGCGTCGGGATCGAGGCCGGCCTCGATGTACCGGCGTGTCTGCATCTCGATGTGGAATTCGAGCTCTCTCGGTGTCGGTCATCTCTTAGTCGCCCCGCAGCGTGATGAGTGGGTCGATGCTCGTTGCCCGTCTCGCCGGCAGGTAGGCCGCCAGAGCCGACACCGCCAGCATCAAGGCGCCGCACGCGGCAAACGTCACCGGGTCACGCGGCGTGACGCCGTAGAGCCAGCCGGCCAGTAGTCGTGTGGTGCCAGCCGCAGCCAGGAGTCCGAGCGCCACGCCCGTCACCGACATGCCCAGCATCTGGCGGACGATGAGGGCACGAACGTCGGCGGGTTTCGCGCCAAGCGCCATGCGAATGCCGATCTCGCGGCGTCGCTGTGCCACCGACCACGCGAGCGTGGCCGCCAGGCCCACCGCGCTGAGCAGGACCGCGAGCGAGGCAAACGTCCCGAAGAGCCAGGCCCCCAGTCTCGGCAGGGCCACCTGCGACCCGATCAGGGTCTCGAGGTTTTCGATGCGGTCCACCAGTTGGCCTGGCCGCTGACGCGCCACGATCTGGCGCAGGACCGTCGGCAGTGTGGCGGCCGCGCGTGCGTCCGTGCTCACGACGAACAACGCATTGCCCATCAGCGTTTGCGCAAACGGCAGGTGGACTTCAGGACGTGTGCGGGTGTCGCTCCCCATGGACCGCGTGTCGCCGATCACGCCCACAATGGTCACGGGCGAGCCAGTGAGGCCGCCGCCGTTCAGCGTCAGCGTTGCGCCGAGGGGCTCGCGGTCAGGCATCCATCGGCGCACGAAGGCCTCGTTCACCACGGCGATTGGCGCAGCCCCCTGCTGGTCCTGATCCCTGAAACCGCGCCCACGCACGACTGGGATTTTCATCAGGTCGAAGTAGTTGGTGCTGGCCGTGCCGGTGAAGACCTCGCCTTTGGTGTTGCCGATCGCCAGGTCGAGTACGCGATGCTGCCGTACATCGGCAGATGCGTCGTGCCGGCGACCTCGCGAATGCCCGGTTGACTCGCGAGCTCTTCGCGTACGGTCTCGAAGAAGCGAAGACGTTCGTCCTCAGGAGTCGCAGGCGGCAGACGAACCAGAGCCACCTCCTTGTGTGAGGGGTCGAAGCCGGGCGCGCTCGGGCGCAGCGTGACGAACGTGCGGATCATCAGGAGTGCGCCCACCAGAATGAGCACTCCGAGCGCGAGTTCCGAGACCACCAGCACCCGCCGTGTCATTCGGCTGCCCCGGGTGTGCCCGCGGTCGCTGCTGGCGACGCTTGAGTGACTCGCTGCCGTTGAGGCTTGAACGGCGGCTACAAGCCCGGACGCGAGTCCTCCACACAGCGCCAGGCTCACACTCACTGCCAGCACGCGGCCATTGATCGTGACGGCGTCGAGGTTGGGAAGCGAGGGCGGCAGGAGCGCGATGATGGCGTCAAATCCCACAAACGCCAGCGCCACACCCGCTGCGGCGCCGGCCGTGGCCACCAGCAGGTGTTCGATGACCGTGCCACGGATGATGCGTGCCCGAGTGGCGCCAAGCGCCACCCTGATGTGAAGCTCGCGCCGGCGTCCCAGCAGCCGCTCAAGTCCCATGTTGGCGACGTTGGCAAAGGCGATCAACAGCACCGCGGCCACCGCTCCCACCAACGCCAGAAACGGACTCTGCAGGTCTCCGGTCGTGCCATCGGTGAGCGGCGTCAGTTTCAGCGCTCTGCCACTCGCGTTCCTGAGCGCCGCCGTACCCAACTCCATCGTCGCGTCAGGGCTGAGGCGGACCAGCGCATTCACCGTGTTGCCTGGTGGACGGCAGCCGAATCGTTCCGACGCGCGGGTCGCCTGTCCGAGTGGTACCCAGATGTCGCGGTTGATTCTCGACAGTGGTCCATCGAAGCCCGCGGGCATCACGCCGATGATCGTCGCCGCGTGCTCGTCGAGCACGATCGTTCGGCCCAGCACGTTGGGGTCGCCACCAAGCGTGTTCTTCCAGAACTTTGCACTGACCACCGCGACGCCTGGAGCCCCGGGATGATCCTCATCCGCACTGAACCATCGTCCGATCCGGGGACGGGCGCGGAGGACGTTGACCATGGAGGACGAGAGGCACTCCACTTGCGTCCGCCTCGGAGTCTCCACGCCAGTGACGACCGGGGAGCTGATGGCGAAGATGCCAGCCGACGCAATTGGTGCCGGAAGGTTCGCCGAGAGGCCTTCGTAGAGATCGCGTGGCACGGCGCTGGTCAACCGTCCGTCCGGACCCTGTATGCGCAAATGCGCCAGGTTGTCCACATCCTCAAACGGCGACTGGAGAATCACGCCATCGACCACCGAAAAACGGCGGTGCTGGCGCCGGTGCCCATGGCGAGCATCGCGATGGTGATGGCGACGTAGCCGGGAGAGCGCCGAAGGATGCGCATCGCGTGGCGAACGTCCTGGCCGAGGCCGTGCATCCATCGCGTCTCGTTCACGGGTGGCTCCTGACTCGGCGGTCTGATGGCGTGCACAGCCTTCGCGGCAGCATCGAGGTCGCCCATGCGTGTCATGGCTTTGGCCCGCGCCGCGACGGGGTCCATGCCCGCCTCGATGTATCGGCGGGTCTGCATTTCGATGTGGAATTCGAGTTCGTCGTCGATGTGACTCATCGCATCCTCACCGAGCGTTGAAGACCTTGGTCATGGCGCCGGCCAGGGCCTTCCAACTTTGGGTGCGAATCTCCAGTTCGGTGTGACCCTTGGCGGTCAACTGGTAGACCTTCACCTGTTTGTTCAGTTCCGAGCGTTTCCATTCCGACTGGATCCAGCCCTGGCGTTCGAGCCGCGCGAGTGCCGGGTAGAGGGCGCCTTCCTGAACGGCCAGCAGGTCGTCGGTGGATTCTTCGATCCAGCGGGCGATGGCGTAGCCGTGCCGGGGCTTGTTGGCCAGGGTCTGGAGGATGAGCAGGTCGAGCGTGCCTTGGGGTAGTGGTGGCATAAGAGAGATATCCCTAAAGTTCTTATGCCTGAGACGAGATCGCTTGGGGATTGGTTGGATCCACTGGCAAAGTAGCATCCATGCTTGCGTAATACAGGCATTGTTAACCGTGTAAAAGTGGCATTATAGGGCGTGGCCTATTCTGCCCGCCTGCTCGACGGTGCCATCCAAACCCTATTCAAGCAGCTGCCCGCGTTGTTGCTCGTCGGCCCAAGGGCTTCTGGCAAGACCACCACCGCGGCTCGTCACGCGAGGTCCATGGTCCGGCTCGACACCGACGCGGAGGCCCAGGCATTCAGGGCAGATCCGGACGCTGCACTTCGCGGACTTCAGGAACCGATCCTGATCGACGAGTGGCAGATGGTGCCGGGCGTGCTTGGCGCGATCAAGCGTGCTGTGGATGCCAGGCCCGACCCCGCGCGGTTCATCATTACCGGTTCGGTGCGTGCTGAACTCGATGGCGAGTGGTGGCCCGGCACTGGGCGCGTGACGCGCTTGCCGATGTTCGGTATGACGATTCGCGAGCAGGTGGGTGCCGTCCGGGGGCCGTCGTTCATCGACCGCGTGGTGTCAGGCGCGCCCCTTGAACCGGCTCATCCCTCGCCAGATCTACGCGGATATGTCGACCTCATCTTTCAGAGCGGATTCCCGGAACCGGCTCTTCGACTGAATGGCGCGGCTCGACAACACTGGCTGGACAGCTATCTCGAGCACCTTCTGACCCGCGACGTGGAATTGATCGAATCGGGTCGTGACCCCGTTCGGCTCCGTCGTTATATGGAGGCGTATGCGCTCAACACGGCGGGCGTCGTGGATGAAAAGACGCTGTTTGATGCGGCCGGAATCAACCGCAAGACCGCGCTGGCCTACGACCGGCTTCTCAGCAATCTGTTTGTCACTGAGACTTTGCCTGCGTGGACCTCGAATCGGCTTAAGCGCCTCGTGCTTGGTCCAAAGCGCCACCTTGTCGATCCGGCACTGGCCGGCGCAGCACTGCGACTCGACACCAACGGCGCACTTCGCCAGGGCGATCTGTTCGGCCGGTTACTCGAGACCTTCGTGGTCTCGCAGATTCGCGCAGAAGTGCCGGTCAGCGAGACGCGGCCGCGTCTGTTCCATGTGCGGCAGCAGGAGGGCCGACTCGAGGTGGACATCCTGGTCGAGCTTGGGGGCGGCCGGCTCATTGCCATTGAGGTGAAGGCCGACGCCGCGCCCACCGCCGCCGCAGCCCGCCATTTGATGACGATGCGCGATCGGTTCGACAGAGAATTCGTCGCCGGCATCGTGCTTCACACGGGGCCCCGCACGTTCACGCTCTCCGACCGCATCGTCGCCGCCCCTGTATCCGCCCTGTGGGGCTGAGCGCTCCTTGTAGGGACACGCATTTCGTAGCGCGGCGTGCACTTCAACGCCGCGGCCATTCGGCGGCCTTGAGACCCAGGCCGCCCTACGAGATTCAATGGCGCGGGGAGTCGTCACGATTCCCGATATAATCCGCCCGCCCCATGTCCTTGAGCGCCGGAACCCGCATCGGCCCCTACGAAGTCGTCGGGCTCATTGGCGAAGGCGGCCCGCCTACGCTGGCGGCGGCCTCCGGCCGCCTGCTCCGGCGAGGTCTCGCCGAAGCCCAGCAGAGCCACGGTGATGATCGGTAAAACCATCGGTCCGTATCACGTCGTGGCCCTCCTGGGCGAAGGCGGAATGGGTCAGGTGTATCGGGCCAGGGACGCGAAGCTCAATCGCGACGTCGCGCTGAAGGTGTTGCCGGCTCTCCTCGCCGACGATCCCGATCGGCTCGCGAGATTCCAGCGCGAGGCGCAGGTGCTGGGCGCGCTCAACCACCCGAACATCGCGCACATTCATGGGTTCGAAGACTCAGCTGACACGCACGCGATCGTGATGGAGCTTGTCGAGGGGCCGACCCTGGCGGAGATGATTCGATCTTCGGAGGCCGGGTCTTCAGACCCGGCAAATTCGCCGGGTCTAAAGACCCGGCCTCCATTCGGAGGAATCCCCCTTGCTGACGCGTTGCCCATCGCGCGCCAGATCGCCGAGGCGCTCGAGGCCGCGCACGAACTCGGCATCATCCACCGCGACCTGAAGCCCGCCAACATCAAGGTGCGAGACGACGGTGTGGTGAAGGTGCTGGATTTTGGCTTGGCCAAAGCCTTGGACTCCAGGACTTCGGGACCCCAGGACCCCTCAAACTCGCCGACGCTCACCGCTCGCGCCACCCAGATCGGCACCATCCTCGGTACGGCGGCGTATGGCGCCGGAGCAGGCGAAGGGGCGCAGCGTTGACCGGCGCGCCGACATCTGGGCGTTCGGTGTCGTGTTGTAGCGAGATGCTGACGGCCCAGCGCTGTTTCAAGGGAGAAGACGTCTCGGACACGCTCGCGGCCGTGCTGCGGCAGGATGTGGATTGGGCCGCGCTGCCCGCCGACACGCCGCCACGACTGAAGCGCCTGCTCGAAAGGTGCCTCGATCGCGACGTGAAGCAGCGCCTGCGCGACATCGGTGAGGCGCGCGTCGAGATTGCGAAGATCGAAGCGGGCGCGCCTGACACGTCGGTGGTGAGCGTCGCGAGTGCGGCTGCTGCGCCTGTGCCAGCTCGCAGCGCCGCCGTCCCCTGGGCCATCGCGGCCGTCACCACCATTTCACTCGTGACTGCTCTGGTGATGTGGGCGCCGTGGAAGGCCGCACCGCCTGCGCAGGCGATGCACCTCTCGATCGTGCCTCCCGCGGCGCTGGCGTACGCCTCCGCCACATTCGAGCGGAGCCTGGCGATTTCGCCAGACGGCACACGCGTGGTGTATGTGTCAGCCCCGGACGGCAAGCTTGTGGTGCGAGCGATCGACAGTATCGAAGCAGAACCGATCCCGGGCATCACGGGCGCGCGCCAGCCGTTTTTTTCATACGACGGAAAGTGGATCGGGTTTTCACAGGGCGCGACCGAGCTGAAGAAGGTCTCGATTACGGGCGGACCCGCCGTGACGATCTGCAAGCTCACGGCTCCACCGCGCGGGGCCACCTGGGGTGCCGATGACACGATTGTGTTCGCCACCGCCGGCACAACCATCGGCTTGCTCTCGGTACCATCCGGAGGAGGACAGGAACCCAAGGAACTGACAAAGCCCGGCGCTGGCCTGGGCGATCACCTCTTTCCCACTCTGCTGCCGGTGGCTGAGCCGTGCTCTTCACCATCGTCTCGGCGGCGGCCGAGAACTCGGAGGTCGCCGTGCTCGATCTCAACACCGGTGAGCAGAAGATCCTGATTCGAGGCGGCAGCCAGGCGGAATACGTCGCGCCCCTCGGCGGTGCTCGGGGCGGGCCCGGCTACCTCGTGTATGGCGTGGCAGGCACGCTTCGTGCGGTTCGGTTTGATCTGAAGACATTGGAAGTCCGGGGAGATGCGGTGCCGGTGGCCGACCGTGTCACCATGGGCCCGAACGGTTCCGCGCAGTTCGCCGTGTCAGAGACCGGTGCCCTCACGTACGCGCCAGGTTCCTACAGCGTGGAAGGTGCCAGGCGTTCCCTGATCTGGCTGGATCGGAAAGGCCAGGAAACCCCCATCAACAATGCACCCCTTCAGGAATATGCCGCGTTGCACCTCTCACCAGACAACACGAGCGTGGCCGTCCAGATCAACAGTGTCCTCAACTCCGACATTTGGGTGTGGCGATTCAAGGATGAGACCCTGGAGAAGCTGACACTGGACAACGCCAGCGACGGCGCACCGGTCTGGACGCCCGACAGCCGCCGCATCGTGTTTCGAAGCAATCGTGCAGGGCCGGACTATCAACTGTTCTCGCAAGCCGCCGACAACTCTGGAACGGTGGACCAGCTGACGACCGCAGCCACCAATCACGCCCCCACCGGTTTTGCCGGCGCCAACCAGTTGCTGTTCACCGAATATGGAATGAACAACAGCAACGACCTCGCGATGATGACGATGGACACGCGCCAGAGGACGCCACTCGTCGCGACGCCAGTCGAAGAGCGGAATGGAACCGTCTCGCCCGATGGCCGTTTTATCGCCTACGAATCGTCGAAGTCCGGCGAATTCCAGGTCTTTGTTTCGCAGTTCCCAGACGTGAACGCGGGGACCCGGCAGATTTCCACCACCGGTGGCGTCAAACCCGCATGGTCTTCCGACGGCAAGGAACTGTTTTACCAGAGACCGGTTGCCGGGCAAGGGGCCGGTGAGCTGTATGTCGCGGCCGTCGCCACAACTCCGGTCTTCAGCCATGGCCCTCCCGTGAAGCTGTTCGACCTTCGAGGGATTCTGGTCTCTCCTATCGCTCCGTCCTGGGACGTCTCGCGCGACGGCAAACGGTTCATCGCGATCAAAGGCGACGCGACAACTACCGCGCTGGACCAGGGCGCCAACCGGCCTCCGTTTGTCTTCATCGTCAATTTTGCCGAGGAGCTGCGAGGCAAGCTCGGCGTGAATCGATAGTTGACGGCAGTACGTAGCTCGCCTGGTCCTCAAGGCCGAGGCGACACTCGGGCTTGAGGAGCAGCCCGGGTGAATTCAAGCGGTGATTGCAACGGTCCACGGAGGTGGAGCGTGCAAGCATTCGACATGAGCGAAGTCCTGAAAGCAGAGATCTGGGCGCGGCGACAACGGGGCGAAACGACGCGGCGATGGGGGCGGCGGTCGGCGCGTCGGGCCAAACGATCCATAGCGTGATTCGCGAGTGGGGCGGCATCCCGCCGCGTCCCCGGCGTCGCGCCCCGCGGACGCTGACGGCGGCGGAGCGCGAGGAGATTTCGCGTGGGGTGGCGGCCCACGACAGCTTCGCGGCCATCGGCCGACGGCTGCACCGTCCGACGTCGACCATCAGCCGCGAAGTGCATCGGCATGGCGGACGCACGCGGTATCGCGCGGCCACCGCCGACCACGCGGCGTGGCGGCGGGCCCGGCGCCCGAAGCCCTGTCGGTTGGCCCAGCAGCCGCGCTTACGCGCGGTCGTCGCGGCCGCCTTGACGCAGGATTGGTCGCCGCAGCAGATTGCCGCGTGGTTGCGGCGACGCTACCGTGATAATCCCGAGATGCAAGTCTCACACGAGACGATTTATCGCAGTCTGTTTGTCCAGGCCCGCGGCGTCCTCAAGCGCGCCCTCGTGCAGCATTTACGACGCGCGGGGGCGTTGCGACGCCCCCGGCGCCGGCCCGCCCTGACGCACTCGCGCATTGCGGATCTGGTCTCGATTCGGGAGCGGCCGGCCGAGGCGACCGATCGCGCCGTCCCGGGTCACTGGGAAGGCGATCTGCTCCGCGGGGCGCACCACTCCCACATTGCCACGCTGGTCGAACGGCACTCGCGGTTCGTGATGCTGGTGCGCACGCCGCAGATCGATGCGCCCAGCGTCGCGCGCACCCTCGCGCGTCACATTCGGCAGCTACCGCCACAGCTGCGACGCTCGCTCACCTGGGATCGGGGATCGGAGATGGCGGCCCATCGGCAATTCACGATGGCCACCAACGTGCAAGTGTATTTCTGCGATCCGCAGAGCCCGTGGCAGCGCGGAACCAACGAAAACACCAATGGGCTGCTCCGGCAGGCTTTCCCGAGGGCACGGACCTGCGCACCTTCAGCCAGGCGAAACTCAACCGGATTGCGGATCGGCTCAATACGCGTCCGCGCAAAACGCTCGATTATGAAACGCCTGCGGATAGACTAGCGGCGGCCGTTGCATCGACCGCGTGAATCGAACCGAGCTACGTACCTTAAAGTAGCTGCTTCCCTTCATGGCCACGCCCCCCAACCCCCGTCGCGCTTCGAAGCAGCGGTATCAGGATTTCCGTCAGGCGTACCGGCTCGGCACGCTCGATCAAAGTGACGATGAGCCGGCGGGGGAAGGCGGCGCGTCTGGAGCACCGTCTGCAGAGAAAAACGCGAAGCGGCGCCAGAACCTGCGCGCCTACGTTCGTCGGTTGTGGCCCCACCGCTCCGCCGTGGCACTGGTGGTCTTCCTGTCGCTGCTGGTTGCCGTGCTGCAGATGGTGGAGCCGCTGTTCATGCGGTTCATCATCGACGACGTCCTGCTCGACACCACGCTCGACAACGCGTCGCGACTGACGCGGCTGAACCTGGGCGGCGCTGGATTCCTGGCGCTCGTCATCGCGTCGAGCCTGATCGGCGTGTTCAAGGACTACCGGCAGCGCCTGCTGAACTCCCGGATCATGCTGTCGCTCAGGCGGGCGCTGTTCGACCGCCTCCTGCACCTGCCGCTCCCCAAACTGTGGGAGATGAAGACCGGCGGCATCCTGTCGCGCCTGACCGGTGACGTCGACACCACGACGGGCCTTCTTCAACTCGCAATCATGTCGCCCGCCATCTCGGTGTTCCGGCTGATCGTGGCGGTGAGCATCCTCATGGCCCTCAACTGGCGGCTGGCCCTGACCGCGATAGCGATCATTCCCGGCGCCATGCTGGTGAGCTTCGTGTTCTCGAAACGTGTGCGGCCCATCTACCGCGTGGTGCGGAAGGACGTGGAGGAAATCGACGGTCGCGTCGGCGAAACGTTTTCCGGCATCCGAGTGGTTCGCGCCTTCGGCCGCGAGACTCGTGAGCTGTTGTTGTACCTGCTGGGCCGGCACGCTGTGCTTCGCAAAGAGATGTTCGCTCAGCGACGCGAACTCGTCTTGTGGGGCTCCTGGGGCCTGCTCGTGTCGGGCGTCAACGTCGTGATCATCTGGTATGGCGGCTACTTGTACCTGCAGGGTGGCGCGTCCATCGGCGACATCATGGCGTTCCAGTGGTTCACGTTCCTGCTCCTCAACCCCGTCTGGAACATCGTCAATTCATTCTCCGAGTTGCAGCGGTCGCTGGCGGCCATGGAACGCGTGTTCGACGTGCTCGCGATGGAGAACGACAAGCCAGACCGCATCGATGCACGCCACGCGCCGGAACTGGTGACGGGCGTCCAGTTCGACGACGTGGAGTTTGAGTACCGGGAAGGTCAGCCGGTGGTGCGCGCGTTCGACGTCACCGTGCCTGGCGGTTCGGTGGTGGCGCTGGTTGGCCGCAGTGGAGCAGGCAAGACCACAGTGACGGATCTGGTGGCGCGGTTTCACGACCCCACGCGCGGCCGCATCCTCGTGAACGGCACCGACATCCGCGATTTCACACTCCGCTCCTATCGCCGACTGCTCGCCATCGTCCAGCAGGACGTCTTTCTCTTCGACGGGTCCGTGCGCGACAACATCGCCTACGGACGGCACAATGCGACCGCCGAAGAAGTGGAGGACGCCGCGCGCAGGGCGAACGCGCACGAGTTCATCGCAAAGATGCCTGGTGGCTACGACACGTTTGTGGGGGAGCGAGGCGTGAAACTGTCGGGTGGACAGCAACAGCGCCTCGCGATCGCGCGCGCCATCCTGGCCTCGCCACAGATTCTCATTCTGGACGAGGCGACGAGCAATCTGGATACCGAGAGCGAGCAACTCATTCAGGCGGCCATGGCGTCGCTGCTGGCAGGGAGAACGACGTTCATCATCGCGCATCGGCTGTCCACGATTCGGCGGGCCGACATGATCCTGCTGATGGCGGACGGCCGCATCGTGGAGCGCGGCACACACGAGCAGTTGATGGCCGCCGGCGGCGAATACGCGGCCATGGTGGTGCGGCAGATGCAGCAACAGCAGCAGGACGAGGCGGAAGCGCGCGCAGACACCGCGCCGGTGATATAGGTACTGTCACCATGATTGATGTTCGTGCCGAAATTGAAATTGCCGCGTCCCCTGCCACTATCGCGGGCGTGATGTTCGACCCGCAGCGTTATGCGGAATGGATGAGCGCGGTGGAGCGGGTGGAGGTGCTCGATCCCGCGCTGGCGCCGGGTGCGCGCGTGCGGCACCACGGCAAGTTCATGGGCCAGCCGCTGACGTGGACCACCGAGGTGGAGACCGTGCACTTTCCCCACGTGCTGGCGTTCAAGATCGTGGATGGCCCGTTTGTGGGATCCGCCCGCATCGGCATTCAGCGATCGGGCGGGCTCTCGCGTGCAGGTCCAGAACACGGGTGAACTTAAAGACATGCCGTTCATTCCCGAGTCGATGGTGACCGGCCCGCTCCAGTCGGGCCTTCAGGCGGATCTGGCGCGGCTCAAGGCGCTCATAGAAAAGTAGTTGCCGGGTCTAAAGACCCGGCCTCCGAAGACCGACTTCGGGACCCCGGGACTCCGGGACCCCGACAACGCTTCAAGCGTCCGTCATCGGACGCATGACGCGTGTGACGAAAAACTTCGTGACTTTTGACGAAGAGTTACGTCAAACTCCGTGACGACTTCCTGATGGCACTTTCCGCGCTAGTTCACGACGTCCTTCGCGACATCGCGCTTGCCCTGCGGCAATTGGCCCGCCAGCGCGGGTTTGCCGTGGTGGCCCTCCTTACGCTGGCGTTAGGAATTGGCGCGCCCACGGCGATCTTCTCGGCTGTGCACGCCGTGCTGCTGCGGCCCCTGCCGTACGCAGACGCCGACCGCATCGTGCGATTCCGCATGGAGTCGCAAAGCCCGCGTGGCAGCGTGGGCTTTGATGCGCTGCCGGTGTCCGAGGCGCTCCAGTGGGCCGCAGACACGGTCACGCTCGAAGAGATGGCGCTCTTCAACGACTCCGCCAAGACGCTGACAACGCCTGAAGGCCCGGTGAGGCTCATCGGACTGTCGGCCACGCCCAATTTGTTCGCCCTTCTTGGCACGGCGCCGGCGGCCGGCCGGCCGTTTGATGCCGGCACACGCGATGTCAGGCAGATCGTGCTAAGCCACACCACCTGGCAGCGGTACTTCGGCGCCAACACCTCGATCGTCGGCACATCGATCACGCTCGATGGCGACTCGTTCCTCGTCACAGGCGTGATGCCAGAAGCCTTCGCGTTTCCGACACCAGAAACCGCGTTCTGGGTGCCCCAACTACTGGAGATCGGAGGGGGGCGCGGGATGGTGTTGCCTGCCATCGCGCGGCTGCGGCCCGGCATCATTGTCGATGCAGCGGTCACCGAGGGCATGCGCCACCTGACCGATGGCGGAGACCCGAGAGTCCAGTCCACGCTGTTGGCTCGCACCCTGCAGGATCAGATGGTGGGCAAGTACGGGCGCGTGTTGTGGGTGCTGCTGGCCGCAGTCGGACTGGTGTCGGTCATTGCGACAGTCAACATCGCGTTGCTTCTACTGACGCGAGGCGCGGGCCGCGCGCGCGAATTTTCGATTCGACTGGCTCTTGGTGCCGGCCGCGGCCGACTGGTGCGGCAACTCTTCGTGGAAGGCACGACCCTCGCGATCCTCGGTGGCATGGCTGGGCTCATCGTGGGCAAACTGGCGCTCGCGGCACTCGTTCACATCGCGCCACCCGATCTGCCCCGGCTTGAGGAAGCCGGCCTCGATCCACTTGTGCTCAGCTTCACGGCGGCGCTGGTGGTGGTGGCCAGTGCCGCGTTTGGCGTGTTGTCGGCGGGACGGGTCATCACCCTCGACGGTATCCGTACCCTGGCGCGCGCAGCGACGGAATCCAGCCTCGTTCCAGTGGTTGTGGCGCGCCGGAAACTGAACGCGTTGGCTGCCGCAGAGTTGGCGCTCACCGTGGTGTTGCTCGTCGGCGCCGGCCTGTTGCTACGTTCGTTCGTCAGCCTCGTGCTTGTGGATCAGGGCTTCGACCCGCACAACGCCCTCGCGGTGCAGGTCACGCTGCCGCTCGCGCGGTATCCGAGCCCCGATGCCCGCCTGGCATTCCACGAACGACTGATCGAACGAGCGCGAGGCCTTCAAGGCGTGAGCCACGTGGGCCTGACCACCTCCATGCCGAACCGGCAGCCCACCGGCCGCTTTGCGTATGACCCGATCGGCACCTCGATGTTCGCGGATCCGTTCACATTGCAGGTCGCGGAAGTGCGCATGGTGAGCGCGGGATTCCTGGAGGCCGCCGGCCTTCAGCTGCTCTCGGGCCGGACGTTCACTGACAAAGACACCGAAGGGTCTGAGTTGGTGATGGTGTTGTCGCAACGCCTGGCGCGACTCCACTTTCCCGGCCGCGATCCGATTGGCGCGATGCTCTATTCCGAGTCGGGCAGCCGTCGTGTGATTGGTGTCGTGCGCGATGTGATGCCCGCGGGGCAGGCTTCGCAGGGTGTCACATCGGACCCGGCCGCCTACATCCCGCTGCGCCAGTCGAAGGATGTGCTGTCGTGGATGGCCACCGTGACGTTGGTCTTCCGCGGTACCGGCGCCGCCGCACAGCCGGGTCAGGTGCGCGCGATGGTGTCATCGCTTGATCCTGAGATGCCCATCTTTAATGTTCGGACGCTGGACGAAGAGGTGGCCGGGCTTGTGGCAGGACCGAGATTCAGCGCCACGGCACTTGGGCTCTTCGCTCTGGTGGCCCTCGTGATGGCGGCCGTCGGCGTGTACGGCGTCATGGCCTACAGCGCCAGTCGTCGCACGCGCGAAATTGGCGTACACATGGCGCTGGGCGCCACGCCCGCGCAGGTGCTTCGCGTGATCATGCGCGATGGTGTGCTGGTGGTGTTCACGGGCCTGGCTGCGGGCCTGCTGGCTGCGATGTGGCTGGCCCAGTCACTCACAGGGCTTCTGCACGAAGTGACGCCCGCAGACCCGGTGGCTCTCGTGACCGTGGCCCTGCTGCTTTCGGCCATTGGTCTCGTCGCCGTCCTCATTCCCGCGTGGAGAGCGACTCGCGTCAGCGCCCTCGCCGCGCTTCGTCACGACTGACGCTCATTGAACTGGAGAATACACATGCTGAAAGCTCGTAAGACCTCTGAGGTCGTTTCCGCTGGTTGGTACTCAAAACGACCTCAGAGGTCGTTTTTCCTTGCGCTTGCTCTTATGGTGACTTCAACACTCGGTGCGCAAGAGCGCCGGCAGGGCGGCCCGCCGCCCTACGACCCATCGAAGGAGGTCACGGTCTCAGGCACGGTCACCGGAACCGAGACGATCGAGGTGCCCGATGGGACGCGAGTCATCCTGATGCTCACCGTGAATGGCGCGCCGCTGGGCGTGATTCTCGGCCCCGAGGCCTGGGTGCAGAAACAGGGAGTGGCGTTCACCAAGGGCGCCACCGTGCAAGTTGTCGGATTGTCCGGATACAAGTACAACGGAAATCCCGCGATGCAGCCGCGCTCGGTCAAAGTCGGAGCGAAGACGCTGACACTGCGCGACGCAACCGGCAAGCCGCTGTGGGAGTAGGGTGGTGGTGCGCCCCCCCTCGGCCTTGAGGAACAGGCCGAGCTACGTACGGTGGGAGCCTTCGTAGCGCGCGGCTTGTCTTCGTAGCGCGGCCTGGGTCTCAAGGCCGCGAATCACGGCGCGCTTGAGACCCAGCGCGCCCTACGTGACGTCACACTAACGTTGCGGCGTCCGTGGAAGGCTCACGGCATCAGCCGGAGGCGGCCCTCCTGAGGCAGGGCCAGGCATCCTGGACCGCATCTTCACATCCAGAGGCAGGTCTGGCGGGACCACCGCCGTCAGCGCGATCATGATTGCCGCCACCAGCGATGCGGTGGCCAGCACCGCAATTCCGCGCATCGGCGTCAACATCGGCCGTGGGTGGCCCACGATGCGTTGGATTCGATCGAGGAGCGTGCCAGATGCCGCCGCCACGGCCAGGCGGCAATCATCGCGCGCATCGTCCAACGCCGCGAGCGCTCGAGCGTAATCAGCCGGGTCCGATCCCACGCCGACGGCCACGTCGTCGCAGCAGTACTCGCGCTCGGTGCGGATGCGGCGCGAGATCCAGTGTGCGGCGGGATGGTGGAAGAGCACCGTTTCCGCGGCCATCTGGATGAGGTTCGCAAGATAGTCTCGCCGGCGGACATGGGCGAGTTCGTGGGCGAGGATTGCGCGCAACTGTCGCGGCGCGAGTGAGGCTGCGGTGCCGACGGGCAGCAGAATGGTCGGTCGTATCCAGCCGAGCACCATCGGCACGGTGGCGCGGCGCGAACGGCGCACATCGACGCTGGTTCGCAGCGAGAGTTGCGAGCGAAGTTCGGCTACTACGGACTCGAGCGGCTCACCAGCTTCGTCGAGGTCGAGTCGCTGGAGCTGTTGCGCGCGACGCCACTCGCGTCCAATTTTCACGGCGTAGAGGATCAGGCCACCGAGCCACAGTGCGGCTGCCGCGGGAACCACGAAGGCTCGCACCTCGACCACCGCCGGAAGGCCGACGGCGTCATCAATGGCGAGCATCACCGGGCGGCGGATGCTTTCGCCCATGGGGTCAGCGGAGGCGAGCGCAGTGGCGAGCGGCAGCGCAACCATGGCAACCAGGCCGGCGAACGCCACCAGGTGGCGGACCCGTGCCCTCGAGTCGGGCAGGATGCTCAGGATCAAGGCGGCAACTCCCGCCAGGAGTGTGCACTGCCACAACGAGTGGATGACCGCCCATCCGAGAACCGTCAGGCTCATTTCGTTTTCCTTTCCTTCTTTGAGCCGCCATCCATCGCGTCGAGCAGCTCGCGAATCTGCCGGCGCTCATCTGGCGACGCCTTCTTGTCGGAGAGTGCCTGCATCGCCAGGCTGGCCGACGAGCCGCCGAACGCCCGGCTGACCAGATCGCGGACGATGCCCTGTTGGACATGACGTTCAGGCCGGGCTGCCCGGTAGACCTGCGGACGAACGGTTTCGTCCCTGACCAGGGACCCCTTCTCGGTCATGATCTGCATGAATTTGAGGACGGTGGAGTACCCGATCTCGCGATCCTGTTCCATCGTGCGGTAGACCTCGCGCACGGTGCTGGGTCCGCGCTTCCAGATCACGCGCAGGATCTCGAGTTCGCTTGAGGTGGGCAGCGGCACGTCACTCGGAGGCATTGGCGCGATATTACACGAAGACTTTCGTCACTCAGAAACGCAGATCGGTCTTTCCGAATGGACGTACGGGCCCCCACGGGAGTCCTGGCCGCAACTGATGATGACGTGATATGATGACGTCATCATGCGGACGATTATCGAGCTTCCCCAGGACCAACTGGCACACCTTGATGCCCATTGCCGGAGAGAAAACGTCTCGCGGGCCGAGGCGATCCGGCGCGCCGTCACGGCCATGCTTGCCGAACAGGCGAAGGCCGGTGCCGCAGGGGCGTTCGGGTTGTGGCGTGACCGGACCGAAGACGCGCTGGCACAGCAGGAACGGCTCCGAAACGAGTGGGTCTAGTGAAGCCCCACATCGAAGCGGTCTTCGACACCAACATCCTGATCGACTACCTCGTCGGCCGCGAGGAGGCTCAACAGGAATTTGACCGCTACACCCGCCGCGGCATCAGCATCGTCACCTGGATGGAACTGCAGATCGGATCGAGATCCGAAGCCGAAGCGGACGTCATCGACCTGTTTTTGCGGGAGTTCCGTGTGATTGAGATCACTCGGCAGGTGGCGAGGCGGGCGATCGAGATTCGCCGACGTACGCGCGTGCGGCTCCCCGAAGCGATCATCTGGGCCACCGCGCAGTTGGAGTCGGCGCCGCTCGTGACCCGCAATACAAAAGACTTCCCGGCGGGAGATCCCGCCGTGCGGATTCCGTATTAGGAACTGGGGAACTGGGGAAGTTAGGAACTGAGGAACTGAGGAACTGGGGAAGTTTCCGGTACGTAGCTCGGGCCCCCCCCCCCCCCCCCCCCCCCCCCCCCCCCCCCCCCCCCCCCCCCCCCCTTTCCCCCGGGGGGGTCGGGGGGGGGGCCCCTCCCCCCGCCGGGGGGTTTCGCCGGCCCCGGGGGGGGGGGGGGCCCCCCCCCGGGGAAAGGGGGGGGGGCCCCCCCCTGGTTTTTTTTTTTGGGCGCCGCCCCCCCGGGGCCGGGGGCCCCCAGAAACCCGGCCTTTGGGGGGGGGGGGGTGGGCGCCGCGGGGGGCCCCCCCCCCCCCCCCCCCCGGGGGGGCGCGCCCGCGCCCCGGGGGGGGCGGGGGCGGCGGGGGGGGGGGGGGGGGGGGGGGGCGCCCGGGGGGGGGCCCCGCGCCCCCCCCCCCCCCCCCCCCCCCCCCCCCGGGCCCGGGCGGCCGGGGGGGGGCGGGGGGGGGGGGGGCGGGCGGGGGCGCCCCCCCCCCCCCGGGCCGGGCCGGCCCGGCCCCCCCGCCCCCCCCCCCCCCCCCCCCCCCCCGCCCCCCCCCGGCGCGGCGCGCCCGGGGGGGCCGGGGGGCGGGGGGGGGGGGCCCCCCCCCCGCCCGCCGGGCCGCCCCGGGGGCGCGGGGGGGGGGGGGGGGGGGCCCCGGCAAGGACCCGCGGACCCCCCCCCCGGGGGGGGCCGGGGCCCCCGGGTCCCCGGGGTGGGGCGCCGCCCCCCCACACCCCCCCCCCCCCCCCGCCCCCCCCCCCCCCCCCCCGCCCCCGGGGGCCCCCGGGGCCGCGGGGCGGGGGGCCCCCCGCGCCGGCCCCCCCGGGCGCCCCCGGCGCCCCCCCCCCCCCGCCGGGGGGCGGGGGGGGCCGCGGGGGCCCCCCCCCCCCCCCCCCCCCGGGGCCGCCCCGCGGCGGGGGGGGGGGGGGCCGGCGGGCCCCGGGCCGAAACCCCCCCCGCCCCCCCCCCCCCCCCCCCCCCCCCCCCCCCCCCCCCCCCCCCCGCCCCCGGGGGGGCGGGCGGGGGGGGGGGGGGGGGCGCCCCCCCCCCCCCCCCCCCCCCGGGGGGCCCGCCGGCCCGCCGCCCCCCCCCCCCCCCCCCCCCCCCCCTCCCCCCCCCCCCCCCCCCCCCCCCCCCCCCCCCCCCCCCGGGTTCCGGCCCCCCGCCCATTTCTTGCCCCCCCCCCCCCCCCGGGGCGTTGCCACCCCCCCCTGAATTCACCCGCCTGCTCCTCAAGGCCGAGATTGCGGCCTTCGCAGTAGCGCAACGAGCGAGTGGGTCTACGCGCGCTCCATTCACGCGAACCGTCCAGTGCAGATGCGCGCCCGTCACTCGCCCGGTGGCCCCCACCAGACCCAGCACCTCGCCCTGCGCCACATCAGCACCAGGGGTCGCGACGATCTTCGACATATGCGCGAACAGCGACACGATACCCAGACCGTGATCGACGATGACCGCGCCGCCAGAGAAGTACAAGTCTTCCGCGAGGACGACCGTGCCTGGCGCGGGTGCCTTGATGGGCGTGCCGGTTGGGCTGAGAAAATCAGCGCCGCTGTGTGCGTTGCGCACTTCGCCATTAAATACACTGCGCGTGCCGAACGCGGAGTTGGCCTTGTGGGGCACCGGCGCGACAAACGACAGGCCAGGCGCAGGATCCGGCCCGTTGCTCCCTTCCCACGCGGCCTCGATCGTGGCGGTCTCCCTTGTGATGCGCGCCGCTTCACTCTCCGGCGGATTCACGAAGTCCGGATCCACCGAGAGCCGTCGCGTGCGGAACGCCTTGGTGGCGACCCGCAGTGTGTGCTCGGTGATTGTTGTCCCAGCGTCGCTGCCGCCGGACACCGACACCCGGTAGGCGCCGGGCCGAACGTCGAGGTCGATACCGATCAGCGCACGCCAGGCATGAGGTCTCGCGGCCGTGGGCGGCAGCGGCTGCACACGCTCAGTGCGATCACATGCCCGTGCTTCCAGCGTCGAGAGCGCCACGTCTGAGACGATGGTCAGCAGGACGAGCTCGCCGGGCTGCAGCGAGCGGGCCGTGTGTGTGATCGTGAGCGTCGGCGCCGCTGCGACGGGCGCGGGAGCGACCTCTCCGGTGACCAGGCCAAGGCCGACCAGCACACTTATGGAGACGCGCCACCACATGCGCCGATTGTCTCGCAAGGCGCCCTCCTGTGGGAAACACCTGAAGGGGGTGAGCGGCTGAAGGTGTGGTCTGGGTGGGCACCCGAAGGCGTTTGCTGCGCTCTTGCCGATTGTTCTCCCGGCTCTGGGGCCATCGGCTACACAGCGTCTGGGCCGTCATGCACTTTCGCCGCATCCCCACAACACGTTTCCCGCTCGGGTAGATGGTGGCGCGCGGTTGCATCCGGCGTGATTTCAATATCTATCACCTGAGGACCTGGGCGTCGTTCACGCCGTCGTTGTCATCATCCGGGTCACACACGTCGCCCACGCCGTCGCCATCAGCATCTGCCTGGTCACTGTTGGCAGTGGCGGGGCAGTTGTCAACGTCGTCGGTGGCGCCATCGCCGTCGGCGTCAGCGCCGCCGCCATCAAGGTTGGCAAAGGCAATCCCGAAAAAACGCTGGCCAATGGCGCAACGTTTAATGACTTGATTGCCCAGGCTGCAGCAGGAGCCACCGATCATGGCGCGTTTGTCCGGGCCGTGACTCAGTTGGCCAATAACTGGAGGCGCAACGGACTTATCAGCGGTGTGGAAAGCGGCAAGATTACCTCGTGTGCCGCCCGCTCAACATTCCCTATCAGTTGAGTTCGTTGTCAGCAGGCCAACAGGGTGTTCATCCTCCGGGGATGAACACCCTGTTTCGCGGGTGCAGGTGCTGGCGCGGGTCAAGGCGCAGGGCCGCATTGACGTACATCACCTCGGCGTCTAGACTGCCCGCACCACGTCAACCGCCGCCGCCCGCCAGCATTGGCTGCTGGCCGCGGCGCTTCGACAAAGGAGTTTCATGAAGGTCTCGCGCGTACTGGTTGTTCTCCTGCCCCTGTTTGCCGGTGCCTGTGCTCAGCCTGGCAGTCCCTCCGCTCCGTCGCCCGTCGGCGCTTCGGCCGCCCTCGAGGCCCAGGCGGCGAAGGTTGACGTATGCCACGTCAGCGGCGATGGCAGCGTCCACGCCATCAGCGTTGCCGGTAGCGCGGTCCCCGCGCACCTCAGGCATGGCGACGCGACGCGGGTCTTCAGCCTGCCCGCGGGCGCGACGTTCAGCGCCAACAACGCCCTGGAAGACTACGTCCCAGCGCTCGCGTTCGACCTGGATCCCCTGACAAACTGGAATGCCGGCTATTGGCCGGTGGCGTGGCTCGAAGTGGACTTTGGCTCACCGCAGCGGTTCTCGGTGATGACCGGCCTGCCGGACCAGTTGCCGGCAGTCAGTTTCACCAACCACGACATCACATTCGACGGCGCGCCGGCATTCAGCTGGACCGGTATCACGACCAACAACCAGCTCATCACCCAGACGTTCGGCACCATGCAGACTGCGCAGCGTGTGCGCATCACCACGACGGTGAGCGACAGCTGGGTGGCCTGGTGGGAAGTCGGCTTCCGGGGCTGCTAGCGCCCCGGGCGCTGATAAACCGTGACCTAAAAGCGCGTGATCAACCCGACCCTGAACCCGGTGCCACGTGGGGAGTCCGTGACGTGCTCCACCTTGCTCACCACCGGGAGCATGCCCGTCATATTGCTGAAGGAATCGAATTCAACACCGAAGTGCCTGACGTGGCCGACGTGCGCGAACAGCGCGACCTTGCGGGAGGCGCTGACTTTGATACCGCCGCCGATGTTCAACGTCGGCCGCATCTCGTCGTAGTCGTATCTCGATACGGTCGCATCCGGCGTGGTCTTCACCTGATGCACCCGCCCCAGGCCGCCGCCGATGTCGGCGTAGACCGACACGCGGCCCAGGTGCAGTTCCGGCACCAGGCTGACCGCCATCCGGTAGGGAAGCGAGTACTCAAGCGCCGCCGGTTCGGCCGGGATATCAAGTGACCACTTGAATGTATTGATGCCCGCGCTCGCCTGCAGGGCAAGCGACCAGCGCTTCGAGTTGTGAACGCGCCGGCCCGCAACGAACTCGACGTCCAGGCCATGCCCCTCATTGTGGTACTCGTCCGGCGTGCCGCCGGCGTAGTAGGTGTAGTACGGCCGGAAGTCGGTGTTCAGCCGGCCCACGCCAACACCGGCATACCAGGGCGGGCTGTCGGTTTGCGCAACTGCCGGGGAGGCGAATCCAAGCGACAACACAAAGAGCACGGGCACAATCGCGGAAGACTTCATGGCCCGCGACTATAACAGACGGGTCTGGCGTCACAATACGCACGTGAGTTCCGGCGCGCCCGAATCCGACCATCAGGCCGATGTCGCACTGGCGGCCGCGTGTGCCGCCGGTGACGAGGCGGCATGGGAGCGGTTCGTGCGGGAGTTCCGACCAACTGGTACCGCTGCCAGATGACGATGCCCCGCCGCAGGGCAGGGCGATCCGGCTGGCGCCACCAGCCGCGCCGGATCCGGAGGAGTCCGGGTGTCGAGCCGCAGTTCGGTTGGCGTTGGCCGACGCGATCGCCCGGCTCGAGCCGCGCGATCGATTGCGACTCGGCTGTTACTACGTCCAGGATCTGACGCTGTCGGCCATCGGCAAGATGTTTGGTGAACACGAAGCCACCGCCTCGAGGCACCTGACGCGCATTCGGCGCGACCTTCGGGCGGCGGTCGAGGTGTCAATGCGCGAGACCCATGGGTTCGCCGCGCCTGCGTTGACGGATTGCCTGCGCACCGTGATGAACGATGCCGGGGATTTGGACCTGGGAGGGATGCTTGCAAGATCCCCTGGCCGGATCGTTCAGAATGAGAGGGATCCCAGTGACCACTGACGCCACACGCGAACACTGCGTCGACGCCGAAACGCTGGCGGCGTGGGCCGACCGCGGCCTGCCGGCCGCTGAAGCGGCAGCGGTGGAACTGCATCTGTCCAACTGTGAGCGCTGCCAGGAGGTGTTGGCGGCGTTTGTGCGAAGCCAGCCTCAGGCCGCTGTGGTGCTTCCGTTCTGGTCGCGCCCCGCGGTGCGTCTGGGTGCCGCAGGTCTGGCCGTGGCCGCTTCTGTGACGCTCGTGGTCTGGACGAACCGGCCCCCATCTGTCCCGACGCCGACAGCGACCGTGGCGTCGAGCGAACTGGCGCCTGCGGCCCCGCCCTGATTCCCGCGCCGCCGACGGCGCCTCCGCCGCCAGGCGCCTGACCGGACGCGTCAGGCCGCGCCATCAAAGCAGGCTGAAGCACGCCGATCGGAGCGGGCGCCTAGACCGGCGCCTCTCCCTCAGGTCGCGGCCGGTGCGCCCTGCGGAAGCCGCCGCCACCGCCGCCCGGTGGTGTTGCCGCCGGCCCCACTTCCGGCGGCTCCCCCGCCCCCGCCTGTTCAGGTGACGGCGGCTGCGCCCACACTGGGAGGCGTGGCGCAACAGACCGCCGCGCCGACAAGACCGACCTCGATCGCCATCCCCGCGATGGCAGAACGCGTCAGCCTGGACTCCGTGACGATCGAGTTCATCGCGCCCGATCCGCTCGCCTCTGCCTCTCGAATGGCCACAAGCGGTGTGGCGGGTGGCCGCGGCGGTGGTGTGCTCAAGCCCGCGCGGTGGCGGATTCTCGGTGGAACCGGCGTGCAACGGTCGGTGGATGGCGGCATCACCTGGACCGTCGCGAGTCTTCCTGCCGGCCAGCCGTTTGTGCTGACCGCAGGTTCGGCCTCGTCGCAGAACCTGTGCTGGCTGGTCGGCCGTGACGGCGCCGTGTTTCTCTCCAGGAACGGTCTCACTTTCGAGCGGGTGGCATTCCCGCATCGGGTCCACCTGAGATCCGTCCAGGCCATCGACGCCCTGCGCGCTGTGGTCACGGCCGAAGACGGCCGGACATTTTCGACCTCTGATGCCGGCCTGACCTGGGTCGCCGGACCTCCCAACGACTGACCGCTGCAAGGTTTCTGACCCACCTCGTTCTAAGGGCGAGGTGAGTGATGATTCGACGACTTTTCGTTCTTCCGTTGTGTGCGCTTGTTCTCCTGTTCCTTGTGGCCGCGCCAGGCGCGCAGCCATCCGGAACGCTCGTCACCGGCACGGTTGTTGATGGCGCCCTGTCGCCCCTTGCCGGTGCGTCCATCACGCTCGAACGCCAGGCGGTCGTCGTCAGCCGCACGACGTCCGACGCCGAAGGGCGATTCACGTTCCAGAATGTTGCGCCCGGCGACTATCGCGTGCGGGCCACGCATCGAAGCGCGCCGACGCTGGTGCGCGAGTTCCGAGTCGCAGCCGGTGTCGCGGCGGTCAAACTGCCGCTCGTGATGGCGCCAGCGGTGGAAGTCACCGCAGCCGCCAAGACCGTGGACGCCTTGGGGCAGTCTCTTCCGGCCCCTCCTCCTTACCCGACCGTCGCGACGTCGCAGAGGACACCCATCTCGGGTGGCGTTGCGGCAGGACGTGCGGGTGGCGGCGGCGTCGCACCCCAGCGCATGTATGAACGCGTGGTGACCGGGCAGATCTACTTCGAAGACCGCGAGCGCTACGCGCCGATCGATCCCAACCGGTTCCAGGACACCAGGACCCAGCCCCTCTCCACGTTCGGCGCCGACGTGGACACCGCGTCGTACGCCAACGTGCGCCGATTCCTGTCGTCGGGCCAGTTGCCGCCGTCTGATGCCGTGCGCGTCGAGGAGCTGCTCAACTACTTCCATCCCGACTACGCGCAGCCACGTAATGGCCGGCCTATGGCGCTGACCACTGAAGTGGCCGACTGCCCGTGGGCGCCCTCGCACAAACTCGTGCTCGTCGGTGCCCGCGCCCGGGCGGCCGCGCCGCAAACGCGAGAAGGCCGCAGCATCGTGCTGCTTATCGACGTGTCGGGTTCGATGGCGCCGGCCGATCGCCTGCCCATGCTCAGGACCGCCCTTGGCTTGTTTGTGGACTCCCTCAACCCTGACGACCGCCTCGCCATCGTCACTTATGCGGGATCGAGCGGCGTGGCGCTCGCGTCCACGCCGGTCCGTCGACGCGACGTCATCCAGCGCGCGATCGCGAACCTGAACGCGAGCGGATCCACCAACGGCGCGCAGGGCATCGTCACCGCGTATCGCCTTGCGCGGGAAGCGTTCATCCCGGGCGGCGTCAATCGCGTGATGCTGGCCACCGATGGCGACTTCAATGTCGGTGTAACCAACGAGCGTGACCTTGTGCGCCTCATCGAGCGCGAGCGCGAGTCGGGTGTGTTCCTTTCGATCTTCGGAGTCGGCCAGGGCAACCTGAATGATTCAGCGCTCGAGCAGATGGCCAACAAGGGCAACGGCCACTACGTGTACCTGGATTCGCTGCAGGAGGCGCGTCGCGTGCTCCTTCACGAAACCGATTCCACGCTCGAGACCGTGGCGAAGGACGTGAAGTTCCAGGTGGAGTTCAACCCCGCAATGGTCGCGTCGTGGAGGCTCATCGGCTACGAGAACCGGTTGCTTGCAGACAAAGACTTCAACAATGACCGCAAGGACGGCGGGGAAATGGGCGCCGGCCATACGGTGACCGTGCTGTACGAAGTGGTGCCGGTCGGAGTGGAGTGGGAGGGTGCTGGTGACTCAGAGGGCCGGCCCAGCGTGGACCCGCTGAAGTACCAGGCGAACCCCGCGGTGATCGATCGTCCGTCCCGCCCGGCCAACACCAGCGGCGACTGGCTGACCGTAAAGGCGCGTTACAAGCAGCCGGATGGAGACGTGAGCGCGCTCATCGAGCAGTCGGTGCGGTCGGGTGGCCCGGTGCGGCACCTGCCGTTCGCGGCGGCGGTTGCGGAGTTTGGTCTCATGTTGCGCAGGGGCACGACTGATGCCGGCCGCTGGGACGCGTTGGTGCGCCGCGTAAACGCAATCACCGTCTCGCCCGCGCTCGCCACCGACAAGGCGGGGTTTGCGGAACTGGTGGAAACCGCGCGCGGCCTCGCGCGGTTGCAGCGCACGCGGTGAGGTGATTGGCGCGTTCGCAAAACGACCTCTGAGGTCGTTACCTCAGAGGTCGTTTTGCACACGCGACGCACATGGGCTACGCTCCCGTTCCGGTGTCCTCCCAACGATTTGGCGCGACAATCGTGGTGCCGCTGCTCGATCAGGTCGACAGTTGGCTTGAGCAGAGCGTGCGGTCGGCTCTCGCGCAAACGGCTCCGTGCGAGGTGATCGTGGTGTATTCGACCCGCGCGCGCGAGTCGAACACCAGGCTCCTCGCCTCACTCGCTGCCGAGCATCCTGGTCTGCGCATCGAGCCTGAGCCGGTGCAAGGTGGCTTTGCCGCCGCCATCAACCACGGCATTCAACTCGCCTCAGCGGATCGCGTCGGCCTGCTGCTCTCTGATGATTGGCTGGACCCGCGCGCGGTCGAACGCTGTTTGCCTCATCAGGTGGACATCGTGTCGACAGGCCTGACCGTGTTTCTCGCAGACGGCCGGACGCCGGCCATGGCCCCTGGTGCGCCTCCGAGTCTCGAGACGTTTCAGAAGCGAACCACCCTTGAAGAACGAGCCCGTTACCTGAAACATTTCTTCCTGTTCCGAAAGACGGCCATCGTGGAGGCCGGCGGCCTGGACGAATCGCTCGGCGACTACCCCGGTATCGACGACTTCGATCTGATCTGGACGATGCTGGAGCGCGGTGCCACGGTGGCCATTGTCCCGGCGAGCCTCTACAACTACCGCGATCACGACGGCGAGCGCCTGACACTTCGTGACCGGGACCAGGCGAAACGCACGTTGGAGCGGATTCTGGAGAAACACGGGCTTCGAGGCGATGAGAAAGCGCGCGTCCTTGCCATTCACCTGCCCTGGTACGGACGCCCGGTGCATGCGGCTCAGGCCGAGATTGCCGCCGGCGACGCCCGGAGGCGCCGAGGTCTTAAATGAAGGTGGCGGCCGAGCGCGCGCAATTTACCGAGCGCGGCTTCCGGGCGCGTGAGTACTTCCCGCACGACGTGATCGCCCTGCCCAAGCCCTATGCCGATACACACCTGTGTCTTGAGAAGCGGGGCGTCTCACGCCGGCGGATCGCCTCAGGCCAGCACATCCAGCTCAACGTGTATTCCAACTGGCTGGGCGGCTTTCCCGACGCGTTATTCACGGACCCGGCGGTCAACTGGCACGGCCAGCAGTTTGGAAGAAAGGGCCTTATCGCCGCAGCGGGCCTTTTTGTCGAAGGCCGCACCGGCGTGGTCACCTATCTGCAGTCGGACCTCTGCCAGCAGATCTATCGCAGCCCCAGCCTGAAGCGGGCCGCCAGCGCCAGGCTCGACACGCGCTTTCGCTACTGGTACCGGATCCTCTTCAACGCCATCCTGGATTTTGCCGCCGACCACGGTCTCGACATCGTCCATTCCCCAACCGCTGACCACATCATCGGCGCAACCAAGAAGCGCATCGATCCGGGACTGTTCACCCAGATCTATGACTCGGTTGGTGAACACTATTCCTGCCGCAGGGTGGCCATCGACCGTGCCGAATACTGGGTTGTGGCTCTGAAGGACAACCACGACCGGATCGCGCGGCTCAACCATGCGGCCATGCCCGACACGCCTGCAACCGGTCGCAAGGTGATCTGCATCTGTCACGACATCGAGTCGAACGTCGATACCAAAGTGACCGAGAGCGAGTGCCGCGAGGCGTTCCACCGCATGCTCGCCGTGGAGCGCGCGCACGATGTGCGCACCACCTATCAGGTGCTGGGCCTGCTGTTTCGCGACACGGCGGCCGCTGTGGCGGCCGACGGCCATGCGCTGGCCTTTCATTCGTACGACCACAAGGTTGGCGACCCCACGCAACTGGCACGCACCCGCGAGGTGGACCTTCAGGTGAAAGGTTATCGGCCGCCGCAGTCGAAGATTACCGCCGATCTCTCGGACTACACCCTGGCCTACTGGAATTTTGAGTGGCTCCTTTCGTCGGCGAGCAGTTTCAGGTTCCAGGAGCCGAGGATCGAAAATGGCATTGTGAAGATTCCCGTGCACCTCGATGACTGGCCGCTGCACACCGGCGCACTCACGCGCGCGCAGTGGATGGCGCGGCTGCGCGACGAGATTGCGAAGCGCGACATTCTCGTCATCAGCCTGCACGACTGCTACGCCCGGCAATGGATCGATTGGTACCCGGACCTGCTCACCGAACTGCAGGGGCTCGGCGAGTTGTGGACGTGTGAGCAGGTGGTGAATCGCGAGCGGTTCCGGAGCGCGTTGCGGACCCGGCCATGATCGGCACGACTCGGCGGGAGAGACTTGTGAACGCCATCACCATCAGCCGCATGGCGGCGGCGCCGGTGGCGTTGCTGGCGGCGTGGGTGGGTGAGACGGCATGGTTCGCGCGGCTCATGGCGTTCGGGCTTCTCACCGACGCCCTCGATGGTCCACTGTCGCGCCAGCTGAAGACCGCGTCGCCGCGCGGCGCCCGCCTCGATTCGCGGGCGGACCTGGCGTTCAATTCCGCAGGCCTGGTGGGAGTGGCGGTGCTCTTCCCACAGCATCTGGTCGCCCAATGGCCACTACTGGCAGCAGCCGTGTGTGCCTACGCCGGCCCGATGGCCGCGGGGTGGTTCAAATTCGGACGCCTCACGTCGTATCACACACGCCTGGCCCGCGCGTCCCTGGTGCTCTGTCCGCCGGCCCTGGCCGCGTGGCTCAGGTTTGATACACTTTTTCCACTACAAATCAGTGTGGCCGTGCTGGTGCTGTCGGGCGTCGAGGAGCTTGCCATCACGTGGAAGCTCGATCGGCCGATAGATGATGTAGCCCATGTGTTTCGAGTGTTGACTCTGGATTCCCGAAGGAGGGAAAGATGCGTTCCGAAGGTCTACGAAAATTGACAGTGCGGGTGCTTGCCGTTGGATGTGTGACCGTGGCGGCCCTGTTGGTATCTGCCGCTCCTGCCTCGGCACAGTGGCGGGTGGGTCCGTTCATCGGCGGCGAACACGAAAGCAGCTGGGATGAGTTCCTGGTCATTGGCGCGGACGCCCGCGGCGCCGTCGGCACCCAGAACATGGAGCTCAATCCGCGTTTTACCTACTTCGTCCGCGACCTGACGACGCGGTTCCAGATGGACTTCAACGTGATCAAGCGCCTGGAAGTGGCCAGTACGTCGCGCATCGAACCCTATGTGGGCACCGGCCTCGCGTTTGAACGCATCAGCTACGACGGCAACGTCTTCGACAACGAATCCGCGCTCGGGTTCAACTACATCGTCGGCGCCACGGTCAAGTCGAGCGGGCGCATGCAGGCGTTTGCGCAGTTCGTTTACACCGTGTTGCACGACTCGGCGAACAACGCCGTCGTCAGCGCGGGCGTGCATTTCAAGCTGTCGAAATAGGTGGGACAGGTTGATGTGGCGGCCCTCGTGGCTGCCACACAGTGCCGCACGATTGCGGAGATCGGCATTGGGACAGGACGCACGTCGCTCGGCGTCGCGCAGACGCTCGATGGCGACGGCGTCCTGTACCTCTTCGATTTCCAGGAGAAGGTGGACACCGTTGCCGCCCAACTCCGCGAGCGCGGCTATTCAAACGTCATCGCCTGTGGTTGCTCCAGCCGCCGGCTCGATTCGTACAACTGGCCTCTCGCGAAGCTGTTGCGCGAACACGATCGTCCCTTGTTCGACTTCGTCTATCTCGACGGCGCCCACACCTGGGTGCATGATGCCCTCGCATTCCTCCTGATTGATCGGCTGCTTCAGCCTGGTGGGTACGTCGTGTTCGACGACTACGACTGGACGATTGCCGCTTCCCCGACCGTCAACCCGAATCGAACCCCGATTGTTCGAGAGCTCTACACCGACGAGCAGATGCACACGCCGCAAGTGAAGTGGGTGGTTGATTTGCTGGTCAAGCGGGATCCGTCATACCTGGAGATTTCCGAAAACCAGATCTACCGCAAGCGTCCCTCGCCACTCCCGATATGACCCCGGCGGCGCCGTGCCCCAATCGGCCGATCCTCATGATGGCCTGTTACTTTCCGCCGATGGTGGCGCCCGGTTGCGCGCGATCGGTGGGCTTTGCTTCCTACCTCCCGCAGTTCGGTCTCAACCCGACCGTACTCACGTCGCCGACGCTGTTTGGATATCTCAACGATCCTGCGCAGTTCGACCCAGTGGCGTCGGGCATCGAAGTGCATCGGCCAGCCAGTGACGCCTGGTCGCGGTACGAGGCTTCGAGCCAACGGCGCCTGCGGCTGCCACTCGCGCCGCGCGAGCATCGAACGATAACGCGCCGCCTTCGACGGGCATCAGAGACGCCGGACCTCTCTGATGCCGGGTGGGCCTTGCTCGGTGCCTGCCTCGACCTGGTCGAGCGGACTGATGCTGCGGCGATCTGGGCGACGGCGCCACCATTCGCCTGGATCAAGATTGCGGCAGAGGCGAGCCGCATCAGTGGCGTGCCACTCATTCTGGACTATCGGGATCCCCTGACCTATGGCGCCCTGGCGGCGTGGGAGAACGAGGCTGCGCGACAGGCCGGACTGTGGTGGGAGTGTCGCGTACTTGGGCAGGCCGCGCGGGTGGTGTTTGCGAGCGATATGACGCGCGAACGCATGGCCGAGCTGTACCCCGATCTGTCGACGCGCTTCCTGACCATTCCGAGCGGCTTCGACCGAGCGGCGCCCATCGCGCCACCGGGGCCTGTGGTCTCGCGCAGCCGGATGGCCATCGCGTTTGTCGGCAGCCTGTACGCCCATCGTCCACCCGACGCATTTCTGCAGGCATTGAGGCTGGTTGTAGACACACATCCTGAGGTTGCGGCGTCGATCCACGTGGAGTTTGTGGGCCGCTGTGAGAGCGCGCGGGAGGCGGCCGCCAGCCTGGATCTGGATGCGTGGGTCACCGCCACGCCGACAGTGCCAGTCGCCCACAGCCGACGACGCATGCGGGAGGCCGACGTTTTGCTGCTGTTGCAGACCCGTGACGACCAGAGTGATTGTGTCTCGGGGAAGGTCTACGAATATCTGGCTGCAGGCCGGCCGATATTAGCGGTGGTCACACCCGGAGGAGCCAATGATCGCCTGCTGCGGGAAGCGGGCGTGACTCACAGCATCGCGACGACTGACTGCCAAGGCGTCGCCATGGCCATTGTGGACCTCTGGTCGAGGTGGAAGCGCGGTCAACTGATGACGAACGTCCAGTCGTCCTGGCTGGAGCGATTCGAGATGCGCCAGCTTGCAGGTCGACTGGCCGAGGTGGTCGTCGCCTCGTGCCGGTTACCAGAGTAGGCTATCGTCGCGCCACCCAGAGATCTTCGGAATCCCGAGCTTGATCCCGCCACTCGTGGGCAGCCCGCGCCCACCGGCCACCCCTTCCAGCGCGCTCTCGCTGAGTTCATCAAGTTCATCGATCGCCGTCATGGCCTCGCGAAGGTCGGCTGCGTTGAACGCGAAGCCCATGCGTTTGCCGAGGCCCACCAGCGATTCCTCGTGCGCCGCCTGCGCCTCTTCGGCTGCCTTCGCATCAGTGGCAATCTTGACCAGAAATTCCTTTGCAACCTGGATGCTCATGCGAGAGAGTCTAGGACTCGTTCCCGATGGGTGTCAATCTGGCTGAATCGGCCGTCCGCCGCGGCGCCTTCCAGAAGGCCGATGAGCTGGCCCCGCTCGTCTCTCTGCTCCAGGCCGCCCGTCCTCACACGGTTGTTGAGATTGGCACGCTTGGCGGAGGCACCCTCTGGCTGTGGTGCCGCCTCGCCACTGCGGATGCCCTGGTCGTGGGCATTGACCTGCGGCAAGCCGCGGACGGAGTAGCTGCTGCCGTCGACCCGGGCGCGCAGCAGTCTGTCCGCTTCCTCCAGGGCGATTCCCATCTTGAATCCACCAAAATGGCGCTTCAGTCAGCGCTCGGCGACCGTCCGGTGGACCTGTTGTTTATTGACGGCGACCACCGTTACGGCGGTGTGAGCCAGGATTTTCACTGGTATGCGCCCCTTGTCCGCGAGGGCGGGCTGGTTGTGTGTCACGACATCATCCGTCACACGCAGATGCCCGAAGTGGGTGTCCATCGACTCTGGAAGGAACTGGCGCCGCACTTCGCCACCCTCGACTTCGTCAGCGATGGCGGGGACCGAGGCTGGGGTCCGTGGGGTGGTATCGGAGTGCTGACCTACACTCGTCAAGGGCACGCTCGATGGCTGCGCCGCCGGCGCCTTCGCGCGGCCGGCATCCGCTGATTCCCATGCTGTTTACTGTTGCCGTCTGCACCTGGAACCGTTGCGCCTCCCTGGAGCGAATGCTCCAGACATTAGCGGCTGCAGACCGTTCGGGTCTCGATCTTGAAGTCCTGGTCGTGGACAACGGCAGCAGTGACGACACCGCACGCGTTGTGCAGGCCGCCGCGTCGATGCTGCCCATCCGCATCGTGACCGAGCCCGAACGTGGCGTGGCCAATGCGCGCAACACCGCAGTGCGCGAGGCGCGCGGAGATGTGATTGTCTGGACCGATGACGATGTGCTGGTGGATCGGGACTGGCTGCAGGCGCACGCGCGCGCGGTGGCCCGATGGCCGGGTGCCGGCTTTTATGGCGGCGCCATTCGGCCCCTGTTTGCGTACGACCCGCCAGACTGGATGACCGCGAATTGGCAGCGCATCAGCGGCGTCTACGGAGCCCGCGACCTCGGACAGATGCCGTTCCTTTTTGACGACCGCTGTCTGCCGTACAGCGGCAACCTGGTCGTGCACACCCACATCATGCGGCGATATCCGTTTGACCCCCGGCTCGGACCGCGTGGAACAGGACGACTGGGCGGCGAGGAAACACCGGTCTTGCGCGCGATGATTGCGGACCGCATTCGCGGCTGGTGGGTGCCTGACGCTGCCGTGCAACACCTGGTTCCCGCCGAACGGATGACTCTTTCGTACCTGGGGCAGATTTACGCCTCCCGCGGCGCCGCGCGGCGCCTCGACGACGGTTCCGCACACATCCCTGGAGTGCGCCCCTGGATCTGGGCAATGGCGCAACAAGCCGAGCGCGCGTATCGTGCCTCCAGAGCGGTTGACCCGCCCGAAATCTGGCTGCCTCTCTTTTTGCGTGTCTGCGTGGCGCGCGGCCGTATGCGGTGATGCCGTGACATTGACGAACCTCGACACCTCGTCGTTCGATACGCAGGGCGATCCGGTCTACGCGACCATGATTACCGGGAAATCACTCCATCGCGCTGGCTGGGCGATGCTCGCCCTGGAGAACTTCCGGTTGCAGACCTACCGCAACCGCTACCTCGTCGTGGTCAACGACGGCGACTTCGATCTCGATTTGGATGCGGCCCGGCTGCCGCCGGACCGCGTCATCTCGATCCGGCCCAGTCAGCGCCACTCGCTTGGTGAGTTGCGAAACATCGCACTCGACGCCATCCCCAATGGCGCGCTCTGGGTGTTTTGGGATGACGATGACTGGCGGCATCCGCGGCTGATGACCGCCCAGCATCGCGTGCTCACCGAACTGGGCGTCGCCGGGTGTTTCATGGCCTCTCAGGTCAAGTACGCGTTTGGCATTGACGCCGCGTTTGAACACGGGAACCCGGGCGGCTTCGCCGGTACGCTCATGGCCTACAACGACCCGGCCCAGAGGTTCCCCGACCTCGCCAGAGGCGAGGACTCAGTCTTTGCAGACGCGCTGAAGCGCACGAAGCGCTGGTACCTCTGGAGGAATCCGCCGCACTACTACTTCCGCTTTATCCACGGCGCAAACACCTGCGATGAAGCGCACTTCAAACTGCATCGTCAGGCACCTGGGAAATGGCGCGTGTCCCCTGAAGCGGCAGCCTGGCTCAATCGTCTGTTGCCGCTGTGCCCGGTGTCGAGTGGCGCAACACGCGATCCCAGAGGGGAATGATGTTCGACCACCGGTAGTGTCGCGCCGTCGCCACGGCGATCTGGCCCATCGCGGCCCGACGGACCGGATCAGTGGTCAGTCTGAGCAGGGCGTCGATCGCCGCGCCGATGTCCATGTGCGCGTGGGAGCGGTCCGGCTGAAGTGCGCGCACTGAGGGCGCCACGACCTCTGAAAATGGCCTCGCATATTCGGGCGCCCCGCCGACATCGGTGATGACGTTGGGGACGCCGCACGCGGCGGTCTCGAGTACCGTCAGTTCCCACCCCCCGGCGTCCGATGACAAGAGGTGGATGTCACACGCGCCCATCCGGCGCACCAATTCAGCCGCGTCAACGCCCAGGCCTGGCAGCAGTGACCGGTCGAGAACGATGTGTGACTGGATGTCCAGATGGCGCGCAAGGCGGTGGAGGTTCCACACGCCATTGCGATACCCGGCGTGTTCTGCGCCACTCTCGGTGTGCAGGTACAAACGCGAGTCAGGCACATCCACGCGACTGAGCCCGTCTTTGCCGCAGTGGGCACACGACGACCGTACGCGCGCTGAGCCATCAATCGGATCCCGATCGAACGGCGTCACGCGCATACAGTGCAGGCATCGGCCGAAGTGGCCGTGGGCGAACGCCTCGAAGATCCTGAGGGCGAGCTCCGGGTGTTTGTGACCGACGTTGCGACCAAAAAACCCGATCACCATCGTCCGATCGTCGGTGACGCCGAACACGCGCATTCGCGTGGCCCGGCGTTCCGCAAAGTCTGACGCGCCAAACAGATCCACGTCGATGCCGTGCGGAATGGGCGCCGCAAGCCGTGGCGAGATTTCCGGGAACGCCCGACGGAGCGCTTCGGCCGCAAAACGCGTGTACGGCACGATGGTGTCCAGCCGGCCATAGAGCCGCCCGAGGAGCGGCGATACGGGTGCGTGGTCCACCGCAAGGTACGACACCACATGCACCAGGGGGCGCAGTCTCTCCCCATCGAGCGTGTCGAGCAGCCGCGTCTGCTGGCGTGGTGATCCGATACACAGGAGAGTGCGACTCCGCCCTTCACCGCCGGGCGGGTTGGCCGTGAGCACGGAAGAATCAAGGGGTTCGTCAGTTGACAGCGGCAGGAGTTCGATCGCCCACTCACCGGTGGCGCGCAGGCCGTGGGCGACAGCCCGGCCGACCGTGGCGAATCCTGTATGAAAATCCGGATGATCGCACGCGAGAATCAACTTACGCATCGTGAGCCTGCGGGACAGACAGGGACCGAAGTACGCTGATAGCACTGCCCACATCCATGGGAGCCACCCAGTGCCCATTGGGTGCAAACTCCATCTGACCCGGCGGAACCAGACGAACCACTCCCGGCGGCAACCCGCCGGCTGCGCCAAAGTCCGTGGTCAACGTGACGATGCCGGCGGAGCAGCCATCGAGCACTGCAAACGAAAGGTCCGCGTGCTGGTGCGGAAGCAGGAGCGCGTCAGGCGCAATCGTCAGATCCGGATCATCCCAAATGATCTGGTCGGCGATCCCAAGGGCTGTCGCTGCGGTCCTCAGCGTCCAAAGGGCGGGCCGATCAGCGACGGGTTGGTCGTGCAGTGGCCGGCCGCCGATCACGAGCCGCGCGTCTGCCAGCACCTCGCCCCGGGCGCCGTTGACGCTGCCACACGCGGGACAAGCGGCGGCCACGATCGGTTCCAGGTGTTCGCCAATCACGAACGGGCTGAGACGATGGCAATCATGGCAAATCCAGTACAACCCTTTGGCGAACGCGCGAAAAATTTCGAGAGCTTCGAAGGCGTCCGCATCGCCACTGTGCGAGGCCCGCGTGCCGATGCGCAGGGCGTGACGTCCCGACAGGGGCGCTCGCGCGTCTGCAGGTGCAACCGCAGGAGGAACGATGACCACGGGAGGGAGGTGGGCCATGCCAGAGTGGCGCAACGCGTACTGGACTGCCCGCGCGCCGAATGACGACTCGACGACCACACGATCGGCCGCCTGGCAGACGCGTGTCGCACAGGAAGACAGCGGGACTTCAGCGACACGCAGGTGGGAAACGATCCTGACCTTGAGTCGCAATCCCGTGACGACCAGCGATTGCACCAGTCGCAGTTGCGCGTCCGACGGGCCACGCAGGCCGACGACTGGAGGCGGCCCGCCGCTGCTGGCGGCCTGCAACCGCCTTCGCACCATCGCAAGGCCCCGGGCCACGCTCGCCGAGTCCCCATTGAGGTGACACACAAGGTCGATGGCAATCACTACGGGCACGCTAACATACGAACCGCGCATGAGGGGACTGCGGCCGTTGCTCGTCGCCAACTTTGCCACCGTCGTTGGCGGCGGTGAGGTTGGCCTTCGAATGCTCTACCAGGATCTTGTCGCGCGAAATCACGCACCGGTCCTGGCCGTGCCAGGAACCACTCCGCTCTTTGGCGATATTCCGCAGTGTGCGGTCTCTCCGCGCACGGATTGGGCGGCCCAGGACATCCGTGGACTCGCGTGGGAGTGCGACCTGATTCACACATTCGGTGTCCACGGCGCTGTGACGGCACTGCTCGCACGCACTCAAAAGCCTGTAATCTTTCACGCCCTGATCCCCAATCCCGATCCCAGGGACCAGAAGGTGGCGCGCCTGTGCGACCGCATTCTCTGCAATTCCAACGCGACCGCTTCGAGGTTTACGGCGTTCGCCCAGCCCCATGTGATTTACAACGGCGTGCGCGCTCCAGAGCCAGTCCGATCCGCGCCATTGGCCCGACCAGATCGGCGCACCATCGTGGTGGTGGGACCGACGTGCGCGCGAAAGGGACAGATGGACCTCCTGCCCGCACTCGATCGCGTGCTGGTCGCGAAGCCCGACGTGGATGTGCTGTTTGTTGGCAGAGCATCCGGGCCTATCGGCCTCGCCCTGACCGATCGCGCCAAGGCGTCGGCCGGTCGGATAGGCGTGGTCGGATACGCGCCCGATATCGCCGATCACCTGGTGGCGATGGCGCTGGTTCTGGTGCCGTCGCGTTCCGAAGGATTTTCGCGGGTGGCCGTCGAAGCGTTGCGCGCCGGCACCCCGGTGCTGGCGACCCGCGTCGAGGGGCTGCGTGAGGCCCTCGATGGTTTGCGCGATCCCTGGCTGCCCGACGACCGCAGCCTGTGGGCCGATCGCATCCTTGGCGAACTGGACCAGCCCACACATTCACGCGACGAACTGGTGGCGGCGGGTGCCCGCTTTTCACCTGATCGGTACGTCGATGAGATTCTGAGTCACTATCACGATGCCCTTCATCGACACGACTGACGCCACCGGAACAGTCGGGCCGCGCTACACCGCCGCCGTCATCGTCCCGGCGTTTAACGCCAGCAGGACCATCGCGAATACGCTCGAGAGCATTGCGCTGAGCATTCGTCGCCGGCTGAGTCTCGCAAACCAACCCGAGCGCTTCGCGATCTCCATCGTTGACGACGCCTCTGCCGACGACACGGCCGGGTTGATTGCCCGCTTTGGCCTGGGCTGCAACGACATTGATGTCGTGTTGACGAGGCACGCCACCAACGCTGGCCGGGCGTGCGCCAGGAATCGCGCCGCCGCCGCGGTGACGACCGATGCGTATCTGTTTCTCGACCACGACGACGAATATCTGCAGGACCATGTGACCACGTGTCTCGAGGCACTGGCTGCCACGCCACGAGCCGACTTCGTCAAGACTCAGGCGGAGCTCTCAGATCCGGTGCACGCCGACTGGGAACCGCGAATCAACGCGGGCCTCACGCAGAACCTGTGCGTACGGTCGCATGCGCATAACCTGATCGGCGGGTTCCACGAGGAGCGGGAGGTTGAGATCTACGGGTGCGACGACGTCCTGTACAACCGGCTCCTGCGCACATTCCTGCTGGGCGTGGACGTTTCGGTCTTCACGGTGAAGTTCAACCGCTGGCCGGGGAACTCGTTCGACCGGCAGTACACGCGGAAGTTCTCGCGTTCGGCGGATCAAGCTGAGGTGACTTTGAACGAAGCGCAAAAAGACGTGGCCGCACGCGTGGCCGAAATAGCTGGGCGGCGAATGCAACTGGTGGCCGGCCGTGTGGCCAGGCTTACGAGCCTGGCTCGGCGGAGGTGAAACGCGTTATGCTATCGGCCATATTTCTCGGAGGTTTCGCTTGGCCTATTCCCGTTTCTTGAGTCTTCGTTCGTTGTGCGTTGTGGCGGCGGTTTCACTCGCGCTCGGCTGTTCAAAATCCTCGACCACGCCCACCACGCCGACGCCCCCCGCGACCGGCACCACCAGCTTCTCCGGCAACTTCGGCTGGACGTGCGCGACCGGCGTGAATTGCCAGGATGTGTTCGACTTCACCGTCGCGGCCGGGTCGGTGCTGACGGTTCGCGTCAGCAACGTCGAGGCTGGTTCGGCATCGCAGATTGCGCTGTACGCTCCTGGAACGGCGCTTGGCGGCACCAACCTCCTCACGGGAACGACCAAGGAACTTCGATGCACGGTGGCCGCCAACTGCAGTCTCTTCACCGGGGGCGAGCAGAAGGTCGGCATCACGGCGACCCAGGCAGGCACCTATCGTCTGGCCGTCACGCGCGATTGGGGCGTGAGCTGCGGCGCCACCGGCACGTATCGCGTCGAACTCACGTCATCCATTGCGTTTCAGACCGGCGTGCAGTCGGTCCAGGATCAGGCCTCGCTCGCGTCCGGATTTGAGTGCAAGTAGACGGCCGAGCGTCCATGGGCCGATTGCCGATCAGTTGACGCCGAAGGCAAGGGCGGGTTCTGATCTCGCACATGCCCATCACCCGTCGCCGTTTCACCGCTCGCGCGCTCGCCGCTGGTGCCGCAGCCAGCCTGTTGTCGCCCTGGAAAATTCTGGACGCATTTCAGGGAACAGGCGGGCCTCGATCGGGAAATCCAATCATGAGCGGGTGGTATGCGGATCCCGAGGCGCGCGTCTTCACGAACGCCGCCGGCCAGCCCGAATACTGGATCTATCCCACCTACTCGGCGCCGTACGATCAGCAGCTGTACCTCGACGCGTTTTCATCAACCGATCTCGTCACGTGGACCAAACACCCGCGCGTTCTTGACTCGGTCAACATCACGTGGGCGCGACGCGCCGTCTGGGCGCCGTCGATTGTCCGCAAGGGCGACTGGTACTACCTGTTCTTCAGCGCGAACGACATCCAGAACGATCAGCAACTGGGCGGTATCGGTGTGGCGCGCTCGCGGAAACCCGAAGGGCCGTTCGAAGATCATCTGAAGAAACCGCTCGTGGACAAATTCCACAACGGTGCCCAGCCGATCGATCCATTTGTGTTCGAGGACCGTGACGGCTCGCTGTATCTCATCTACGGGGGCTGGCGTCACTGCAACATCGCGAAGCTCAATGACGACCTGACGGGACTTGTGCCGCACGCCGACGGCACCACGTTCAAGGAAATCACGCCGCAGGGCTACGTGGAAGGCTCGTGGATGTTCGTGAAGGACGGGAAGTACTACTTCATGTGGTCGGAAGGCGGGTGGACGGGCCCAAACTACGCCGTGGCCTATGCCGTGGCCTCGTCACCGCTCGGCCCGTTTGAACGGGTGGCGAAGATCCTTCAGCAGGATCCAGCCGTGGCCACCGGCGCAGGGCACCATTCCGTGCTCCGCGCCCCCGTGTCCGGCAAGTACTACATCGTCTATCACCGGCGGCCGCTCGGCCAGACCGACCGCAACCACCGCGTGGTGTGCATCGACGAACTTCGCTTCGATGCCAACGGCGCGATCGAGCCGGTGGTGATCACCAACACGGGCGTTCTTCGGGACCCTTCCCGGTAGGCCGCCACGGCGCACAAAAGGACACCTGACCAGATGAAATCTTCCCGTCGCCTGTACACGCTTCTCCCGCTCCTGTTTGTTGCCGGTACCGTCATCGCCCAGCAGCCGAAGATCTTCTGGGGCGACGAAGTGCCCGCGGGATGGACCGGCAAGTGGCCGGCCGATTTGCTCACCGTCCCCGAACGCACGAACTACACGAGGACGATGTCCACCGAGCAGATGCATGAGTGGATTGCGGCGCTGAAACTCAAGAGCGAGAACGTGCACGTGGTGCGGATGTTCACCAGTCCGTTGCGAAAGGTCGCGCCGGCGATGGTCCTGGCGAACCCGAGGGTGACGTCTCCGCAGCAGGCGAGAGCCTCAGGCAAACCGGTGGTATTCCTGCTGGGCAACATTCATCCGCCCGAGTCGGAAGCCGCCGAGGCGATGTTGATGGTGGCGCGTGATCTGGCGGCGGGCAAACACAAGGCCATTCTCGACAACGTGATCGTGATGGTGGCGCCCATCTATAACGTAGACGGCACCGACACGATCGTGACGCAGGACGGCGGCCTGGGCAGCGAAACTCCGCACATCCTGGGTGTGCGCGAAAACTCGGAAGGTCTTGACCTCAATCGCGATGCCGTGAAACTGACGACGGTTGAAGGCAACGGACTGTACCGCACGCTGAACGATTGGGATCCACTGCTGTTCCTTGACGGACATCTGATGAGTCGCGTCAATCACGGCTACGCGAATACCTATGGCACCACCACCGTGCCCGCGGCCGCGCCGGGGCCGCGCGACTACATGACGCAGACGTTGTTTCCCGCCGTGCGCAATCAGGTGCGGCGCGACTTCGGCCTCGAGGTATTCACGCACGCGCTCGCCACGCCCAACACCTGGCCGCCCACCGCGTGGAGCCATGACCGCGCAGCCTGGACCGTGGAAGCAAAATTCGTCGTCAACGACTACGGCCTGCGCAACCGGTTCGCCATCATCACCGAAACCCCGGGACAGCCCACGTTCGAGCGCCGCATCTATGCGCAGTACGCGTATCTCATCGCGCTGCTGCAGTACACGAGCGCGCACGCGAAGGAGATGCAGGCTGTGGTGAAGAAGGCCGACGATGAGACTGTGGCGGCGGTGTTGGCGGGAGCGGAACGCGGAACACTCAGGAACTTTCTGGACGGGGAGTATCAATCAGCCGGCAAGATCGATTTGCTTTCCTACCGGACGAACGAAGCGCAGTACAGACCGGGCACGAGCCTGATGAGCACCAAACCGGGGACTGCGTCAGGTCCCCCCGAAGTGGTGCCGAACGTGGATGACCTCACAAAGCCGGTGGGTACGCGATCGGCCACGGTGCCGCGCGCGTACTTTCTTCCGGCGAGCTTGAGTGAGATCGCCGCGAAACTCCGTGCCCACAACATTCGTGTGACCACCCTCGACACCGCCGTGCGCGTCGAAGGCGAGCAATTCACGATCGATCGCATGTACCCGGTGCGGCGCGCGGGGTATGACATGACCACGCTCGACGGATCGTTTTCTCCGATCATCACGAAGGAATTCCCAGCCGGGTCATTCCAGGTGGACATGGCCCAGCCCATGGCGAACGCGGCGTTTTATTACCTGGAGCCGCAAGCGCGCGATGGCTTTGTCGGTTGGGGCGTCATGGACTCGGTGCTTCGCGCCCTGGGAGCACACGAACGCCCGGTGGTCTATCCGGTCTTTAAGGCCCGAATAACTGTGGTTAAATAGCCCTTTTTGAGACCATACACTGTATTTTAGTTGATAATATACGTATTTAGGTCTAATATGTGTATATGGATCATGCCAGAGCCGCCGAGGTTGAACTGGGTCGCCAGGTTCGCGCGCTGCGGCTTCGGCAGGACCTGACCCAGCAACAGGTCGCAGAGCGGGCGGGAATCGCGCTGAACGCCGTCAAGAATCTCGAGAGCGGCAAGGGGGCCACGCTGCACTCGCTGACGCGGACCCTTCGGGTGCTCGGTCGCGTGGATTGGCTCGGCACATTGGCGCCTGCCGTGTCGATCAGTCCCATCCAGATGCTTCGGACCAAGGCGCCCCGGCGCCGGGCGTCGCGCCGGAAGTCGGCAGTCGTTCCACAAGACGGAGCGTGACGTGTACGCTCCGGTCTCCATCGTCGAGGTCCGAATCTGGGGGAAGTCTGCCGGGGCTGTCGCGCTGGATCCGTCGCTGGGGTTTTATGCGTTTGAGTACCAGCCGGCGTTCCTGCGATCGGGCATCGAGCTTGCGCCGCTGACCATGCCGCTGGCGTCGGCCGCCAGCGGACCGTTTGTGTTTCCCAGTTTGCCCGAGGCCACGTATCGGCGCCTGCCCGGTCTGCTGGCCGATGCGTTGCCGGATGACTTTGGCAACGCGTTGATTGACGCCTGGATGGCGCGCGAAGGCGTGCAGCGGGCCCAGATCACGTCACTCGATCGGCTGGCCTATATGGGCGCGCGCAGCCTCGGCGCGCTGGAGTTCAGGCCGGTGCGTGGGCCCAGGGCGTCGGCAGCATCGACGGCGATCGAGATGTCGGAGCTGGTGGAGAGTGCCAGGCGCGCGGTGTCGGGCGAGATCGATTCCGATGCGCACGCCGAGGCGGCAATCGCGCAGATTATTCAAGTGGGGACGTCGGCCGGTGGTGCGCGAGCGAAGGCCGTGGTGGCGTGGAACCCATCCACACAGGAAATTCGCGCCGGGCAGTTCACCGTGGCGGACGGGTTCGAGCATTGGCTCATCAAGTTCGACGGCGTGGGTCCGGACGAACGGCTCGGCGTGAGCCGCGACTACGGGCGCATTGAATACGCGTACCACCTGATGGCGCGCGCCGCCGGCCTCACCATGGCGGACTGCCGCCTGCTTGAGGAAAATGGTCGCGCGCACTTCATGACCAGGCGCTTCGACCGCGACGGCAACCGGAAACATCACCTGCAGACGCTGTGCGGCCTTGCGCATCTGGACTATAGGCAGCGCGCCACTCACGACGTCAGCCAGTTCTTCCAGGTCATCGAGGGGTTGCGGCTGGGTTACGACGCGATGGAGGAGGCATTCCGGCGCACGGCGTTCAACGTGATGGCGGCCAACTGCGACGACCATCCGAAGAACACGTCATTCCTCCTGCGCGACGGCGGTACATGGGAACTGGCGCCGGTGTACGACGTGACCCATGCGTTCAACCCGAACGGTGAGTGGACGTATCAGCACCTGATGTCGGTCAACGGCAAGTTCGCCGGCATTTCGCAGGACGACCTGATGGTGGCGGCCGAGCGCGCAGGTGTTGGGACGGCGCCGCGCGTGATTCAACAGGTCAGGGAAGCAGTCGCCGCATGGCCCGACTTCGCGCGCGCGGCCAGCGTCAGCGCGCCGGAAGCGAAACGGGTGCGGCTGCACCACGGACTGCCCGCGTAGCCACCGCCGGCGTGACCCGCTCGAACAGCACCAGCCAGAGCGGTCCGCTCCATGCCGGAATATCGTGACGCACCCGGAAGCCCGCTGCTCGCATCTCGGTGGCGACATCGACCCGCGCCACACCATGTCCCGGCCGGCGGCTGCCGACGTCGGGCGCACTGTCGTGCAACCACAGGCCGTGTGGCTCAAAGTCGATGATCGCGACCAGGCCTGTCGCCTTGACCGCGCGCGCCAGACTCGCGACGAACGCCTCGGGCCCGCGGACATGGTGGTAGACACTGCGCATGAAGATCAGATCACAGCAGTCGTCCGGCAGTCCCGTTGAGTCCGGCGTCGCTTCGACGATCGTCACGTTTGCCAGGCTGGCCTGCGCCACACGATCCCGGATGTCGCGTCGCCGTTCGGCGTTGAGTTCGGTCGACAGGACTCGACCGCCTGGGCCAACCTTGCGAGCGAGCGCCACAGTAAAGCGCCCCGAGCCCGCGCCAATCTCTGCCACGGTCTGGCCTGGGGCGACGTGGGTCAACTCAGCCAGTCGTGCGGCTTCCTCCTCCTCCCGCCAAGGCAGGAACGCGCCAAACGACACATACAGCCACACCCCAACGACGACCGCCCCTACGCCAACACCGATCGCAATTCTCTTGAGCCACGTCACAGTCAGCCTCCTCTGGCTCCGTCTGGAACCACAACGCTGACTGACGGGTGCGGCTCGGCAAATGACGTCAGGCCGAGGTGAGGAAGATGTGAATTGGCGACTAAAACAGCAAGTTGTGGAGGACCCGGGCGGCGGCCGCCGCCGTGGCGTGGTGATTGGAGCCGGGTCCGCTCTCGACCCACACGGTCAACAGGACCACAGCCGCAAGTGCGGCAGCAGCCAGCATCCGCGGCTTCAACCACGCTGCGCGGTGAGGGATGCGCGCGTCTGTTTCGCCCACACTCACTGGCGCCACGAACCGATAGCCCTGCCTCGCCACCGTCTCAATAAACCTTGGCGTCTTCGCATCGTCGTCGAGGGCCGCGCGGAGATGACGGACGCAGTAGTTCAGGCCGCGATCAAAATCGACGTAGGTGTGCCCCGTCCATACGGTGTCTTTCAGGTCTTGTCTGGACACGAGCGTGCCTGCGCGGGACACCAAGGCCGCCAGCACCAGGGCCGGCTGGCGCTGCAAAGGCACCGACCGGCCATCGCGCCGCAACTCGCCAGTGCGCAGGTTCAACTCGAATGCATCAAAACGCCGGATATCAGACGATTCCATGCTGGGCTTGGACGGCCCAGCCCCGGGGTCGGTTCGACAGCCTACTCGTGGTCGGGCATGGGCATGCTGGTGAGGAGGCTGGTGAGCACCAGTGCGACCACGCCGAAGGCCAGCTCGAGTTTCGCCATTCCGCGCAGGTGGCGCACAGCATCCGCGTGTGTGCCCAGGGTCGGCCGCACCACGCGCCAGTTGTAGAAACCACACAGCGCCGCCGCGCCAAATGCCACCACTTTAGCGATTAGCACAAACCCGTAGGGCGTCAACAGCCCTTCCAGATCGTTGACGTGCTGCCAGCCGGCAACCACGCCAGACACCACGAGGAGCACGACCGACGGGATCGCCTGGGGCGAGAAACGATCGATCGCGCGCGCGAACGCGGCGGTCTCAGCGGCCGTCGCGGCCGCCTGACGCGCGACCGCAATTACGACGCCGAGTGTGCCCAGCCACAGTCCGGCCGCCACGACATGCGCGCCGTGGGCCACAACGAGCATCGTGCCGTACTCGGTTGCCCCGGCGGCATGCCCGGTGAGCCCCACGGTGAGTCCGGTTGCGAGTGCGGCGGCCACCAGCACGGGCCAGCGCGCGGGTGGCAGGACGCCGATGACAAGCCAGGCCGCCACACCGGCGCACATCTGCCAGAACCAGCCGGTGCCCCACGGCGTTTCATTGATGATGATGCCGGCAAACGCCAGCAACGGTTGATCGATGCCGAATGATTGCCACGTCTGCACACAAAGGCGCGTCGCAACAGCCAGCAGCATCAGCGGCATCACGATGCGCGCCAACCGCAGCGACGCCCGTGCCCACCGCGGCGAGATTCCGTCGTCGTTCGCCGCGCGTGAGAACACCCGGCATGCCCCGGTGGCGCCGACCACGACGATGATCGACGCATACCAGACGAACATGCTTCCGTACGAGAGCCACTCCATGCGCGTGAGCGATAGCTTATTCGCCTTTCAGGAAGAGCGGCCAGCGGTCGTCGTTGTCCGGGTCCGCGAGGCCCACAAGATTGTGGACGCCCGCGCCCAGCAGCCGGACGGGCCTGCGGCCGGCTTCGGTCTTGTCGAGCAGGGCGAGCGCGCGCCGCACGATGTTCTCCACATCACGAGTGGCCGCGGCGCTGTGGCTGCGTGTGATGGTGGTGAAGTCTTCATATCGCACCTTGATGGTGACTGTGCGCGCCGTGAGGTCGCGCTTTTCGAGCCAGTCACCCACCTCCCGGGCCATCTCCGAGATTTCGTCGCGGATGCGCGAGAGGTCGGTCAGGTCTTCGGCATATGTGCATTCACTCGACGAGGACTTCGCCGGACGATTCGGTGACACCGGCCGGTCGTCGTGTCCCGCCGCGAGTTTGAGCAGCCAATCCGTCAGATTGCCCACGGCCTCGTGCAACACCGACGGATCCGCGGCGCGGACGTCGGTCAGTTTGTGGATGCCCCGTTCGCGCAGCCGAGCGGCCGTGACGGGGCCCACGCCCCACAGGGCATCCACGGGCAGCTGTTGCAGGAAGGCTTCGACACGTTCGGGTGCGATGACGGTGAGGCCATCGGGTTTGCGCCAGGCCGACGCGATCTTGGCCAGGAACTTATTGGGCGCCACGCCGGCCGAGGCGGTGAGGCCGGTGGTGTCTTTGATCAGGTTCTTGATGCGCCGGGCCACGTTCATGCCCAGGGACTCGCCAAAACTGTTGGTGGTGACATCGAGGTACGCCTCGTCGAGCGAGAGGCCTTCCACGAGTGGTGTGACCGACCGGAAAATCTCAAACACCTGCTGCGAAACCGCGCGGTACTTCTGGAAGTTGGGCCGGATGATCACCAGATGGGGGCACAACCGCACCGCCCGCGACATCGGGATGGCGGACCGCACGCCAAACTTCCGGGCTTCGTAGCTCGACGCGGCGACCACGCCTCGGGAGTCGGGGCTGCCGCCCACAGCCACCGGCCGGCCCTTGAGGTCGGGCCGATCGCGCTGTTCCACGGACGCGTAGAACGCGTCCATGTCCACGTGGATAATGCGCCGCGTCATGCCGTCCGGCAAGTATTGCCCGCCCGGCCCGCCCGGTCTTGTTATGATTTGCTCATGAACGCGACGTCATCGGCACTCACTCGTCTGGCGGTTGTTCTGGCCATCCCGGCCGCCCTGCTGGCCACCTCGGCCCAGCGCGGAGTCAGCACCCCTGGCCCGGTGCCTGGCCCGGCAAAACCGGAGCCGCACCTGACCAACATCAAGCAGCTCACCAAGAGCGGCCAGAACGCCGAGGCGTACTTCTCAGCCGATGGCAGCCGCATCAGCTTCCAGAGCATGGATGGCGCGCAGCAGTGCGATCAGATCTACACGATGCGCCTGGATGGCACCGATCGCCGCCAGGTCAGCAACGGCCAGGGCGCCACTACGTGCGCGTACGTCTACCCCGACAACAAGTCCGTCCTCTATGGCTCCACACATCTGGGCGGACGCGAGTGCCCGCCGCGGCCGGGGATGGAAAACGGCTACGTGTGGGCCGTCTACGACAGCTACGACATCTTCAAGGCGAACATTGATGGATCGAATCCGGTCCAGCTCACCAAAACGCCGGGCTACGACGCCGAGGCCACCATCGCGCGCGACGGCGGCATCGTGTTCACGAGCGTGCGCGACGGCGACATGGAGGTGTACTCCATGAATGGCGACGGATCAAACGTCAAGCGCCTGACCAACATGCCGGGCCCGGATGGCGGCCCGTTTGTGTCGGCCGACGGCAAGCAGATCGTGTGGCGCGGTCGTCACCCGGCGCCAGGCGCGGAACTCGACGAATACTTCTCACTGCTCAAGAAGGCGCTGTGGAAGCCGACGTCGGTCGAACTGTTCACGATGAACCGGGACGGCAGCAATCCGAAGCAGGTGACCAATCTCGGCAAGGCGAGCTTCGCGCCGTTTTTCTCGCCCGACGGCAAAAAGATCATCTTCGCCTCGAACTACCACGACCCGCGTGGACGCAACTTCGACATCTTCCTGGTCAACGTGGACGGCACCGGCCTGGAACAGGTCACGTTCAACGACACGTTCGACGGTTTCCCGATGTTTTCGCCCGACGGCACCAAGCTGATCTTTGCCTCCAACCGCTTCGGCGCCAAAGAAGGCGACACCAACGTCTTTATCGCCGACTGGAAGTGGTAAGGCACTACCCCCCCCCCCGGCCGCGCGCCCGGCCCGCCGCCCCCGGCGGGGGGGCGCCGGGGCCCGGGGCCCCGCCCGGCGGCCCCCCCGCCCCCGCCCCCCCCCCCCCCCCGGGCCCCCGCCCCCCCCGGCCCCCCGGGGGCCCCCCCGGGGGGCGGCGGCCCCCCCCCGCGCGGCCGCCCCCCCCCCCCCCCGCCCCCCCCGGGGGCCCCCGCCCCCCCCCCCCCCCCCCCCCCCCCCCCCCCCCCCCCCCCCCCCCCCCCCCCCCCCCCCCCCCCCCCCCCCCCCCCCCCCCCCCCCCCCCCCCCCCCCCCCCCCCCCCCCCCCGGCAGCGATCGAAGTTCCGGGGCGTTTGAATTGCCCGCGGAACCAGATATGACAGACTTCGTCTAAGATATCGGCCATGACGGAGCCGGTGCTAGGCGAATTCGAACAGTTGGTCTTGCTGGCCCTCGTGCGTCAGGGGACAGATGGGTACGGCGTTTCGATCTGCCAGGACCTGGTGGACCGAACCGGTCGCGACGTATCCCTGGCCGCGGTCTACAAAACACTCGAACGCCTGCAAGACAAGGGCTACGTCGCCAGCCGCATCGGTGAGCCGACCGCCGAACGCGGCGGCCGCCGCAAAAAGCACTATCGCCTCCTGGCTCCAGGCCACCGCGCTCTGAAGTCCTCGCTCGCCGCCATTCGCCGGATGACCGCCGGGCTTGGGCGGGAGTTCGAAGGATGACTCCCGCCGTTCGGCCACCGCGCATCGCAGAGTACCTGGTCGAACACTGGGCACCCCATCCGCTTCGAGAACATCTGCTCGGCGACCTCGACGAACAATTCCAGGCCAACATCACTCGGTTCGGCCACCGCCGTGCGCGACGGCGCTACTGGCGTCAAGCCGCGGCCGCCCTCTGGCATTGGCCGCTCGGCACAACCGCTCGTCCCGTGCCTTCACACCCGACCAAGGAGTCATTCATGTCCGCGATGCTGCACGACCTGCGGTTCGGCCTTTGGCAGTTGCTTCGACAACCGGGCTACCTCGCCATTGCCGTCCTGTCACTGGCACTGGCCATCGCCGCCAACGGCGTGGTGTTCGGGATGGTCAACGGACTGGTCCTGAATCCCTTCAGCTATCCGGAACCATCGCGCCTGATCTCCATCAGCGGCGCATTTCCGACGCTGGGGACCGACCCCAACTTCATCGAACAACATTCGCCCGGCGAAGTTGAAGACTTCAGCGCGATACCCGTCATCGAAAAGCTCGGCGCCTTTGACCTGGGCAATCGCGTGCTCTCGAACGGCACCGTCGCGGAGCGGTTCTTCACGGCACTGATCCTCCATGACCCGATCCCTGCGCTGGGCGTGCCGATGACGCTGGGCCGCGGGTTCACGGACGCAGAACTGGCCCCGGGCGGACCGAAAGTGGCCATCATCACGCATCGCATCTGGCTGCGCCTGTTCGGTGGGGATCCCGGCATCATCGGCGCCACCGTCAGGGTGAATACCGACCCCACCACCATCGTCGGCGTACTTGGCGCCGGATCGCCTCTTATCGGCACGGACTTGTGGATTCCCTGGGGAATCGATCCGTCCCAGTTCAGGCGGAACATGCGCCCGGTCTCGGTAGTGGCCCGTTTGCGCGAAGGCGCGACGCTCAAGGATGTGGACCTCGCGCTCGCCACCGTCTCGGCTCGGGCGAAGGCCAACTACGCAACCGAGTTTCCCGAGTACGCCGACTGGCGCCTCGCCGCCGCCCCCTGGAGCGAGGCGGTCGTCGGCGATCTCCTGCCTGCGGGCGCCGTCCTCCTCGGCGCCGGCATCATCGTGCTCCTGGTGGCGTGCGCGAATGTCGCAAGCCTGATGCTGGCCCGCCTCGCCACGCGCCAGCGTGAGTTCGCTGTGAGGCGAGCCCTCGGCGCGAGCCCCGCGCGACTCGTGGGTCTGTTGATGTTCGAGAGTCTGGGCCTGGCGTGCGCGGGCGCGGCGGCCGGCGTAGGCCTCGCGTACTTCACGCTTGGTCGGCTTCCGGCGGTGTTGCCGGCACAGGCCACCCAACTGGGCTTCGACCTGCGGTGGGACAGCACAGCGGTCCTGTATTGCGTGTTGGCCGGCATCGCGGCGGCTGTCTTCACCATGGTGATTCCCGCCTGGCACATGCGCTCGTCGGAATCCGGGTCGCTGGCCGACTCCACCCGCGCCACCGCCAATCCCGCACGGCAGCGCGGTCGCCGCCTCCTCATCGTCAGTGAAGTGGCACTCGCGGTCACGCTCCTCGTCGCCGCAAGCCTCTTCTTCCGCAGCTACGGCAGAATCAGCGCCATCGAACCAGGCTTCGACGCAGCCAACATGTTGACGATGCGATTGACGATCGACGCGAGACGATATCCCGGCTCCGCTTCAGAGGCCTTCTTCACCAACCTCGTCACCAGGCTTGAGGCTATTCCCGGTGTGACGAGTGCGGCAGCCGCGAATCAACTGCCCACCATGACCGGCTTCACCGTTCCAGTCACGATCGAGAGCGCCGGCGCCGACAGCGCGAAGCCGGTGTCCACGCTCTTCACGGTTGGCAGTCCGCATCGATCCGACGTGCTCAAGACGCCGTTGCGAGCGGGGCGGCCGTTATCGGACCGCGACGTAGCAGGCACGCCCGGCGTGGTGCTGGTCAACGAATCGTTCTCGCGCCGGTACCTCAACGGCGCGGCCACCGGCAGGCTTCGTGTCGGAGAAAGTCGCACGCCGGTTGATGTGGTGGGTGTGCTCGCTGACTCGGCGAACCAATCCCTTCTTGGAGCTGTCCGTCCCGAAATATTCGCGACGATGGAGCAGGCAGGGCAGGGGAACAACCAGTATTTCCTGATGCTGCGTGCATCAGGAGACGCAACGGCCCTGCTTCCCCAGGTGCGTCGCACACTGGCGGCGGTCGATCCGAATCAGCCGGTGTACATGGTGCAGACGATGGAGGAGTTGATGGCGATTGAAGTATTCCCTCAACGCCTGGCCATGATTCTGGTGGGTGTGTTTGCCGTGGGCGCGCTCATCGCGGCCGTCATTGGCGTCTATGGCCTCATCTCGCATTGGGTGGTGAGCCGCCACCGTGAGATGGGCATTCGGATCGCGCTCGGCGGTAGCCGACGACAAGTGATGGGGCTGGTGGTGGGACAGGCCGCGCGCTTAGTGGGATGGGGCGCCGCCCTGGGAGTGGCCGGCGGCATTGGCGCGGGTTTCGCTGCGGCGTCGCTGCTCTTCAACACCGCTCCCACCGATCCCTGGGTGTTGGCGTTCGTGACCACGGTGCTCGTGCTGGCTGGAGTGGGTGCGGCAATTGTGCCGGCGCGTCGTGCGGTTTCGGTCAACCCGATCGAGGTCCTTCGGACCGAGTGACCCGGCGTATACTTCGCCCTATGTACACTCTCTTCGCAAGGCGAGTCGCTCAGGCGCTCGCCGCAGTTGCTGTGCTGACGGCTGTCACCGTCGTGTCTGCTCAACAGTCCCCGACCGAGTGGACAAGATTTAGAGGTCCGAACGGCTCAGGCCACGCGACGGGCTCGGGTTTTCCGACCGAGTTCAACAAGACAAAGAACATGTTGTGGCGGCTGCCGCTGCCGCAGGGCCACTCGTCGCCCATCATCTGGGGCGATCGCATCTACCTGACGGCATTCCGCGGAGATGCGCTGTTCACGATGGCGATCGATCGTCAGGCGGGCACGTTGCTCTGGGAGCGGCAGGCGCCTGAGACCAAGACCCGCATCCTCGACAAGCGGAACAACCCGGCGTCGCCAAGTCCGGCGCTGGAGAACGACCGCGTGTATGTGTTCTTCCCAGACTACGGCCTGCTGGCGTATGACGCCGCCGGCAAGGAACTGTGGAAGAAGCCGCTCGGGCCCTTCGACAACATCTACGGCATGGGTGCCTCCCCGATCATCGTCGGCAACCAGTTGCTCCTGGCGGTGGATCAGAGCATCGGGTCGTTCCTGTTGTCACTCGACAAACGGACCGGCAAGGAACTGTGGCGCACGCCCCGGCCCGAAGCCAAGAGTGGTCACGCCACGCCGATCCTCTGGCGAGCACCCGACGGGCGCGACCAGTTGCTGCTGCCCGGATCGTTCCTGCTGACGGCATATGACGTGATGACCGGCGAGCGGCGATGGTGGGTGCGGGGCTTGTCGTTTGAGATCAAGTCCACTCCGGTGGTCCACGGCGACATCATCTATATCAACGGTTATGGCGCGCCTGAGAACGATCCCGGTCGCAAGGTCAACGTGCCGCCCTCCGACGAGGTGTGGCCCATTGCCGATGCCAACAAGGACGGCGTGATCACACAGCCCGAGTTTCCAAAGTACTCCGCGGCGTTCTGGTTCACGGTGGCCGATCTGAACCTGAATGGCAGCCTGACCAAGGACGAGTGGGAGTACTACCGCGCTGCGCTTGATTCCGAGAACGGCATGCTGGCCATTCGCCTCGGCGGGTCGGGAGACACGACCGAGAAGGCCGTGCTCTGGAAGTACCAGCGCGCCGTGCCGCAACTGCCATCGCCGATCGTGTTCCAGAATGTGCTCTACATGGTGAATGACGGCGGCATCGTCACCACGCTGAATCCCGAAACCGGCGCCTTGATCAAGCAAGGCCGTCTCACTGGTGCCCTGGGCGCGTACTACTCGTCGCCGGTTGCCGCCGGTGGCCACTTGTATTTCGTGAGTGAGCGCGGTGCCGTCACCGTACTGCCTCCGGGCGGCGACCTGACGCCGCTCGTCGTGAACGATCTGGGCGAAGACACCTACACGACGCCCGCGTTTGCTGACGGCAAGATCTACATTCGTACCGTCGAAGCGCTGTACGCGTTCGGCACGAAATAGAACAATTTGCGCCTCACGACCCCCGGACGCTTCTGGTGGAAATTGAGGGTTGAGGATTGAGCGATTGAGGATCGGGATGGCACGGATCGCTGATCTCGGATCGAGGATGGCGATTGACGGATGGTCTGATGGTGGGATGGCTGATCGCTGATGGTGCGATGGACCCGACCATCCCGAAATTCCCATCGACCTTCAGCAATCAGCCATCCGTAAAATCCCGATCCTCAATCGCTCAATCCTCATTCCTCAATAGCGTCAAGAAACAAGGACCTCTGAGGTCGTTTCGCTTGATCTGTACGAATCGACCTCAGAGGTCTTAATATCTCTTCGTGGCCAAGCGTTCGCCCAAGTCTCCTTCACTATTCGATGCACCCCCGACTGATAACACGGTAATCACGCGACCGCCGTCGGGTGGCGACGAGCCCGTCGCCTTGCACGATGCTGCGCAGACGCGGTATCTCAATTACGCGCTCTCTGTGATCACATCGCGCGCGTTGCCGGACGTCCGTGACGGGCTCAAGCCCGTGCAGCGCCGCATCCTCTACACGATGTGGCAGCAGAACCTGACGGCCGACGCCAAGCATCGCAAGTGCGCGAAGGTGGTGGGCGACGTGATGGGCAACTATCACCCCCACGGAGACAGCGCGCTCTACGAAACGCTGGTGCGCATGGCGCAGCCGTTTTCCCTGCGTTACCCGCTGGTGGACGGCTCGGGAAATTTCGGCTCGCTCGACGGTGATAACGCCGCCGCGATGCGGTACACCGAGTGCCGGCTGACCCGCATCTCCGATGAGATGCTGCAGGAAATCGATCAGGACACCGTCCCGTTCCGTCCGAACTATGACGGCACGCGCGAAGAGCCGGTCGTCCTGCCGGCCCGAATCCCGAACCTTCTGGTCAACGGCGCCACAGGCATCGCCGTTGGCATGGCCACCAATATTCCGCCGCATCACCTGGGCGAGGTCTGTACCGCGCTCGTGAAGATGATCGACGCCGACCTGGAACTGACCAGCGCGCAGCTCTGCAAATACATCAAAGGCCCGGACTTTCCGACCGGCGGCCAGATCCTGAACACCCCGGCCGAGATCCGGGAGATCTACGAAACCGGCTCGGGCAGCATCCGGATGCGTGCCACCTGGCAAAAAGGTCCCGAAACCCGCACGGGCAAGACGATCTTCATCACCAGCGTGCCGTACGCGATGAGCAAGGCCACGCTCATCGAGCGCATCGCCGACGTGGCGCTCTCGCGCAAGCTGCCCCATCTGGTGGACGTCCGGGATCTTTCGACAGACGATGTGCGGATTGCGCTCGAGTTGAAGCGCGATGCCGATGAGCAGATGGTGATGGCGTATCTCTACAAGAACACGCCGCTCCAATCCAACTTCCCGGTCAACCTCACGTGCCTGATCCCGACCGAGAACCCGGCCGTGGGCAAGCCCGATCGCGTGGGACTGCACGCCATCCTCTGGCACTTCCTGCACTTCCGGCTTGAGGTGGTGCGCGCGCGGCTCAGCCACGAATTGGCGGCCCTCGGCAAGCGCATCCACATTCTGGAAGGCTTCGCGAAGGTCTTTGACGCCCTCGACGACATCCTCCGCATTGTCCGCAAGTCTGAGGGCAAGGCCGACGCTGCTTCGCAGATCATCGCCAAGTACGGACTGGACGCCGAACAGACCGACGCGATCCTCGAACTGAAGATTTACCGCCTCGCCCGGCTTGAGATCCTGGTGATTCAGCAGGAACTGGCCGAGAAGCGGAAACGTGCGAAAGAGATCAGCGGGTTGCTGAGGCGCGACACAGACCTGTGGCAGATCGTGCGTGCGGACATCGAGCTGGTGAAGAAAACCTACAGCGATCCGAAAACAGACCCGCGCCGCAGCGAAATCACAGGCGAAGTGGATGAGCCTGAGTACACCGCCGACGACTTCATCATCGATGAAGACAACGTCGTCATCGTGACCCGGGACGGGTGGGTGAAGCGGCAGAAGGAAGTGAAGGACGTGGCGTCCACGCGCGTGCGCGAGGGCGATCAGGTACTGGCGGTGCTGCCGGGCAGTACGCGGGCATCGGTGGTGTTCTTTACCAACCTTGGCGTGGCCTACACCTCGCGGATCATCGACATTCCCGCGTCCACGGGCCACGGCGAGCCCATCCAGCGGTTCTTCAAGTTCAAGGATGGGGAGCGGATTGTGGGGTCGGTCAGTCTCGATCCCAGAGTCGTGGGCGTGATCACATCGAAGAACGCCGAGACCGCGCCGCCGTCGCATGCCCTGGCGGTGTCGTCGGATGGATACAGCCTGCGGTTTTCGTTTGAGCCGTATGCCGAACCCAGTACCCGGTCCGGCCGTCGTTATGCCCGCGCTGCCGACGGAGCCGAGATCGTCGGCGTCGAGCGGGTGACGGGTGGCGAGACCGTGATCGCGGCCACGCGAGAAGCCCGCGCGATGCTCTGCAAACTCGAGGACATCAACCTGCTGTCGGGCCCAGGCCGAGGCGTCATTCTCATCAAGCTCAACAAGGACGACGACCGCGTGTTGGGGTTCATGGCCTCGCGGGGCGACCGCGACCTGATGACGGTGGAGACCACCCGGGGCGCCGAGCAGACGATCAGTACCACCAAGTACGAGGTCACGGGCCGGGGAGGCAAGGGCCGGGAGTTGCTGCAGCGCGGCCAGTTTGTGCGTGTGGTGCCGACTCCTCCCGAAGTTCCAGCGCCCCTTGACCGAAATTGAGCGGTTTGTGACTTACAATTTGCCCCGGGGCCAGCAAACGGCCCTTCTGGTCAAACTTTTTCTGGAGGAAGCATGATGCGTTCTTTGCTGGCAGCGGGTCTGATGTGCGTCTGTGTGATGGCGGTGGCGGTAACGAAGACGTCGGCCCAGGGTGGCGGACAGGGCGGCGGCCAGGCCGCGCCGTTGCAGAACCTGCAGGTGCTGCCGAAGGACATGGCCCGCCAGGACGTGATCGCGCTGATGCGGACGTTCACCGTCGCGCTCGGCGTGCAGTGCACGCACTGCCACGTTGGTACTCCTCAGGAGCGGTTCAAGGATGACCTGCCGGCCAAGGCCACGGCGCGCAAGATGCTGAAGATGGCGAATGCGATCAATGCCGATCACCTTGGCGTCAAGCCGGGCGAGCCGAGCAAGGCGACGTGTTACTCGTGCCACCGCGGCGCGCTGAAACCCCTCGCGGCCCCGCCAGCCGGCGCCGGCGGATTCTAAAACCAGATTAGCGATTCAAGAACATGAGCGTGATGCGAAAAGCCCTGTTGTGGGCATCAACCAACGCCTGGATTCGCGAGAACGCGATGCGCACCGGATTTGTGCGCCGATCGGTCTCGAAGTTCATGCCGGGTGAACGGATTGAGGATGCGGTTGAGGCCGCCAAAGCCCTCAAGCCTGCGCGGCTGAATACGATCCTGACCCGGTTGGGCGAGAACATCGCGCACATCAGTGAGGCCGACGAGGTCTGCGAGCATTACCTGAAGGTGATCGATTTGATCACCGCCGCAGGTATTGACTCGCAGATCTCGGTCAAGCCGACGCAGCTCGGCTACGACCAGGACCCGGAAGTGTGCGTGAAACACTGCCTGCGCCTGATCGATCGCTGCGAGCAGACGAAGACGTTTTTCTGGCTCGACATGGAGAGCTCGCCGTACGTGGACGGCACAATCGCCCTGTTCAAGCGCCTGCGCCAGCGGACGCCGAATATTGGCATCGCCATCCAGGCCTATCTGTTCCGCACCGAAAAAGACATTGAGGAACTGGTGGCGCTCGGGTCAGCCATTCGCATGGTCAAGGGCGCATACCTTGAGCCGGCGGAGGTGGCGTTTCCGCAGAAGTCCGATGTGGACGAGAACTACTTCAAGATCTGCGCGCGCCTGCTGCAGGAAGACGCGTTCAAGCCGGGCGCGTTGCTGCACATCGCCACCCACGATATCGCCCTGCAGGAGCGGTTGCTGAAGGTCATTGCCGACCGCAAGGTGGCGTCCAACCGTTACGAGTTCGCCATGCTGTTTGGCATTCAGACGGCGCGCCAGCAGCAACTGGCGGCCAATGGTGTCCGCACCCGCTGCCTCATCAGCTACGGCGAATACTGGTTCCCCTGGTACATGCGTCGTCTGGCCGAGCGCCCCGCCAACGTCTGGTTCGTCGTCAGGAACATGTTCAAGAGGTAGCAAAGCTCGCGAAAACGACCTCTGAGGTAGTTTCCTCTGGCTCACGGGAAACTACCTCAGAGGTCGTTTTCCAGAGGTCGTTTTCGCTATTCCTGCTGCAGCGTCACCATCGGGTCCACGCGCATGGCTCGGCGGGCCGGGATGTAACAGGCCAGCGCCGCCACCACCAGAAGCAGCGCGGCTGTGGCCGCGTAGCTGGCCGGGTCTGAGGGCTCCACTTCGAACAGCATCGCCTTCACCAGTTGCGACAGTGCCAGCGCGCCGCCCACGCCGAGCGCGACGCCAAGCAGCGCCAGCTTCATTCCGCCGCCGACGATCATCCTGAGCACGTCTGAGGGACTGGCGCCAACCGCCATCCGGAGTCCAATCTCGCGTGTGCGCAGGCTCACGGTGTAGGCCACCACGCCGTACAGCCCCACGGCCGACAGGAACAACGCCACGCCGCCGAACAGCAGGATCAGCAGCATCGAGAACCGCTGCTGGGCCACCGACTCAGACACCACCTCGGCCAGCGGCGTCATCGAATAGGCGGGCAATCGGCCGTCCAGGTCGCGCACGATTTGCCGGACCGTTCCTGAGAGCGCATTCGGGTCGCCCTCCGTCCGCGCCATCACCCACAAGGTATTGAAGGAATCCTGCGCGGTGGACATGTACATCGTCGGCGTCGGTAGTGCGTCGAGTCCGGTGTAGTTCACGTTGCCGACAATGCCGATGATCTCGGCGTTGTCGGTGCCGTTCCCGATGTCGATTCGGCGCCCAATGGCTTCTTCGCCCGGGTAGTGCCGCCGGGCGAACGCTTCGTCAACGATCGTGACTCGTGCGCCTGTTGTGGCGTCCTGACGTGTGAACGCACGTCCACGAAGCACGGGGATGCCCATCGTGGCGAAGTAGTCGGGCGTGATGGCTCGGTAGTTCGCCGACGGTTCCTCGCCAGGTGCGGGCGTGGGCTGGCCGTGGATGACGACCGAGAGCACATAACTTCCCCGAATCGGCAGTGACTGGACCGCCGCCGCCGACGTGACTGAGGGCGTGGCGGCGAGACGTTCCAGCAGCCTGTCGTAGTACTGCAGGACCTTTCCGTCGTCGGCGTACGAGGCCGCAGGCAGTGAGACCTGGAAGGCCAGCACGCCCTGTGGGTTGAACCCGGGGTCCACGTTCGTCAGCTTCGAGAAACTGCGCAGAAGCAGAGCCGCGCCCACCAGCAACACCAGTGAGAGCGCAACCTCGGCGACCAGCAACGCGTTGCGCATCCACTTGCCACTCGAGCCCACCGATGAGCGGCCACCCTCTTTCAGCGCCGAGCCGGCGCCGGCGCGTGAGGCCTGCCAGGCCGGAACCAGACCAAAGATCACACCGGTCAGCAGGGAGGCCACCAGCGTGAACCCCAGCACGGAGCCATCGATCGACACATCGGCCACGCGAGGAATGCTGCCTGCGCTGAGTGTCTGGATCGCGGGAATAGCGAGGTAGGCCAGCAGCAGGCCGAGGGCGCCACCCGTCAACGAGAGCACAAGGCTTTCAGCCAGCATCTGCATCGCCAGTCGCGAGCGGCCGGCGCCGAGTGCGGTGCGAATCGCCACTTCCTTTTCGCGCATCGACGCGCGCACCAGCAAGAGGTTGGCGATGTTGGCGCACACGATCAACACCACGACCCCGACGGCCGCAAGCAAGGTCATCAAGGCCGGCCGGATCGTACCCACGACCTGCTCGAGCAGGCTCACGATCTCCGCGGACTCATTGGCACTGTTGTTGGGATACTGCTTCGCGAGCTGTTCAGCGATGCCCTTCATTTCCGCGCCGGCCTGATCGGTCGTCACGCCCTCCTTCAGGCGTGCCACCACGCCAAGGAAATGCGCGCCTCTCGGCGGGTCTGACGGGTTGATCGCGATCGGTCGCCAGAACTCCGCCGTGCGTGAAGGAAAGTAGAAGCCCTCCGGCATGACGCCGACAATGGTCGCGGGCGTGCCGCTGAAGGTGATCGACGTGCCGATCACCGCCGGGTCGCCGCCAAAGCGCCTCAGCCAGAGGCCGTGACTGAGAATCAGCACATCGTTGCCGCCGGGACGGTCGTGTTTCTCTTCGAACCCGGGACCGAGCGCGGGCCTGACCTTCAACAGTTCCATCAGGTCCCACGACACGCTTGCGCCCTGCACGCGCTCCGGGCCATCGTCCCAGATGAGTGTGCCGCTGGTGCCGGAGTACGCCGCGATGCGCTCGAACGATTTATTCTGAGTCCGCCAATCGAGGAAGTTGGCCGGCGCCACTGAGAACCGGCCGTACTGAGGCACCAACTCATGCACCCGGACCAGGGCGTCGGGCTCCGGATACGGCAGGGGCCGCAACAGGACGCCGTTGACCACTGAAAAAATCGCGCTGCTCGAGCCGATGCCCAGGCCCAGGGTCAGGATGGCCACTACCGAGAATCCCGGCGCCTTCCACAACTGACGCAAGCCAAAGCGAACGTCACGAATCACATTGGAAAACATCTGCAGTACTCCTCCTGTCGGCCCGGGTGATCCGTCCATTGCGTTGGCCAGCCGCACGAATCCGGGCTCCCGATAGACGCGGTCCGCGCGACTCACGTCGCGCGCAATCCGCTCCCAATCGGTCACCTGCGAACGCGCGTGGATATCAGCTTCCTGTTCGGTCAGGCCTCCGGCGAGGGCATCGCGATAGAAGTCTTCCATCTGCGTGCCCAGTTCGCGGATGATGCGCGCCTGGCGCTCGGGTGAGTGCGCGGGCAGGTTCAAGTGCGCGCGGACATACGCCTGCCAGTCACGCATCGCCGGCATCCATGACGTCGTTGACCGCAGCCACAAACTCAAGCCAGGTCGCGCGCTGCGCCGCCAGAATGCGGCGGCCTTCCGGCGTCAGCCGGTAAAAACAGCGTTCACGTTCGCCTGGTTTCTCCACCCACCGGCCCTTAATCCAGCCACGGCCTTCCATACGCAACAGCGTCGGGTACAGCGTGGGCAGCGCGAAGGTGATGCGGCCATTTGAGCGCGCCTCGATGAGTTTGCCGATCTCATACCCGTGCCGAGGCCGGGCTTCGATGAGCGACAGGACCAGCATCTCGGTGCTGCCCTTTTTGAGTTCGGGACTGAAAAATGTCATACGCGTGCCTATATGTAGCGACGCAGACTATGACGGCATCGGCCGCCGATCGGTTGGCGGCCGCTGCCGGGCGTAGTTGGGAAATTAGGAACTGGGGAACTGGGGAACTGGGGAACTGGCGAACTGAGGAACTGCGATCCCGGACCCCGGGACCCCAGGACCCCGACTAAATCCTCAGGAGTCTCTTCCACCACTTCTCGTCCGGGTCGGGAGGAGGGGGTGGGGTCTTGGGCGGGGGCGGAAGGATGACGGGTTCTCCGAGCGCGGCGGCCGCGGCTTCGTCGAGTTGGATGATGACTTCTGCGGCCTGTTCGGTCAGTTGGGCGCCGATGCCTTCGGCGGCCTTGCCCCACTGGTCGATGAGCCGGTCGTAGGCCCGGTCGCGTTCGAGTGTGTCGTAAAACGCCGCGGCGTCGAGCCAGTCGGAAAGAATCTGGCGGCGCGGTACCTTGCCACCGCCCAGGCCCACCGTGCTGTCGAGTTCGGCCTGCAACTTTTCCCAGGCCGTCCTGATGCGCCCAAGCCCGTCGTGCCCGGCCAGTGCCTCCAATGCCTGCGAAAACGAGGCGCGATCGGTGACGTTCAGGGCGCGCCGCACAGGAATCGAGAGCCGTTTGTAGCGCTCCATCAGGCCCGCGTCCTGCAAGTACCCCCGTTCGACGCCCACCTGTCCCGGCTCCTGAGCCATGAACTCCAGCGCCTTGCGGACATGCACCGCATTGCGCCGGAATGACCGCAGGGCTTCCATACCCCTCACAATACCGGAACCCGACCCGGTACCCGCCGTCTATTCTCGGGTGTGTGCTAACCAAGGTGTCCTGATATGAACGGTCTACTGCGCGATCTTCGCATCGGCGTCCGCACCGCCTTTCGTTCCCCCGGCTACAGCGTCGTCGCCATCGTCACCATCGCCCTGGCCATTGGGGCCAACACACTGCTCTTCAGCCTGGCCAGTCCCCTCGTCGTGCGACCGTTGCCGATCGGTGACCCCGACAGCCTCGGATGGCTCCGACAGACCAATGGCCCGCGCGGTATTTCGGTTGGCCGTACCTCGATGCCGGACTTCCTCGACTTCCGCGAATCGGCCAGGTCGTTCTCGTCGATGGCCGCGCGTGAAGTCACCGCCGGCACACTGGTGGGACACGGTGATGCGCGCCGGGTCAGCCTCATGCGCGTAACGACGAACCTGCCCACTGTGTGGGGCCTGGTGCCCCATCAGGGACGGTTCTTCCTCGATGGAGAGGACGCGGTGGGTCGCCCGCCGGTGGGCGTGCTCAGCCACCAGTTCTGGCGGGCTGCATTCAACGGCGACACCGGCGTCATCAACCGCACGCTCATGCTTGATGGCCAGACGCTGACCATCGTCGGCGTCATGTCGCCTGAAATTGAGATCGGCAACCTTGCGCTCATCGATCTCTGGGTTCCGCTGCCCATCGACGCCGCTCGTCCGCGCGATGAGCGTGTCTTGAGCGTGGTCGGCACGCTGGCTCCAGGGGCCACACTCGCGTCGGCCGGCGCGGAGATGAAGGAACTGGCCGCACGCCTCGCAAAGGCCTATCCGACCACGAATTCCGACTGGGACGTGACCGTCCTTGATTCCCGCTCTGCCATGACTACGAGTGATACGTGGGTCATCCTGGGCCTGATGGGCGTGGTCGTGTTCTTTGTGTTGCTGATCGCCTGTGCCAGTCTCGCCAATCTCGTGCGCGCCCGGCTCGTCGGACGCCGGCAGGATTTGGCTGTGCGACAGGCGATGGGCGCGTCGCGATTGCAACTTGTGCGCCCACTCGTGTCCGAGAGCCTGGTGCTTGGCCTGATGGGCGGCGGCCTTGGATTGCTGCTGGCGATGCTCGGACTACGTGTGATCAATGCGATCGCGTTCGAGCAGTTCTTCAAGACGCTGGAAGTCGATAGGTACGTGCTCGTCTTCAACGGCGCACTTTCGGTCATCACGCCGCTGATGTTCAGCCTGTGGCCGGCGTTCACCCAGAGTCGTCAGGCGAACGGCGAGACGCTGCGTGGCGGCCGCGTCCTCGGCACGCGCTCGGGGCGGCGAAGCGGCAGCTTCCTCATCGTGTCGCAGGTGGCGATGGCACTCTCATTGCTGGTGGTGTCGGCTCTGGCGGTGCAGTCGATGTTGAACTTCAGGCAGACGCAACTCGGCATGGACGTTGACCGCCTGCTCACGTTCAAGTTCGACCTTCCGAAGGACCGCTATCCGAATGACGATGCGAGGCGAGAGTTCGTGCAGAGGGTGTCCACTGAGCTAAAAGCGCTTCCCGGGGCCACCGGTGCGGCGTTGAGCAGCCACCTGCCGGTCTTCGATCCGGACGTCACGCGCACGTTTACCGGCACACTCAATGACGGATCGCCGGAAGGTGAACATCCGTGGGCATCCTGGTTTGCAGTCACGCCGTCGTTCTTCGAAACGAGCGGTATTGCACTTGTGGCCGGCCGCCTCTTGAACGACGGAGACCGCGGCGATCGGCAGCCCGTGGCCGTCGTGTCAAGGCTGGCGGCGACAAAGTACTTCAACGATCCGCAGACGGCTGTTGGCCGCACGGTGCAGTTGTCCGGCGGCAATGCGGCCGCCAGCGCCGTCACCATCGTCGGCGTGGTTGAAGGCACGCGCGACTCGCAAATCACCGATGGCACGCCGCAGATCTTTGTTCCGTTCGAGCAGGCGCCGAGCGCAGCCTTGACGGCGGTGGTGGCGTCCGACGCGCCCACGGCGCGACTGGCTGATGTCAGGGCCGTGTTGCGGCGCCTCGACGCCGGCATCGCGATCACCGAGCCGAAGCCACTGACGCAGATCGTGGATGAAGAGACGTCGAGCAGCGGCATCATCAATTTCATCTTTGTGTCGTTCGCCGGGCTCGCGCTTCTGCTGGCCGCAGCGGGGCTCTATGGCGTGATCTCCTTCACGGTTGGCCAGCGCCGCCAGGAGTTCGGCGTGCGACTCGCCCTGGGTGCTGCGCCCGGGGAAATTCGCTCGATGGTGCTTGGCGAAGGGCTGAAGGTCACACTGATCGGAGTCGGCATTGGCCTGGTGTTGGCCTGGGGACTGGCGATAGCCTCGGCGTCGGTGCTGTATGGCGTGACAGCTCAAGACCCGCAAACGTACGTGGGCGTGACCGCGACCGTCCTGCTTGTGGCCGTTGTGGCCGTGTGGGTACCCGCATCACGCGCCATGCGCGTGGACCCGGTGACCGCGCTCCGCGCCGACTGAAAGAACCTGCGGAGCCCGCTACCGGGTCTCGATCTCGATGCCGCCGGTCATCCCGACCGCCAGGTTGAACAACAGCGCCATGATGAACGAGCCGATGAACCCGAAGATGCCGTAGACGATTGGCATGACGATGATGGCGCCGGCGCCGAAGAGCAGCCCCATAAACGCCCCGCCTTCAGTGTCGCCCATGGCGCTCGTCAGCCCAATCATCCCAATCAGGGAAAACATCGCACCGAACAGCAGACCCAGACCCGCGTACAGAACCGCCGCGACCTTCGCCACCGACACCGCGTTGACTTTCGTAATGACCATGAACGCCTCCTTCGGGGTTGTTGAACGGGGGAGACTTTAACATGACGAGTCGAGGTCCAGGAGTCCTGGGGTCTCGGGGTCATTCGGCGGTGATAACATCGGAGATTCCTGCCCCAGTCACGTCCAGCGCATGGTGTTGACGGGTGGAAACACCACATGGCTTCTGCGAAGAACGACTTCACGGGCGTGAACGAGGGCTACGTCCTCGAGCTATTCGACCGCTGGCGCGAAAATCCCGAGTCGGTTGACCAGTCTGCCCGCGACCTTTTCGCCACTTGGCCGGACTCTGGACCCAGCACTCTGGACCCAGGACCCCTGGCCCCCGGGACCCCAGAACCCACCTCCGCGCCCCCCCCCCCCCCGACCCTGGACCCTGGACTCCGGACCCAGCGAAGCTGGTGGGCGCCATCAATCTGGCCCAGTCCATCCGGCGGTACGGTCACCTGGCCGCGCAGATCGATCCGCTCGGCGGGCGGCCTCTGGGCGATCCGGCCCTGCTGCCCGAGACACACGGCGTCACCGAAGCCGACCTCCGCGCGATGCCGGCCTCGCTCATGCGCGGTCACATCGCGGACGGCGCAGAGACGATGTGGGATGTGGTGGAGCGACTGCGGCAGATCTACTGCTCCACCACCGGCTATGACATCGCGCACATCTTCGTGCCACAGGAGCGGCAGTGGTTGCGCGAAGCCGTGGAGACCGGCCGCTATCACGCGCCGGCCGATCCGATCGATCCGCTTGCCCTGCTTGAGCGCCTCACCGACGTCGAGGCATTTGAACGGTTCCTGCACCGGACGTTTCCAGGCAAGACCCGCTTTTCGATCGAAGGACTCGACACACTGGTGCCCGTGCTTGACGAGGTCATCAGTGAAGCAGCTGAGAAAGGCCTGCGTCAGGTGTTTATTGCCATGGCGCACCGCGGCCGCCTGAACGTGATGACACACGTGCTGGGCAAGTCGTACGAACACATCCTGGCGGAGTTCAAGGACCCGGTGCGAAGTGCGCACGAGAGCGTTGGGCTGCGCTGGGCAGGCGACGTGAAGTACCACCTCGGCGCGTCACGCGCGGTAGCAGGTGGCGAAGAAGTGGACATGATTGTCTCGATGCCCCCCAACCCGAGTCATCTCGAAGCGATCGACCCGGTACTTGTGGGCATGGCGCGTGCGGCCGGTACGGACGCCGGTCATCCTGGCGCGCCCGTATTTAATCCCGACGCGGTCCTGCCGGTGCTCATTCATGGCGACGGTGCGTTTCCTGGCCAGGGCGTGGTGGCCGAGACGCTGAATTTGCACAAACTCCCGGGTTACACCACCGGCGGCACGATTCACATCATCGCGAATAACCAGATCGGTTTCACGACCACTCCGGATGATTCCTACAGCACGCTGTATGCCAGCGGTCTGGCGCGCGGATTCAAGATCCCGATCTTCCACGTCAATGCGGACGATCCCGAAAGTTGCGTGGCGGTCGCACGGCTGGCGTTTGCGTATCGCGAAGCGTTTCAGCGCGACGTGTTGATCGACCTGGTGGGGTACCGCCGCTACGGCCACAACGAGGGCGACGAGCCGGCGTTCACCCAGCCGGTGATGTACCAGAAGATTGCGGCTCAGCGCACCGTGCGTGAGCAGTGGGCGACTCTGCTGGAAACACGCGGCGTCGTGGCGCCAGGACAGGCGAACACCATGCTGCAGGCCCGTCTCGATCGATTGCAGCGGGCGCTCGACGGTCTTGATCCCGAGCGGGATCTGGTGGAGCCCACGCCGGAGATCGCGGCGCCAGGCACAGCCAGCCAGACACGCACGGAGTTGCCGCTTGAACGCCTGCGCAGCCTGAACGAAGACCTGCTGCGCGTGCCCGACGGGTTCACCGTACACCGCAAGCTCGAGCGCAACCGCGAGCGTCGCCGGCACTTGTGCGATGCACCAGACGACAGGACGGTGGATTGGGCCACGGCCGAAGAGCTCGCGTGTGCCGCGACGCTTGAAGACGGAACGCCGATTCGACTGACGGGTGAAGACGTCGCCCGAGGTACGTTCAGCCATCGGCATGCGGTGCTCCACGATGCGCGCACTGGCGACGAACACGTGCCTCTGCAGCACCTGGCGTCGGCCCGTGCATCGTTCGAGATCCACAACAGCCCGTTGAGCGAAAACGCGGCGGTGGGATTTGAGTACGGCTACAACATCCAGGCGCCCGAGCGGCTGGTCATCTGGGAAGCGCAGTACGGCGACTTCATCAATGGCGCGCAGGTGATGCTCGACGAGTTCGTTCTCTCGGCTCGCGCCAAGTGGGGCCAGGAGCCGTCACTGGTCTTCCTGCTGCCGCACGCACACGAGGGTCAGGGACCCGATCACGCCAGTGCGCGGCCTGAGCGTTTTCTTCAGCTCGCCGCAGACATCAACATGCGCGTGGTCAACTGCACCACGGCCGCACAGTACTTTCACGTCCTTCGCCGCCAGGCCGCGTTGCTTGTTGAGGATCCGCTGCCGCTGATTGTGCTCACGCCCAAGAGCCTCCTGCGCCATCCCTTTGTGTCCTCGTCGCCCAACGACCTGGCCACGGGGCGATGGCTTCCGGTGATCGATGACCCAGCCGTGGCAGACCCTGACGCTGTCAGACGCCTGATCGTCTGTTCGGGCAAGGTGGCCGTGGATTTGCTGACGCACCCCAGCCGCTCCAGTCATCCGCACGTGGCCATTTGCCGCGTGGAGCAGTTGTATCCGTTCCCTGCGGCTGCGCTCTCTGCCGTCTTTGCGCGTTACGGCCGCTTGAACGAACTGGTCTGGATGCAGGAAGAACCCGTGAATATGGGCGCGTGGGATTTTGTGGAGTCCTGCCTGCGGGACGTCGCGGGGAACAGGGCGGTGTCGGTCATCGCGCGTCCGCGCAGTTCGAGTCCGGCTGAAGGGTCGGCCGCTCGCCATGCGCAAAATCAGGAACGGTTGATCGCCCTCGCATGGGCGCCATCAACGCCGGCAAAGAACAGGAGCGGACGCTGATGGCGATAAACATCATGGTGCCCGAAATGGGCGAGTCAGTCGTGGATGCACGCGTCGCACGCTGGCTCAAACACGCCGGCGACGTCGTCACCGTCGGCGAACCCCTTGTGGAACTGGAAACCGACAAGGTGGACGTGGAGGTGACTGCGTCCAAGTCGGGCACGTTGGCCTCAATCGCGCACGGCGACGGAGCTGACGTGAAGATCGGGGACGTGTTGGGGACGATTGACGAGGCAGCCAGTCCAGAGTCCAGGGTCCAGGGTCCAGAGTCCGCGGTCCAGAGCTTGCCCGCCGTAGCGCAGGGCGCGGAGGTGGGTCCAGCGTCCAGCGTCCAGAGTCGCGGCGCTACACCGTCGGCGCGCCGTGAGGCACGCGAACGCGACGTGCCGCTGGCGGCCGTGCAGGCGGAAGGACCCCGCGTAACTCGCGAAGATGTGCGCAAGAGCGCAGGACCCCAGGACCCCGGGACCCCAGGACCCCATCGGACCCCAGGACCCCAGAGGAGCCCCGGGACCGCCTCCGGACCCGGACCCCGGACTCTGGCCCCCACGCGTGCGAATGTCCAAGCGCCGCGCGACCATCGCGAGGCGCCTCGTCGAAGTGCAGGCAACCGCCGCCATGCTCACCACCTTCAACGAGGTGGACATGAGCGCCGTGATGGCGTTGCGCGCCAAACACAAGCAGGCATTCAAAGACACGCACGGAGTGTCGCTCGGCTTGTCGTCCTTTTTCATCAAGGCTGCGATTGCCGCGCTGCGTCAGTTCCCGCGACTCAACGCCGAGATTGACGGCGACGAGATGGTGCTCAAGCACTACTACGACATCGGCGTGGCCGTGGGCGCCGCAGAAGGGCTGGTCGTGCCGGTATTGCGCGACGCCGACCGGATGTCGTTCCCTGCCATCGAACTCGCCGTTCGCGACTTCGCGCAGAAGGCGGCCGACAGCACGTTGTCGCTCGACGATCTGCGCGGCGGCACCTTCACCATCACCAACGGCGGCGTGTTCGGTTCGCTGATGAGCACGCCGATCCTGAATCCGCCGCAGGTGGGCATCCTGGGCCTGCATGCCATCAAGGACAGGCCCATCGGCGTGAACGGCCAGGTGGTGCTGCGCCCGATGATGTACACCGCGCTGACCTACGATCACCGCATCGTGGATGGTTCAGAAGCCGTACGCTTCCTCGTCCGCGTCAAGGAACTGGTTGAAGACCCTGGAACACTTTTGCTCGAGTCATAGGACCCTGGACTCTGGACCCTGGACCCACCTCCGCGCGCTGCGCTGCGGCGGGCAAGCCCTGGACCCCGTCAAGCTGGTAGGATCACTCGCGTGAGTCGTCAGACGATGGTGGTGCTGGTGACGGTGGCGCTCGTAGGCGTGACTGTCCTGGTGGGTCTTAATATGCGGCCCGGTCGATCCGAGCCGGCATCGGCCGCACCGCCGGCGCCACCGGCCCGCGATACGTCCGCGCCTGTGACGCCCACTGCGCCCGTGGCCGTGCCCGAAACGCCCCGAGCGGCAGCGCGCACCGCGCCGGCGCCAAAACCTGCGGCGGTCGCCCCGCCACCTGTGGTGGTTGAAGCACCCACGACGGCCACGCTCCACATCACGAGCGATGTTCCCGGTGCGCAAGTATTCATCGATCGAAAATTTATCGGCGTTGCGCCCGTGACCGCAGAGGATGTGGCGCCCGGCTCGCGCCAGATCAACGTCTCGGCGCCAGGCTACGACGGCGTCGTCGAATCCCTGGACGTGGCGGCAGGGCCGCGTGACGTGATGATCTCGCTCAAGGCCATTCGCCTTGATGAGTCCATTGCCGTCACCCACAAGCATGGAATGGGTTCCTGCAAAGGGCGCTTGATTGCCACGCCCGAGGGGCTGCGCTACGAAACCGACAACAAGAACGATAGCTTCACGGTCCCATTGAGCGGGATTGAGACGTTCACCGCAGACTTTCTGGCGAAGAACCTCAAGCTGAAGATCAAGGGCGGGCGTTCGTACGACTTCACGGATCCGGGCGGCAAAGCCGATCCGCTCTACCTGTTTCAGCAGGCCGTTGAAAAAGCGCGTGCCAAGCTCGCCGCCGGCAAAGACCTGCCGCAGGAGATGCGGTGATGCATCGGCGGTTGTGCGGCCGAGTCATCACGACAGTCATTTCAGTCATTGCCGTCGTCGCAGGTGCTGCCGCCTGCGCGCCGTCGGTGTCCGACCATGACAATCGAATCTTTTCGCTGCCGGCTTCAGTCAAGCTCTCGGCCGTTGACCTGTCGTCGGCCTACGCTGCCGACGCCGGCGCAGCAGACGGTCGTTATCGCGGTCGCGTCATCGAGATCAGCGGCGTGATCCGGAGTCTGCGACCCGACACCACCGCCGTGACCATGGCCGGCGCCGAAGCGGGCCCGGTGATCGAGGCGTCAATTCACGACGACGTGGCGGCGCAGGTGCTCAAGGGCGTCGCTGACGGTCAGCGCCTGACGCTCAAATGTTTTTGTGAGGGACTGGACCAACACGTGCGGCTGAAGAGTTGCGTCGCGCCAGACCCCGTTCGCTGATCCCATGGCTTCATATACCGCAAAAGACATCACGGTTCTCGAAGGGCTTGAACCCGTTCGCCGGCGCCCCGGCATGTATATCGGCGGCGTCGGTTCGTCGGGACTGCACCACCTGGTCTGGGAAGTCCTGGATAACGCCGTCGACGAGGCGATGAACGGACACGCCTCGCACATTGAAGTGACGCTGCACGACGATGGCGCATCGATGACCGTGTCAGACGACGGGCGTGGGATTCCGGTGGACAAACACCCGACCACCAAGACCAGTGCGTTGGAAGTGATCTTCACCACCCTGCACGCGGGCGGCAAGTTCGAGGGCCAGAACTACAAAACGGCCGGCGGCCTGCACGGCGTTGGCGCCTCGGTCGTGAACGCCCTGTCGCGCGAACTGGTGGCGACGGTCAAACGTGATGGCGCCACCTGGCAGCAAAAATACAAACAGGGCGTGCCGCAGGGTGACGTCAAGAAACTGGGCCCGGCCCGCGGTACCGGCACCACGGTGTTCTTCCGGCCCGACTCCACGATCTTTCCGAAGACGCAGTTTGAAGCCGCGGTCATTCGCGAGCGCATTGAAGTGTCGAGCTACCTGCACAAGGGGCTCAAGGTGGTCTTCGAAAACGAAGCGGCCACCGGCGACGAACCTCGACGCGAGGAGTTCCAGCACAGCGAGGGCATTGCCGACTACCTGAAGAAGATTCTGGTCGAGCGCCACGCGCGCGCGGTGCACGAACAGCCCTTCACGGTCACGCGTGATCATGATGAAACGGGTTTGAAGCTCGATGTGGTGCTGCAGTGGACCGAGTCCACCGACGAACATCTTCGCAGCTACGTGAACGGCATTCCGACGGGATCCGGCGGCACACATGAGAACGGCCTGCGAGCCGGGCTGGGCAAGGCCATCCGCAACTTCATCGAGACGCACACGCTATCGCCGAAAGGCGTGACGCTGACGGCCGAGGATCTGCGCGAAGGCATGACGGGCGTGCTCAGCATCTTCATCGCCGAGCCGCAGTTCCAGGGTCAGACCAAGGACCGGTTGAACAATCCGGAAGTCTCGAACATCGTGGACTCCATGATCCGGCCGGCGCTGGAACACTGGTTGAACCAGAACCGGAGCACCGCCGAACAGATCATCGCGCGCATCATTCTGGCAGCGCGCGCGCGTGAGGCCAGCCGTGCAGCGCAGGCGGAAGTCACCCGCAAGTCCGCCACGTCGTCTCGACTGACCTTGCCAGGGAAGCTCAGCGACTGCACCTCGCCCGGCCGTGAAGAAAGCGAACTCTTCATCGTCGAAGGCGACTCGGCCGGTGGGTCGGCCAAGCAGGGGCGCGACCGCGCGCGGCAAGCCATTCTTCCGTTGCGCGGCAAGGTGCTGAACACCGAAAGCGCCAGCACCGCAAAGGTGCTCGAGAACAAAGAGCTGTCGGATCTGGTTACGGCGCTTGGTTGCGGCATCGGCAAGGGATTCGAACTCTCGCGCCTTCGGTACGGCCGGGTCATCATCCTGGCGGACGCAGATTCCGACGGCCATCACATCGCCACGCTGCTACTGACGTTCATTTACCGTCACATGCCGCAGCTCATCACGGCCGGCCGCGTGTATCTGGCGCAGCCGCCCCTGTACCGCATCGATATCGGCAAAGAGACGTTCTGGGCCACCGACGATCACCACAGGGATCAGATCCTGGGTCGTCCCGGCACCAAGGGCAAAGTGGATATCACCCGCTTCAAGGGACTGGGAGAGATGATGCCGAAGGTGTTGTGGGAGACCACGATGAATCCGCGGACGCGGCGCCTGCTGCGCGTGGGGATTGAAGACCCCATTGTCACAGACCGGATCATCAACGAACTGATGGGCAAAGACCCGTCTGCGCGGTTCCGCTTCATCATGGAACACGCCGAAGCCGCCGAAGAACTCGACGTGTGATGCGAGGGCTGGCGCGGCGCCTCATCGGCGTCTGGCTGATGGCCGACGGCGTGTTGACCGGCATGTGGTTCAGCGGGCTGGCCGACTCGCTGGGTGGCCGCGACGCCGTGTCCGTGACCATGATGGTCGCGCGGGTGATGGTGGCGGCGTTGTCCATGGTCGCCGGCTGGCTGGTGACTCAGCGGCGCCCTCAGGCCACGCCGTTGGGCGTGGCGGCCCTGGCCCTCATCGCCGCCCTCGGTCTTTTTAGCGCGTGGACCGGTGTATTGCCGAGTAATCTGGATCCCTCGTTTCGCGGGCCCGCGGCGCTGCTGCAGGCCGTGATCGCTGCGGTGGCGATCCTCTTTTTGCGATTCGATGCCCAGGAGACCCGGCCCGATGGCACCACTCGCGCTTGAGACCACAGGACTGCGCAAGACCTTTGGCGACCTCGTGGCCGTCGACGGTATCGCGCTGGCCGTGCCCACCGGCAGCTTCTACGGGTTCCTCGGGCCGAACGGCGCGGGCAAATCCACCACGATCAAGTGCCTGACCGGGCTCATGACGCCCACGGCCGGTACCTTCCGCATCCTCGGTACCGACCCCATGGCCGATCCGGTGGCCGTGAAGCGCAAGATCGGCGTCGTGCCCGAAGACCTGGCGTTGTTCGATCGGTTGACGGGTACCGAAACGCTTTCGTTTGTCGGCCAGGTGCACGGGATTGAGCCGTCGCAGGTGCGTACGCGCGCGGGCGAGTTGCTGACGCTCATGGACCTGACCAAGTCTGCGGGCGAAATGGTGGCCGACTATTCACACGGCATGCGCAAGAAGCTGGCCTTGTCGGTGGCGCTGCTGCCGGCGCCCCGCATGTTGTTTCTGGACGAGCCATTCGAAGGCATCGACGCGGTGGCTGCCCGACAGATCCGGCAACTGCTGCTGCAGTACGTGAAAGGCGGCGGCACCATCTTTCTGACCTCGCACATTCTGGAAATCGTCGAACGCCTGTGCGACCACATCGGCGTGATCCAGAAGGGCCGACTGGTAGCGCAAGGGCCGGTAGCTGAGTTGCGCGCCGGTGCGGGCGGGATGAAGACGCTCGAAGAGCTGTTTCTGGAACTGGTGGACACCGAGCGTTCGGCGATGCCCACGATGGACTGGCTCGCGGGATGATCCGGTTTCTTCGCGCGTTTGCCTGGCTGCGATGGCGGCTGTTGCTCAATGGCGTCCGCAGCGGCCGCCGGCGCGACGCGCTCGAACAGGTCTCCCGCCTCCTCGCGCTCATCGTGCCCGCGCTCATCGTGGTCACGTCGCTGGGGTCGATCATCCTGGTGGCGCTCGGCGGGCTGATTGGCGGAAACGCGCTGGCCACCGGGAGGTTCGTCGCTCCTGACATCATCATTTTTGTCGCGCGCGCGCTGTTGTTCGGCGCGACAGCACTTGTGGTGTTCATGCCCATTGGCGGGGCTGCGCAAACGACCGGGACCAAGTACTCACGGCTGTTGCTGCTGCCCATTCCCACACGCGGCCTGCATTTGGTGGAGGTCGTGGCGGGGCTGGCCGATCCCTGGATTCTGTTCACACTGCCAGGCCTCGGCCTCTTTGCCGCGGGGTTGGCGTGGGGTGGGCGAATGGATCTGGCGGCCATCGCAGCGGTGGCGGGGATCGCCCTTGCCGTGGTGCTTGCGTCCATGGCCGCGCTCGTCAGTTTTTCAGTGAGCTGGCTGTTTCGCGACCGGCGCCGTGCCGAGTTGCTGACGATCATCGCCGTGATGTCGATCTCCGTCGTCGCCCTGTTGCCGCAGTTCCTGGACGATGCAGACAGTGGCATTCGGAGAGGTCGCGGCGGCCAGGGCAGAGGGCCAATTACCGTTGCCCGCATCGAAGCGATGTTGCCGTCCTGGTCGCAGGTGCTGCCCTCCGAACTGTTTGGCGGGGCGATGACCAGCGCCGTTGTGGATGGCGATCGGCGAGCTGCCATGAGTTGGGTGGCCGTGCTTGTAGCCGAAGGCATAGTGTTCTTCTGGCTGTCGGGACTCGTGCATCGGCGATTGCTTGAAGCGGCCGGGGGATCGACCAGCCGCCGGCAGCGCATCGCGCGCATGCGTCCACCCTGGCGTCTGCCTCCCGTGAGCCCTCAGGCGATGGCCGTCGCGTGGGTGATGGTCAAAGGGGGATTGCGATCGGTGCGCGGCCGGGTGGCCGTGTTGCTGCCGGGCCCGATGATGGCGCTTGTGTCGCTGGTGGTGCTCCGGAAGCCCGACGAGGCACCGTGGATTGCCATGCTCGGTACCCACAGTCACTTGTTGTTTGGCGTGACGCTGTTTGTGGGGATCTTCTCTATCCAGCCGTTCACGATGAACCAGTTTTCCTCCGACCGTGCGGGCCTGACGTTGCAGTTCTTGATGCCGGTCAGCGCGCTTGATTTGGTGCGCGGCAAGGCTATTGCCGGCGCCGCACTATTTCTGATCGCGGCGTTGATTTCAGGAGTGGCCGCCGCAGTCGCCACAGGAGGCGGGCTCCCGGTGCCGTGGGTGATGACTTTGGTTGGTGGTCTGGCGACGTACGTGACGATCACGCCCGTGGCGGCTCTGATGTCCGCGGTGTTTCCCGTGGCCGCCGACATGAGCAAGGCCGGCTCGGGAGGCAATCCGCACACGGCCTCGGCGCTCGTCGGCATGTTCGCCGGGTGTGCCGCGGTCCTGCCAGTGCTGATCATCGCGGTGCCGGCGCTGATGCCCCACGTGACCCCGGTCGGGAGGCTGTTGGTGATGACCGCGTGGCTCGCGGTTGCGACGAGCGTCGCCTGGCTTCTGTTGGCGCTGGTCTCGCGCGTAGTCACTGCCCGTCGCGAGAACCTGTTTTTGACAAAGTGAAAACGACCTCTGCGCGAAAACGACCTCTGAGGTAGTTTTCCCGTCAATGTGTGAAAACTACCTCAGAGGTCGTTTTCATCCGGAGGTCGTTTTCCTACCCCACGAACTTGTACCCCAGGCCGTGCAGGGTCAGCACATACTGCGGGTTCCGGGGGTTCGGCTCGATCTTCTGGCGCAGCCACGCGACGTGTACATCCACCGTGCGCGTGGAGGGCATGGAGTGATACCCCCATACTTCATTGAGCAACTCGTCTCGCGTGAGCGTCGCCTCCCGATGCTCGATAAAGTACTTCAACAGCAGGAACTCGCGCGCGGACAGATCGAGCTCCACGCCGTCCTTCAGCACCTGCGCTTTGCGGAAATCGACGCTGATGTTGCCGAAGTGGTACGGCGTGGTGCCGCTCTGCGTGGATGACGCGCGCCGCAGCTGCACCTCGATGCGCGCCATCAGCTCGAGCATGTCGAACGGCTTGGTGAGGTAGTCGTCGGCGCCGAGCTTTAGTCCGAGCACCTTGTCCATGATCTGTCCGCGCGCGGTCAGCATGATGACCGGCGTGGTGATGCTGCGCTGCCGGAGGTCGCGACACACATCGAATCCGTTTGCCCCTGGCAGCATCACGTCGAGCAGAATGACGTCCCACGATTCCCGTGTGGCCCGCTCAAGGCCCGCCGGTCCGTCCGAGGCCGCCGCCACCTCATACCCTTCGCTCGTGAGTCGATCGGTCAACGTCAGCACCAGGCCGGGTTCGTCTTCGATGAGCAACACGCGCCTGGGGCGCATCGATATGCCCATCAGACACCCGCCAAATCGGCGGCCACGGGCAATTGAATGGTGAATGTCGCGCCCTGTTTAGGGGTGGATACCGCTGTGACGCGTCCACCGTGTGATTCAGCAATGCGTGACACCAGACTCAACCCCAGACCGTTGCCCTGAATCTGCTGGTTGGTGGCGTGGCGGCCGCGATAGAACGGTTCAAAGACGTGCGGCAGGTCCGCAGCTTCGATGCCACGCCCGCGATCCGAGACCGTGATGTGCACCTCTTCCCGGCCGTCCGTCAGATGCCGCGCCACACCGAGACCCACCCATCGGCCCTCGCCGCCGTGTTTCAGCGCGTTGGTCAACAGGTTCGAGACCGCTCGACGCAGGGCCTCCTCATCGCCCAGGACCAGTGGGACGTCATCGCCAACCGTGACATCGGCCTGCGCGTGCGCCGCGGCGATCAGCGCCCCAGACGACTCAACCACGTCCCGCACCACCGACACCACATCCACCGCCTTGAGCGATAGCGCGCGGCGTTGGCCCGTCAAGCCCGCGAACTCCAGCACCTCTTCCACCATGTCGGTCAGGCGGCGTCCCTCCGATTCGATGAGTTCGCCGTACCGCTTGGCCCTGACCGGGTCGTCCACAACCCCTGCCGATAAATTCTGCGCGGCGGATCGAATCACCGCCAACGGCGTGCGGAGTTCGTGCGACACCGTGGCGACAAAATCCATCTGTTGCGCTGCCAGCTTCTCAGACCGGCGCGCGTTGACAACGATGATGCCGACGCCGAAGGCGAGGACCGAAAGAATGCTGAAGCTGATCGCCACGTTGCGCCGGCGGGCGTGATTGACCGCGGCGTCAAGTGAGCCGGCGCCGTGCCGCAAGGCGATGGTCCATCCGCCAGGCCCGGTCATGAACACCGTGCTGGCCGACACGGCCGGCGCGCTGGTGCGCTCCTGCACCATGATGGAGAAGCTCCCGCTGGTGGGTGCAGCAGCAGGAGTGGTCAGGCTCACGCCCGGTGTCGCGCGCGCGGCCTGGAGCGACCCGAGGTCCCAGGACAGGAGCTGACCTTCGGTCACTGTGCGCGCCAGGACGTCACGATGGGGTGTAGAGAAGAATCCCGCCACCGCATCCGCGTTCATCGTCGTGACGTCGTCAGCGTTTTTCACGCCCCTCACGAAGAGGGGCACACGACCGTTGTCCCGGATCGCGATGTGGTACTGAGCGGCATCGCGTTCGGGAAATATCCGCTCGACCAGTTCGGGCAACACGCGCGATGTCAGCACCTCACGGTCCAGTTCAACGATCACGGCCGCCCTGGTCGGCATCTGATACGCCACCATCACGTTCACGTTCCCGCTGGATCCAATCGGCCGGGGGGGCTGCGTGACCGGGATGATCAGAGCGGGCACACTTTCCACGACGCTGGTGCGGCTGAGGGCGAGCAGTTGTGCTGTGGGAGGCACATCGGCCGGTCTGGGTGGCACGCGATCCAGCAGGCGCAGCACGGGTGCCAACTGTTCCGGCCAGTCGATTCTCTGACCGGTGCCGGTTCCGATCACGAGTTGCTCGAGCGTGCGTGAGGCGCCGTCTGTGCCGATGCGCGTGAAGTACACCGCTTTGACGAGATCGGGATGGGGTGCGCCGGCGGTCTTCCAGTTGCTGAACTTCTCGTCCAACCGCGGCCACAGGTCATTGGCGACGGCGTCTTCAGTCACGCCGAGCCGCGCGTACGCGAACCCAATCAAGGCGTCGAACTGGTCCGCAAACTCGCGGGCACGTTGATTCAGCGATCGTTGCAACTGCGCGCGCTCTGCCTCGCTGACCTGACCCAGCCAGCGGTATTGCAGCGCGCCGAGGACAACCACGAGCAGGATCAGCCCTAGGGGCAGCACGAGGCGAAGTGGGAGCCGAAAGGCCGGCATGGGAGCGAGTCTAGCATGGTGACCCCGTGATTCAGTCGCCCACAAAGTGTTGAAAAATAAGGTTTTACGTCCTTTACAATCTCTTAGCCCACAGTTAACCAATACCGTGCGACCGAAGGGGACGATAGAGCCGTCTTATGTCGCGGAGGGCAAATACAGTGATGCGCAAGTTGATGAATGTTCTGGTGGTGGCGCTCGTGGCGGGTCCGGCGCTCGTGCTGGGTCAGGCCGGGGATGTGAACAAGGTATTGGCCGACATGCGGGCGGCGCTTGGCGGCGCCGACAAACTGGCGACGGTCAAGACGCTCACGGCCGTCGGGCGGACGCAGCGGACGTCGCAAAACGGGACCACCTCGGAAGCCGAGATGGAACTGGCGATGGAGTTACCCGACAAGTACGTGATGCGCAGCGTGCTGGCCAACATGGGCAGCATGAGTGTGTACCGGAACGCCGGCTTCAACGGTAACGGTGTCATCAACGAAACCGAGATGCCGCCGAATCTGACTGGTGGGGGCGGCATGATCATGGTGCGTGCCGCCGGCAGTGGCGCCCCGGGCCAGACGCAGACGCCCGAGCAAAAAGCGGCCGCGGACCTGCGCCTGATCACGGCCTCCAAAAAAGACTTCGCGCGGATGACCCTGGGCATGTTCGGATCCTCGTTCGACGCATTCCCCGTGGAGTTCGCCTACGCCGGCCAGGCCGAGTCGCCCGACGGCAAGGCCCACGTCATTGCCGTGACAGGCGCCGACAACTTCTCCGCAAAGCTGTTTGTGGACGCCCAGACCAACTTGCCGTTGATGTTGTCGTGGTCGGACCGGGAGCCGCTCGTGATGACGCAGACCATCAATCGTGGCGGTGGCCCCGGGGCCGCGCCGGCGGCCGGCGGGCACACGGTGCAGATGGGTGGCGGCGCGTCGTTCACCACAGGCACCGGTGGAAAGCCGCCGACCGAAGAAGAGATGAAGAAGATGATGGCTGATGCCGACGCGCGCCGCAAAGAAGCCGAGGCTGCGCTGAAGGTGGTCGAGTATCGCATCTACTACTCGAACTTCAAGGCCGTCAACGGCGTGAAGATTCCGCACACGCTGCAGCGATCCATCGATGGCAAGCCCACTGAAGAAACCACGTTCGAACAGATCAAAGTCAATCCGAAGATCGACAAACAGAAGTTCGCGGTGACGAAGTAACCGGCAACGGCCCGCACGACAGGAGAATCCCCCGTGTTGAAGACATGCGCTCGCATGACAGTATTCGTGTGCCTGGCCCTCTGGGTTGCGCTGCCGGCGGCGGCGCAAACCCCTGCCGCCACCGGCAAACTCATCGTCACCGTGGCCGACCAGACAGGCGCGATCCTGCCGAATGCCACCGTGACGATGGTGGGTCAGGAGGCCGCCACGCGTGCGGCCACGCTGTCGCCGGCTTCAGCCACAGTGGCGGGAATCGCGACGTTTGAAAACCTCGCGCTCGGCCGGTATACGGTGCAGGCGGAGTTTCCTGGTTTTGAAACGGCGACCGTGCGCGACGTGCGTGTCCGCGCTGGTGACAACCGTCGGACGGTGACGCTGCGTCTCGAGAAGGTGGCCGAAGAAGTGACGGTGGGCCGCGATGGCCGCACCTCCGGGCTCGATCCGAGAGGTAACGCGTTTTCCACAGTGCTGACGCGCGAGATGATCGAGGCGCTGCCGGATGATCCCGACGAAATGGAGGCCGTGCTCAAGGCCATGTCGCCTCCCGGATCACAGATTCGGGTGGACGGGTTCACTGGTGGCCGCATGCCGGCCAAGTCGCAGATCAGGTCCATCCGGCTGCCGCGCATGGACGCCTTCGCGGCCCAGAATCATGGCGGCATGAACGGCATGATGCACATCGACATCATGACGCAGCCAGGCTCGGGTCCTCTCCGAGGCAGCATCGACGGATCGTTCCAGGACGATTCGATGAATGCCAGAAACCCATTCACGCCGGCCAAGGGCGCCGAGCAGTTTCGCCAGTACGGCATGTCGCTGTTCGGGACCATCAAACCCAACAAGACATCGTTCTCACTGAACATCGGCGGCACGTCGCAGTACACGTCGCCGAACGTGCTGGCGGTGCTGGCGGATGGCACCACTGTGGCCGATTCCTTCAGGGCGCCTTCCGACGTCATGAACATGAACGTGCGTCTGGACCATGCGTTGAACGCAGAGCATTCGATTCGCGCGAGCTTCGACCGCAGTTCCCGCGACAGCCGCAATCAGGGCATCGGCGGTTTCAATCTGATTGACCGCGCCTTCCGGTCCGAATCCGAGACAAACACGCTGCGGATTTCAGAGAACGGCCCGCTGGGACGCCGGATGTTTACTGAATCGAGGCTCCAGCTCATCTTCGGGTCATCGAGCAGCCGGTCTGATATCGAATCCACCACCGTGCGTGTGCTCGACCGGTTCACCACAGGCGGCGCGCAGATGCGCGGTGGTCAGGATCGCTTCGACCTGGAGCTGGCCAGTGACCTCGACTACGTGCGAGGCGCGCACTCCTGGCGTGTGGGCGGCCTGATTGAAGGCGGCCGCTACAAATCAGACGACATCTCAAACTACCTGGGCACCTATACGTTCGCCACCATTGACGACTACCTCTCCGGCAAGCCGTCCAGTTTCACGCGGCGCATCGGTGATCCGAACATCACGTATTCGCGCTGGCAGGCGGGACTCTACGTGCAGGACGACTGGCGCGTGAGCCGCAGTCTGATGGTGTCTGCCGGCGTGCGCGCAGGCTTCCAGACCCTGGCCGAGGATCAGGTCAATCTGTCGCCCCGAGTCAACATGGGATGGTCGCCGTTCCGCAGCGGCAACCTGACCCTGCGCGCCGGATACGGCTACTTCTACGACTGGATCAGCGGCGACCTCTACAAGCAGACCCTGCAGGTGGACGGCTTCCGGCAGCGCGAGCTCAACGTGATCAACCCGTCCTATCCGGAAATACCAGGGGAAGGCACCAGTTCGGTGACGAACCAGTACCTCTGGTCGGATTCGCTGACGTTGCCCACCAGTCACCGGTTCAATGTGGGCGCCGACCGCCAGTTTTCACAGAACTCCCGAATGAACATTGCCTACACCTACGGGTGGGGACGAGGGCTGCTGCGGGGCAGCAACCTCAATGCGCCGGTGGATGGCGTCAGGCCGGATGCCGCGTTTGCGAACATCGTGTCGCTGGTATCCGACGCGGAGGCGAAGAGCCACTCCGTCAACGTCGGCTGGAGCCTGACGAAGTTCGAATGGAAGCGCTCGTTCTTTTTCGCCAACTACACGTGGTCCAAGAGCGACACCAACACCACGGGCGCGTTTTCGCTGCCCGCCAATGGCGACAATCTCGACACGGAGTGGGGGCCGTCGGGCGGAGATACGAGACATCGCGCCAGCGCGTCCATGAGCATGGCGCCAATCAACAACATGAGCCTGAGCCTGAACCTGCGGGCACAGTCCGGATCGCCCTACAACATCACCACCGGTCGCGATGACAACCGGGACGGCCTGTTCAACGACCGGCCCGACGGTACGCCCCGGAACTCTGCGCGCACGGACGCGCAATGGGATCTGGGCGGCCGGTTGTCCTACTCGTGGGGCTTCGGCACCCGTCCTCAGGGTGGCGGCGGGGGCGGAGGCGGCGCAACGACCGTCGTGATGGGGAGCGCCGGCGGCGGCATGGCGGCCGGCTTCGGCGGCGGTGCGGCAGACAAGCGGTTCCGTGTCGAGCTGTACCTCTCGGCCCAGAACCTGCTCAATCGCGCCAACTACGTCGGCTACAGCGGCGTCGTCGGGACACCCTTCTTCGGACAGCCCACCAACGTCATGAACCCACGCAAGCTGCAGGTGGGGATGCGGTTCGGGTTTTAGGGTCCAGGGTCCAGAGTCCAGGGTCCAGAGTCCAGGGTTCAATGAGGGGCGGCCGGAACATCGGCCGCCCCCTGCTATGGCTGCGCGTGGAGTCGGCCAGCACAAGGCGTGGTGGCGCCTATCAGCGGCCTACAACCCGACGCCGAACATCCACATTGCCACCGCGTTCATCACCAGGTTAAACGCCGCATGAGCGGCCATGGCCGGCCAGAGGGAATCAGAGCGGTGCCGAATCCACCCGAGCAGCCATCCGACGCTGAACATCGACAGCAGCCAGACGGGAATCAAGCCCGGTTGCCATGGGCGCAATCCGTAGTGCGCCAGGTGAATCACGGCAAACGCCGCCGCCTGCACGACGATCGCGCGTGATGCGCCGCGACGCTCGGTCACGGCTCGTTGCAGGTATCCTCGGAACAGAATCTCTTCTGCCGTCGGGCTGAAGATCATCGCAGGGATGGTCACAAACCAGAAGGTCGCCATCACGGAGAGACCAGGCGGCATTCCGGCCGCCGCTTCACCGAGCGCGAGCGCGTGGCGATGGAACCAGTTGAGGTCGGTGACGCCATGCACCGTCCACGCCACGGCTGCGCACGCGGCAGCCGCAGCGGCGCCGTACCCGATTCCCGCGACCACCCACGTCGGTTGACACCTCCGAAAACCGGCCGCCGCGCGCCGTGATCGGAAGTAGCCGCCAACCCAGGGCATCGGCCAGATCACCATCATCGATAGTGGCACCAGCGCAGGCATCCACAGTCCGCCGAACCGCAGGGCTGCGTGGATCGCAGCGATCAGAGCCAGTGCCTTCATCGCAGTCGCAGTGCCGCCGAGCCAAGACACACAGTCGCCACCGTCGTCATCACCGCGGGCGCCGGGAAGAAGTACATCCAGGACAACGCCGCGAACAGGGCCTGTCCGACGGCGAGCGCCCAGACCAACGGACGTGCTTCGGCCGGTGATCGGTCGGCAAGGCGTGTGGTGATGACGAGGAGCAGGAGGAAGACGACCAGTGCGGCGGTGAGGTAGTGATTGAGACCCTGGTAGAAATCCCAGTGCGAGCGCGTCACACCCATGATGTCGAAGTGGTAGCCCTGCATGGCGGCAAACACAGCGGACTCGGCGGCGTCACGTGAGGTCGCCGCCATGGAGCCCAGGGCGTGCCCGAGCAGGAAGAGCGTCAGCATCCCCGTGGAAATTCTGAGCAGCAGTCGTGGCGTCATGGGCGCGAAGTATACGCCCTCGCTGCGCTAATGCGCACAGCTGAACAGGGCCGCGCGCACCTGTCCAATCGACGCGCTACGTGCCGATGCGTAGCCCCTCTGCGCGGACCTCGTCCGTTCGGCTTCGGCCACTTGCGCGCAGGAACTGTCCGCCTGCGCACAAGAGCAAGAATTTTACATGCGGCGCGAGCGGTGTCGTCGTGTGAGGCGACGTCGATGTGTTAGCGTGCCTCCGGAATGTCTCCGTCCACCATCCTCGCCTCAGGAGCTGACACATGATCGTTCGCACGTTGTTTGGAGCCCTGCTTGTCGCCTTCGTCGGCATCCCCGGTGTGAGTGCGCAGCAGACCCCGCAGACGCCCCCCACCTGGGAGGCCATGACTGCCCGGACGTGGAAAGGCCTCCACGACAAGATCCTGGCGATGGCCAGGGACGCGGAGTTTCCGGACGCCAAGCTTGAGTCGAAACCGCACCCTGATTCCCGCACGGTATTGGACGAGTACCGGCATGTCACGATTGGGCTTGAGATGTCGACGGCACAGTTGACCGGGCAGTCCTTCGACTATGCCGCCCGTCTCAAGGCCGATGAGGCCAAGCCCAGAACGCGGGCGTCGGTGGTGGCCGAGATGGAGGCCGCGATCGCGAAGTCGTACCCGGCTGTGGAGAAGATGGCGACCCCCCAGTTGGTGTTCTGGGTCGACCATCAGGCAGAACACTACGGCAAACTGGTCTCGATCTATCGCATGAACGGCATCGTGCCACCGGTGTCGCGGCCGCGCCGGTAGGCCGAAGCCTGGTGTGAGAACCGTCGCCCCGCATTGCCATGGATAGGAGTCAACAATGAACGCAGTGAATTGGTTTGAGATCCCGGCGGTTGATCTGGGGCGCGCAAAAGTGTTTTATGAGGCAGTGTTTGCTGTGAGCCTGGCGCACATGGACATGGGCCCCTCGGCGATGGAAATGTTCCCAACCGAACCGGGCGCGCCCAACGCCGGCGGCGCCCTGATTGTGACGGAGGGCTACACGCCTTCGGCGACGGGCACGACGGTGTATTTTCAGACCGATGACATCGACGGCACGCTCGCCAGGGTCACGGCTGCGGGCGGCAGCATCCTGGCGCCCAAGATGGCGATCGGCGAGCACGGGTTCATCGCGCAGTTCCTTGATTCCGAAGGGAACCGCGTCGCGTTGCACTCAATGCAGTAACGATGCGACGTGTCTGCGTGGCGGTGTTCCTGCTGCGCAGGCGGCGATCACTCCCGCCACCCTGTCGCCGGAACGCATGCCGGATGCGGTCAGGCCACACGAGTTGCACGGCGCCGTCGCAACGCCCTCGGGCATCGCGAATGGTGGCGCTGGAAGCCTTGACACGGTGGACGCTGGGCGAACCAGCGACGGACACGCCGAGGGCACGCCCGACGGCCTGTACGTGGGCGGCCACGTTTCGTCCGGCCGACTGGGCCTCGGTGCGCGTCGTCGACGCGCGGAGGTCCCGGGCTTCAGCCCAGGGACAACAATCGCGGATAAACTCACGCGAACCATGGACGTTCCCACACTTTCGAGCCAGGTAGCCGCCGTGGAGCCCGCGCCCCCGTGGCGGCTGGCCACGCGCGTCGCGTTCCGGTTCTGCTTCGTCTACTTCGGTCTGTACATCCTGCTCGGGCAGATGAACTTCATCCCGTTCATTCCGCCGCTGCAGAGGTTTGCGCCAATCGAACCCACAGTGATGTGGGTGATCAAGAACGTCTTCCACGACGACCGGACGTTACAGGTGTTCGGCGGCAGCGGCGACAAGATGTTTGACTGGGTCTTTGTCCTGTGTCTCCTGACCTTCTCTGCGGTCGTCACTCTGCTCTGGTCGGTCATTGATCGCCGGAGGCACAACTACGTCTGGCTTCAGAAGTGGTTCCGTGTGTACCTTCGATTCGGGGTGGCCACGACGATGCTGGGTTATGGCATGCAGAAGGCCATTCCGCTTCAGATGCCCGCACCGTCGCTGACCCGCCTGTTGGAGCCGTACGGCAACTTCTCGCCCATGGGTGTGTTGTGGGCATCGATCGGAGCGTCATTTCCGTACGAGCGGGTGGTGGGCCTCGCGGAACTGCTGGCGGCCGGGCTGCTGTTCATTCCCCAGACCGTCCTGCTGGGCGGCCTCGTGTCCCTCGCGGATTCGATCCAGATCTTCACGCTCAACATGACCTATGACGTGCCGGTCAAGTTGTTCTCGTTCCATCTTGTCCTGCTGTCACTTCTGATACTGGCGCCAGATGCCCGCCGGCTCCTGAACCTGTTTGTGTTCAACAAGGTTGTAGAACCCTCGCGGCAGCCACCGCTCGGACGCCGGCGCCGTGTGATCCAGTTCGGGATTGTGGCGCAGCTCCTGCTGGGCGTGTACTTCTTCTGGGGCGCCTACCAGAGTGCCAACCAGGCGTTCTACACACGTGGCGGCGGCGCGCCGAGACCGCCGCTTTATGGCGTCTGGGTGATTGAGAAGATGGCGATTGATGGCGTCGAGCGCGCGCCCCTTGTGACCGACTACGATCGGTGGAGACGCGTGGTGATTCAATCGGGAACGACCATGAACTTCTGGCGCATGGATGACACCACGTTTGGCATGCCCGCGCAGTACGACTTGGCGAAGAAGACAATCACTCTGACGCAGGGTGTCGGTGCTCAGGCCAAGACGCTCGGCGCCTTCGCGTTTGATCAGCCTGCGCCTGACCGCCTGGTGCTCGACGGTGAGCTCAACGGCAAGAACATCCGGATGGAGACGCGACTGTTCCCTCGGGAGAGCTTTCTCCTGGTCAACCGTGGTTTTAACTGGATCCAGGAGCTTCCGTTTAATCGGTGACCTCGCCTCTTGATGCGGTCGTCATCGGGTCTGGCCCCAACGGCCTGGCGGCCGCGATCACTATGGCGCGCGCCGGACGCTCAGTTCGTGTGTACGAAGCAGCCTCCACCATTGGGGGAGGCCTGCGGTCGGACGTGCTGACAGAACCAGGGTTCACGCACGATGTGTGCGCGACGGTGTTTGCGATGACTCTGGCGTCGCCGTTCTTCAAAACGCTTCCGCTGGCAGACCACGGCCTGGAATTCGCGCACCCGCAGACACCGTTTGCGCATCCGTTGGACGATGGGACGGCCGTGCTGGTGGAGCGATCGATTGCACGCACTGCAGAGTCGCTTGACGCCGCCGACCGGCGCGCCTACGCAGACCTGATGTCGCCGATCGTGACCCACTTCGAGCCACTCATGGAGGCGCTGCTCGCGCCGCTGAATCTCAAGCGCCCATGGCTGATGGCGTCGTTTGGGTTGAAAGCCATTCAGTCGGCCGAAGGGTTCTCGGGCCGCAGGTTCTCCGGAGTTCGCGCCCGCGCGATGTTCGCCGGAGCCGCCGCGCACAGCCTCGTGCCGTTGGAGTACGCGGCCACCGCCGGCTACGGGCTCGGACTCATCATGGCGGCGCATGCGGTGGGGTGGCCGGTGGTGAAGGGCGGGTCGCAGAATGCGGCTCATGCCATGGCGTCGTACCTGCAGTCCCTCGGAGGTGAGATCGTCACGGGCGAACGTGTCGAGTCGCTCGCGCAGCTCCCGCGATCGCGGGTGGTGTTGTGTGATGTGACGCCCCGGCAGTTGTTGTCGATTGCCGGGGACCGGGTTCCTGCGGGTTATCGGCGGAGCCTCGAGAGGTTCCGCCACGGCCCCGGTGTGTTCAAGATGGACTGGGCGCTTCATGCGCCCGTGCCCTGGCGCGCCACAGACTGCGCCCGGGCCGGTACCCTTCATCTGGGCGGTACCCTCCAGGAGATTGCGTCCAGCGAGCGGTCGTCATGGAACGGTACGGTGCCGGAGCGCCCGTATGTACTGGTCGTGCAGCCGACGTTGTTCGATGACAGCCGGGCACCGTCGGGCCGGCACACGTTGTGGGCGTACTGTCACGTGCCACACGGATGCACGGTGGACATGACCGAGGCGATTGAAGATCAGATTGAGCGATACGCCCCCGGATTCCGTGACTGCATTTCTACGCGCCACTCGGCCGGACCGGCTGCGCTGGAGCAACGGAACGCGAATCTGGTCGGCGGCGACATCACCGGCGGCGCCGCAGATCTCGCGCAAGTCTTTGCAAGGCCCGTGGCGAGCCTCAATCCCTATCGCACACCGATCGACGGGGTGTACCTGTGTTCGTCATCAACGCCACCCGGCGTTGGCGTGCACGGCATGTGTGGTTACTGGGCCGCGATGGCGGCACTAGGGACAAAACGACCTCTGAAACAAAACGACCTCTGAGGTAATTACCGCTAAATGCGGACGGTAATTACCTCAGAGGTCGTTTTGTCCTCAGAGATCGTTTTGCAGCACCTTACCTGCCCGTCGCAGCGCCTTTTCGTACACGTCGCTCTTGACGTAGTAGTCGTGTCGAGGGCTGGCGACGTACCGCACGCCTCCGCGCAGGTCCGGACGGTCGGTCCGTCGCAACGTGTCGAATCCATCACGCACACTCGCCGGTGTCTGGGGGTCGAGATAAGACGCGACCAAGGCTGCTTGCGCGCCATCCAGCGAGTACGCGGCACCATCGGTTTCAAACAGGCCGAGGAAGAACAGATCAGCGTGACGCCGGTGGAACACGTTCAGGTAGAGATCGAGCGCGTCGCCACTGCGGTCCAGATCCTCTTCACGCAGGAATGGGAACGGCTTGTCGTAGCCCGTGGCCCACACGATCAAGTCGATCTCCTCGGACGTCCCATCAACGAAACGCACAGTCTTCCCGTCGAGCGACGCCACGTCCTTCCGCACGGAGATATCTCCGTGGCCCAGGTGGTGGAGGATCTGGGTGTTGAGGATCGGATGGGACCGGAGGATCGCGTGGTCCGGTTTCGGGAGGCCGTACTTGGTGAGGTCGCCCACAAGGACGCGGTTGATCAGGAAGCCGAAGACCCGTTCCTCGAGCCAGCGGGGTAATTGGGGCCCGGAGTGCGCGAAGACGTCCGACGGCTGGCCGAAGATGAACTTCGGGATGAAGTGATAGCCGCGCCGCAGGCTGATGAATGCGGCGCTCGCGTGTCTTGCGGCATCGCACGCGATGTCGGCCGCGGAGTTGCCACCGCCCACAATGAGGACGCGTTTCCCCTCAAACTCGCGGGGCGATCGATAAAAAAACGAATGATACGCCTCGCCCTCGAAGTGGCCTGGCACGACGGGCACCCTCGGAAACCACGTGGTGCCTGTGGCCACGCAAAGTGCGCGAGCCTGGCGCTGCTCGCCTGAGCTGAGGGCAATCGTCCACCCGCCCTCATCACGCCGTGATGCCGAGTCAACGCGCACACCGAACGTGATGTGACGCGCTAAATCGTGATGCTTCGCAAACGCTCGCAGGTATTCGAGGATGCGGTCGTGCCTCGGATAGTCGGGATACGACTCGGGCATCGGGAAGCCGGGCAGCCCCGACAGCCGCCGCGACGAAATGAAATGCGCCGACTCATACATCGGCGTCGCGTCGCGGTCGATGTCCCAGATGCCGCCGGGTTGTCGTCCGGCATCGACGATCTCGAACGGAATTCCGCGCGCTTTCAACGCGGCCGCCATCACCAGCCCGCCCGGTCCGGCGCCAATAATGCAGACAGGTTCGTTCCCGCGGTTCACGATGGCTTCCGCCCCCCCCCCCCGGCCCCACCCCGCCCCCGGGGTGGGCGGGGGGGGGGGGGGGGGGGCGCGGCGGGGGGCCGGCGCGGGGCGCCCCCCCCCGGCCCCCCCCCCCCCCCCCCCCCCGGCCGCGGGGGGGGGGGGGGGGGGGGGGGGGGGCCCCCCCCCCCCCCCCCCCCGCCCCCCCCCCCCCCCCCCCCCCCCGGGGGGCGGGGGGGGGGGGGGCCCCGGGGGGCCGGGGCCCCCCCCCGGGGGAGGCCGGGCCCCCCCCCCCCAGGCGAGTGCCGCTACTTCACCAGCATGTCTGGACCAATCGTCAGTGGCGGCTGCGGTTTTGTGCCGTCGGGCGCAATGTATGTCGCCTTGATGAGGAACGTCTGGTCGGTGACCTCCGCCGTGTATTCGAACGCGCCTCGCCTGGTCGGAATGGGCACACCGCGTGCGCGGAGCTCTTCCAGCGAGATGTACTTGCCTTCAAGCGCGAACTGCTGCTTCATCGCGCCGCCCATGCTGAGCAGGTCGGTTTTGACGGCCACGGTATCGATGATCGCCGTCGGTGACCCACCGCCGGCGGCCTTTCCCATGTTGTCCATCTGCGACGAATACACCCAAAGTCCCAGCGCCAGCGCAACACCAACTCCGACCACCAAGCCTAATCGCATGCAGCCTCCTGCCGGCGGATTGTAGCCGATGACGGCCCTCCCGTAGGTAGCTCGGCCTGTTCTTCAAGGCCGAGGCCTGCGCTCTAACCGGCGCCTTCTTCCCCGCTCATCAGCGCCGCGAAGCGCTCCACGCTCACGTTGCCACCCGAAAGCGTGACGCCGACGCGCTTGCCGGTGAATTGATCGCGGTGGTGGAAGAGCGACGCGAGCGCATTGGCGCCAGACGGCTCCACCACGAGTTTCAGCCGCTCGAACAGGAAGCGCATCATCTGCACCACCACCGGGTCTGGCGCGGTCAGCACACCCGCCAGCAGCGCCTGCATGATCGGGAAAGTCAGTGTTCCGCATGACTGGGTCTGCTGGCCGTCACAGATTGTGCGCGGCACATCGATGGTCACAATGTGACCCGCCGCGAGTGACTGTTTGATGTCGTTCCCCAGTTCGGGTTCGCTGGCAAACACCTCGATCCCCGGCGAGAGGTGTGTAGCGGCCACGGCACATCCCGACACAAATCCTCCGCCACCCGTGCACACGATCAGCGCGTCCAGAGGCTCGGGCGCGTCTTCAATGAGTTCGATCGCCGTCGTGCCCTGGCCCGCCATCACCGGATAGTAGTCAAACGGAGGGATCAGCGCCGCGCCGCGAGACTCGACGACCTGACGGGCGACCGCCGCGCGGTCTTCCGTGTAGCGGTCGTACGTGATGACCTCCGCGCCGTACCCGCGTGTGGCGGCAAGCTTCGATGCCGGCGCGTCCGCAGGCATCACGATCGTCGCCGCGCATCCGTGCAGTTGCGCGGCCAGCGCCACGGCCTGCGCGTGATTGCCGGATGAAAACGCCACGACGCCGCGCGCGCGTCCCTCTTCACCGAGAGCACTCACCGCGTTGTAGCCGCCTCGAAACTTGAACGCGCCCATCCGCTGCAGGTTCTCGGCTTTGAGATACACCTTCGCGCCTATGAGAGCGTCGAGTGTTCGTGAGGTGATGACCGGTGTGCGGTGTGCCACGCCCTTCAGGCGTGCCGCGGCAGCTTCGATATCGGAGAACGTCAGCATCATTCGCGATTCTATCCGGCAGGAGTAGAATCGGCGAATGCGCACATCCCTCCGGTCGTTCCTCGCTTTCGGCATTGCCGCTGTTGTGATCAGCCACCCGCTGGCAGGTGTCGCGCAGGGTCAAGCCGGCGGCCGTCAGGGTGGTGGGCGCGGTGGGGCTGCGGTGGGACCAGACGGGCAGTGCCCGGCGGGAATGACATTGGTGCGGCCCGGAAACTGCCAGGCTCCGGCAACACCGGCGCCTTCCATCGTGGACTACCGGCCCAAGTCCACCCTGATCGCGCCAGCCCATCCGGTGCAGAAGGCCAAGTACCCGGCGATCGATTTCCATGGTCATCCAGGCGCCCGCATCAGCTCCGCGGCCGGGCTGAAGACGATGTTTGAGGAGTTGGACGCGTTGAACGTGGGCCTGATGCTGAGCGCCGAGAACATGTCGGGCGAACGGCTGAAGACGACGCTGGCCACGGTGAAGGCGTCGCCCTATGCCAAACGCGTGGCGATTTTCACAGGCGTGAGCCTGAACGGCGTCGGCCCGGGATGGGCCACCAAAGCCATCGCGCAACTTGAGGCCGATGTGGCCGCGGGTGCGGTGGGCGTGGGCGAGATCGGCAAGGGCTTTGGCCTCAGCGCCCGCAAGGCCGACGGGTCACGCCTGCAGATGGACGACCCGGAGCTTGCGCCCTTCTGGGATGCCTGCGCGCGTCTGAACCTTCCCGTGTTCATCCATACGGCAGACCCGCCTGAGTTCTTCAAGCCGATCGACATGTTCAACGAGCGCTGGCTCGAGTTGTCCCTGTTTCCAGGCCGTGCCTATCCGTCCGATCGCTTCCCGGCATTCGAAACGCTGATGGCCGAACGCGATCGGTTGTTCAAGCGACACCCGAAGACGAAGTTCGTCGCAGCCCACCTGGGCTGGCACGGCAACGACCTTGGTCGGCTCGCGAAGATGTTCGACGCGATGCCCAATCTGTATGCCGAACTGGGCGCGGTGCTGTACGACTTCGGCCGCCAGCCGCGCGTGGCGCACGACTTCCTGCTCAAGTACGGCAACCGCATCCTTTTTGGCAAAGACTCGTACCAGCCCGAGGAGTATCCCTACTACTGGCGCGTACTCGAGACGAAGGACGACTACTTCGACTACTACCGCGACTACCACGCGTTCTGGAAGCTGTACGGCCTCGACCTGCCCGACGAAGTGCTCAAGGACATCTACTACCGCAACGCACTCCGCATCACGCCAGGGCTGCCGCAAACGGGATGGCCGAAGTAGAAATGGGCCAATGGGCCAATGAGGCAATGAGGCAATGGGGCTTGGCCCGCCCTTCGGCTATGATTTCAGCCGAGACGGAGTGCACATGAAGAAGTCGAAACTCGATCGCAGGGCGTGGATGTCTGGAGTCGGTGCTGCGGCCGCGGGTGTGGCGCTCGGGAGCACGCGTGTGGATGCCGACGCAGCTGCGACCCCGCCGCAGGCGGCACAGCCGGCGACGCCGTTTCAGCCGGCGCGTCATGCGCAGGATGAGTGGTTCGACAAGCTCCCAGGCAAACATCGTGTGATTCTCGACGTCACGTCGGCCGAGGGCTCGACGTGGGGCATCGCGTATGCCACGAATATCTACAACGCGAGCCGCACCGGATATCAGATCGAAAACGTCGACCTGGCGATGGTGTTGTGCCTTCGCCACTCTGCCACGAGCTTCGCCTTCAACAATGCCATGTGGGCGAAGTACGGCAAGCAACTCGCGGAAGGGTCTGAATACAAAGACCCCACCGGCGCGGAACCGAAGGCCAATCCGCGCAATACCGGTGAGCGGCCGGCCCTGGATGGCCTGATCAAGCGGGGCGCGCACTTCGCGGTGTGCGGCCTGGCGACGCGGCGTCTGGCCGGCATGATCGCGGGACGAGGTAATGACAGTGAAGCGGTGCTGAAGGAACTGTCCGAGAACACGATCGCCAACGCCCACATCATGGCTGCCGGTGTGGTGGCCGTCACACGCGCGCAGGAGTACGGCTACAGCCTCCTCCACGTCGGCTGATGAATCAGGTCACCCGGCCAGCGACCGGGCGGGCGCCGGTTGAATCGAGCCTCGTGTTTGCGCACGGCATCGCCGCGCTGGTCACACTCCTGCTCTCGGTCACGTTCGGCATCATCATCTCGATCCAGTTGTGGGCGCCTGACCTGGGCGCCGATACGACGTGGCTGAGCTGGGGCCGCCTGCGGTACGCGCACACGCAGGGCATCATGTTCGGCTGGCTCGCCAACGCCTTCTTCGCCTTCCTCTACCACGCCGTACCCCGGCTGACCGGACGACCCGTGACCAGCCCGCGGTTGGGACAATGGCTCTTTGCCCTCTGGAACGTCGCCGTGATGTTTCCCGGATGGGTGCTTGTGCTGTCGGGTGTGAGCCAGCCGCTCGAGTGGGCGGAGTTCCCGCTGGTGGTGGATGCGGTGGTGGTCATCGGCCTCGTGATGGCTGTGGTGCAGTTTGTGCCGCCATTTTTCTCGCGCGGACTTGATTCCCTTTATGTGTCCAGTTGGTACGTGATTGGCGCGCTGGTCTTCACCGTCCTGGCCTATCCAATGGGAAACATCGTGCCGGAGTTCGTGCCCGGCGCTGCCGGCGCGGCGTTCAGCGGGTTGTGGATTCATGACGCGGTGGGCTTGTTCGTCACGCCGCTGGCCCTGGCCATCCTCTACTACGTGATTCCGGCCGTCACCGGCAAACCCATCTTCAGCCACTTCCTGTCGATGCTTGGTTTCTGGCTGCTGTTCTTCCTGTATCCACTCAACGGCACCCATCACTACGTACTCTCCATCATTCCGATGGAAACGCAGGTGACGGCCATCACCGCGTCAGCGCTGCTCGGCGTCACCGTCATCATCGTTGTGGCCAACCTGCTGCTGTCGCTGCACGGCGCCGGCGCGTTCCCGAAAGACACTGGCCTGCGCTTTGTCGTGATGTCCACGCTGTTTTACCTGGTGGTCAGCATTCAGGGCTCGATGCAGGCGTTCATGTCCGTGAACGCGTTTGTGCATTTCACCGACTGGGTCATCGGCCATTCGCACCTCGCCATGCTCGGCTTCGCGACGTTTGCGGCGGCCGGCGGCCTCGCACACGTATGGCCGCACATTCCCGGCGCCCGCTTCAATGCGCGCGCCATGACGTGGGCCTACTGGCTGCTGTTCGGCGGCCTCATGTTGATGGTGGTGGACCTCACGATCGCGGGACTGTTGCAGGCGCAACTGTGGCAAATGGGCGCGCCGTGGACGAGTTCACTCGACGCAGCCCGACCGTACTGGATCGTGCGCACGCTGTCGGCCATTCCGATCGCGAGCGGGTTCATCGCGTTCCTCGTGGGCCTGACCACCGGTCCGCGCTCGCCCGTGCACGCGGAGGTGGCCCCGTGAACACGCAACCGGGACCCGTGCTCCGCATGTCGTACCTGGCCGCGAGTGTGGCAGGCGTGGCGTTTTTCATTCTGTCGGCAACGTGGCTGGGCGTGTGGCCTGCACGGAAACTGGCCGAACAGGCGCGCGTCTCAGGACCTGAGCGTGCCCTTGCCCTCACCGCCAGCGAGCAACGCGGGCGCGCGGTCTATGCTCGCGAAGGATGCGCCTACTGCCACTCCCAGCAGGTGCGATTCACAGATGCGGATGTCACAAGGTTCGGTGCGCCCACCCTTGCGTGGGAGACCCGGGGCGACACTCCGCACATGATGGGCACGCGACGCATCGGCCCGGACCTGGCGCGTACCAGCGGCACACGACCTGAAGACTGGCACCTGACGCACCTCTACGACCCTCGCTCGGTGGTGCCGGCATCCGTCATGCCCGCGTACCGGCAGCTCTTTGACGGTGGTCCCGATCGCCCGCGCCAATCCGCGCGCGACCTGGTCGCGTACCTCGAGACGCTTGGGCGCGCGCGTGAACTCGCCGGACCAGAGGGCGAGGTTCGTTCAGCCGCGGCCGCGCACAGTCATCGCGCGCTGTCCGTGGCATCGCCCGCGCTGAATGCCCACCCGGGCCGCGCACGTCGGACGGGCGAGGTTCCGGCCTTATCGCCCAATGGCGACCCTGTGCTCGGTGCCACTTTGTTCGCCAATCACTGCGCCGCCTGCCACGGCCCCAACGGCGTCGGCGATGGGGCCGGCGCGCGCGGCTTGCGCCCACGACCGGCGAACCTGGCCCTGCACTCATATCAGGCCGACCGCCTGGCGGAAGTGTTATGGAACGGCGTCGCAGGCACGGCCATGCCGGCATGGCGCGATCGGTCCCTTGAGGAACTCTCGGCCCTGGTGGCACACCTGCAGCGAATCACGGTCCCTGGTGTGCCGCCCGATCCCCTGCGCGAGGATCAGGTTAGGCCCACGGCCGCCGAACGTGATCTTGGTGCGCGGGTCTACGCCGCCAACTGCGCACAGTGCCACGGCACCGATGGTGCCGGAGATGGCACCGCGGCCAGGGGCTTGACCATCGCTCCGGCGGATTTGACGCGCCAGACGCCGATGTTCGATGAGGCACTCCGCGTCCTGCGCAACGGGATCGATGGCACCGCCATGGCACCCTGGACACCACGGTTGCGAGACGATGAGCTGACGGCCGTAGCCCACTACGTGCGAGAGTTCTACAAAGGCCGCAGATGATCACCGACATCATCGTGTATCTGTCGTGCGGATTCACTGTCGTGTTTGTGGCCGCCTGGGTGCTGCGGCCCGACCTGCGCGCCAGGATCGAGCGCCCGAAATACCTGTTCCTCGAGAATGTTCAACGCTACGATCGATCCGATGACTGACCCACAATCCCCACGCCCCGGCTCAGGCTGGACCGTCGTCGTGGCGGTGTCATCGGTGGTCGCCGTCATGGCGATTGTCGGCACGTGGTTCGTGCTCAGCCAGCAACGGCGCCAGGTGCCCGACGACGTACCGGCGCCGACTGAAGAGTACGGCCGCCGGCTGATTGCGCAGACGTCGTGGCTGCTCGGACCGGACAATCCGGATCCCGAGCGGCGATTCATGAACAGCCGGCTCAACTGCGGGTCGTGTCACCTCGATACGGGTATGCAGCCCGGCATGTTGTCGCTGACCGAGTCGTTCACGAAATATCCACGTTTCTCTGGACGCGACGGCAAAGAGGCCGACCTCAAGGAACGCATCGACGGCTGCATGGAACGCAGCATGAACGGGCGCAAGTTGCCGCGTGATGGCGTTGAGATGAATGCCATGGTCGCCTACATCCGATCGCTCAACGATCGATGGGTGGCCACCAGCCCGGCGCTGCGGGTAGTACTCGAGCCACCCGCGCTTCGCACACCCGCGCGTGCCGCGTCGCTTGAGAACGGGGAGAAGGTGTTCGAGGCCCGTTGCCGTGTGTGCCATGGCGGCGACGGCCTGGGCATGCTGGCCTCGCAGGATCCACGGCGCGGCTACGTGTTTCCGCCACTCTGGGGCGACGACAGTTTCAACAACGGGGCTGGGATGGGGCGCGTCCTCACGGCCGCACGGTTCATCAAGGCCCGCATGCCGTTTGGCCGCCCCGACCTGACTGACGATGAGGCGTTTGATGTGGCGGCGTACATCAATTCCAAGCCGCGGCCGCAGATGTCCGGCAGTCGGCTTGAGCAGGACTATCCCGATCGATCAACGAAGCCGGTGGACTCTCCGTACGGTCCGTATGCCGACCCGTTCCCGGCCGAGCAACATCGCTTCGGGCCCTTCGCGCCAATCGAAGCGTTCTACAAAAAAAAATAGCGAATTGCCGGGTCTAAAGACCCGGCCTCCGGCTCCTGGATTTCGTAGCGCGGCCTGGGTCTCAAGGCCGCGGTGTTCCGCGCGCTTGAGACCCAGCGCGCGCTACGAAGAAAAATCGGCGCTGCGACGTTAAGGCGCCCTATCGCGCGCGGAGGCGTGTGAGCAGCGCGCGCACCTGCGCCGGTTTGTAGCGCGCGTCTGACAGCGCGCCTTCGAATGCTCGCTGCGCGTCGTCGAACAGGCCGACCTTCGTGAGCGCCAGCCCGAGCGCGACGGGTTCGGTGGCCAGTCGAGTGCGATCGGCCTCGGCCGCCGACACAGCCGCCAGGCTGAGCACAAAGAAGCGCGCTTCTGGTTGTGGCGGGGCAGGGCGGACGACCTCGCCCTCGGGACGATGGGCCGTGACTTGCCACGCCAGTATCCGGTTACGCGGCAAGTTTCTGCGGGGCGTCCACGAGGTCGTGTCGAGCCGGCCGCTTGAGGCGACTTCCCTGAACCGCTCGTCGAAGACCGCCACCGAGTACGCGGTGGCACCGTCGACCGGCGTCCACGAGAAGAGAGGGCGCGCGTCGATGACACTGGTGCCCACTGGTGTTGTGAGTCCCGCCGGCGTTTCAGCTTCCGCAGTGCCAAGTAACGTGCCCGCGTGTCCGCGCAGCAGGGCTGCATGACGGGGAAACTCCATCCGGCCTGACTCGAGCGCCAGTGCGACGTCGTTACTCTCGTCCGGAGTCAGGATCGCAGGCGTCGAAGGTGCGGCTGGCGCAGCAGGCGGAGGAGGCGAAGTGTCCGTGGCCGCGGTCGATGCCTCTGCCGGTACCGCGGTCTCCTGCTTGGGAGTCGGCCATCCAAACCAGAGGACCATCCCAACGCCTGCTGCCGCAGCGCCCCAGGCCAACACCGGCGTCATCCATGAACGCCGCTTCGGAATCAGCTTCGCGACGTCCGCGAGATCGGCCACGTCCTGTTTGCAGATTCGGCAGTGTTCGACGTGATTCTCCACCCATTCGCGGTCCGCCTCATCCAACTGTCCATCCACAAGGGCGGTGAGATGTTCGTGGCCCGGGTGGTCGAAGTCATCGGGCGCCGCTGTCAGTGTGGCCGAGAGGGTTTGGGCCACCGTATCTGGATCAAGCGGTGCAGAGCGGCGCGGTTCAGTCACAACGACTCCTTCTGCAGCACATGACGCAAAATCGAAATCGATATTACCGTTTTGGTAGTCACGATCGATCCCCCGTCAAACGGCGCGCCAAACGCGCTCGCCCGGATTTCCGCAAGTTGATCACTTGTTGCCGGGTGATGCCCATGCGAGCGGCAATCGACAGGTCATCAAGCGGAAGGTCCGGCCACAAACGTGCCAGGTCACGTTCCGGGATCTCGAGGGCCGCGGCAATTTCTGCCATCGAGACGACTCCTGTGGCGGGAAGTAACTGGAGGATGGCGCCGCCGTCCGGGTCGCGCAGATTCAGTAGCAGGGCCGAGCGTTGCCGCGGAGGAAGCGCAACCAGTTCCTTCCACACGTCCTGCAGAGCGGTACGTTGTTCGAGCACGGCGCTGATGGCCGGCGCCGGGTCCGCCACCTGGCCAAGCCGGTCCGCAGCGCCCGGATCGGTCGCGCTGGTGACGGGCTGTGCGTCCGACACGCCGAGCAGAACGGCCATGGCATCAACGAATCGATCGAAGTCCACAGGCTGGCCACAGGCCGTCAGCAACGCAGCCGCCAGGGCCGGGAGCGCGGCCGCCGGGTCCACGAGGTGATCGCTGGCGAAGGCCTGCGGCGTTTCGAGCAGCGCCTGCGTGCGGTGTGAGCTCGTGGCCGCTGTAGCGAATGTGGCGGAGGTGGCCCGGCATCGCCAGAGTCCGTGCGCGTCCTCCTCAAGCCTGGTGTCTGGATGATGTGTCAGTGCGTACCGCAACCGGTTGCGTAGCCGCGTGCGTTCCGGGAACTGCTGTCGCATGAGCGCGTGACAGCAGTGTGCCGACACCGTGACGCTGTAGGCCAGGATGTCTTCGATGGGCTCTCCCACTCCGGCACGCAGCGACCACAGTTTTCGTGTGAGCTTCAGCCGTACTTCTGCCAGCACATCGTCAATCTGATGGGCCATTCGGCTCGACCGCGCAAGTCGCTGTGCGACCGAATCGCGCGAAGCCGCGCCGACATCGCCGGAGAGAAGTGCGTCGAGCGCCCGCCACGCATCCACATCCGGGATGGCGTCAAGAAACGCCGTCAGCCGGGGATCGTTCGGTCGGGGATTAACGGTCGCGCACATGGGATGAGTTGCACGGATGGTAATACGGCGGCCTCTTTCGCGTCATACCCGAGGGAGAGGCATATCGCATGAGGCAACTTCGAATTGTGGTGTGGGATGGTGTGCGTACGATGACCGCCACACTTGTCCTGGTGCTTGCGGTGATGGCCGGTTCGTCGTCGGCCCAGACCGGGATGTTGACCAGCCTGACCGTGGCGAATCTGAGCCCGGCGTTTGATCCCGCGATCAAGAGCTACACCATTCCCAGGACGTCTGCGTGCTCCGTTCCGGTGACGGCCACCCTCACGTACCCGGCGATCCACCGGATGTATGTCGCGAGCAGCCTGACGGCGAGTGGCGCCACAGCACGAGCCTGGGTGTGCGACGGCAGGACGAAGATCGACATCATCGTCTACCAGGTCTGGACCGAGAAGGCGCGTTACACCATCACGGTGGTGGACGCGCCGGCGCCACCACCGCCTCCGCCCCCTCCTCCGCCACCACCACCTCCTCCGCCACCACCACCACCGACGCCGTCGTTTGAACCGACGCCGTTGCCGTCGCCGATTCCGCCGTTGTCAGGCGATACGCTGCCGCAGGCGTCACCCACTGACGCGACCACGTCAGAGCGTCTGCTGCAGCAGGCCACGTTCGGGCCGACCCCGGCGGAGTTTGCGGCAGTGAAGGCGAAGGGCGTCAATCGCTGGCTGGCGGAACAGTTCCAGATTCCGGCCGGCGGCATTGCCGATGGCCTCGATACGAATCAGCTTCGTTCCGCGATGTTTCTGAAGATGGCGAACGGCCAGGATCAGTTGCGCCAGCGCATGGCGTTTGCGCTCGGTCAGATGCTGGTGGTGTCCACCAACAAACTGGTCAATGGGTACGAAGTCATTCCGTGGGTGCGCCTGATTGAGGATCACGCGTTCGGCAACTACCGATCGATCCTGCGAGACATGACGCTGAGCCCGTCCATGGGCAAGTACCTGGACCTGGCGAACAGTCTTGGCTCCGGCGGCAACGCGCCCAACGAAAATTTCCCGCGCGAGCTGATGCAGTTGTTCACCATCGGGTTGTATCAGCTCAACATGGATGGGACCTTCAAGAAGGACGCGGCGGGGCAGCTGATTCCCACGTACGACCAGACCGTTCTCAAGAATGTCGCGCGCGCTCTCTCCGGTTGGACGTATCCCACACAACCAGGCCAACAGCCTCAGTCGCGCAATCAGGACTACTTTGTCGGGTTGATGGAGCCCAGGCCGACGCGTCACGACGCCGGCGCGAAGACTCTGTTTAATGGCATCACGCTTCCGGCCGGGCAGTCGGTCACGAAGGACCTGGAAGACGTCATTGATGCCGTGTTCACGCATCCCAACGCCGCGCCGTTCCTGGCCACGCGGCTGATTCGATCGCTCGTCACCAGCAACCCGACGCCGGCGTACATCCAGCGGGTCGCGACAGTCTTCGCTGATAACGGCCAGGGCGTCAGGGGCGATTTGAAAGCCGTCCTTGTGGCGATCCTGACTGATCCGGATGCGGCGCTGGCAGGGGCCGGTGACGGCCGGCTGCGCGATCCGATCCTGCATGTGGCCGGCCTCTCTCGAGCGCTTGGCCTGACGGCAGCGAATCCGAACCAGTTCATGTACGTGCTCAGCAACCTGGGCCAGTCGGTGCTGACGCCAACCACGGTGTTCGGCTATTACTCGCCGCTGGCGCCGCTGCCGGGTGACCCCACGAAATTCGGACCGGAGTTCCAGTTGTATGGGCCGGCACTTTCCATCCAGCGCGCCAACTTCATCTACCAGATTCTGAACAGCCAGTTCAGTTCTTCATTCCCGGTGAACCTCGCGCCCTTCACGGCGCTTGCCGGTAATCCCGCAGTTCTGGTCGAACAGGTTAATCAAACGCTGTTGTTTGGCCGAATGTCGCAGGAGCTGCGGCAGGTTCTGCTGGCGGCCGCTCAGGCGACGTCAGACCTGAAGCAGCGGGCGTTGGGCACGTTGTATCTCACCGCGATCTCCAATGAGTTCGTGGTGCACTTTGGAGTCCAGTGACCATGGCACATTCACACCAGAACACCCCGGATCGTCGTCGCTTCCTCAAGCTCAGTGCGCAGCTCGCAGCGCTGGGCCTGGCCGGCCTTGGTACGGGCCTGCGCAGGTCGCACTCCTTGTTTGCAGCCGAGGCGCGTTCCACTGCAGCGCTCACCGACTACAAGGCGCTCGTCTGCGTGTACTTGTTCGGCGGCAATGACGGCAACAACATGATCGTACCGCTCGACGCGACGCGGCGGGCGCAGTACGAGAACCTGCGCGGCGGCCTCGCCCTGACAGGAAGCGAGTTGCTGTCACCCATTGCCGATGCCGGAGGCAACCCATGGGCCATGCACTATGGGCTGGCCGAGATGAACCCACTCTATGAGAGCGGCCATCTGGCCTTTGTGTTGAACATGGGTTTGCTCGAGAGCCCACTCACGCGCGCGGGGTTTCTGGCAGGGCAGGCGGCGCCAACGAATCTGTTTTCACATTCCGACCAGACGGTGCAGGCGCAGACGGGCATGCCGACGGCAGACGGGTACGGCTGGGGCGGCCGCCTGCTTGATTGCTTCGGCCAATCCGACAGTCTCGGGGCCGTCTCCGTCTCGCAGCATGCCTTGTTCCTGCAGGGACAAAATGCCGGTGGCAATGTGATTCCGCCAGGCGCGAACCTGCAACTGGGCGGCATGAGTTTCTGGCCTGAGAACGAGGCGCTGCAACGCCGGCAGGCCGTGGACAACATGCTCCTGATCGACGGCGGCCACCCGCTGCGCAAGGCGGCCAACAAGGCCATGGCCGACGGTCTGCAGCTCGCGGACACTCTTGCAGCCAGCGCTGGTTCCGACGCCGGCCTTGTGTTCCCCGGCACATCGATCGGCAACCAGCTCAAGGAAGTGGCGCGGCTCGTCAAAGTCCGGTCGGCCATGGGTCCAGGGCGCCAGGTCTTCTTCTGCTCGATGGACGGGTTCGACCTGCACAGCTCTCAGGACTGGACGCACTGGTACCTGCTCTCGCAGCTCTCCCAGGCGCTGCAGGCCTTCCACAACGCCATTGGCGATGCGAACCTGATCCAGCAAGTCACCACGTTTACGCAATCGGAGTTCGGCCGCACATTGCAGCCAAGCGGCAGTGGGTCGGACCACGCATGGGGCAGCCACCAGATTGTGCTGGGCGGCGCCGTGAAGGGCGGAGTCTACGGCGCACTGCCCACCCTCGCTCTGGGCGGGCCTGACGACGCCAACGATCGCGGCGTGTGGATTCCCACGATTTCCACAGCACAGTTCGGCGCCACTCTCGGCAAGTGGTTTGGCGCCTCTCCTGTGGATCTCGCAGGGGCCTTCCCGAACCTGGCCAAGTTCCCTGTCAGTGACATCGGCTTCATGCAGCCCGCGATCACGCCGTAAGCTACCCTGATGTGGGTGCGACACTCCACGACTCGCCTGCTTACGACCACCGTGTGCCTTGCTGCGGTCCTCTGTGCCGGGCATCCGACACTGGGCGCGCAGTCGGCTGCGCCGCCCGCCCAGGGGCCGGTTGACGCGTCGGCCGCCCTCACGGCAGTCATCACGCGCTTCTTTGCGGCGCCCTCTGACGACGGCCGCGCCGCAGTGCTCAAGGAGGCGCCGGAGCTGGCCGGCGAGCCGGCGCGCCCGGTTCTCTTCGAGCACGCGCTGAGTCTGCTGACCCTTCGTGAGTACCCGGCGGCCGAACGCGCGTACCGGGCGATCCTGTGGCTTGCGACAGCGACGAATAATCCCCGTTCGCGCTCGTCGGCTCTGACCGGGCTCGGAAGCGTGGACGGTCAACGAGGCAACCTCGCCAGCGCGCAGTCGCACCTCACAGAGGCGCTCCAGGTGGCCGAGGCCATTGGAGACCCGGCCGGCCTGCAACCGGTGATCTCAAACCTCGCCATCGTGCAGCGGCGCCTGGGCGACTTTGAGTCGGCTCAGGCGTCGTTCGACCGTGCGTTGGCTCTGGCCGAACAACTTCGGCGGCCCATTGCCATTTCGCGCGTCTACAACAATCTCGGGCTGATGCACTCCAGCCTGGGCAACGCGCGGCTGGCCCACGACTACTTCTCGCGCAGTCTTGACCTCAAGGTCGACGACGGGGGCCGCGGCACACTGGATATTGCGAACACGCTGAACAATATTGGCGGCCAGTACGACGAACTGGGTGACTATCCGCAGGCGCTGACCTATTACACACGGGCACTCGCGCTCATCGAAAAGGTCGGGGTCGCGCCGGCCGCCACGTCGACCTGGAACAACATCGGTCGCGCGCACGCCAACCTCAACCAGCCCGGTCCTGCAAGAACCGCCTTTGACCGTGCGCTGGCCATGGCCGAGGCGTCGGACGATTCCGGCACCGTCGCGACACTGCTCTACAACATGGGCACCCTCAGTCGCGACGAGGGAAAACTCGCCGAGGCGGAAACGCTGCAGCGACGCAGCCTCGAGCTGCGGGAACGCAGCGGCGATGTGGCCGGTCTTGTGGAGAGCCTGTCCGAGATGGCGAGTCTGCTTTTGATCGAGGGCCGCGCCCGCGAAGGCGAGCCGTACATCGCGCGAGCGATGCAGATGGCGTCGTCCTCCCGCCTGCTGGCTCATCTGGGCAGGGCCCAGTTGTTTCAGGGCCAGATTCACGAAGCCCTGGGGCGTACCGATGCCGCGATCGCGTCCTATGAGGCCGGTATCACCACGGCAGAAACGCTTCGTACGCGAACTGTCGGTGGCGAGCGGGCCCGCCAGGTCTTCATGACGGAACGCGTCGGGGCCTACCTCAGCGTCGCGGCCCTGCACGCCAGAGCCGGTCGCGGGTTTGACGCGCTCATGGCCGTGGAACGTGCCCGCGCCCGCACCCTGCTCGATATCCTGGCCGCCGGCCGCCAGCCCACCCGAACGATGACGGCGGCTGAACGCGACAAGGAGCGGCGCCTCAGCAATGTGATTGTGGCCTTGGGCGTTGAGGCGGCCACCGAGCGTCAGCAACGGGCACCAGACGCCGCTCGCATAGCCGCGCTCGAGGCCGATCTGGCTGCGGCCCGTCTGGCCCATGAAGCGTTCACAGCCGAACTCTACGGAGCCAACCCGGATCTGCGGATCATCCGCGGCGACGCACCCATTTTGTCGCGAGGCCAACTCGCGGCGATCCTGACACCGGGCACAGCAGTCCTCGAGCTGGTGGTGCAACCAGAGAGTGCGTGGGCCTATCTGGTGAAAGCCGGGCCTGATGGTCCCGTGGTCACCGCGAAGCAACTTGAGACGACAACCGACCAGCTACTCACGCTGGCGGACCGGTTCGCGAATCAGGTGTCAGGGCGCGACCTCGGCTTTGCTGCCACGTCTGGCCAGCTCTATTCGGCGCTGCTGGGCGCGTTCGATACATCGCTCTCCGGCGTCAGCCACCTCATCGTCGTACCGGACCACGCGCTTTGGCGCGTGCCTTTTCAGGCACTGCTCACACCGCGAGACACCTTCCTGGTCGAGGAACGCGCGGTGTCGTATACGCCCTCGCTATCGGCGCTCATCGCGTTGCGCGAGCGGCGCGCCAGAAGGGTTGGCGGAGAGCCCCGGCTGTTGGCGCTGGGCGATCCTGCGCTTGCCCCCGATGGCGCCACTCCTGGTTTGCCCGAGCGCTTACCGGAGGCCGCTCGAGAAGTGCAGGCACTGGAGCGGCTGTACGGGGCCAATCGCAGCGCGGTGTTTCTGGGCAGCGCGGCCACCGAAGGCACACTGCGAGCGGCTGTCCGGAACGCGAGCGTCCTGCACATCGCCACGCACGGAGTGCTCGACGATCGCAGCCCGATGTATTCGCACCTGCTGATGGCGCCCGACAAATCCGGAGACGGCACCGACGGCCGCCTGGAGGCGTGGGAGTTGCTCGATCTCGAGATCACGGCCGATCTGGTGGTGCTCTCGGCGTGCCAGACCGCGAGTGGTGCAGTCGGTGGTGGAGAAGGGGTGATCGGACTGTCATGGGCGTTGTTCGCCGCCGGCGCTTCGACCGCGGTAGTGAGCCAGTGGGAAGTGGACTCGGCGAGCACCACGGCCCTGATGATTGGGTTGCACGAGCGTCTGCTCGCGCCCAAAGCCGCCTCCGCTTCAGCGGCCGAGTCACTTCGTGGCTCAGCGCTCGCCCTGATGAAAGACCCGCGTTATCGCCACCCGTTCTACTGGGCCGGCTTCATCGTCATGGCGAATCACTAGAGCATGTCTGCCGGGTCTGAAGACCCGGCCTCCGAGGAATGGCCGTGTCTACGGAGGCCGGGTCTTCAGACCCGGCAGCACGTCGTGCTATCATTCCGGCCGCAGTCATGATGTTCATCGTCGCGCGCAGCTCGTCCAAACAGACGAAGTCCAAGCGGGCCTCGCGAAAGCGGGTCCCGCGGGCGCAATGGCGGTGACGACAGTGGTCTGAAAAGACCGGCTCGAGAACACGAGCACCTGATACCCGCTGTTGCGCCTGGCGCTCAGCGGGTTTTGTGTTTTTAGGAGACAACGGCAGTGACGAAGATCGATGTAGGAGTCTTGGGCGCCACCGGCATGGTGGGGCAGCAGTTTGTATCCCGTCTCGAGAACCACCCGTGGTTCAACGTGGCGTGGCTTGCGGCGAGTGAACGGTCGGAAGGCAAACGGTACGCCGAGGCATCAGCCTGGCGGTTGCCCACGCCGATGCCAGAGGCCGTGCGCCAGTTGACGGTGGACGCGTGCGTTCCTGGCCGAGGCCCGAAGGTGGTGTTTTCCGCCCTCGATGCCGGCGTGGCCGGCGACGTGGAAGAAGCGTTTGCCCGCGCGGGCCACATCGTGTTGAGCAACGCGCGCAATCACCGGATGGATCCACTGATTCCGCTGCTCGTGCCCGAGATCAACAGCGACCACCTCTCGCTGCTGGTCGAGCAACGGCGCGTCAAAGGCTGGTCCGGGGCCATCGTCACCAACCCAAACTGCTCCACGGTGGTCCTGGTCATGGCGCTCGCACCGCTGCAGCGGTTCGGCCTCAAGAGCGCGGTGGTTTCAACGATGCAGGCGGTGTCCGGTGCGGGATATCCGGGCGTGCCGTCGTACGACATCCTGGGCAACCTGGTGCCCTACATCGGTGGCGAAGAAGAAAAAATCGAATCCGAGACGCTGAAGATTCTGGGATCTGACGGAGGCCGTACGCTGCACACGATGGTTGTCTCTGCCCATACGAATCGCGTGCCCGTGATCGATGGCCACACGATGACCGTGTCCGTTCAGGTGGAAGCGAAGGCGGAACTCGATGATGTGCGGGCGGCGTTTCAGGGCTTCGTGGGCCGGCCACAGGAATTGAGGCTGCCGACCGCGCCGATTCCGGCGATCCTCCTTCGAGACGAACCCAACCGCCCGCAGCCGCGCCTGGACTCGGACCTTGGTGGCGGCATGGCTGTGTCGGTCGGTCGCCTGCGGACGTGCCCGGTCATGAGCTTCCGTTTCGTGGCGTTGGGGCACAACACGGTACGCGGCGCCGCCGGCGCTTCGATTCTCAACGCCGAGTTGATGCACGCGGAGCTGCAGTGTTTGTCCTGAAGTTCGGCGGCACGTCGGTGGCGGACCGGGCCGCCATCATCAGGCTGATCGAGATTGTGCGTGCGACGCGCCAGGCGGCGCTGCCGAACGCGCTCGCCGGCACGCAGCAGGACCCGCGCGGGCCCATTGTGGTGGTGTCGGCGTTGGGGGGCGCCACGGATCGGTTGCTTGGCCTGGCCGCGCAGGCCGGGGCCGGTGATGCCGATGGGGCGCGAGAGAACGTGCGCCTGCTGCTGGAGCGTCACATCGAGGTGGCGGGCGTCATCACGGATGACGGACTGCGATCGGACGTTGAAACCTACCTCAATGCCGAGTTCGGATCGCTGGCGCGAGTCGTCTCTGCGTTGGCTGTGCTTGAAGAGGTGTCGCCCCGCTGGCTGGACGCCATTGCCGCCGTCGGTGAACTCGCCAGCAGCCGCATCGTGGCTGCGGCACTCGAGTCGCGCGGCGTGCCGGCCGCCTGGGTGGACGCGCGAAAGGTCATGGTGACCACCGCCGAACACACGGCCGCACCGCCGCTGATGGAGGAGACCGGCATCAAAATGACCGCCGCGCTCGTTCCGTTGTTATCGGCGCGGCGGGTACCGGTGATGGGTGGTTTTGTCGGCGCCACCGTCGACGGTGTCACCACCACGCTCGGCCGTGGCGGGTCGGATTACTCCGCAGCCATCGTTGGCGCCTGCATCGGCGCGTCGGAGATTCAAATCTGGACGGACGTAGATGGCATGCTGACAGCGGACCCGCGACTGGTGCCGTCTGCCAGGGTCGTACCGCAGCTCTCATTCGACGAAGCATCGGAACTCGCGTATTTTGGCGCCAAGGTGCTGCACCCGGCCACCATCCTTCCGGCGATGGCGAAGAACATTCCGGTACGCATCCTCAACTCGCGCCGTGCCGAAGCGCTGGGCACGCTCATCACCGCGAGCCGCCCTTCGAGCGGACTCCCGCTCACTGCGGTCGCATCAAAACGCAACGTCACCGTCGTGGACATCTCGTCCACGCGGATGCTCATGGCGCACGGCTTCCTGCACAAGCTCTTTGGTGTGTTTGAACACCATGCGACGTCGGTTGACGTCGTCACCACGTCCGAAGTGTCTGTTTCGGTCACCGTGGATGATGGGCGACGGTTGCCGAGGATCCTCGAAGACCTCAAGGCGTTTGCTGAAGTGACGAGCAGCAGCGATCTGGCGGTGCTCTGCGTGGTCGGCGAAGGCATTCAGGGCGACGCCACGTTTGTGAGCCGGCTGCTCAAGGCGTTGGGCCCGGTACCTATCCGCATGTTGTCGCAGGCGTCAGAACGGCGGAACATCACCATTGTGATACCGGATGCCGACTTGCCAGGGGCGCTGACCCGCGTGCACGAGGAGTTCTTTACATGAAGACTCGCCTGCTCATCATCGGTCACGGTCGCATGGGCAAACTGGTGGAGCAACTGGCGCCCGACTACGGATGCGAGGTCGCGGGCATTGTGACCAGCGCTGCCGGTGCGCGCGGCATCGCCGAGGCCGAAGGGCCGTTTGACGTGGCCATCGATTTCACCACGCCTGATGCCGTGCCTGCGAATCTGACCGCACTGGCCGAGCGCAAACTGAACGTGGTGATTGGCACCACGGGCTGGCAGGCCGCCGAACCGGGGCTTCGCGCTGTGGCTGCAGAGCACCACATCGGCGTACTGGCGGCGTCAAATTTCTCCATAGGGCTCCACATCTTTCGCAAGGCGGTGGCTCAGGCGGCGTCTGACTTTGCCGCCCAACCGCAGGTGGGCGCCTGGATTCACGAGGCCCATCATTCGGCCAAAAAGGATGCGCCGTCCGGCACGGCCCTGACGCTGAAACAGGCCATGGAAACGGCCGGTTACACCCGGGGAATGGATGTCTCGTCCACGCGCGCGGGCTCGATTCCCGGCACACACACGGTTGGCTTCGATGGCCCGAGCGAAACGGTGACCATGACCCACACTGTGCGCGATCGAGCCGTGTTTGCCAGGGGCGCGCTGGATGTGGCGCGCTGGTTGGTGGGCAGGCACGGCTGGTTTACGATGGACGACTACCTGAAGGAGTTGCGATGAGAGTCCCTTTCACTGGCGTTGGTACGGCGCTGATTACCCCGTTCCACCACGACGGAACGCTCGATACGGCTTCTGTCAGTCGGTTGGCCCGACGCCAGGTTGACGCAGGCGTCCATGTGCTTGTGCCATGTGGCACCACGGGAGAAACACCGACGCTGTCGGTGGACGAGAAGCGCCGCATCATCGAGCTCGTCGCGGCCGAAGCCAAAGGGCGCGCGTTGGTGTTGGCGGGCGCGGGTGGTTACGACACCAAGGAAGTCATCCACATGGCTGGGGTGGCGAAGGCGGCCGGCGCCGACGGTCTGCTCTCGGTGACGCCGTATTACAACAAGCCCACACCGGAAGGGCTGTACCAGCACTACAAGGCCATCGCCGAAAGCACCGATCTGCCGATCGTGGTCTACAACGTGCCCGGACGCACCGGCGTCAACATCGAACCCGCCACACTTGTGCGACTCGCGACGATTCCGAACATCATCGGCGTGAAAGAAGCCTCTGGCAACGTCACGCAGATGGCGGAAATCTGCCGCGCAGTGCCGTCGGACTTCATCGTCATGTCGGGAGACGACGCCCTCACGCTGCCGCTGATGGCGCTGGGCGGCCACGGCATCATTTCAGTGGCGTCAAACGAAGTGCCTTCAGAGATGGTGCAGATGGTGGAGGCGTTTGAGCGCGGCGCGCTGCTCGAATCGCGGCACTGGCACAACAAGTTGCTGCCGCTCATGCAGATCAATTTCGTCGAAGCCAACCCCATTCCGGTCAAGTTCGCGATGGCGGCGATGGGGCTGTGTGAAGAGGTCTATCGGTTGCCGATGGTGTCACCGCGCAAAGCGTCGCAGGAGAAGATCGCGGCCGTACTGGCCGAGTTGGGGCTGCCGGTTGTTGCTGGTGCCATGACCGGAGCCTCTGCGTGACGTCGCTCGAAGCCACCATTGCTGCGTTGTTCGCGGCCGGCAGCAACGCCGACAAAGACGCCGCCAGGAGAGCGTTCTTTGAATTGCAGAGCGGCCTCAACACCGGCGACATTCGCGCGGCCGAGCCCGACAGTGCATCGCCGACAGGCTGGCGCGTCAATGTGTGGGTGAAACAGGGCATCCTGCTGGGCTTCCGGTTTGGCGACACGGTGGACGCCTCGTCGGATCACGGCAAGTGGCCGTTTTTCGACAAGGACACGATGCCGCTCAAGAAGCCGGCACTTGGTGACGGCATCCGCATCGTTCCCGGTGGGTCCACCATTCGGCAGGGCGCCTACGTGGCGCGCAGCGTCGTCTGCATGCCGCCGATGTACATCAACATCGGGGCGTATGTAGGCGAGGGCACGCTCATCGATTCGCATGCGCTGGTGGGATCGTGCGCCCAGATCGGGGCGCGCGTGCACGTGAGCGCCGCCGCGCAAATCGGTGGAGTCATCGAGCCCGTGGGCGCGATGCCCGTCATTGTGGAAGACGACGTGCTGGTGGGGGGCAATACGGGGATCTATGAAGGCGCGGTGATCAAGCAGCGAGCCGTGATCGCGGCTGGCACCGTGTTGACCGGGTCCACGCCCGTGTACGACCTGGTGCACGGCCGCATCATCAAGCCCGAGCCGGGGCAGCCGCTCGTGATTCCCGAAGGCGCGGTGGTGGTGCCGGGCGCCAGGAACGTGACGGTGGGCGCCGGCAAGGAGTGGGGCCTGTCGCTCTCGACACCAGTGATTGTGAAGTACCGCGACGACAAGACCGATACAAAGACGGAGCTGGAGTCGTGGATCAGGTAGCGCTCATCGACTTCGCCCGGGCGCTGATCGATATCGACTCCACGACAGGGCGCGAGCAAGCCGTGGCCGCGTTCCTTTCCCGAACGCTGCGCGAGCGTGGGTGGCACGTGGATGAGCAACCGCTCGCGGATGGACGCTGCAACGTGATTGCAAGGGTAAGCGCCGCCGAGAGTGCCCGCGTCGTGTTGTCCACACACTTTGATTGCGTGCCGCCGTTCATCCCCAGTCGCCTCGAGGGCGACCGGCTGTACGGGCGTGGTGCCTGTGACGCCAAAGGTATCCTTGCCGCGCAGGTGGCCGCCGCCGAGCGGGCACGGGCTGCGGGTCGTACGGACGTCGGCTTGTTGTTTGTCGCGGGTGAAGAGCGCGGCAGCGACGGTGCCAGGGCCGCGAACTTGTGGCCGACCGCGGCGCAGTGGCTCATCAATGGCGAGCCGACCGACAATCGCCTCGGCCTCGCGACCAAAGGCGTCTATCGCGCGCGTCTCACGTCCACCGGCCGGGCCGCGCATTCAAGCCTTCCCGAACTTGGTGAATCCGCGATCGAGAAGATGCTCGATGCGCTGGTGTCACTGCGCGAAGTGGAATGGCCGGCAGAGGCCCTGCTGGGCCGCACGAACTACTCCGTAGGCCTGATGTCTGGCGGAGTGGCGCCAAACGTGATCCCGCCCAATGCCGGCGCGGAGCTGATGTTCCGGACTGTTGGTGACTATCGTGAGGTGCGTGATCAACTGGAGGACGCCATCGGCTCGTGCGCAGTGATTGAGGATGTGCTGGTGGTGCCGCCCGTGCGTCTGCACACGGTGCCTGGCTTTGAGACCGCGGTGTTTGCCTACACCACGGACGTGCCGTTCCTTGACGCGTGGGGCACGCCGATGCTGCTGGGCCCTGGCTCCATCACGGTGGCGCACACCGATGAGGAGCACCTCGATCTCGCGGAGTTGTTCCGGGCGGTGGATTGTTACGAGTCGCTCATCAACGGCACCTAAGCGCGCCTGAACTGGCTGGGAGTAAGATACCCGGCATGGTCCGTCGATGGCCGCTCATTGCACTTGCTGCGGCTCTTGCAGCAGTCCCCGTTCACACAACCCAGAACATCAAAGCGGCCCGAATCTCGGAAGGGCTGCAAACGCTCAAGACCTACGCCTTCTCCGAACCCAACCCGGTGCCGATCCTTGTCAAGGACACCCGGCTGTATCCCTACCACTCGTTCGAAGGGTACGAACACGAAGGGACACCGCGTGAATGGAAGGTTGTCACGCTCGAGAACGATCTGATCGAGGTCTTTGTGCTGCCCGAGATCGGCGGCAAGGTCTGGGGCGCGCGCGTCAAGAAGACCGGGCACGAATTCATCTATCGGAACGAGGTCGTCAAGTTCCGCAACATCGCTTTGCGTGGACCGTGGACGTCTGGCGGGATCGAGTTCAACTTTGGCGTCATTGGCCACACGCCCTCCACGGCCACGCCGGTGGATTACGTGCTCAAGCAGAACCCCGACGGCAGCGTGAGCTGCATCGTCGGCACGATGGACCTGCCGTCGCGCACCGAGTGGCGGGTGGAGATCCGCTTGCCGGCCGACAAGGCGTCGTTTGAGACGAACGTGTTGTGGCACAACGGGACGGCGATCGAGCAGCCGTATTACAACTGGATGACGGCTGCGGCGTTTGCGAAAGACGACCTGGAGATGTCCATCCCCGGCAACCTGTACCTGACGCATCCAGGCGCGCGCGAATCGTGGCCACGCGATGGGCAGGACCGGTTCCTGCCGGTGTACAAGAACAACACCTTCGGGTCCAACAAGTCGTTTCACGTGGTCGGTGAACTCAAGGACTTCTTCGGTGGCTATTATCGCGATGCCAAGTACGGGTTCGGTCACTGGGCCAGGCACGAAGAGATGCCCGGGCAGAAACTGTGGCTCTGGGCGTTGTCGCGCGCCGGAGGCATCTGGGAAGATTTGCTGACCGACACCGACGGCCAATATGTGGAGTATCAGGCGGGGCGGCTGTTGGTGCAGTTCACGCCGGATGCGCACGTCAATCCCATCACGCAGGCGGGTTTCGAGCCCTTTGCGACGGACCGGTGGACGGAGACCTGGTTTCCGCTTGAAGGCCTTGGCGGATTGACGGATGCCTCACGTGACGCCGCGATCTCGGTGCGGGAGGCCGGCGGCCAGTTGCAGATCGGCGTGAATGCGTTTGGACAGGCGTCCGATACGCTGCGGGTGTGGTCGGGCGGCAAGGTGGTGCTGGAACAACCGGTGACGCTTGCGCCGCTCGAGCCGTTTACGACGACCGTGCCCCATGCGGCAGGCGCGCCGTATCGTGTGGAGCTGCGTGGCCTGGGCGTGGACTATTCGTCCGACCCGGCTGAACGGACGCTGGCACGGCCGTTCGAAACGGATGCCGCCGCCGTGGCGTCGATCCCGGAAGCCGACCGGCTGGTCTTTGAGGCGAAAGAACTCATCCAGGGCAGACGGTACGAGCAGGCCCGACCGATGCTCGACGAGGCGCTGGTTAAGAGTCCGTGGCATCGCGGCGCCTTGCTTGCCATGGGCGACCTCGAGTATCGCCAAGCGTACTATGAAGAGGGACTGGTCCTCGTGGTGCGCGCGCTGCGCCTTGATGCCTACGATGCCGAGGCGAACTTCATCGCAGGCAACCTCTACCGGGCGCTGGGAAAGATGGTGGATGCGCGTGACGCCTTCGGTTGGGCCGCGCGGTCGATGGCGTACCGGTCCGCCGCGAACGTGCAACTGGCCGAACTCGCATTTGTGAGGGCAGATGTGGCTGAGGCCGAACGCTACGCCCGCATCGCGCTGGATTACAACCGGCAGAACCTCTCCGCGTGGCAGATCCTCGCGATGACCGGCCGGAAGACCGGCCGCGAGACCCTCGTCACCGAGGCGACGACCACGTTGCTCGATCTCGATCCGCTCAGCCACTTTGTCAGGGCGGAGCGCTTCCTTGCCGCGCCCGGATCCGGGACCCAGGCGGCATTGTTTGACGGCCTGCGTAGTGAATTCCCTGACCAGTCCGTGCTCGAACTGGCTATCGGCTACGTGAATCGCGGCCAAGCCGCGGACGCGATGGCGTTGCTTGAGCCCGCAGTCAAACGGCTGCGGAATCCCCTGCTGCGCGCGTGGCTCGCGTACCTCAAGCAGGACGAGTCGCTGCTGAGTGCCGGCGCCGACGTGACGCTGGTGTTTCCGTATCGCCTTGAAACGCTGCCCGTGCTCGCGTGGACCGTGCAGGGGAACACGCACTGGAGCTGGGCGTACCTGTTGGCGTTGAACCTCTGGGGGTTCGATCGGCTCCCCGATGCTGAGCGCATGTTGCGGCCCCTGGGCAACACGCCCAACACGCCGGATGCGGCGGCGTTTTACGTCTCCCGAGCACACCTCGTTGAGAAGGCCGGTGGGGATCCGGAACCAGACCTCAAACGCGCCGAGACACTGGCCGGCACCGATCGCACCGTCCGGATCCCCTTGATTCAGCACTACCAGAAGCAGGCCAGATGGTCAGACGCGTTGGCGGCCTCAGCCCGCGCCCGACAGCAGTTTCCAAAAGACTTCAACCTGGACCTGCTCCACGTGCGGTCGCTGCTGTACCTCGAGCGCCCGGCCGAGGCGCTCGCAGTGCTGAACGTCACGCGTGTGTTGCCCTCAGAGCACTCGCGCGAAACGCACCAGATGTACGTGCAGGCGCATACGCTTGCTGCGTTGGCCAGCTACAACGCCGGTCGATGGGCAGAGGCGGCGTCGCACTTGACCTCGGCCCTCGAGTGGCCCGAGCGCCTGGGCCAGGGTAAGCCCTACGATCCCGAGGAGCGGCTGATCCGGTTCCTGCTCGGCCGAGTGGCGCAACGACAGGGCCGCCCGGCTGAAGCGCAAGCACAATTCGAAGCCGTCATCGCCGCAACGGGCGCCGGCGGCGGCACACCCTTCGACCGGCTCGAACTGGTCGCACGACAGTCGTTGGGACAGATGCCTGTCTCTGGAGACCTTGATGCCATCCTCCTCGCCCGCGCGCTTGCACTCCCCGTTCGGTAAGGTCGTCCGCTGGGCCGCGCTAGGCCTGGCCGTGGGAACTGTGTCCCTGGCCGCCGTGGTCTGGGCGACTGAGCCCCCGTTCGCCGACCTTCATCGCGCGCCGGCCATCTCGAATGTGGTCGATGGCGTTTCCTACGAACCAGGAAACTGGACGCCGCACCTGGCCGCAGGCTCGAAGGGTGAGTCGTGGGGCAATCATCGGGCGGTGGTTGAGGTTGAGGCGGCCTCGCTTGGGGCCGGCTCCAATATCCGCGTGACCATTCCCTGGCGCAGGCACGATCCCAACCCGGCCGAGAAAGCCCTGGTCGTGGTGGACGCGACCTCCGGAAAGGTGGTGCCGAACGCGTTCGCGCTCCGCATCGACAACGTGTCTGGCGACGTCGTGTTTCAGCCCAATCCTGGATCGAGCCGCTATTTCGTCTATTACCTGCCGTGGCAAACCACCGGTGGGAGCTATCCCAAGGTGACCTACATGCGGTCGGTGATCGAGCCCGAGCTGGAATGGGCTGATCGCACCCGCAAAGTGAATCTGGACGGCATCACGCGTGCGCAGACGACGAAGATTCAATCGGTGGATGCGTTCCACAGCTTTTTTCCGATGGAGGTCATCGCCACTCCTGATGAGACCGCACGGTTCATGGCAGGCGCGCCCAACGGGTGGCGCGTGGTGCCCGAACATCGCGACTATCCCGTGCGCATGCGCCGGTTCCTGCCCAAACACTGGGCCGACCGTGGCCCGGCCTCCACTCTTGAAAGCCGGGTCCTTCGAGACGAGTACTTCACGTTTCAGGTGGCGGTGGTCGCAGGCGCCGCGCCGCTGTCCGATGTGCGCGTCAGCTTCGATCAGTTTCCGGCGGAGTGGTTGAAGACCATGACGTGCTTCAACTGCGGCGGCGTGGATGAACACGGGCGGGCGTTTACAAAGACGATCAGTGTGAAGGCCGGAGAGGTGCAGCCGCTGTGGATTGGCGTGATGGTGCCGGCGAATCAGCCGGTTGGTGTCGTCGAAGGGAGCGTGATTGTCTCGGCCGGCGCAAGCGATCGGCAGACCGTGACGCTGAAGCTCGATGTGGATCAGGCGCAGGCGCGCAATCACGGCTTTGACGAGCCCGAGCTGATGAGCCGCCTGGCCTGGATCAACTCCACGGCCGGCACGGACCCGGATTTCATCATCAAGCCGTTCACGCCCGTTGTCATTGGCGGCGCCAGCCGGCGCGCGCTGTCGGTCCTGGGCCGAACGGTCACGCTCGGCGCCTCGGGGCTGCCCGACCGGATCGTGAGTTACTTCACGCCGGAGCTGACGTTGGGAACACTCCCCGGGGCCGTGTTGGCGCGCCCCGTGAACCTGCGCGTGATTGTCGCGGGTCAGCCCGAGGCGATGCGATCACAACCGTTTCAGGTGAAACAGGACGCACGCGGGCGGGCGAGTTGGACAGCCGAGAGCCGCTCCGCGTCGTTCCGCATGTCGGTGAAGGGCGCGCTCGAGTACGACGGCATGCTCGACTACCGCATCGAACTCGAGGCCCTCAAAGACGTCAGCATCGACGACATCGTCATGCCGGTGGCGCTGGTGCCGGATGCGGCGGAGTACATGTTGGGATTGGGACGCAAAGGTGGCATGCGGCCGGATCGTGTTGATTGGACGTGGAAGGTGGAGAACCACCAGGAGGGCGTCTGGCTCGGCGGCATTCACAAGGGCCTGCAGTACGTGTTGCGTGACGACAACTACGAGCGGCCGCTGAATACCAACTTCTACCTGAGTAAACCGCTGAACCTGCCGCCCTCCTGGTACAACGACGGCCGCGGAGGCATTCGCATTGAGACCGCCGCCGGCGCCGTGACCGCAACGAACTACTCGGGCACCCGCCGCGTGACCGCCGGTACGAAGCTGCACTTCAATGTCAGGTTCCTGATCACGCCCTTCAAGCCCATCGACACGAAGACGCACTTTGAAACCCGCTTCGTCCACAAGTACGTGCCGGTCGATGAGGTGAAGGCGTCAGGCGGGACGGTGGTCAACATCCACCACGCGAACGAGATCAATCCCTACATCAACTACCCGTTCTTCGCGCTCGACAAGCAGACCGCGTACATCGAAGAAGCCCATGCCAAAGGCATCAAGGTCAAGCTGTACAACACCATTCGCGAGTTGACCTATCGCGCCCACGAACTATTCGCGCTCCGCAGCCTGGGTGACGAGATCCTGAACGACGGTGAAGGCGGCGGCCATTCCTGGATGCAGGAACATCTTGAGGACCGGTATCACTCGGCCTGGCATGCCTACACGGTGGACGATGCGGCGATGCTGGATAAGGGGACGTCGCGGTGGACGAACTACTACATCGAGGGATTGTCGTGGCTGGCCGAGCACCAGAAGATCGACGGCCTGTATCTCGATGACATCGCGTTCAGCCGCGAGACCGTGCGCCGGATGATCTCGGTGTTGGCCGCCAAACGAGGCCAGGTGGTGATCGACCTGCACTCGGCCAATCAGTTCAACAAGAATGACGGCTTCATCAACAGCGCCATGCTCTACATGGAGCACTTTCCCTACATGTCGCGCCTGTGGTTTGGCGAGTACTTTGAATACAAGCTGCCGGCCGACTACTGGATGACCGAGGTATCGGGGCTGCCGTTCGGCCTGATGGGCGAGATGCTGCAGGACGGGGGACACCCGTATCGGGGCCTGTTGTTCGGGATGACGTCGCGACTGTACGGCAAGACGGACCCGCGGCCGGTGTGGGCCCTGATGAACGATTTCGGCATTGCCGAGAGCCGGATGCGCGGGTACTGGCTGAAAGATACGCCAGTACGAACGGGCCACCCAGCATTGTTTGCCACCACGTACCTTCGTGATGGCAGCGCGCTTGTGGCGATCGGGTCCTGGTCGGAGCGCGACGAACGGGTGTCGCTCTCGATGGACCTCAAGGCGATGGGGCTTGCGGGCGGCGTCAGGGTGTACGCGCCCGCAGTGCCGGGCCTTCAGGAGTTTGCGGAAGTGGATCCCGCCTCGGTACTCGTGCCCGCCAACCAGGGCGTGTTCCTGCGCGTCGAGCGGCGGACGCCCGTGGCATAAACATCTCAGACCGCCCGCAGCCGTTCGGTCGCTGCCCGCAACGTCTCGTCTTTCTTCGCAAAGCAGAACCGCAGCACGGGTCCGCCGGTGTCTTTGTAGTTGAACGCCGAGCAGGGAATGGCGGCGACGCCGTGCTGCTGGATGAGCCGCATCGCGACGTCCGTGTCGCGGTCTGTGGTGATCGCCGAGTAGTCCATCAGTTGAAAGTACGTGCCCGTGCAGGCGAGTGGCGTGAGCCGGGAGCCGTCAAGGAGCTGCAGGAACAAATTACGTTTGGCCTGATAAAACCCAGGCAGATCCTTCGCCCCGGGGTCGCGCGTCACGAACTCCGCAAACGCCACCTGCGACGCCGAATGCGCGGTGAACGTGACGAACTGGTGGACACGCTGCAGTTCGGCCAGGAGGGGTGCCGGCGCCACGGCGTAACCCACCTTCCATCCCGTGGCGTGAAAGGTCTTGCCGAACGAGCTGATCACGACCGCGCGTGACCGCAGTTCCGGGTAACGCAGCAGGCTCTCGTGCCGCCGGCCGTCGAAGATGATGTGTTCGTACACCTCGTCGCCGATGAGCAGGATGTTGCTGCCGTCCACCAGTGCCGCCAGCCGGCTCATGTCGTCGGCCGTCCATGTCATGCCGGTCGGGTTGTGTGGCGTATTCACGAGGATGGCCCTGGTGTTTGGCGTGATCGCCCGCGCCACTTCGTCCCAGTCCACCTGGTAGTCCGGATACCGCAGGCCGACAAATACCGGCACGCCGCCGGACAAGCGGATGGCCGGCACGTACGAGTCGTAACACGGTTCGAAGAGCACCACTTCGTCGCCGGGTTGAACAAACGCGGTGAGCGTGGAATAGAGCGCTTCGGTCGCGCCGCACGTGACCTGCACTTCGGTAGCCGGGTCCACGACCGCGCCGTAGCAGTGCTGCACTTTCGCCGCGATGGCTTCCCGCAGCGCCTGGACGCCAGGCATTGGCGCGTACTGGTTGTGCCCGTCGCGCATCGCCTGGGCCACGGCTTCGACCAGTGCCGGGTCGCAGGCGAAATCGGGGAATCCCTGGGACAGGTTAATCGCGCCGTGCTCGTTGGCCAGCCGGGTCATGACCGAAAAAATGCTCACGCCGATGGCCGGAAGCTTCGAATCAATTGGAAACGTGGACGTGCTCATCTCTGGCTGCGTATTCTGACATCTCCCGCCGGCCGGGAGCGGCATCTGTCTTCGGAGGCCGGACCTTCAGGTCCGGCTCCGCGGTTCTGCAACCTAGCGCCGAGTCACGCCAAACGTCGCGCGATAGTCGGCCGGCAGGATGTTGCCCCGCGAGGCGAACGGGTACGGCGCCAGGGCGCTGAATGTAATCGTATTGTTGCCGTGGGTGGCGCTCCTGTTGGCTGCGTTGTTCAATTGCAGTTCGAACGCGCGTCTGGTGCCGAGCCAGGACGTTTCCAGCGAGACAGAGGCATCTCCTGCGGTGACGCAGGTGGCGTCACCCGGGCATCGCGAGTCGCTCGTCACCCCGAGGAATGTGACGGTCAGGCCCCGGGCCGAGCCAGATTCGCCAGGGGCCAAAGTCATGACGCCCGGCTCAGATGGGTTCGTAGGCGACGAACACGCCGCGAACAGCACGGCAAAGGCGAGAATGGACAAGGAGCGCATGAAGGCTATGACGGACGACACAAGCGGGAAGTTTGAAACGCGGATTGGGTTCATCGGATTGGGTGTCATGGGAAAACCCATGGCGTCACATCTGCTCGCCAAAGGATATCCACTGGTCGTGCACAGCCGAAGCCGTGGTCCGGTGGACGCACTGGTGGCCGCCGGCGCCGTTGCGGCCGCGTCGCCGGTGGAAGTGGCGCGCCAGTCAGACGTGGTGATCACGATGCTGCCTGACACGCCAGACGTGGAAGCGGTGCTGACGGGGCCCGATGGCGTGATCGGTGGCCTGGCGAAGGGCGGGATGGTCATCGACATGAGCAGCATTTCGCCGGTGGCTGCGCGGGCGTTGGCTGCCAAAGTCGAAGAGGCCGGCTGCACCATGCTCGACGCACCGGTCAGCGGCGGCGAGATCGGCGCGATCAACGCCTCACTGTCGATCATGGTGGGTGGCCCGGCCGCGGCGTTCGATCGGGCCCGGCCGATCTTCGAATGCCTCGGCCATGCCGACCGCATCGTCCACATCGGCGCCGAGCCCGGTTCCGGGACAGTTGTGCAAGGTGTGCAACCAGATCGCGATCGGTGGCGCCCTTGCTGGTGTCAGCGAAGCGCTGGCGCTTGCGCGCAAGGCCGGCGTGGACGGGGCACGCGTCCGCCAGGCGCTGCTTGGCGGGTTCGCGTCAAGCCGTGTGCTCGAGGTTCACGGCGAACGGATTCTGACCGGCCAGTTTGCGCCCGGCTTCCGCACCCGGCTGTATCAGAAGGACCTGCGCATCGCCCTTGAGGCCGGCGCCGCCAACGGCGCGGCCATGCCGACTGCGACGCTGGTGGCGGCTCTGGTTGATGCGCTGGTCGCCTCAGGCGGCGCGGACCTGGACTATTCGGCGGTAGGCACGATGCTTTAGGAACTGGGGAACTTAGGAACTGGGGAACTTAGGAACTTGGGAACTGGGGAGTCATCGGCCTGCTAGCGTGGTGAGCAGGGTGACGGTGCTGGCGACGTGGGCGCCGGTCTTTCCGCTTGGACTGCTAAATAGCACGTACTTGGCGCGGTCCGGCGTGATTTCGAATGACCCCAGCAGGAGTGCCGAACTGGCGTGTTCCGTCCACGCCGGCCCCTTGGGGACGCAGGCGTTTCGCCACGCGACCAACGACGCGCGCACCTCCGGCGTCAGCACCAGGAGCGCAGCGGTCGGTGCATCGGTGTAGAGATGCCACACGGCGTCGAACGTGGCATCACCGGTGGGGACCACGACTGGAGGGGATTGCGTGAAGGCCTCGAGGCCACGGCTCCAGCCCACGGGCTGCAACCGCAACGCGGCTGGCGGCGGCGATGGCAGGTGCAGTGACAGGATCGTGAACTGCGTCGCCACGCGCTTGCGTTTGGGCGCCAGCACACTGGGGGTGCTGCGGTTCATCAGCGTGGCCGTGAGTCCTGCGATCGATCCCCGCGCGACGTCCGTGTCGCGGCAGGGCCGCCCCTCTGCGGTGGTCCCTTTGATGCCGGGCGAATGAGCGACACGCGACAGTCCGACCGCCGCAGCGGCTTCGTTCAGGTCCTTCTGCTTTAGCCGCGATAACGCGTAGAGCGCCACGGCAAAAAGGGCGAGTGCGATGACGAAGGCCATGGTTACCGCGCCGATCATACTGGGTATACGCTTGATAAATGGGTTCCCGGAACGTTGTTTTCTCAATCGCCTTGTTCGTAGTGTCTTTGTTTTCCCCGGTTCACGTGTGGGCTCAGGACACGACTGGCACAGGCGCCATCGCCGGCGTCGTGATGACGCACGACAAGAAGCCTGGCCTGGCGGTCACGGTGTGCCTGGTGGATTCGATCCGATGCGTGTTGTCGGATGACGCCGGGAAGTTCCGACTCACAGACGTGCGTTCGGGCGCCTATCGCCTGGAGGTGACGCCGCCGGGAGAACCCGGGTTTGTCACCGACCCGATCGAGGTGCGGGCTGGACTGGACGCACTTGTGGAGATTTCGCTGCCTGCGCCTGCAGCGGTGCAGCAGTCCGTGACGGTCACCGCGTCCGCGTTTGTGACGTCCGAGGAGGTCAAGACGTCGAACTACCTCATCCGTCCGCTCCAGATTCGCGAAAGCGCGGCGGCGTTGCAGGATGTCTCGCGCTACCTGCAAACACTGCCCGGTGTGGTCATCGGCACCAACGACTTCCGCAACGACATCATCGTCCGGGGCGGCAGTCCCCTTGAGAATCTCTTCATCGTGGACAACATCGAGATTCCAAACATTAACGCGTTCGCGAACTTTGCGTCCGCCGGCGGCACTGTCAGCATCCTCGACACGGAACTGATCCAGGACGTGACGTTCCTGACCGGTGGATACCCCGCGCCGTACATCAACCGGGTGTCGAGCGTGCTGCAGATCGCGCAGCGGGAGGGTGACCGCGAAAAGGTGCGCGGTCGCGCCACGCTTGGGTTCGCGGGCGCGGGCGCCATTCTTGAGGGCCCCATTCGCCAGGGCAAGGGGTCGTGGATTGTCTCGGCGCGGAGAAGTTTTCTGGACCTGTTCACCAAGGACATCGGCTTTGGCGGCGTGCCGGTGCTCTACACACTCAACGCGAAAGCCGTGTATGACGTGACGCCGCTCGATCGCCTGTGGCTGGTCAATGTCAGTGGCGTCGATCGCATCCGGCTGGGGCTGACGGAAGAGACTGACCTGGATGAAGGCCTGGCGGAATTCGACATCAGGTATCAGGGTTGGCGCAGCGCCACAGGCCTGAACTGGCAACGTGTGTTCGGCACTCGTGGTGTTGGCCTGCTGAGCGTCACGCATTCCGAAGCGTCGGTCACCTCCAAGGTGAAAGACCTCGTGCGCGATGGCGTGCCGCCCGCCGGCACTCCAGTGGACGACATCATCGATCAGGGGCCGCTGGTGTTCACCGAAGCCGCACGCGAGGGCGAAACGACGCTCAAGTACGATCTGACCACCTACGCCACGATGATGGGCCGGAAGAACAAGATCCAGGTCGGCGGCAGCTTCAAGGTCTTCCGGCTGAACTATGACACCGGCTCCCCGCTCGGTGACGACAGCCCGTTCTCAGCGGAGCCGGGAGTTAATGCCTTCACGCTGGACCGATCCTTCACCGCGTATCAGAGTGGCGCGTACGTGCAGGGCACCATGGACATCACGTCGCGCCTCAATCTCACCTGGGGCGGGCGGGTGGATCACTACCAGTACATCGGCCACACCCGTTTCAGCCCGCGCGCCGGCGTTGGATTCAAAGTGAGCGACCGCCTGACCTGGAGCGCGAGTTACGGACAATATTTCCAGCAGCCGTTTTTCCTCTTTCTCGCGTCGTTCCCGGAGAATGAGCGGCTCAAGCCCATCAAGTCGGAACACGTGGTGTCGGGCTTCACTTATTTGCCGTCGGATTCGGTGCGCCTGACCCTTGAGGGCTACTACAAGCGGTACGCGGACTATCCCGTGTCCACGCAGTTCCCGACGCTGTCGTTGGCGAACGTCGGCGACACGTTTAATGTGCGCGAGGTCCTCTTTCCGATGACCAGCGAAGGCCGCGGCCGAGCGATGGGCGTGGAGGCCTTCATCGAGAAGGCTCCGGGTGGCCGTTGGTACGGCCAGGCGAACGTGTCGGTGGCGAAATCAGAGCAGGCAGGGCTGGACGATGTGCTGAGGCCGGGGTCGTTTGACTATCCCTTTGTGGTGAACGTGACCGGCGGCGTGAACCTGTCGCCAAAGTGGTTGGCGTCCACGCGCCTGTCGTGGCTGGGCGGGCGGCCGTATACGCCGTTTGACGAAGCGCTGTCCCAAAGCGTGCGCCGCGGCGTGTTTGACCTCACGCGGGTGAACGATGCGCGCGCTCCCGCCTACTTCCGGCTCGACGTGCGCGTGCAGCGCACGTTCGGGAGTGCACGGCCGTTTGTGCTGTTCGCCGGTGTGCAGAACCTCACGAACCGCAGAAATTTCTCCGGCTACACCTGGAACCGGCGCACCAACACGGTGCGCTTCCAGGAGCAGCAGGGGCTGTTCCCCATCCTGGGCTTCGAGTGGAAGTTCTGAGCTCGCGGGACTGACGTCGACCCTCTCCTGGTTCGGGTCGAGCCGTGTTGCGCACCTGGGTGCGCCAACGCCGTGATCGCGCTACTATCTGCTCGTACTTCTTCTTAAGGAGATCCCCTCATGAAGCAATCGTCGTTCCGCTTACTCCTGATTCTTGGTGTATGCGGGCTTGTTGGCGGAGCCCTGACCGCGCAACAACCCGCACCGCCGGCCGCGCCAGTCCGCGTGGTGAACGCATCGACCGATCCCATGCTGCAGGGATTCAAGTTCCGATCGATCGGCCCGGCCGTGATGATGGGCCGTATCGATGACATCGAAGGCGCCGAAAAAGACCCGATGATCATGTACATCGGGTTCGCGACCGGCGGTGTGTGGAAGTCCACCGACGGCGGCAATCACTGGCTCTCGCTGTTCGATGAGATGACGGTCACGTCGATCGGTGACATCGCCATCGCCCCCTCCGATCCCAACGTCGTCTATGTCGGTACCGGCGAGCCGAACAACCGGCAGAGTTCGTCGATCGGTGGCGGCGTCTACAAAACCACCGACGGCGGCAAGACGTGGGCGAACATGGGCCTCGAAGACACCCAGTCCATCGGCCGCATCGTGGTGAATCCCACCGATCCCAACATTGTGTACGTGGCAGCGGTCGGACATCTGTTCGGGCCGAACGAAGACCGTGGTCTCTACAAGTCCATTGACGGCGGCAAGACATGGAAGAAGGCGAAGTACATCGACGCCGACACGGGCTTTATCGATGTGGCGATCGACTTCTCGAATCCGAAGGTGCTCTACGCCGCGTCGTACCAGCGTCGCCGCACATGGTGGGGCGTGAACGGCGGCGGCCAGGGCAGCGGCCTGTGGAAGTCCATCGACGCCGGCGAGACGTGGACCAGGATCACGGGCGGCGGGTTCCCCGCGTCAAAAGACGGGATCCTCGGCCGCATCGGCATTGCCGTATTCCGTGGGCGGCCGACGACGCTCTACATGATCGCCGAGGTGGGTGCTGAGGGTGGCATCCAGGTGAACGTCGGCGATGACGGCCAGGCGCCGAAGCCAGGAGTGCCGTGCTGCGGCGATCCGGGTTCGCGCAACGGGCCCGACCGGTCCGGCGTGTGGCGCTCTGACGATGGCGGTAAGACGTGGACGTTCTTGTCAAACGTGAACAACCGCCCGATCTATTACAGCCAGATTCGCGTGGACCCGGTGAACGACAAGAAGGTGATTCAGGGCGGGGCGTCCGCGCAGATGTCGTTCGACGGCGGCAAGACGTGGAACGGTCTCTCGGGCACGGGCCATGGCGACTATCACGCGTTCTGGATCAATCCAAAGGACCCGCGTATTGTGGCGGCCGGCCACGATGGCGGCATCGACATCAGCAACGACGGCGGCTTCACCTGGGACTACCACAACGACATGGCGCTGGGGCAGTTCTATCAGGTGTCGGCGGATATGCGGCGCCCGTATTGGGTGTGCGGCGGCTTGCAGGACAACCAGGCCTGGTGCGGGCCGAGCGCGGTGCGCTCGCAGTTTGGCGCGGTGAACACCGATTGGTTCACGATTGCCGGCGGCGACGGCTTCTACACGCGCCAGGATCCGACCGACTGGACGATCGCGTACGGCGAGTCGCAGAACGCGTCAATGACGCGCTATGACTTCCGCGCGGGCACACAAAAAAGCATTACGCCCCGCGCGACGAGGACGGCGCCTGCCGCCGCCCCAGGCGGCGGTGGCGGCCGCGGCGGGGGCATGGGCAACGTGATCAACCAGCCGGCACAGGTGGATGAATTCCGCTTTTACTGGAACACGCCATTTGAGATGTCGCCGCACGATCCGGCCACCGTCTACATTTCGGGCCAGTACTTCTTCAAGTCCAGCAACCGCGGTGACGCGTGGACAATGAACCCGACGGACCTGACCAAGAACTTCGACCGCTTCGGCACGCCGATCATGGGCGTGGCCGGCAACGCGCCAATGGCGTCCAAACATGACGGCTACCAGCAGAACTCCGTCACCACGCAGTTGCGCGAATCGCCGTCGAAACCAGGCGTGATCTGGATCGGCACCGATGATGGCAACCTCCAGGTGAGCCAGGATGCCGGCGCGACGTTCACCAACGTCTTCGGCAATATCACCGGAGCCCCGAAGGGATACGTGCAGGTGTCGCGCATCGAGCCCTCGCACTTCGACCCGGCCACCGCGTATGTGGCGCTCGACAATCATCGCAATGACGACTGGAGGCCCTATCTGTTCAAGACCGTTGACTACGGTCGAACCTGGTCGAACGTGACGGGCGACCTTCCGGTCAAGGGCAACATCAACGCGCTGCGCGAGGATCCCGTGAACCCCAACCTGCTCTTCGTGGGGACGGAGTTCAACCTGTTCGTGACGCTGGACGCGGGAAAGAGCTGGAAGTTGTTCTCCGCAGGCATGCCCTCCGTGCGCGTGGACGACATTCTGATTCACCCGCGCGAGAAGGATCTCATCGTGGCCACGCATGGGCGTTCGTTGTGGATTGCGGACGACATCACGCCACTTGAACAACTGGCGTCCGCGCCCGGCAGCGCCGTGAAGTTGTTCGAGCCGCGGCCGGCCGTGCAGTGGAAGAACGATTTGCTCGCCACACGACGTGTCACTGCCCGCCAGTTCCGGGGTGAAAACCCGCAGGGCGGCACGGCGTTCACCTTCTGGGCGCCGTCCGACATGGGTGAGGCGAAGTTCGAAGTGCTCAACGCCCAGGGCGCCGTGGTGTCGACCATGACGACGCAGGCGAAGGCGGGGATGAACCGCGTGCAATGGAACATGGCCGCGCAGAACGCCGCAGGCCCCGGTGGCGGCCAGTTCGCGGGTGGAGGGCGTGGGGGAGCGGGTGGCCGTGGAGCGGTGCCGTCGAACCTGACGCCTGAAGAGATCGCTGCGGGCCAGGCCGCGTACGAGAAGGCTGCGGCCCTGGCGGCCGTCTCCGGAGGCGCGGGTGGCCAGCAACCGGCCGCGCGTGGCGGTGGCCGCGGCGCAATCGGGCCGGGAGTGCCGTTTGTCGCCGGCGGAGGTCGGGGCGGTGGCGGCGGCGCGATGCTTGCGCCCGGCGCCTACACGGTGCGCCTCACCGTGGGAGGTCAGACGATGATGACGTCAGTCGTCATTCTCGAAGACATCTGGATGAGGTGATCACGTTCGTCAAATCTGCAGCCCGCCACCAGACTGGGGTTCGGCCGGTCTGGTGGCGGGGTGCGGTGGAGGCGCGTGCCGGATGCCAGCGACGTCTATTTGTCCTTCGTGGGCAGCAGCGCCTGCCAGTTGAGCACCACTTGCACGGGCGCCTCGTTGGAGGAGGCGTTCATCGACCGACGCAACAAGAATCGCCCGCCGTCGGCCGAGACGGCGAACTGGTCCATCGCCGATGAGGCGGAAAGATCGGTGCGGAACACGGGCTGTGCGGCTTTCGCCTGGCGGGGATCGCCCGCCGGTATTGCGGCCGACATCATCTGGCCGGACAGATCGAGGAAATACAGCTCGCGTCCGTCGGGACTCCAGCGAGGCTGCACGCCGCCTGCGGTGGAGATCTGCAGCCGCTCGTCCGTCGGCGGAAACGGCGTGACGAAGACATCGGGCGTCGCTTTTTGCGCGGCGTGATAGGCCACCCACTTTCCGTCGGGAGAGAACCGTGCCTCGTCGGCCAGCGAGACGCCCTTGACCAGCGCCACGTCCTTCGCGGGGTCGTCAAGCGACAGCACCCACAATTCGAAATCGGCGGCCACAGGCCGGCCCACCGCCAGGAAGCGGCCATCACGAGTCCACGAGTCGGGATATCCGGTCCAGTTCCGAAGCACGGTTTCCGTCGCACCTTGCATGGTGCGCACGACCACCTGGGCGCCTTTGCGCACGGCGAGTCGCGCGCCATCGAACGAAAATGCGGGGTCGCTGTACGACGAACCCTCAAACCGGGCGAGCTGGGCCGTGAGGTCGCGGACGGGATCGATGAGCCACAGGGAGTTGCCGTTCATGAACGGCTCACGCCGCGTGGCGGCGATGCGGCCATCCGCTGCGACGTCGAAGTTCGCGAAGTTCTCCGGTGTTCCCGCCTTCTGCACCAATCGCCCGGATCGATCGACCCATTCGAACTGCACCTGCAAAGCTGCAGGCGACCGCAACGCAAGCACGCCGGTACGGGACACGCTGACGCCCATGAATCCTGAGCTGATGTCCATGCTGAGGTCATTGGCGAGACGAGCCGGAGGTCCATCCGGGACCAGCGTGTCGGGGTTGATCCGCTGCCCCCACAGGATGCCATTCTGTCCGTACAGGACCGTGCCGTCCGGCGTGGCCATTGGGGCCGTGATGTCCTGCGGGAGCGACATCGGGCGCGGTTCGCCGCCCTCCACTGACGCGACGAACGCCGTCGACGAGTTGTCCGGCAGTCTTGCCCCGAACAGCAGATGCTGGCCGTCGGGCATCCAACTCGCATACCCGACGCGCCGGTCCGGCTGTGGCTTCACCACCATGCGCATCGCACCGTTTTCGAGGATCGCGATCCCGTTGTCCACCCCGACGGCGATGCGGCCATCGGGCGCGACCGCCACGGATCGGAGGACGGATCGTTCAGGCTCGGCTGCGGTCCAAAGCACCACTCTGCGCCCGGTGTCGATATCGACCGTGAAGAGCTGGCCTTGTCCAAGCGCCAGCAGGGTCTTGTTGTCGGGCATGAAGACGGCGCGCCTCACATCGTCCACGTTCTTCACGATTTCAGCGGAGGTATTTTCCAGGCGCCGAATCCACAGTCCCAGGCTCTGCGATGCCGAGGAACTGACGTTGCCGCCCCACGCCAGCGTCCGGCCGTCTGGCGATACGGCCACCCATTCGAGGCCGACCTGAAACTCGGTGGCCGGCAGCGTGAACCTGGACACGTCGGCACTGACAACGTCGTTCGCTGGAGCGAACGTGCCCCAGGCGACAGCACCAAGGACTCCGCCGGCGACCAGTGCGACGGTGATCGGCACCAGGCCTCCGCGTCGCCTGGCCAGAGGCGGCGGTACGGTGTGCGACGCTCCAGAGCCTGAACTGCTTCCACTGGTGACGGCCTCGAGCGCGAAACCGAGATCGCGCGCAGATTGAAAGCGCTGGGCCGGTTCCTTTTCAAGCGCGCGGCGCACGATGCGGTCGAGCCCCGGTTGCGACCCGCCGGTCGAGGGAACGAACTCCTCGGGATCTTTGTTGAGGATCGCGCTCATCGTGTCGGCGGGCGTTGCGCCGCCGAACGCGCGTTTGCCGCCAATCATCTCGTAGAGCACCGCGCCGAACGAGAAGATGTCGGCGCGCGAGTCTACGGACTGGCCGCGAACCTGTTCCGGCGCCATGTATCCAATCGTCCCGAGAATCGTGCCCGGCGTCGTGTCCACCCGCGCCAGCACGGTGTCGGCCGATGACGGTGCAGGTGTCTGAACCAGCGCAAGGCCGAAGTCGAGCAACTTCACGCGCCCGTCAGCCGTTACAAAGATGTTTTCAGGCTTCAGGTCGCGGTGAACAATGCCGCGGTCATGCGCGGCGGCCAGACCATCGGCGATCTGCCGGCCGTATTCCACGGCCTTCCGGATAGGGATCGAGCCTTCAACCAGCACTTCCCGAAGGGTCCTGCCTTCGAGCAACTCCATGACGGCGAACGTGACGTCGCCGCCGGTACTCGACTCGCGGCCGATGTCGTGCAGAGAGAGGATGTTCGGGTGTGACAACGCCGCCACAGCCTGGGCTTCGCGCTCAAAGCGCGCGAGCGCCACAGAATCGGCTGCGATGGCAGGGGGGACGACCTTGATGGCGACTTGGCGCTGCAGCCGGGTGTCACGCGCCCGATAGACCTCACCCATGCCACCGGCCCCGATCGGGGCGACGATTTCGTACGGGCCAAGGCGTGTGCCGGCGGGCAAGGACATCGGGTCGGGGGTGATTCTATCCGCTTCTATCCGCAATCCACCTGCGTTACATTAACCGCCAGCGCCTTGAGTCCGCTGCTCTCGTTCTTCGCCCTGACATTCGTCGCCAGCTGGACGACCTGGGTCGCGGCCGGAACGCTGCTGGACCGTAGCCCGTCGGGCTCACCGGTTGTTGTCAGCGGGGTGTTCCTGCTCGGCATATTCTCACCGTCGTTCGTGGCGCTGTGGCTGACGTTTCGCGCTGAGGGAAGAGCGGGAGTGTCGGCCATGCTCTCGCGCCTCTTTCAATGGCGCTCCGGCGTCCGCTGGTATGTGTTTGCTCTGGGCTTTACGGCGAGCATCAAGTTGACGGCCGCAGTGGTTTATCGCGTCGCCATCGGATCCTGGCCGCGCTTCGGCGAGGATGCCTGGTATCTCCTGCTCGCGGGGACCATCTTCTCGGCGATCTCCCTGGGTCAGGCCGGAGAAGAGATTGGATGGCGCGGGTACGCCCTCCCGCGCATGGCCGAACGTCTCGGACTTCCACGCGCGAGCCTTCTGCTAGGCGCAATCTGGGCCGTGTGGCACCTGCCGTTGTTCTTCATCGCCGCCACGACCACCACGGGCCAGTCATTCCCTCTCTATTTCCTGCAGGTCACGGCGTTGTCAGTGACGATGGCGTGGTTGTATGCGCGCACGGGCCCGAGCCTCTGGCCGGTGATGCTCTTCCATGCGGCCGTGAACAACACCAAAGACATCGTGCCGTCTGCCGTGGATGGGGCCACCAACCCCTGGGCTCTCAGCACGTCGCCGGTCGCCTGGATCACGGTGGGACTCTTGTGGGTCGTGGCTGCCGTTTTGCTCATCAAGATGCGCACGATGCGCGTAGCTCGGGCTGTTCCGTCGTACGTAGCTCGGGCTGTTCCTCAAGCCCGAGACAGTCCTCGGCCTTGAGGAACAGGCCGAGCTACGAAATTCCGAACGTAGGGCGCGCTGGGTCTCAAGCGCGCCGAGCACCGCGGCCTTGAGACCCAGGCCGCGCTACGAAATGCGCGCAGTTCCTAACTTCCCCAGTTCCCCAGTTGGATAGGTCTTGTCAGGCACGTAGGTCCGCCCCCGCCCTTGAGCGAGATCTCCGACCCGTCGTAGACCAGGACCTCGGCGCCGGCGCGTTCAAGGGCCGCGCTGGTTTTGGGGTTGCCTTCCGCCATCACGCACTTGCGCGGTGCAATGGCCAGCACGTTCGCGCCGATGGAATCGAACTCCTCATCGGGCACTTCAACCAGTGTGTAGCCGAGGTCACAGAGGCGTTCGCGGAACGACACGGGCATCAGCGGTGAATACACCACCGCGAGGTCGTGGTCCACGGGGCTGATGATCGACATCAGGTGGAACACGTCGCCGGCGCCCCGATAGTGGGGCAGGGGCACGACGATGAGTTCATCAACGGAGTCGCCGAGCAGGAGCCGAAGCTGCCGAATCCCCTCGTCGTTGGTACGGTAGCTGCGGCCCACCGCAGCCAGTCGCGGGCTCAGCCACGTCACATCGCCACCTTCAAGTGTTCCGGGTGGCTCGATGGCGCCGACGATCGGGATGCCGAGTGCGCGATAGGTGTCGGCAAGTGCTGCGGGTTCGCGGTCGCGCAGGGGCTTTCCCATGCGGCAGAGAATGGCGCCCCGGGCGCACATGACCGACGCATCACGCACATAAATCGAATCCAGGTTCAAGTGCTGCGGTGCTGTTGTGCTGTGGTACTCGTGTGCGCTGGCGCACTCGTGCACAGGCGCGCCTGTGCCAAGCAGTTCGACAAACCGCTCGTACTGCTCGACGGCTCTGCCGAAATCTGGCGCCGCAGTGAAATTGAGCGCCTGCCACTGCTCAGCGATCGTTGCGTCATCAACAAACGCCTCGCGCGCGTGGCGCACCAGGATGCGATTCCAGGGGCCGACGTCAGACACGGTCGCGAGTCACCCAGACAAAAACAGGCAGGCCCGCCAGCAACAGCAAGAAGCCCCAGTACACCGTTTCCGCACCAGCGCCGCCGATTGCCCACAACCCATACGCGAATGCGAGGCCTGCGACGGCCTTCATCCTGGCGGGCAGTTGGCCGGCGCCTGGTGGCACCGACGGATCCTTGATGCGAAATGTCGCGAGCGCCGAGAACACATAGGGCACAAGGGTTGACAGCGTCGAGAGCAGGATGATGAACGTGAAGAGTTCGACCAGGCCCCTGGTGTGGTTCGCCGCAATGAGCACCGAGGCCAGCACGCCGGCCACCAGCATTCCCGCCACTGGTGTGCCTTGCGGAGATACACGGGCGAAGATTTTCGGAAACAACCCGTCTTTGGCCACCGCCAGGGGCAACTGTCCGACGACCAGCGTCCATCCGTTGAGCGCGCCAAAACAGGAGATGGCGGCGCCAATCGCCACCAGGCTCGCCGCCGTGTTGCCAAACAGCGCGCGCGCCCCATCCGCAAACGGCGCGGTCGTCGTCGCAAGTGTTGCAGCCGGCACCAGTGACATCACGCCGATCGTACTCACGATGTAGATAGCGGCGGCGATCAGCGTACCGGCAATGGTTGCGCGCGGAATGGTTGTTTCGGGATTTGCGACGTGTCCCGCCGGAATCGTCGCGGCCTCAAGACCCAGAAATGCCCACAGCGTAAGCGTGGCCACCTGCGTCACCTGCCCAGCCGCATCGCCAAACGAGGTGGCCGTGACGGGGAAGTGTGCAGGCGAAAAATAGAAGAGACCCCCGATCCCCACGAGCACAAGTGGCATCAACTTCAGCACCGTGGTTACCACCTGCACTTGACCGGCCCGCCGCACTCCCGCGATGTTGATCAGGGTGAATGTCCACACCATGGCAATGGCCAGGATGGCGGCCAGGACGGGGGTTCGGACGATGGTGGGGAAAAACGGATCGAGGTATCCGACGCCCGCCACGGCAAGTGCCGCCGTGGAGCTCCAGACAGAAATCCAATAGCCCCAGGCCACCATGAACCCCGGAAGGTCTCCGAAGGCCATTCTCGTATACGCGTACGGTCCCCCGGCAGCGGGCCGGATGCGGGCGAGGCGCGCGAACACCAGGGCCAGGCACGTGGCCCCCGCGGCTGATGCCATCCACCCCACCAGGCTCAGGCCCCCAAATGCCGCGAGCGATGACGGCAACAGGAACACGCCGGATCCCACCATGTTGCCCATCACGAGCGCGGCCACCATCCAGAAACCCAACGAGTCGCGTTTCATGTGGGCTATTCTGTCTCGTAATGCCAGGCTACGGACTCTCATATTGGGCCACTCAGGCGGCGCCGGCCAAGTCACGAACCGCGCAGGGCAAGCCGGCAAAGGGTCGTCTCACCGCCGACGTGGTCGTGATTGGCGGCGGCTTCACCGGGTGTGCGGCCGCTTATACACTGGCCCAGGCCGGGCTCGACGTGGTGTTGCTCGAGGCGGATCATCTGGCTTCGGGCGCCACGCAGGGGTCGATTGGGGCGGTGCTGCCCGTGCCAGATGGATCGCTGATCGAAGTGGAAAAGACGGCCGGCAAACGCGCGGCCCACATTGCCTTCGCCGAACTTCAACGCAGCGTGCGCGATCTGTCGGCCACCATGAAGCGGTTGAAGATCCGCTGCGACCTCAGCCCGATGCCGCTCCTGGTCAATGCGCCGTTCACCAACGACGGGGCCGTCCTGAAGAAAGAAGTATCGGCACGCAAGGCCGCAAAGCTCGACGCCACCTGGTTGACGCAGGCCGCCTCGATCGAGGCCCTCGCCACCGAAACACAGGGAGCGATGCGCCTGCACGATGCCGCAGTCCTGCACCCGATTCGCGCTGCCCTCGGACTGGCCGAAGCCGCCCGAGCGAAGGGTGCTCGAATCTTCGAACAGACCCGCGTGAAAAAGACCACGTTCACCCGCAAGGACGCCACCGTCGCCTTCAACGGCGGCACCATCGTCACCCGTGGAGTGGTGGTGGCGACAGGGACGCCGGGTCCGGTGTTCCACCAACTCGACCGGCACGTCCGGACGACGCGCGGATATGTGGTGGTCACTGAGCCGCTGACGCCGGCCATGCGCAAGCTGGTGGGCTCGCGGGCGGCCCTCTATACGGAAGGCACGGAATCTCCCCGGTTCCTGCGGTGGCTCGACGGAAATCGGGCGCTGTTTGCGGGTTTGACCGGGCCGGAGGTAGCGTCGGGGCCCTTGCGTGACGCGGCGGTGCGGCAACGCGCGAACCAGCTGATGTACGAACTGTCGCTGCGGTATCCCGATATCTCGGGCCTGCCGCCGGCGTACGGCTGGGATTTGCCTATTGTCGGCACGGCTGACGGGTTGCCCTGGATTGGCCCCCACCGGAACTATCCGTTTCACTTCTTTTCCATCGCCTTCGGGTGGCATGGCGAGGCATTTGCATGGCTTGCCGCCAGGGCTGCGGCGCGCTTTTTCACCGGCCAGGCCACCAAAGACGACCAGATGCTGGGATTCATGCGGGCCCTGTAACCTTCGGGGCCGGGTTCGGGTCAAACGGGAGGGGTAACTTCATGAACACCATCGGACGACTCAGCGACCGGCCCCAACTGGACCACCTGCTGCTGCGGGTCGGTTTCGGTGCCACGCCGGCCGAGCGCGCCTTCTACGAAGAGATGTCGTACGGGGAGGCCGTTGCCGCCCTGGTGGATTTCAACCCCGCCGACCCCGCGAACGACGTAGACGCCAAGATTGGGACGCCAGGGTATCTGGGCATCACCGCGCGCAACGGATTCATGCCGAACACGGTGATCAACGATGCGCGCCAGCGTTGGGTATTCCGGATGGTGCATTCCCCGGCGCCGCTCCAGGAGCGGATGGCGCTGCTCTGGCATCATCACTTCGCCACGGCGTACAGCAAGCTGGCCGGCACGGTGGGCGCCACTGAGGCCACGCGCCTGATGGCGGCCAAGCCGTCGGAAGACACGGCGCAGGTGCGCGGGCAAATCGAACTGTTTCGCCAGCGCGGACTTGGCAAGTTCAGCGAGCTGCTGGTGGAAGTGGCCAAAGACCCGGCCATGATCTACTGGCTCGACGGCAACACCAACCTCAAGGCCAAACCGCAGGAAAATTTCGGCCGCGAACTCATGGAGTTGTTCACGTTTGGCGTGAGCAACTACACGGAAGCCGACGTGTATGCGGCCGCTCGGGTGTTCACCGGGTGGAACATCGCGCAACGCGGCACGCGCAATACGCCGACGGCGTACTACGCCTTCAACTACAACGCGGCGCAGCACGACGTGACGGCGAAAACGTTCTCATTCCCGATCTATGCGAATGGGTCGAAGACCATCCCGGCGCGGGCTGCGGCGTCGGGGATGCAGGATGGTCTTGACCTGATCGCCGCGCTTGCTGTGCATCCCGAGACCGCGAAGCGGCTGGCGGGCCGGCTGTGGAACTGGTTTGTCAGCGATATTGAAGCGCCGGACCCGGCATTTGTGAGCGCGATCGCCGCGGTATATCTCTCGTCGGGCACCGACATGCGCGAGGTCATCCGTGAGATTGTGCGCTCTACACAGTTCCGCGACCCGCGCCATCGCTACCAGCGCCATTCGTGGCCTGTCGAGTACGTGGTTCGTGCGTTGAAGGAAATGGGCCACCTCGGGTTTTCAGCCAACGACACGCTCACGCCGATGCTCAACATGGGACAACAGCTGTTCGAGCCGCCCGACGTGAATGGGTGGGCGATTGGCCCCGCATGGTTTTCCACCGGCGGTATGCTCGCGCGGATGAATTTTGCTTCTGTGTTGGCCACCAACCAGCGGTTCGAACTGCGCAATACGTCGCGGCCCTACAATCAGACTCCTGAAACGCTGATCGACTACGCCGTCAGCCGCCTCAGCCTGCCGGAAGTACCGCCTGAGGTCTATAACCCGCTCGTGGACTATGTGCGTGCCGGTGGCACATGGACGGGGTCTGAGACCCAGTTGCTCAACAAGGCCGGCGGCGTGTTTCACCTGCTCACTGGATCGGGCGAGTACCAGTTCGTCTAACCTCGCATCAAAACCCGCGAAGGACAGCCATGAAGGTCACTCGACGACAATTCGTCAAAGGCGGCGTGACGGCATTCACCGTCAGTTTTGCCGCACCCGCGTTTCTCTCAGACATCGCGAGGGCGCAGGGCGCGTCACGCCGGAACCTGGTGGTGTTGTATCTGAGCGGCGGCAACGACGCGCTCAGCACCCTGATTCCCTACGGCGACAGTTTTTACTACAGCCGGCGCCCCGCCATCGCCGTGCCCGCGGCCAACGTCCTGCAGGTTGGCACTGACTCATCCGGCAAGGCGCTCGGCCTGCATCCGCGTCTGACGGGCTTGAGCCAGATCTTCAATCAGGGAAAGCTCGCGCTCATCCAGCGCACGGGCTACACCAATTCCAGCCGGTCGCATTTTCTGGGCACCGACATCTGGTCCACCGCCAATCCCGCCAATTCAAGCGGCACGGGCTGGCTGGGTCGCTACCTCGACGCGTTGCCTGACCCCGTGGACCCACTCGTGGCCTGGAGCACCGTGCGCGAACTGCCACACTCGCTCGAATCGCGCGAGGTCAGCGTCGCCGCCATCCCGTCGGTGGCCGGTTATTCCTTCCTGAGTCCCAACACCGGCGCCGAAGCCGGGTATTCGCGCGCGACGATGACGACGATGGCGTCGCATGTGCCGGTGGACCGTCCGCATGTGGCGTTTGTCAACGCCACGTCGCAGGCGGCGATGGCCACGCTCGACCGCGTCGCCACGGTCGGCACTTATACCGGCACGGTGGCCTACGCCAACAACGGTCTGGCGCAAGCGCTCAAGGCCGTGGCGGGCTCCATCGCAAAAGGCATCGGCACAAAGGTTTTCTGGGTGCAGTTGGGTGGGTTCGATACACACGCGACGCAGAACACCAATGCGGCCAATGCCGGCTACGCGAACCTCATGGGATCCGTGGGCGACGGGCTGCTCGCGTTTTACAACGACATGCGCAACCAGGGCCTGCTCAACGACACGCTCGTGCTCCAGTTTTCGGAGTTCGGCCGCCGCATCAGCGAAAACGGCAGCCAGGGCACGGACCACGGCGCTGCGGGACTGATGATGGCGATGGGGGGCGGCGTGCAAGGCGGCCTCTATGGCACTGCGGCATCGCTCAACCCGAACAACGTGGATGGCACGCTCGAAAACAGCGGCGCCGACGTGAAGTACGAAACCGACTTCCGTTCGGTCTACGCGCGCGTGCTCGACAACTGGCTCGGCACAGACTCGGTCCCCATCCTCGGCGCGGACTACCGCAAGAGCAGCCTCACGTTCATCTGACGCGTGGCGGGTATTTCGTAGCGCGGCCTGGCCTCAAGGCCGCGTAGTCCGGCGCGCTTGAGACCCAGCGCGCCCTACGAGGACACGTATTTCAGCGGACTGGCATTTCGTAGCGCTGCCGGCAGCGTGCTGGCATCTCGTAGCGCGGCCTGGGTCTCAAGGCCGCGGCTTTTATCTGTTCTTCTGCAGCGTCTTCAGCGGCCCAAAGTCCGCGTCCGCGTTGGCCCACTGTTTCGCGAGCGAGTCGAAGAGCTGGCCGGCGCCGACGGTGTCGCCCTTCTGTTTGAGCAGGATGCCGAGCGCGAGTCTGGCGCCCATGACCTCTTTGCTTGGGCCGAGCACCCTCAGCGCGTCTGCGGCTAGCCGATAGCTCGCGATGGCGTCGTCAATCGCACCATTCCGCTCATGAATCAGCCCCATGTAGTAGTGAAGCTCGAGCGAGCGAGGGCGCCGCGCCAGGTACGCGTCAATCATGGCGGCGGCGTCCTTCACGCGGCCGTCAGCGCCGGCGAGCAAGGCCCGAGTCACCAGCACCGGCTGGGCTTGCTGCGGATCATTGAGATCCGCGTTGTCGAGCTGCGGCAGCAGCGTGCGCACGGTGGCCATGTCGCCCGTGGTCGCGAGCGCGGAAGCAATCGGGGCCACGCCTTCCTGCGGCAGGCTCTGCCTGGCAAACGCCTTGAGGCGCGGCAGCCATTCGCCCCCCTGCAATACGGCCAGCGTCATGGTTTCGGCGGCGTCGATGCCCTGACGTGCTCCGGGGTCTGATGTGCCGCCCATCTGCGCCCGGAGCTGCTCCATGATGCGTGAGAACTCTTTGACGCGCCCATCCCAAATCGCCAGATTTGAATCCGAAAAGAGCAGCTGGACTGGCGAGCCCAACGTGCGCGCAGTGCTCTCAAATTCCGCCGCACGCGGGTGTCCTTGCACGCGCGCGACAATCCACCGCGTGATGGCCAAGCCCGGGTCCGGCCTCACTGCCAGGGCGCGGTCAATCATCGCGAACGCCTCGTCGTACCGCGCCAAGAAAAGCAGGGCGTAGGCGGAGTTCGAGATCGGCAGCGGTTCATCCGGAGCGATCTCGTTCGCGATGGTGTATTCCCTGAGCGCATCCTCGAACAGGCCCTGGCCCAACAGCACCACGCCGAGGTTGTTGCGCGCCGTGAAGTCACGCGGATACGCGGCCGTCATCATCTCAAGCGTGGTGCGTGCCTGCGCCGGATTGAGCGTCACGCGCGTGGCGTGGCTCCACGTGATGTACAGCCGCTCGTATTCGCTGACACGATCGCGCAGGTCGTAGGCCTTCTGGGTGTACTTCTTCGCATCGTCTCCGCGGCCGAGATTTGAACTGACCACGCCCCATTTCGCCCAGGCGAGCGCGAAGTTCGGGTCGAGCTGAGTCGCCTGTTCGTAGAAAGGAATGGCCGCATCATCGCCCCGGGTTTGCCGGGCGCGGCTGGCCATGCCGTAGGCCTTGAGGGCGGCGAGCGACGCGGTGGTGGCCTCGGTAATGGGGACGTCGTATTTTTCGATCGACGCCAGCGACTCGCCAAGGCCCGTACGCAACTTCGTGATCGCGGCGCCCACCTGCGTGAGGACATCCTCTTTCGACGCGGCCTGCACCTGCTGCTGCGCCAGCGATGCGCCGGTCATGCAATTGTGCACGCCGATGGTAATGACGTAGTTCGTGCCGAGCGGTGCGATGGATCCTTCCACCGAGGCCTTCGCACCGGATCGTTGACAGATTTCCCTCGCCACGGCGCTGGTCAGCGGTTCGTCGGCCGCGCGCGACATGAGACGCAGCGTCCGCTGCACACTCTGATCGGCCAGCAGCGTCACGAATGGCGTTTGCTGCAACTGCACCGCCACCGCCTGCCGCAGCGCATCGTCAAACACCGCGTCTCCGGTGGTGTTGTCGAAATCCGCAATGATGATCGTGTCGCGTTCGGTGAAGGCTGGTGTGCGGGTCGACTGCCAGAAGAAAAACGCCGCGACGAGCACGGCGACGACCGGAATACCCAGCAACAGGGCCTTTGACTTCGGCTTGGGAGCCGGAACGGATGCGGCGGCTGTGGCAGCGGTCGCGACGTTGGTTGAACTGGTGTCGCGCCGGAGGCGCGAGAGCTCCGACAGCATGTCGGCCGCCGTCTGGTACCGCATCTTGCGGTCCTTCTCCAGCGCGCGCGTGATCACGTGTTCAAGGTCGGCCGGCACGGCCGGATTGATCTGAAGCACCGGGACAGGGTCGCGGTTGAGAATCGAGTCAAACACCACCGCGGTGGTCTGGCCGCCGAAGGCCTGGCGCCCCGTCGCCATCTCGTACAGGACCAGGCCCAGGGAGAACAGATCGGTGCGGCCATCCGTGACCTCGCCTCGTGCCTGTTCGGGTGACATGTAGTTGACCGAACCAATGGCGGTGCCTGGCGTGGTGAGCGCTTCCGCGGCGACGCGCGTATCGTCGCCGGCCGCCATATGTTCCGGCCCGGCCGTGGCCACGCCGAAGTCGAGCAGTTTCGCCTGTCCGCGTGTGGTGATGAAGATATTCGCGGGTTTGATGTCGCGGTGCACGATGCCCTTCGTGTGGGCCACTTCAAGTGCGTCTGCGATCTGGCACCCCACATCCAGGATCTGCTCGATGGGTAAGGGCTTGTCCTGAATCAGCGTCTTGAGCGAGTCGCCCTCCAGCAGTTCCATAACAAAGAACTGGCGCCCCTCGTACAGGCCGCTTTCATGAACGGTGCAGATGTTCGGGTGGTTGAGAGACCCGGCCAGTTTGGCCTCACGTCCAAACCGGTCTGCGGCCTCCGACGACATGACAAGCGACTCGGGCAGGAACTTGAGCGCCACCTTTCGGTTCAGCTTGGTGTCTTCGGCCTCATAGACGATGCCCATCCCTCCGCTGCCGAGCTGACGGATGATGCGGTATTGGAGAACGGACGTGCCGACCATCGGCAGATTATAGGTGGTCCGGGGTCCAGAGTCCTGAGTCCAGGGCTTGCCTCGCCGTAGCCTTGGCGAAGGCGGGTCCAGGGTCCAGGGTCCTGCGGCTACTTGGCGATTCGGTAGAGCTTTGTCTCCGTCCGGATGAACAATGCACCGTCGGCGACGGCTGGGGAGGCGAGCGTCATTTCATCGAGCGCGTTCTGGCGGATCTCGCGGTATTCGCCGGCCGGTTCCACGACGACGGTTGTGCCTTCTTCATCCAGGAACAAGAGGCGGTCGCCGAGAGCGATGGGCGATGCCGAAAAGGTGTGGCCGGTGCCGCCGACGCGGGCCTTGTAGAGTTCCTTGCCGGTTTCGGCGTCGAGCACCGTCATGATGCCCGTGTCGTGGAGCAGGTACATGCGTCCGCTGTGCAGGATGGCCGAGGGCGTGTAGCCCGACGCGCGTGGATGCGACCAGGCAATGAACTCGTTGCTCGTTGCGTCACCGGTGAGCGAGATGTCGCCCGACGCACCGGGCCGGACGGCAAAAAACGGACGGCTGGCGTCGCCGCCTTGCGCGCCGGTGCCGACGAACAGCAGTCCATTGGCGGCAAACGCCGACGGTGTCGGCATGGTCGTGCCGGCAATGGTGATGCGCCATAGTTCCTTGCCATCGAGGTCGTACGACCGCACCGATCCGTGGCCCGTCGTCACCACCTCGGTCCGACCCGCGTGCGTCCAGAGGTACGGCGTGTTCCAGGACGAATGCAGCAGTCCTTTTGATGACCTGGGTGTGCGCCACAACTCGGCGCCGGTCTTTGCATCGAGCGCGGTCAGGAAAGACTCCTGCTCGCTGTCCTGCAGCAGGAAGACCTTGCCTGCATGGACCACCGGCGATGAGGCCGTGCCGAAATCGAGATAGATGCGTTGCGGGGACCACTGCTTCTTCCAGAGCAGCGTGCCGTCGAGCGAATAGACGAACAGGCCGAGGTTCTGACCGAACGACACATACAGCCGTTCGCCGTCGGTAAACGGCGTTTCCGACGAGTAGGTGTTCTTGCGGTGGCGGCCGCCAAACGGCAAGCCCTTGTGGGCCTCTCGTTCCCAGAGCAGCTTTCCGGTCTGCGCGTTGTAGGCGTAGACCATGTAGCGGATTTCGTCCGACTCCTCCGGAATTTCGTTGTCGCGGGCTCGTACCAGGCGATTGACTTCAGCGGCCGGCACGCCCTTCGCGCGAAGCTCCGCGATGTAGTCGTTGCCATACAGGCCCGGTGAGGGCTGCTTGAAGGGTTTGCCGCTGATGGCCGACGTCAGGTACACGACGCGATTCCAGATGACCGGCGACGACCACCCGCGCCCGGGCACATCGATCGCCCACTTCACGTTTTCGGTCTTCGACCAGGTCAGCGGCAGGCCAGGGGCCTCGGCCACACCGTTGGCAGCCGGGCCGCGGAAGCCCGGCCAGTTCTCGGTCGGCGCGGCCGAGAGTGCGGCCAGGCCGGAAACCAGGGCCAGTCCCGCGGTGGCGATGTGGACAGATCGCGGACCCCACTTCGTCATAGCAAAAGACTCTACCGCACGCGGGTCCGGAGTCCAGAGTCCCGGGTCCAGAGTCCAGGGTCCAGGGGTCGGAGTCCAGGGTCCAGGGTCCAGAGTCCAGGGTCCGGCTCGGAGTCCTGGGGTCCGGGAGTCCAGGGGTCCCGGGGGCCTGCCAACCTTTGGCGCGGTCCCGTCGTCCAAGCCTCCACTAGTCGTTCTAACGGTGCAACATCAGGACATCTAGTGGAGGGCCGGAGGATGACACGCAAGGCGACGGGAACACAGGGCGATCTGCTGCAGGGCACGCTGGATTTACTCGTGCTGCAGACGCTGCAGCTCGGCCCGGCACATGGCTACGACATCGCCTCCACCATTGCCCGGCGCTCCGACGATGTGCTGCAGGTGGAGCAGGGGTCGTTGTACCCGGCGCTGCAGCGCATTGAGGGGCGCGGGTGGATCACGTCGTACTGGGGGACGTCGGGCAGCAACCGCCGCGCGCGATTCTACAAGCTGACCGCGAAGGGCAAGCGCCAGCTCGCGACTGAAGCCACCCGGTGGGAGGCGCTGGCGCGCGCGGTGGCGCGCGTGATGCGGCCGGTGTGATGTTCTGGAAACGACTATTCGGCCGGGCCCGTCGCGATCGCGATCGCGACGAGGAGTTGCGCCTGCATCTGGCGATGCACATTGATGACCTGGTTGCCCGCGGCGTTCCTGTTGCTGAGGCCAGACGTCAGGCACACCTGTCGCTGGGTAACGCGCGGTCGAGGCGCGAGGAGATGGACGATATGCAACGACTGCCCTTCGTCGAGACATTCAGCCGTGACGTCCGGTATGCGGTCCGGATGCTGCGACGGACGCCGGCGTTCACGATCACCGCCATCTCCACCCTGGCGCTGGTGATCGGCGCCAACACCGCCGTGTTCAGTCTGGCGAACGCGCTGCTGCTCAAGCCCCTGCCATTTCCGGACGCCGACCGGCTCGCGCTGGTCAGCACCGAGTTTGCGTCGCCTCGAGGGAGCGGCAGTGGCCACTCCGTTGATGGCGCCACCTGGAAGGCGCTGGCGTCTGGTCCGATGGGCGCCGGGGCCGCCGTATTCACCAACTGGACGGCGGGCGTAAATCTGGTGGTGAATCAGCAGGCGCGCTTCGCCGACCAGCAGCGGGTGGGCGCGGGATTCTTCCGCGTGCTGGGTGTGCTGCCGGCGGTGGGACGCGAGTTCACGGTTGACGAGGATGTGCCGGGCGGACCGGCGGTCGCCATCCTCAGTCATGCGTTGTGGATGAGCGCCTTCGCCGGCAACAACTCGATCCTCGGGCAAACGATCCTGCTTCGTGGCGAACCCTGGCAGGTCATCGGCATCATGCCCGAGGGGTTCCGGGGCACAGTGGATGCCGACGTGTGGACGCCACTGCGGCCGACGACGAGCGGTGAGGGCGGCGGCACCAACTACGCCGTGATTGTGCGAGTGCCGGATGGACAATCGGTTGCTGATGCGGAAAGGCAGGTCGGCCCGGCGGTCGCCGAAGCGATGCGCGTCCAGTTCAGCGCGGCGGACGTGACCGTCACCGCCGGGCTTGAACCGCTCAAGGAAGTACTTTCGGCCGACAATCGCGAGCCCATCGTGATGCTGAGTGCTGCCGTGGCCACCGTGCTCGTGATCGCGTGCGTCAACCTCGCCGCACTGCTCCTGGCAAGAGGGGGCGCACGTTCGAAGGAACTGGCGACGCGCATGGCGCTGGGCAGTGGTCGCGCTTCGGTCATCAGGCAGCTCATGACCGAGAGCCTGGTGTTGGCCCTCGCCGGAGGCGCCGCAGGCCTGCTGGTTGGCTGGCTCGGACTCGGCGGCCTTCAGGCGATTTCAGGCGACCGGTTCCTCGACTGGCAACGCGTCACGATTGATGGGCCGGTCGTGGTGTGGTGTGCCGGATTGTCGTTGTTGACCAGCCTGATCTTCGGGCTGGTTCCCGCCTGGCAGGTGACGCGTCTCGACGTGCAGGCGGCGCTCATTGAAGGCGGCAACCGCTCGGTGGCCGGTGGCGCAAGCCACTGGACCCGTCGTGGCCTGATCGTCGCGCAGGTCGCCCTCGGTGTCGTGTTGCTCGTCAGCGCGGGCTTGCTCGTGCGCACGTTCGTGAACCTCCAGTCGCTGAAACCTGGTTTCAACCCGCAAGGCCTGACGACCACGGCCGTGTCGCTGCTCGATGCACGCTATCCGTCGCCGATCGAGGTCAACGTGCTGTTCGACAAGACCCTCGAGCGATTGCGGCTGACGCCGGGCGTGGACGCGGCTGCCGTCTCGCTCGGCCTGCCGTACGAACGGGTGCTCAACATGGGGTTCAGGTACCCGGGCGAAGAACGCGGCCGCACCGCCAGCGTCATGTACGTCTCGCCGGACTTTTTCAGGACCTTCCAGATCCCGGTGAACCGGGGCCGTGAGTTCCGCGCCTCTGACGCTGCAACCACATTGCCTGTGCTGGTCGTGAACGAGGCGTTCAGCCGGCTCTACTCGAAGGACCGGGACGTCATGGGGCGCATGATTCAATTTGCCGGCGCCCAGCGTGAAGTGGTGGGCGTGGCCGGCGACGTCCAGATGCGTCCGGGCTTCCAGGTGGATGGCCTGGTGCCCGGCCCGGTCGTGTCGTCGCCCACGATCTATCTGCCCGCCGCGCAAGTCAACCAGGGGATTGTGGGCACCCACATCTGGTTCCCGCCCGTGTGGACGGTGCGCGCCAGCTCACCTGAGACCGCCGCGAGAGCCCTGACAGACGCGATGGCCGGCGTGGACCCATTGCTGCCGCTCGGCCAGATCCGGCAGATGTCGGATGTGCGCGCCAGTGCCACGGCCGAACACAGCATGCTGATGCTGCTCGTGGGCGCGCTGGCGCTCGTCGCCTTGCTCCTGGCGGCGATCGGCCTGCACGGTCTGATCTCGCATTCGGTGACCGAGCGTACTCGCGAGTTCGGCATTCGCCTCGCGCTCGGCGCCTCGCCATCTGGCCTGGTCCGGTCGGTTGCTGAGAGCGGCGTCGTCCTCGTCGCCATTGGCGTCGTCATCGGCGCGCTGCTCGCCGTGCCGGCGTCGAGCCTGGTGGCCTCTGTCCTCTACGGTGTGGCGGAACGTGATCCCCTGACGTACACCGGCGCCGCCGCGTTCCTCCTGGTCGTTGCCGCAGTGGCCAGCGTGATTCCGGCACTGCGCATCCTCCGCCTCGACCCCGCCACCACGCTCCGCCAGTAGACCGCCGGCAAGGTATCATTCGCGGCGAGGTCATTCATGTCCGAACCCGCACAGAGCTATAAGAACCACACCAAGTTCGTCCCCGCATTTCACTTTGTCGCCGTCCCGATCTTGCTGGTGAATTTCATCTGGGCGGCCAAGGTCGCGATGCAGGCACCCGCTACGCCTACGATCCTCGCGGCCGCGACGGCCCTTGCCCTCCTGCTCATGGCGTTTCTGGCGCGGATGTTTGCGCTGAAGGCGCAGGACCGCGTGATTCGCCTCGAGATGCGCATGCTGCTGCGGGAACTGTGGCCCGCCGGGCTTCACCCGAAGATCAGCGAGTTCACGACGAGCCAACTGATCGCCCTCCGCTTTGCCAGCGACGCCGAACTGCCCGAATTGGCTCAGACGGTGCTTCGCGACGGCATCACCAACCAGAAGCAGATCAAGCTCATGATCAAGAACTGGAAGGCTGACCACCAGCGGGTCTGAGTCGACCGCTTACCCGTGATCGCAGAAGTCACGAAAGGGTCATGATTCGATAAAGACACAGCGTCCTAACATCGCTCCTCGCCACAACACATCCGTCAAGGCAACACCGTTGTGGCATTGAGGAGAAAAAGGATGATGCGAGTCTTTCGGGTAATGCTGTTCGCCGCCGCGGCGACGGTGATGATGACCGGAGCGGCCCTGGCGCAGGGATCGATCTTCGGGAAAGCGACTGACACCTCCGGCGGCGTACTGCCGGGCGTGACCGTGACGGTGACCGGGCCGGCGCTGCAGGCGCCGCTTGTGGTGGTGACCGGCAGCAGTGGCGCGTACCAGATTCCGACGGTGCCGAACGGGACGTTCTCGGTGACGTTTGAACTGAGCGGCTTCAAAAAAGTGGTCCGCAACAACATTGTGATCACCAGCGGCTTCAACGCGCCGGTGGACATGAAGCTGGAAGTCGGCGCGATGTCGGAAGAACTGACCGTCTCGGCGGCGGCCCCCGTCGTTGACACGAAGAAGACCACGTCGGGTGCGACGTTCACGTCGGAGATTCTCGAGAAGATTCCGACGGCGCGTGACCCGTGGCAAATCATCAACATGACCCCCGGCGTGCAGGCCGGCCTCAACGTCGGCGGCTCATCGTCGGGCCAGCAGGTGGGCCTGGCGTCGCGCGGCACGGGCGCGAGTGTGCAGTGGAACCTCGAAGGTGGGTCCATCACGGACCTGTCGTCGAACTCATCGCCGACCTACTTCAATTTCGATTCGTTCGACCAGATCTCGGTGACCAACGGCGGCGGCGACGTGTCGGTGCAGTCGTCGGGTTTGTCGATCAACCTGATCACCAAGAGCGGCAGCAACGTGTTCAAGGGATCGGTGGTGGGCACGTTCGAAAACGACAAGATGCAGAACAACAACGTGACCGAAGCGCAGTTCGCAAAGGGCACGTCGGGCTTCCTGTCGGGCGCGCCGATCAAGAAGATCTACAACATTTCGGGTGAGTACGGCGGGCCGATCGTGAAGAACCGGCTGTGGTGGTGGGCGGCGGTGGACAAACAGGCCATCAACGCGGGTGTGGTCAACTTCTTCGATCGCTCGAGAGCCGAGTGCGTGGGGTATGCCGATGCACAGCGGGCTGGATCGTTGCTGGTTGGCGCCGACGCCATCACGTTTGCCGACCTCGAAGATGTGCAGGATTGCCTGTCGAACGATCAGACCATCCTCAAGCACCAGCAGGTCAAACTCAACTACCAGTTGAACGCCTCGCACAAATTCCAGTACCAGCTCGGCACCGACAACAAGCGGCGCAATGCACGCAACGCGACAGCCAACACGGAGAAAGAAGCGACGCAGCAGCAGACAGGCGAGAAGTTCTGGGGCGCGCTTCGCACGCCGACGCATCAGGCAACGCACACGTTCATTGCGAGTGATCGGCTCGTGTTCAACACGGCGTTTACCAAGGTGTTCGGCGGGTTCTTCCTGGACTATCAGGACTTCGAGTCGTGTGGATCGACGCGGTATACGGGGTCCACGGATCTGGCCTCCTATCCGCAGGCGGCCAACCCGAACTGCATGTTCAACATCCAGCCGCAGACCATTCAGACCACGGGCAACCTGAGCAGGTCGATTGGGGCGTCGTATCAGACCGTGCGTCCGTCCACGGAGCTGAAGACTGACGGCACGTATTTCATGACCAACGTCCTCGGCGGCGACCATAGTCTGAAGTTCGGCGTGGGCTATCGCCGTAATCCGATCACATCGTTCTCGCACGAAAGCGGCGGCGGCCGGGCGGTGGTGCAGTGCGTCGGCAATGCGCTGGCCAACTGCGGTGACGGCAAGACCTACGTGGCCGTCGGCTCCTCGACGGGCCTGGTGCCGCGCAATGCCAACCTGAATCGTGACTCGCTCCTGAACAATGACTGGTGGTCGTATAACGGCTACATCCAGGATTCCTACAGCTACAAGCGCCTGCGTGTGAATGCCGGCCTTCGCTACGACTGGCAGCAGTCGAAGTGGATGGGCGGCTGCGTCACAGCAAACGTGCTGGTGCCGACGATGTTGCCGGCGCAGTGTGATGAAGAGACGTCGAGCGGCGTGAGCCCACTGACCGGCCAGGTGGAAGAGATTCGGCCGTTCTCGAATTGGTCACCACGCATGTCGCTGACGTATGACGTCTTCGGCGACGGCAAGACCGCCCTCAAAGCGACTGGGTCCTACTACTACGCGACGAAGATCACGCTGGCCAACGCGCTCTCGGGCCTGCCGACCACGGTCGGCCTGACCTGGGGCAACAACCAGACCAGTGGCGCGTGTGCCACGGCCGCCGGTTCCACCTGCTGGACCGACGCGAACCGCGACGGCTTCGTCCAGCCCGGTGAGCTCATCGGGACGCCGACCGGACCCAACAACTTCATCAACGGTGTACTTCAGGCCGGCGGCAATCTCGTGTCCGACGCGGCGAAGCTCGCCCGGACCCGGGAGGTGACGATGGGCGTGTCGCACGAGCTGATTCCCAATCTGGCCATCGGCGCCGACTACATCTATCGCCGCTTCGACCATGGCACTCAGGCGTACGTCCTCGGCTACGAGCCGGGTGCGGCCGGCTTCCCGGTGTCGAATATCTACAACAGCACCGGAATCGTGCACACCGACACGGTGACGGGCAAGACCGCGACGTATTACACGGTGCAGCAGGGGCTGACGCGGCCGACCGGTCAGACCGTGACCGCGTTGAACCTGGACTACCAGACGTATCAGGGCGTGGACCTGACGTTGAACAAACGCTACAGCGACAAGTGGCAGATGAATGTCGCGGTCACGATCCAGAAGCGCAACGACTACGATGCGTACTTCACGAACCCCACCGGTGTGGACCTGTACGACGGCCTGAATACCGGCACACGATACCTGGTGAAGGTGAATGGCAGCTATGACCTCCCCTGGGGCATCATGGCGTCCACCAACTTCAACATGAACGACGGCGCGACCCGCGACATGACGATTAACGGTCCGGGCCAGGTGTACGGTGGCACCTCAGGCACCATCAACTACGCCACGTTGAACTTCGAGACGGGCGGCTCTACGCGCCTGGAGAAGACCATTCTCTGGGATGCCGGCCTGAACAAGACGTTCACGTTCCGCGGCGGCCAGAACCGGGTGAAGGTCACGATCGACGGGTTCAACATCCTGAACTCGGCGCCCGTGCTGGGCTTTTCGAGCAACAACCTGAGCACGCTGGGCACGACGGCCAACCCCGTCATCCCGGCCGAGCGCATTGCCACGATCCTGCCGCCGCGCGTCTTCCGCGCCGGCGTGACCATCTGGTTCTAAGCGGGCCCGTCTAGGCCTAGCCGCCTTCGCCCTTCGGGCTTCGGCGAGCGAAGGCGGACCGATCAAAAGACCGACCGGCTCCGGGCATTTACTTGCCCGGGGCCGTTTTTATTGGCGATCCTGAGACTTTCCTGAGGCCTTCCCCTGACCTTCCTGAGGACTTGAGCGCAACTTGCGCGCATCTTCAGCAGCGAGGAGGCCACACATGGCATTGGTAGTGTTCGGACAGTTTGAGTTGGATACCCGGAGCCTGGAGCTCTGGAAAGATGGACGGAAGGTGCCCATCCGGCCCCAGCCGTGCCGGATGCTGGCGCTGCTGGCCAGCCAGCCGGGGCGGCTGGTGACCCGTGAGGAAGTGCGGCAGGTGGTGTGGCCGTCCGGCGTGTTTGTGCGGTTCGACCTGGGGTTGAACTCGTGCCTGAAGCAGATCCGGAGAGCCCTGGGGGATACCGCGTCGTCGCCGATGTACCTGGAGACCTTGAACGGCCGCGGGTATCGCTTCATGCGGGATGCCACGGTGGCCGCCGAGGTGGCGCATCCGTCGCAACGGCGTCTGACCATCCTGCCCTTTACGCATGCCGGCGACGCCACGCAACCATTCGCCGACAGCCTGACCGATGACCTGGCCCGGCACCTCACGCGCGAAGAAACGTCTCCGCTCGTCGTGGTGGACGCGTCGATCCTGGGTGGCGCGACTTCAGTGCGCGCCGCGGTGCAGGCCGTGCGGTCGGCCGACGTGGACTTCCTCCTTCGCGGACGGGTGCGGTCCGACGAACATGGCATCCGGGTGACCGCCAGCCTGCTGGCCACGCTCGACCTGTCGCATGTGTGGGCGGATGCGTTTGACGCGCCCGTGTCGAGCGGCCTCGACGCGCAGGATCGTGTGGCGTCGGATCTGGCGCACGCTGTGACCGCCGCGTGCGCGGCCGTCTCGGCGCACTAGCGGACATGCCGGGTCTGAAGACCCGGCCTCCGACGCGCCGAACGGCGTGTCGTACACTCTTCGCGTGGCACACCCCGGTCCCCAGCGAGTCGCCGTGATCGGCGCCGGACCGGCGGGTCTCGCGACCGTCAAGGAACTGCTCGCGGAGGGCCATGAGCCCGTGTGCTTCGAACGAGCCGCGAGCCTTGGCGGCGTCTTCAGGCGCGCCGAAGACGATGGGGTGTGCTGGGAGTCATGCCGCCTTGTGTCGTCAGGCGTGATCACGGGTTTCTCCGACTTCCCGGTGCCGCCCGATCGAACCGGCCACATGAAGGCGCGTGAGTACCTCGACTATCTGACGCGCTACGCCCAGACCTTCGGCGTGATGGACCACATTCAGTTCGGCACGACCGTCGAGCACGTATCCCGGCGCCCTGAAGGCGGCTGGGAGGTCCGGACGTCCACGAAGGACGGCGAAACGCACACGGGGATCTTTAATGCCGTTGCCGTGTGCACGGGGCTGGTACAGATTCCCAACATGCCGGACGTTGCGGGTGCCGACACGTTTACCGGACAGATCCTGCACAGCGCGCAGTACCGCAATCCCGATCAACTTCGCGGGAAACGCGTGCTGGTGGTTGGTGGAGGCGAGTCGGGCGCCGAGATTGCCGCCGAAGCCGCCAACCACGCTGCTGAGGTCACCCTGTCGCTGCGAAGGGGCGTCGCGGTACGACCCAGAAACACCCGCGGCCTCCCGCACGATCACCAGATCACGCGGCTCAATCACAGCCCATCGGCCTGGATTTATCAGACTCGTCATCCCGACGATAGGTGGAAGCGGCGGATCTATCGGGTGATGTTCTTCCCGCTGCTGGTGGGCGAGCGCGGCTTGCAGGCGACGTCACGGTTGCTCTACGACATCCTGCCGCTGTTTCATCCGCGACGTCTGGTCAGAGGCCGGGCCGCGCTGGCAGAAGCCCGTACCGCCTTGCGCGTGCGGCGACTGACGGAAGCGCTCCTCAAGGAGTCTGGCGGACGGGTGCTGGAGAATTTCGGCACCAAGAGCGACGACTTCGTCCGGGCGATCGCCCTTGGCCGGTGCCGGCGTGTGGGCGCCATCGAACGATTCGAGGGAAGCCGGGTTTGTTTCAGCGACGGCAGCAGCGTCGAACCGGACCTTGTGATCTACTGCACGGGGTTCAGGCAGCAGGCCTCGTTTCTCGACGAGGCCTCGGCGAGCCTTCCGCGATTCCTCCATACGTTCAACCCAAGCGTTGGAAAAGACCTCGCGTTCATCGGCCAGATCCGGCCCGCGTTCGGCGCCATCCCTCCCGTGGCCGAGTTGCAGGCCCGTTGGTTCGCGCAACTCATGAGCGGCGCGGTGACACTGCCGTTGGAGAGCGAGATGCGCGCGGCCACGGCACGCCAGACGGAGGCGCAACGCCGGCTCTTCCGCGCTCTCGATGGGCGCCTCGGCACCCTGGTGGATTTCACATCGGCGTGTGACGCGCTCGCGTCGCAAATCGGGTGCAAGCCGACCGATGAGGCGATTGCGCGCGAGAGCCGTGAGTTTCGGCGGCGCTTTTTTGCCGCGCCCTTTGTCTCGGCGCAGTACCGGCTGACAGGCCCACATGCCGCGCCAGAAGTTGCCCGGCGTGTGATTGAGTCGCTGCCGATTGCGCACCCCGCGCCGATGCTGATGGCCTACCATCTGCACTGGCGCCTGTCGCGCCTCCTTCATCGCTTCCTCGGGCCGGAGTTTGCGCCAAAACTTGATCTGAAGGCACGGTAAATGTCCGCCACACCGCACCGGATCGACGTTCACCATCACCACACGCCGCCGGCATATTTGATGGCGGTCCTTGCGCGCGGCATCGTGGGCCCGATGCGGCGCTGGACACCGTCGAAGTCCATTGAAGACATGGACAAGGGCGGCGTGGCCACGGCCGTCACGTCCATCACGGCGCCCGCGTTGCGATTCCTGAGCCCGTGGTGGGCCCGCAAGGTGGCGCGCGCGTGCAACGATTACTCGGCGAAGCTTGTGGCCGACCGCCGAGGCCGCTTCGGCATGTTCGCCGTGATGCCGATGCCCGACATCGACGGCACGCTGGCGGAGATCGCGTACGCACTCGATACGCTCAAGGCCGACGGCATCGGCCTGCTGACGAATTACGGCGACCGGTGGCTCGGGGATCCCGCGTTTGCGCCGGTCATGGAGGAACTGAACCGCCGGAAGGCTGTGGTCTACACGCACCCGGCCAGTGTCTCGTGCTGCACGAACCTGATTCCTGATGTGCCCGATGTGGTGGTGGAGCTCGCGACCGATACGTCACGGGCGATCGCGAGTCTTCTGTTCAGCGGGACGGCCGCGCGGTACCCGGACATGCGACTGATCTTTTCTCATGGCGGAGGCACGATGCCGTTCCTTGTTGAACGATTCATCCGCCTGCCGATGATGAAGCCCAGGCTCGCCGAGCGCGTGCCTCACGGTGTTGAGCACGAATTGCGGCGGTTCTACTACGACACGGCCCAGGCGTCGCATCCGGCGGCGTTGGCCTCGCTGCTGACGGTGGCTCCCTCGTCGCAGGTGCTGTTTGGCAGCGACTTTCCGTATCGCACCGCCGCTGAGCACGCCGAAGCCCTGCGCGGTCGCGGATTCCCGGCCGCCGATCTGCGGGCGATCGAACGCGACAACGCCCTGCGGATTATGCCTGGTTTGTTGGGGCCGCCCGGGATTTCACTATGAAGCTCCATGAAGATCCATGAAGGCGCGGGGTTGAGTGCCGCCTTCGGCGGCATGCACGATCGGAAGGAAACTACAAACGAACACACCGACTCACTCAAGCGGTGCGTTCGTTTGTGGTTTCCTTCCGATCGCGCAGCCCGGCGGGAGCCGGGCCCTCAACCCCGCGCTTTCTGACAGCCCCAAGATCCTCCATGGATCTTCATGGAACTTCATGGTGAATATCCTGAATTTCAGCGCGCGCGCGAGACTTCGCGCGTCCAGCCCACCACAAGGTTCAACGTCGTCAGCGGGCGCTCTTCTTCGATGGCCTTGAAGCCGATCGCGCCGCCTTCGCCGACGCGGCTCCAGACGAGATCGGTGCCGCCCGCGAGCGGTTGGGGACGTCCGGCAGCGCCCTCGTGCCACGTCGCGCGGAGGATGCCGCGGTCGGGGCCCACAAAGAAGATGGCGCGGGAGTCGCCTGACCAGTCGGGCCGTGTGCCGCCGTTGACCGATACCTGGTGGTCGGGCCCGGTGCCCGAGATGGCGCGCACGTAGATTTCGAAGCGGCCGCTGCGGTTGGAGCGGTACGCCACGAACCGGTTGTCGGGAGACACGCGCGGGCTGGACTCGTTTGCGGCAGTCGCGAGCCAATCGCGAGTGGTGCCGTCGGGTTCGATGACCAGGATGTCGGCGCCGCCACCCGGGCCCAATCGCGCGGCGAATACACGGCCGTCGGCGGTGACCGATGACGGCGACAGCGACGTGACCGACGACACGAGGATTGCGGGCGCGGTGCCATCGGCGGGCATGCGATAGACCCTGGTGGCGCCGGGCTGTGCGGTGGCAAAGAGGATCGAGGTTCCGTCATGAGACCACACCGGATCGACGTTGCCGCCATCGGTGGTCATCCGTTGCAGAATGCCGCGGTCGATCTCACCGGCCCAGATGTCCGAGGCGCCACGATCGTAGATGCTGACGGCCAGACGGCGGCCATCGGGCGAGATCGCCAGGTTCTGGAACGCTCGCGGTTCGAACAGCAGAGGCTCTTCGACGCCTTTCGGGGAAATGCGCACCATGCGCCGCAGCAGGCGGGTTGGCGAGTCGGGCAGGTACAGCAGGGTGCCGTTTGCCGCCAGCGAGTACTGGCCGGCGCCCGTGACTCCGGTCATCACCGCCGAGATCAGGGACGTCTCTGGTCCTGATCCGTCGAGTGGCGCAGCCACCAGGTCGCCATCGCGAAGATAGACCACGCGCTGATCGTCCAGCGCCCGGGGATGGACGCCGCGCGCAATCGTTCGTACAGCGCCCGAGGTCATGTCCACGGCCACGACCTCTGAATGACGCACATTGAACTTCCACGCCGTGGCGAGCAGGGTCTGCCCATCCCGGGTGAGCGTGGGATGACGCACGGTGGCGCCATCAAGACCCACGATGACGACCGGCCGCCGCTCGCCGCCCGTGGCGCTGATGCGGAAGACGCCCTCCTGCGATCCGGTGGCGAAGGTGATGGTGCCGTCGGTGTGCCACCAGCCGCCCTGACCCCCGCCGGCGTCGGCCAGATCAATCGGCTGTCCGTCGGGCAAGGTCATTACCATCAGCCGGCCCCTGGCGAAGAACCCGATCGATGCCCCGTCGGGCGAGAAAAATGGCGCGTGCGCGCCATCGGTGCCTGGCACGGGGATCGCGTCGAACTGATCGATGGCTCGCAGAAACAGCCGGTAACTTCCCGGCGCGCCAGCCACGTAGATGATGCGGCGGCCATCGGGCGAGAGTTCGGCCACCGGTTGGGCAGTCAGCCCCGGCGCGGGCGCCTGAGCTACCGGCAGCGTGATCGTGGCGCGTGTGACCGCAGGCGTCGTGTCGGCGCGCGGCAGCATCCAGTAGATCAACGCCCCAACGGCGAGCACGACAGCCGCTGCGATGCTCACTGCTGCCACCCGCGATCGAGGTGCCTGACGATCGGGCGCCACTACAAGCGTTGGCGCCACGGCCGTCGCGCCGGCTCCAGCCGATTGCGCCTCGATACTGAGCGCGGCAACGAAACGATAGCCGCGCCGGTGCACGGTCTGGATGTACTCCGCGCCCGACGCCGAATCACCCAGCGCCTGCCGGAGCACCCCAATGGCTTCGGTCAGCGACGATTCACTGACGAACGCGTCCTTCCAGACGGCATCGATCAGCTCCTGTTTGGAAACGACTCGTCCTGGCCGCTCCAGCATGTACGCGAGGATGCCGTGCGCGCGTGGCGGCAGACGCACCTCGGTGCCTTCGCGCGTGAGGATCTTGTCGAGCCAATCGAACCTGAACGGGCCGAATCGCACCGCACGGTGGGTGGTTGCGCCGTGGAAGGCCACGGTGGCTGATGGGAGAATGTCTCGCACGGTGTCTCGCTCATTGTAGCGAGACTGCCGGGCGCAAACGGACGGTCACGTAGGAGTCACATCTGGGAAAAGAGGGCAGTCACAAACGCACGCCGCGGATAGGCCTCTGAGGTCGTTTCGTAGTCGATCGCGGGAAACGAACTCAAAGATCCTATCGCGGCGTACGTCTGTGACTGCCCTCCGGACTAACAGCCCTTCCCGAAGAGCTTGCAGCCGATCGAGCCCAGGTTGAGGCGTTCGAAAAACGAGCGGCCTCCGTGAAACTCACAAAAGTCGTCAGGTGCGGTCCCGCGACGGAAGTACTCAAATGCCACGGAGTTGCCGTCTTTGGCGCACGCATCGGTGGGCTTCAACCCCGATCGGCGGCACACCTGCACACTCACCACATCATCGGGTGCTTCCAGCCAGGCAGCCTTTGCGCCCGCCGTGGCCCCGCGCATGAAGCGCGCCCAGATTGGTACGACCAGGCCTGTCGCGTACCCGTCGGGCGCCACTGGCTTCGGCTCGTCGAACCCTGCCCAGACGCCGGCCACGAGCGTGGGCGTGAAGCCCACGAACCAGGTGTCCTTGTAGTCGTTGGTCGTGCCCGTCTTGCCACCGGCCGGCAGCAGGAAGCCCTCCTGCCGCGCTCGCGCACCCGTGCCGCGATCCACCACGTCGGCCAGCATGTCGGCCATCATGAACGCCGTCGACGGCGACAGGGCCTGGTGGCTTTCCGCGGCGTGTTCCCACAGCACCACGCCGGCGCTGTCTTCGACACGGCGGACGAACACCGGCGTATGCACGGTGCCGTGGTCGGCGAAGGCGCCGTACGCGCTGGTCATCGACAACAGCGAGACCTCGCCCGAACCCAGCACCAGCGATGGCACGGGCGGGGGAGCCGTGAGTCCGAGCCGCACCGCTGCCCCCACCGCCGCGGGGATGCCCACGGTTGAAAGCAGGCGGACCGCCGCGCGGTTATTCGACGTGCGGAGCGCTTCTCTCATGGTCAGCACATCAACGTCGCTGCCGCGGTCGTTGTCGGGGCGCCAGTCCACTCCTGATGCGCGGGTGGCGTTGTTGATGCCGGTGATGAGCGTGGCCGGGTTCGCACCCGACTCGATCGCCGCCGCGAACACAAATGGCTTGTACGCCGATCCCGCCTGGCGCTGTGCGTCGATCGCGCGGTCGAAGGTGCTGTCGTCGAAGTCGCGTCCGCCCACCAGCGCACGCACGTGTCCGTTGCGCGGATCAAGGGCGACAATCGCACCCTGGAGGTACGCCGTGCGGCCGTTCGCCACCGCTGCGTCATCTTCGAGCAGCGGTCCTGAAAAACCGGTACGGCGCTCGATCTGGCTCAGGCCCATCGTCAACGCACGTTCGGCAGCGCGCTGCATGAGCGGGTTGACGGTGGTGTAGACGCGCAGGCCGCCATTCCAGACCTGGTCTTCGCCGAAGCGCTCCACCAGTTCCTGAGCCACGCGATTGCGGAAATATTCGCCGAAGCGGGGTTGCCCGAGTTCGCGGCGCAGCTGCACCTTGGCCTTGATGGCACGCGCGGTTTGCTCTTCGGTCAGCGCGCCCACCGCTTGCATGCGACGCAACACGACGGTGCGTCTCGCAATGGCCCGGTCGAGATTCGACGGCGGCGCGTACGCCGAGGGCGCCTGGATCAGGCCGGCCAGCAGCGCTGCTTCATCCACGGTGAGGGCCAGCGCCGGCTTTCCGAAGTAGCCCTGCGCAGCGGCCTCGATGCCGTAAAAGCCGCGGCCGAAGTAGATCCGGTTGAGGTACATCTCGAGGATCTCATCCTTCGAGAACACCCACTCAAGTCGAACGGCCAGCACAATTTCGCGGGCCTTCCTCCAGATCGTCTTGTTGTCGTTCAGGAACGTCTTGCGCGCCAGTTGTTGTGTGATCGTGGAGCCGCCCTGCACGATCGCCCGCTGCTTGAAATTGGCAACCGCCGCGCCGCCCATCCGCCACAGATCGATGCCATGGTGCCGGTAGAAGCGCTCGTCTTCAACCGCCAGCACCGCCCGGAGCATGTGCGGGGAAATCTGGTTGAGGCCCACAAGGGTTCGGTGCTCTCTGAAGATGTTGAACACCGGCCGGTCACGCATGTCGTAGACAAGGGTCGAGACGGGCATGTTCGCGGCCGAACGAATGCCGCCTGGCCCGGGAACCACGAGCAACAGGTTAAAAAGCACCACGGCGACGGCACTGGAGGAGACCCAGACCGGCCACGCCCAACGGCCGAGCCGGTGGTGCGTGATCCGCACGCGCTGCCCGAACGCCACCAGGTAACTTCGCATGTCCTTCCGGGTACCTAATCAAGGTTCGTTCCAGATCACGCGACCTGCGTTCATGCGGGTGTTGGGTAGAATTAGGCCATGGCCCTCATAGAACCCGGTAAGAAAGCACCTACCTTTACCCTGAAAGACCAGGCAGGCGTGACGCACAAGTTGTCACAGTACGCCGGTCGTCCGGTCGTTCTGTACTTCTATCCCAAGGATGACACCCCCGGCTGCACCACCGAGTCCTGCGACTTCCAGGCACGGCTGCCGCAGTTGTCGAAGCTCGGGGACGCGGTGGTCCTTGGCATGAGCATCCTCGACGAGAAGAGCAAGGCGAAGTTCGCCAAGAAGCATGGGTTGACCTTCCCGCTGCTGGCCGACGCGGATCACGCGGTGGCGGAAAGCTACGGCGTGTGGCAGGAGAAGATGCGCTACGGCCGGAAGTACATGGGCATCGTGCGCACGACGTACTTGATTGATGCCGCGAGCAAGATTGCCAAACGCTGGGACAAGGTCAAGGTCGAAGGGCACGCGGACGAGGTGCTCGCGGCGGTCAAGGGCCTGTAGTGGCCCCCCTAGTGCAACTGCGGACTTCCCAGGATCACCCTGATCCGGGTGCCGTCCGCAGTCCGGCCTAACACCACGACCGACGAGATCGCGGTGGACGCGACGTCGATCCTTTGCCCTTGTGCGGCCACAAATCGCGAGAGCGGCTCACGCACGAAGCCGCCGGCAGGAATGGACCTGGCGCCACCTGCGTAGTGTTCGTTCACCCAGATCCGCACGTCCACCCACTCCTCCGTCGTCTGGTTCCTGACGGTGATGGCGCCGTCGGCCACCTCGATGTCTTTGAGAGTGGGGTCGCAGCCTCGCTGCCAGATGAACCAGCCTACTGCCAGCACCCAGATCACGAGCCACACGCGAACGACGCGAGACATGGCCTCGAGTGTAGTGCTAGCGAACGAGCGGACTCAGTGTGATTTTCCACTCCACGGGCAATGTCTCTGGCCGGTGGCAGACCTTGTCGTCGCAGGCCTGGTATTCCAGCGCGCCTTTGATGGTCAGGATTTCGCCGGCTGTGGCCCTCGCCCGCATGGCTGGGGTCAGGGCCAGCGTGATGTCCTGCGTGATCGTGAACGGCTTCGAATAGACCTGGACGGTTTCCTTGAGAGGTGCGAACACGTAGGAACCGGAAGGGGGATACTTCGCAGGGAACGTCTTGAACGCCGCGTCTTCCACGAGCGTGAGGCTCACCGGGATGTAGCCCTTCTGACCGGGCGCGTAGACATGGTTGCCTCGCCCCGGCGTGACGTGGACGCTCAGCGTGATGCGGTGCCCCAGCGCCGCTACGGTGTCACTCGCCTTGACCGCCAGCGTGGCCTGGGATCCTCGAACGGTGGCGGTCTGGCCAGGCGCTGCGCCTGACAGTTGCGAAAGGATGCTCGTAGCGCTGCGGCGCTCCTGGTACGGCTGTTCGAACGTGCGCGAGACGATCTTGCCCGCGCGATTCACCATGAACGTGCCCGGGTGTGGAATGCCCGCGGTTCGTCCCGTGGCTTCCTTGTTCAGAATGCCCCACGCGGTAATCGTGGCAGACCCGGCGTCTGACAACAGGGGGAACGTGATGCCGTGTTTGTCCGCGAAACCCTTCAAGGTTTCGGCGCTGTCGTAACTGATCGCGACCACGCCGTACCCGTCGCGCTTCACATCATCAAGGTGTCGTTGCAGCTCGACCAGCTGCGTGCGGCAGTATGGTCACCAGTCGGCCGAGCGGAAAAACACCAGCATGGTGCCTTTCGACCCGGCCACCGAGGCAAGCGTCTGCGTCTTTCCATTCTGGTCGGGCAGGCTGAAGGGCAGGGCCTGCTGGCCGACCTGGGGCCCGAGCGTATTGACGTCCACCTGCGCGGCCACCGGCAGTGCCGCCGCCAGGGACACGGCAAACAGCGAGGGGACGATCAGGCGCGCCAGACGGATCATTCGAGTCTCCACGATGACGAGTTCGACCGAAAACGACCTAAGGTTACATCGACTGTCGAAATCCAGGGTGATTGGTCGACTATAGGCCAGAGGTCCCATGCTGCACACACTTTTCCTGCTCGTATCGATGGCTGTGGCGACACCGCTTGCGCCCCAGGCCACCACTCCCGCCACCCCAACCATCACCGCCCGGCTCGTTGGCATGTGGACGGGCAAAGGCTCCGTCAACAACGCGCCGGTCACTGCGAAGGCCGAGTTCGACGTCGTGCTGGCGAACCGGTTCACGCGCCTGCGGTACGTGTTCACCTCGCCGAACATTGGCCAGGTGTTTGAAGGGCACGCCTACTACCTGTGCGCGGCAGCCACGTGCAAAGGTTACTGGCTGGACTCCCAACGCTCGATGCATCTGCTGCAGGCGGTCGAGACTGCAGACGCCCTGACGGCAGAGTGGGGCGATGGCATCACGCCCCGTGGCCGTACGGAGTACAAACTCACCAGCGCAACCACCCTCGTGGTCACCGACTGGATCAGAACGCCAGCCGGCGAGTGGCGTCAGTTCGGCAAAGTGGACTACACCCGCGACTGATGCGCAGACTCGGCCTTGACGAACAGGCCGAGCTACGTTCGGACAGGCCGAGCTACTCGGAAGGCCAGACGGGACCGTGGTCTCAAGCCGTCTCGCCTGGCGACTACCTGAAGTCGTTGTCGGCCAGGAACGCCTCGACCCGTCGACGAACGTCGTCGCGAATCACGCGCACGTGTTCGAGTGGCTTGCCCTTGGGATCTTCAAGGGGCCAGTCGTCTCGTTTCACACCAGGGACCACCGGGCATTCATCCCCGCAGCCCATCGTCACCAGCCATGCCGCATCCTGGGCCAGTTCGGTCGTCAACAGACGTGGCACGGCCGATCGCAGATCGATGCCGGCTTCGTCCATCGCTTCGACCACCACGTCGTGCACGCGCGGACCCGGCTGTGTGCCCGCCGAAACTGCGCGGGCCTTGCCGGGATCGGAAAGCGCATTGAAGAAGGCCGCCGCCATTTGTGATCGGCCTGCGTTGTGCACGCAGGCGAAGATGACTGTTTTTGGCTGGGTGTCAGGCATTGGTGTACCACCGCTGTCGAATCCACAGCGACACGCTGACGAGGCCAATCAAAGCCGGCACCTCCACCAACGGTCCGATGACCGCAGCGAACGCGGCGCCGTGGGTGATCCCGAACGTGGCCACCGCCACCGCAATCGCCAATTCGAAGTTGTTTGACGCGGCCGTGAAAGACAGCGACGCGCTGTGCGGGTACGAAGCTCTGGCCTTGTAGCTGAGGAAAAAACTCACCGCGAACATCGCGACGAAGTAAATCAGCAGCGGCACCGCAATGCGCAACGCGTCCAGCGGCAGCATCACGATGGTGTCGCCCTTGAGGCTGAACATGACAATGATCGTGAAGAGGAGGGCGATGAGGGTGATGGGACTGATCTTCGGCACGAAGACGCGGTGGTACCAGTCCAGGCCTTTGATCCTGCCGAGGATTAGCCGCGTGAGAAAACCGGCAGCAAACGGCACGCCCAGGTAGAGCCCGACACTTCCGGCGATCTCCAGAATGGTGATGTGCACCACGGCGCCTTGCAGCCCGAGCGCGGCGGGCAACACCGTGATGAAGAACCAGGCGTAGACGCTGAAGAACAGCACCTGGAAGATCGAGTTAAAGGCCACCAGGCCCGCGCAGTACTCAGGGTCGCCCTGGGCGAGGTCGTTCCACACGATCACCATGGCGATGCAGCGCGCGAGGCCGATCAGGATCAGCCCGATCATGTATTCGGGCTTGTCGGACAGGAATAACACCGCGAGGCCGAACATGAGCAGCGGGCCGACGACCCAGTTCTGCAGCAGCGACAGCGCCAGTACCCGCTTGTTGCGAAATACCAGGTGCAGTTCTTCGTACCTCACCTTGGCGAGCGGCGGATACATCATCAGGATGAGGCCAACAGCCAGCGGCACGGACGTGGTTCCCACGTTCCAGGCGTTGAGCGCCTGGTTAAACGCGGGCACCGCGTAGCCCAGCAGCACTCCCAGGCCCATGGCGAGGAAGATCCACAGTGTGAGGTACTGATCGAGAAAAGACAGTCGCCGGTTGGCCATCGTTCTATGCGGGAACTTCTGCGAACTCGACGCCGGGGTTCTGGCGCTCGGCATATTGCAGCGCCCACGCGGATGGGAAAAGCAGCACGGGACGCCCCTGCCGATCGGCGGCCTGCATCACGCTGTGGTCAATCCCTTTGATGTCGGCAATGAGCTCCGCGTCGCCGTAGATCCAGCGCGCGCAGTGGAAGCCGAGTGCTTCGACGCGGCTGTCCACGTTGTATTCGTTGGTGAGGCGCGAGGCGATCACCTCAAACTGCAGGCTGCCCACCACGCCCACCACGGGATCGCGGCCGCCGCTCTTCGGGAAGAGCACCTGCACGGAGCCTTCTTCCTCAAGCTGCCGCACGCCATCGTCAAACTGTTTGTGGCGTGAGTCGTTGAGTCGAAGACGGGCGAAGTGTTCCGCCGGGAACCGCGGGATGGCCGAGAACTTCACCGGCCGGCCTTCGTACAGCGAGTCGCCAATCGCAAACCGGCCAGGGTTGACGAGGCCGACGATGTCGCCGGCGACTGCTTCGTTGGACGTTTGCCGGTCGCGACCAAACATCTTGTAGGTGCGCGCGGCGCGCACCGTCTCGCCCAGCCGGCCGTTCACCAGCAGCATGTCTTTCATGAGGCGGCCCGAACAGACACGCACAAACGCCACGCGGTCGCGGTGCCGGCGGTCCATGTTCGCTTGAATCTTGAAGACGAATCCGCTGAAGTCCTCTGCGTCGGGCGCGATCGGGCCGACGTCTGATTGGTGCGCGCGCGGGGGCGGCGCAATGGCGGTGAGGGCCTCCAGGAATGGCTCGAGGCCGAAGTTCGTGAGCGCCGACCCGAAGAACACCCCCGTCTGACGGCCGGCGAGGTATTCAGCCTGGTCGAACGTGGACCCGGCCGACATCACAATGTCCACGGACTCCTGGAACTCCCGAGCGACTCGCTCGCCGGCCAGCTCTGCAAAATGCGGATCGTGATGATCGGCCACTTCCGCCGGAGCGGGCCGCTCGCCTTTGCCCATGCGTTCATAGAGCAGCACTTTCGCGGTCCGCATGTCGAACACGCCGTGAAAATCGGCGCCGACTCCCACAGGCCAGTTCAGCGGTGCGGCGCTGATACCCAGCACTGTCTCAATTTCGTCGAGCAGTTCCAGCGGTTCGCGGCCGGGCTGGTCAAGCTTGTTCACGAACGTGAGAATTGGCAACTGGTGGCGTTTGCACACCTCAAAGAGCTTTCGGGTCTGCGCTTCGATGCCCTTCGCCGCATCGATCACCATGACGACTGAGTCAGCCGCGAACAGGGCCCGATACGTGTCTTCGCTGAAGTCCTGGTGGCCCGGTGTGTCGAGCAGGGAGATACGGCACCCATGCAGGTCGAACTCGAGAGCGGTGGACGTGAGCGAGATGCCCCGCTGCTGCTCCATCTCCATCCAGTCCGACACCACATGGCGGCGGCTCTTGCGCCCACGCACAGCGCCTGCAAGCTCGATCGCGCCCGAATACAGCAGGATCTTCTCGGTCAGCGTGCTCTTGCCCGCGTCCGGGTGGGAAATGATGGCAAACGTTCGGCGCCGCGCGACCTGAACGGACAGTTCTTCTGTGAGGGGCTGAGCGGTAGACATGAACCCTTCAAGTTTACAATGGGGTGTGCACCATCCTCTGGCGGAACTGGCGACGATTGCTGACCTGGATGCCGCGCTGGCAGGGTCGGTATTTCGGCCAATTCTGATCTTCAAACACAGCGCCACGTGCGGGACCAGTGCCATGGCGCATGAAGAGGTTGACGAGTGGTTGGCCGACTCGACGCCACCGGTAGACCTCTTCATGGTGAGAATCCAGAGTGCGAGAGAGGTCTCGCGCGCCATCGCCGATCGACTCGGCATCAGGCACGAATCACCGCAGGTGCTGCTCGTCAGCGGCGGCCGCGTCCTCTGGCACGCCTCGCACTTCCGGGTCACGGCCCGGTCAATCGCCGCCGCGTTGGCTCAACACGTGCCAGAACCCCAGTTGTCACGATAACTACACGCTTCAAAACCTATTCACCATGAAGCTCCATGAAGCTCCATGAAGATTCTTACGCACGAAGATAGATGAACGCAGTCAGAAGCGCGGGGTTGGGGGCCCGGCTCAAGCCGGGCTGCGCGAGCGAAGGGACGTCACGAACGAACACAGGCCAAAATCACATGCCCTGTCCTGCGTTCGTTCGTGACGTCCCTTCGCTCGTGCATGCCGCCAAAGGCGGCACTCAACCCCGCGCCTTCATGGATCTTCATGGCCCTTCATGGTGAATCCTGATCAGCGCTTGCGCTTTGCGAGCTTCGCTTCCAGCGCCAAGCCCCGCGCCAGTTCCCGATCGGCCTCTGCGGCCTGTCCGCGCCGCATCATCACGCTGCCGAGCACAAAGTGCCCCAGCGGTGACGTCTGTCCTTCGGGCTCGATCGACAACCCCTTGCGTGCATACGACTCGGCCTCGTCGAGCAGGCGTCCTTCGTCCAGTCGCGCTTTCGCGAGGTAGAAGAACCCTTCCGCAAAATCCGGATTGACCTCCACCGCCTTCTTGTAAAACTCGATCGCTTCCTGCCCACGTCCAAGACGCGCCTTGAGCCGCCCGAGGTTAAACGCGGCCTTGTAGGCAGTGGGGTGCTTCTCCAGCTCGGTGCGATACGCGCTTTCCGCCGCCGCATCGTCTCCGCGCGCCTCGGCGATGAGTGCGAGGTTGAAGTGTGCGAGCCGCACGTCGGACTTGAGCGTGAGCGCTTCCTTCAGGCGTTGCTCGGCCTGAGGCAGTTGGCCTCGCTCAAATGCAATGACCGCGGTCGCCACTTGCGCCGAGGCCAGCTTCGGGTCGATGGCGAGCGCTTGCGCAAATTCCGTTTCCGCGCGCGCGTGGTCTCCACGGTCCAGATAAATTTCGCCGATCTGGTAACGGACGAACGCGTTTTTCGGATCCACCGTGATGTAGCGTTCGTAGCCGGCCAGCGCGGCGTCATCCTTGCCCATGCGCCGATAGGCGTTGGCCATGTTGATGATCGCCAGGTCGTAGTCGGGCTTCAGCTCAAGCGATTTTGTGAAGTGCTCAATGGCCTCCGGGAATTTCCCGGCCTTGAAGTACTCGTTGCCGAGCATGAACCACGCATCGATGACGGCCGGGTCTTCATCCACCACGCGTCGCAACATGGCGATGGCTTCTGCGCCGGCGTCCTGGCCCTTGGCCACATCGCGCGCGGTTGTCATGAGGTTGAAGAGGCCAATCTTGTCTTTGGGGTCGGCACGGTCGCTGGCCGGGCCTTCGGCCGTGGCCACAAACGAGCCGACGTACCCCAGGGCCGCGAGCCTCGCGCGGGTCTCCGGATCGACATCGCCGTTTTTCGGTTGCGCAGGGGCCTTGTCCGCCAGCGCGCGCTTCTGATCGCGCAGACTGCGCAACATGGCGTCACCCACCGACCGCCGTTCGTCGAAAATATTCGTCAACTCCTTCGGGTCGCGCTCCAGGTCGTAGAGTTCCGGTCGCGGCGCGTCGATCAGTTTGTAGCGTTCAGACCGCATCGCGGTGAGTTCGCTCCATCCGTAGTGATGAAGCGGGTACATCGCTTCGGCATACCCCTCGCGCCCGGTCTCGGGCATCAGGTTCGGCTGCCCCGCCAACAGCGCGGCGAGGCTGACCCCTGCCATGGATTCCTCCGACGGGATCTGCAGCAGATCCAGCACCGTCGGCAGGATGTCCACCGTCCGCACAGGCTGCGCCACGCGCCGGCCACCCGCGTTGCTGAACGGCGTGCGGACAATGAGCGGCACGTGCATCGAGCTTTCGTAGACAAAAAAGCCGTGGGTTTCCTCGCCGTGCTCTCCCAGGCCCTCGCCGTGGTCGGCCGCCACAATCACGATGGTGCGGTCAGCCAGGCCGCGGTCCTTCAGGAACGTCAGCACCCGGCCGACCTGCTGGTCGGTAAATGCAATGGCGCCGCGGTAGGGGTGGCCCTTGTTCTGGCTCCGGAAGGGCTCGGGGGACTCGTATGGCGCGTGGGGGTCGTAGAGGTGTAGCCATGAAAAAAACCGCTGGTCGGCCACGCCCTCCATCCATTTGAGGGCGAGGTCCACCACCTCGTTTCCGGGTCGTTTGACGCTGGCGAGCGACATGGCTTTGACGTTGGTCAGGTCAAAGTCGTCCTGGTAGGTGGCAAAGCCCTGGTCGAGACCCCACTTGCTGTCCAGGACAAAGGCACCGACCGTGGCTCCGGTCTTAAATCCTTGTGCAGAAAGGACTTCGGCCATTGTGACCTGTTCAGGTCCCAGGAAGAACCCGCCGTTGTCGCGGACGCCGTGCCGCGGCGGAAACTGCCCGGTGAAGATGCTGCTGTGGGCCGGCAGTGTGAGCGGCGCCGTGGTCATGGCCTGTTCAAAGACCACGCCCTCCCGGGCGAACTGGTCCAGATTCGGGGTGCTGACGTCGGTCGAGCCGTAGGCGCCAAGATGGTCGGCCCGCAGGGTATCCAGGGTCAGGAGGACGACGTTGAGATCGGACCTGGAGACCCCCCGTGCCAGCGACCCGAGGTCAACGCCGCCCCCAGCTTCCTGGGCCCGGGGCCACATCCACCAGGTGGCCGCGCCGGCCGCCAGGACCAGTCCGGCAACGAACAGGGGTAGTGACGGGATGCGCCTGGGGCGTGTTGGCAGGCGGGATGGCATGTCGAAATGGTAGCGCACGTGTAAATTCCCTATGGCGTCTGGAGGGGCTGGGGGGTATATTCCGGGCATCGAGGTTCCCTTAGAGAGGACAAGTGCCGATGGACAATCGACGACGTTACGAGTACGTCCGCCGTTTTGCTGGTGTGGGCCTGATGACAGCCCTGCTTGCGACGGCGTTTTCCCCTGCGATGGCCGCATCACAGGGACCGCCCGCCTCACCCTCGTTTTCGACCAAGTCGATTGCGAAGGTGGTTTCCACGAAGACGGCCGCCCCTGACGCTGCCACGACCGCACCGAAACAGCCCAACGACCGATCGTTCTTCAAGACGAGAACCGGGATGTTTGCGATCGTCGTGATGGCTGTGGGCACGGGATACGCGGTGTATTCCGCCAAAGAGGACCGCATTCGCGGTCTGAATCGCTAGGAGCTGCCCACATGACAATCCACAGACTGTTTTCACGGTTGGGCATTGGCGCCGCGGCGCTGCTGATCGCGCTCTCGGCGACCAACGTTTCCGCACAAACGATGACGGGCACCATTGCCGGTCACGTGACCGACGCGCAGGGTGGCGCTCTTCCCGGCGTGGTGGTGACCTTGAGCAGCCGATTCGGAGAGGCGACCCAGACCACGGATGCGCAGGGTGAGTTCCGCTTCCTGGGCCTGAACACCGGTGTGTACGAAGTGCGCACGATGTTGAACGGTTTCAAGCCGAGAGTTCAGTCGAGTCTGGACATTACGATCGGCAAGTCCATCGAGCTCAAGCTCACGCTGGAACTTGGCGGCGTGACTGAGGCGATCACCGTCGTCGGCTCGACGGCCAAGGTGGATACCACGACCACGGCCACTGATACGACGATCTCGCAGGACCTGCTGTTCAGCATGCCGATCTCGCGCGCCAATCCGGCCGTGAGCATGTTGAACTACGCGCCGGGTATCAACAGCAGTTCGGCGTTTGGCGGCGCGGCCGGATCGGCCAACTCGCTTCTGGTTGATGGCGTCGACGTGCGCGACCCGGAAGCGGGCACGGCCTGGGTGTTCTTCAACTACAACATCATCGAGCAGGTGCAGATCGGATCGCTGGGCCAGTCAGCCGAGTTCGGCGGATTCACGGGCGCGGTGATCAACACGGTGACCAAGTCGGGCGGTAACCGGTTCGCGGGCTTGTTCGAGCAGCGGTACACCAGCAAGCGCTTCCGTGGCGACAACGTGTCGGCGGCCGTGACGAAGATCAACCCGTCGATCAAGGCCACGGGCGTGGACAGCCTCAAGGACTACACCGTGCAGTTGGGCGGTCCATTGCGCGCGAACAAGGCATTCTTCTTCGCGAGTGTTCAGCGGTACGCCATCAAGCAGGATCCGGATGGCCCGCGGACGCTGCGGACGGAAGTCAGCCCGCGCTTTAATGGCAAACTCACGTTCCAGCCGACGGCGTCCGACAACATTGTCGCGTCCTTCCAGTACGACAACTACAACCAGGGTGGCCGCACCGGTCTGGGTGGCGTCGACGGCACCACCGACGCGCGCGTGGTGCAACAGGACTCGCCTGAATGGACCTGGAACGGCCAGTACCGCAAGGTGTTGGGCAACAGCGGGCTGTTCGAAGCGAAGATGCTGGGTTACTGGGGTTATTTCGATCTGGATCCGCTGACGCCGACGTCGGCGCGCCAGGACGGTGAGACTGGGGCCTACAGCGGTGGCGCCGGCTACAGCGCGCAGTACGACCGCACGCGCAACCAGCTCAACGCCTCGCTGGCGAAGTACGTGGAGGCCAAGGGCACGCATGCGTTCAAGTTCGGCGTGGAGATCGAGCGCAGCAACATCCGCAACCGGTACGCATACACCGACGGCTTGTTCTTCTACGACTACGGTGGCGCACCGTACCTGGCGTACGCGTACCAGTACGACGTCAAGGGCCGCAACGACCGCATGTCGATCTTCGCGCAGGATCAGTGGCAGGTGGGCCGCCTGACCGCGAACATCGGTGCGCGTATGGACCGGATCAAGGGCACCGGGACGTCGGACAACAAGCGGTACTACGACGTGGCGCCGATCGCGCCGCGCCTGGGCCTGGCGTTTGACGTCGGTGGCGACGGCAAGTCCGTGCTGCGCGCGTATTACGGGCAGCTCTACGACGGCGCGGTGTTCGCGTCGTGGTCGAACGCACTGCCGGGCATCGGCGACTACATCATCTATGAGGCGACGGGGACCATCGCGAACACTCAGGTGACGGAAATCGACCGCATTTCGGGCGCCAGCAAGTACACCGTGCGTGATGACCTGAAACATCCCCGAACGGATGAAATCAGCGTGGCATTCGAACGCGAGCTGGGTCGGGGCCTCAAGGCGACGGCCACGTACATCAGGCGTGATGCGAAGAACTTCATCAACTCCACGTTGATTGGCGCCCAGTGGACGCCGGCCAGCTATACGAACCCGTTGAATGGGAAGACCGAGACCATTTACCGGTGGGCGAACCGCACGTCTGATCAGAAGTTCCAGATCGGGAACGTGGACAACTTCCAGTACAACGGAGCGCCTGCGGCGGATGCCTACCGCACCTACAACGGCGGCATGTTTGTGTTGACACGCGCGTATTCCAACCGGTGGCAGGCCCAGATCTCCTACGTCTACTCGGAGACCAACGGCACCGTCACGAACGGGTCCACGTCGGGCATTGTCAGCAGCCAGTTCCAGACGCCGAACCTGGTGCACGTCAATTCCGACGGCCTCGTCGGCTTCGACCGGACACATGAATTCAAGGCCTTCGCGGGCTATCAGATTCCTGTGGTCGAGGTCTCGGCCAATATCTACTACCGCGCGTTGAGTGGCACGCCGTGGACGCCGTTCCAGCGCGTGGCGGCCGCCACGTTCAACTGGACCGGGAGCATCGACCTGAACCTCGAACCGCGGGGTAGCCGCCGCACAGAGTCTCAGCAGTTGCTCGACCTGCGCCTTGAAAAGGTGTTCAACGTGGGCGCGAACCGCTTCGGTCTGTATGTGGACGCCGAGAACCTCCTCAACACCGGGTTCCAGACGTCCGTGCAGACACGCAACCCCTCGGTGTCCATCGCCGGGACAACCGTGCTTCTGGGCGGCGTCACGGCCATCAATGCGCCGAGGCAGTTCACCTTCGGGGGACGCTGGAGCTTCTAAGGTCCAGGGTCCAGGGTCCAGGGTCCAGCGTTCTGGTCCTTGAGTCCTGAGCACCGAAGCCGTACACACATCGGGGGTGGCAGTTCACACTGCCACCCCCGTTTCTTTTGCCGAACTCTGGACTCTGGACTCTGGACCCAGGACTACTTGTAAAGGACCGCCGCCTCGCCTTTTTCCGCGACGTGTTTTTTGGCCAGTGCCAGGATGGCGTCGCGTCGGCTCAGGAGCCGGTCGATCTGGCCCGATGTCAGGTATTTCCCGACCTGTTTCTGCAGGTCCTTTTTCTCAAGCTTCGCTATTCCGTCAAGCAGCGAGCGCGAGAATCGGGTCAGCAGTTCGGGTTTGGTCAGCGACCGGTTGATTCGGAAGGCCCGTGAATGGTCAATCAGCCGGAGGTTGTACTCCTTGGTGACCAGGATGTTCTTGAGGTGCCGATCGACGTTGGCGATCAACTGATCGAACAGTCGAGTGATGAAGATCTGCTCGTTCCACACCTCCGAATCCGGAGGCGAGAGTTTCTTCTCAAGACGATCGGCTTCCGTCGACATGTGTTCAACAAACCACTGCAACGAGCCGACCTTGCCTTCGACCCTTCGCTCGACCGTGGCCGGCACCATGTCGAGCCCGATGATGCGGGCGACGGTGTACGCCGCGATCTCGGTCTGCCAGCTGTCCTGGAAGTCGATCTCCGAGGTGCCGTCGGGCATGGTGGTGACACCCGCCTTCCGCTCGTCGATGGACTTGAACACCGCCAGGCGGGTCACTCCGTCAAGCTCAAGGGTGACTTGTAACGGCCGGGTGATGCCGGAGCCCAGCGGTCGTGTGGACACGATCTTTGCCTTGGTCAGGAAGTTCTCAGCCGCCGGCCCCTGGTACGCGGCCGCGGTTTCCTGTCTGGCGTGAACGGTGAACACGGTGGCCATGGCCACCGCAACGAAGCTTACGCACGCAACAAGTCGTCTCATTCATCCCCCCGAACCAGTTTCGAAAACAGTCCCTGCAGCAAGTCTGTGTGGTCGGCCAACAGTTCAAACAGCTCGTCCCGGTCGAGCTTCAGCAGCGTGGCCGGCTCAACGACGGTGACGGTCGCCTCAACCCGGGTGCCGGCCAGTGTCTCATGCACGCCGATCACGTCGCCAGCCGCAGCCATGTCGGAGGCGCCGCCCTGTTCGACCCGCAGCGTGCCGGTCAGCACAAAGAGCATCGACGGCCCGGCGTCGGATTTCACGGGTTCTGCACCGGCAGCAACGGTGACCTGCCTGGCGATCTGCGACAGGCTCCACAACTGGGCCGTCGTGGCGTGTGCCAGAAGCGGACTCGACTGCAACACGAGCAGACGGTCCACCGCACCGAGCTCGCCGGTGGCAGCGCCCTCACGCGAGGGCCGCTGTCCGCGAACCAGGGTTCGCCCGGTTTCCAGGCCACGGGCGCTGATCGCCTGGCGGAACAGGCCACCCGCAAGGCCGACATTCTCGGACAACAACGCCAGGAACTCGTTCGGTGTCATCGACAGCGTGGCGGTCCGGCTCGTGGCCGTGATGGTCGTGGCCATCGGCGACCCTTCCAGGACCTCTTCAAACGCCAGTGCCGCGGGCGCGGTCGTTTCCTGTCGTCCTGTCGGACCGTCGGTGGCCACCTGGCCGTCGAGCAGGAACTGGAGCGATGCCGGCGCGGCCGCGCGTTCGTACATGACGTGGCCCGGTTCGTGTCGCGCCTGCTGGCCCACACGCGCCAGCCTGAAGAGTTCATCCACCGACGTGAAGGCGAACAAGGGCATGCGCCGCAGGCGATCGGCCAGTTCCACTGACGGCAGCGCCTCCTGCCACAGGTCACGGCGTCGTTCGGCTTCCATGCGGCTCGCGGCAAGGGCCCACGAGGCCGCCTCGAAGACGTGGAGGTCACGCACGTCCCGATGCTCGAGCACGTACTCCAAATCTCCGGCCAGCGCCCACCGCCGGCTGGATTCGATCATCAGGATCGCGGCCGACGCAATGGACTCGTCTTCGTCGTGAATCAGTTGGGCGAGCGTGTCATCCACATCCCGGACACGGGTGCCGAAGATGGCGTTGCCCTTGCGAATCCGCTCGTCGAGCGGCATCTCTTCCACCTGCACCATCACGCGTTTGCGCACCTGACCAGTCAGCAGGTTATCGAGGTACTCAATCGCGCCCGACCTTGCGCGCGGGTCGCTGCTCTTGAGCGTGTGGCGCACCGCTGCCATGTCACCCGACGGCGTCATCAAGCCCAGCAGTTGAAGGGTGCGGCTGAACGTGCGCGCGTGCCGTTCGGTCAGCGCGCGCGCCAGCAAGGCGTCGGGGTTCAGCCCGCCCGCCACAAACAGGTTGTAGTGCAGCGTGAACGCGTCAAACGCGCGTGCGGCTTCCTGGCTCACATGACGCGACACGCGTTCCGCATCGATCGCCATCCCTGGGTCCGTCCTTCGGATCCGCTCCAGTGCCGACACGGCTTTGGACCGCAGGAACTCATCCGGGTCGTCAAGCGCCGCCTCGAGTGCGGCCACTGACGCGGCGCAGGGGAGCAGCGCCAGTGCAGACGGCACGTGACGACGGATCCAGAGGTTCTCCTCGCGGTCCTGCATGAAGTACGCAAGCGGCGCCACCACCGGCTCGCCGTATCCCACCAGCACCCGGCGCGCGGCAGACTTCAACTGCCGGTTTCGCAGGAGCGAGACCAGGGCCGGCACAAACAGGAAGTCGCTGCCGCCAAGCCGGCCGGCGCTCTCGATGGCGGCTCGGGCGACGCCGATGTTCACGTCGGCGAAGAGCGGAATCAGATACGGCCGGAAGTCCGCATTCTGCACGTCCCCCAACGCACGCGCCACGAGACGACGTCCTTCGGCTCCCTGGTCGCGCATGTCTCCGCTGAATGTACGCAGCGTATTTGCCGCACGCTCGATATCCGTGGCGTTACCGCAATCAGCCAGTGCCGCGGCCGCCACAATCGCGAGCGCAGGGTCGGCGTGCGTGAGGAAAGGACGCATGACATCAGCCACCGCCTCGCCACGCAACGTGGCCAGCGCACCCACCGCGGCCACACGCACATCCGTTTCGGGATCGGTCAGCGCGCGCTCCACGCCAGGCAACCACCGGTCCGCCATGTCAGGGCCGGCCGATTCCGCCACGCGCAGCGCGCGCGCCCGCACCTGGCCCGACGTGTGCCACAACAACAGCGGCGACACGAGCGCACGTTTGTCCATCGCGTCAAGCAGGTCGATGGCATACAACACCCGCCGCGGTTCCGGATGCGCCAGTTCGCTGACCAGGGTTTCCACGGTTCGTGGATCCGGGTTCGTGAACTTCACCTCGGACGGCAACACATTCTGCTGTTCGAGGTTATTGCGGAACGTCCGGACGTATTCCTTGCGCGCGCGGATGGTCGTGATCACCCACAACCCCACCATCGTCAAACTCGCGTAACTCAGCTGTTGCCAGGACAGGCCCAGGCCCCAGTCCTTGATGAGCACCAGGATGAGCAACGCGCCGATGCCTTTGGATATCCGGTCGACCGTGACGTCGATAAACGGCTTCGCGCGGTACTTGAGGTCCGCCGGAAGCGGCAGGAACAAGACTTCGCGGGATGTCTTGTCCAGGGAGTAGCGCAGCGACGTATCCAGCACACGCGCCAACGCCGGCGCCCACAGCCCGCGATTGAACAACATGACGAGGGCCGTGGACCCCAGGCTGATCGGGAGCACGAGCAGCGCGAAGCCGATGCCCATCACCCGATGGATCCGGCTCGTCAGGGCGAGGTTGATCACGAAGCCGATCATCGAGGTGTACAGCCCAACCTCGGCGAGGAAGGCCGCGATGCCGGTGGTGTTCTTGACGCCTTTGGCCAGCGCCGTCGCCATGTTCAGTTGCTGCTCGATGATGGCGGCGCCGATGGCCGCAAAGGCGATGACGAGGGCGATAACCTGCAGGTGTCGCGAGGAGCCCAGCAACTGGATGGCCTCGCCGCTGGACACGCCCTCTTCTTCGACGGCTTTGGCGGCGTCGCTCGTGCCGGCGCCCTTCTCGCGTTGCAGAATGAACACGACGATGGCGAGGCAGAGCGCCAGGGTGCCGGCGCCGATCAAGAGCATCGTGTTCGTGCCGACTTTTTCCACCAGGAATCGCGTGAGTCCGCTTCCCAGGGCGCCACCCAGGCTCGAGCCGGCGCCGACGAACCCGAACACGCGTTTGGCCTGGCGCGGATCGTAGATGTCATTGGCGAGCGTCCAGAACTGGCTGATGAGCAGGATGCCCAGAATCAACGTCAGGACGTAAAAGGCCGCCGGCACCCAGGGCTGGGACAAGGTCGTGAACAGCAGCCAGAAGACGAGGATGAGCGCCATCAAGCCGGCCTGTGTCGCGGGAATGGTCCAGCGCCTGGGCACGAGCGAGATGGTCTTGACGTAGGCGTGCATGATGAATCCGATCAGGATTCCCATGGCCAGTTGCACGTACGGCAGGTTATCGGCGCCCCACGTGGTCATGAACGTCGACCGGCCGAGCGGCTTGATGATGTTGTAACTCGTCATCGCCATGAACGAGTACAGGAACATCAGGAGCGTGGTGGTGGCTTCGCCCTCACGGAGTTGGACGATGGGCCGCATCAATCGCGATAGGAGGGGCTGGCGCTCGGACATGGCTTTAGGTGCGGGAATCCTATCCTAATTGGATGAGGAACTTAGGAACTTAGGAACTGGGGAACTGTACGTAGCTCGGCCTGCTCCTCAAGGCCGAGTCACAGCACGCTGGCGAAGACGCTGTGGAGCAGGCCGCTGTGGTCCGAGAGCACTTCGAACAGCTCGCGCCGGTCCAGACGCAGGGCGCGCCCCTCGTGGGAGACCACGGCTCGCCGTCCGGCAGAGGCTCCCGCGAGCGCTTCGGCGCCGCCGATGGTCCGGCCGGTGCCGGCGAGCACCGGGGGGCCGTCGCCGCCCTCGATCCGGACCTCGCCCGAGAGCAGGTAATAGAGCGCAGGCTCCCGGCCTTCGTCCCACAACACGGTCCCCGGAGTGAGGGGCACCTCTCGCGCGGCGGCCACCAGGGCCTTGAGTTGGGCGGCCGTGGCGCTGCGGAATAGAGGGATCCGGCGCAAGTGGAGCCCCAGGGCTATGGCCTCACCGCCCGGTTCCACACGAGCCTCAGTCGCCGAGTCTGCCCATTGGCTGACGTACGCACGGTCAAGGGCCGCGCGAGACCCCAGGAGCATGCGGAACAGGCCCTGGGCCGCTGCGCTGTCGTCGGACAGCAGGGTCAGGAGCGCCGAGGCGTTGAGCGTCAGGCCCACCGTCTCCTCGATGGCCGTGACCGTGGCGGCCACTGGTCGTCCGACGAGGGCCTCGGCCAGTGCCACGACGGCCGGTGCCGTGGTGACGCCTTCGGCGTTGCCTGGCTCTTGTGTGCGCACGGACCCGGTCAGCAGGAACACCACGTTGTCGGCAGGCGATCCATGTCTGGTGATTTCTTCGCCCGGTGCATGGCGAATCAACCGCGCGCGCGCGGCGATGCGGAACAACTCGTCCACAGAGACGAACGTAAACACCGGGATCCGGCGCAACCGGTTGACCAATTCGACCATCGGCACGGTGGAATCGGCCAGGTCAGATCCGCTGCGGGTCCACGTGGCCACCTGACGCACGATGGCCGGGGTGGATTCGTGCGTGGCCAGATAGTCGAGGTCATCAGCCAGTACGGCGCGCAGACCGCGCTCGCCGGCAAAATGCACCGCTGACGCCGCCAGGATGGGGTCGTTGTCGTGAAACAGCTGCGCCACCGTATCGGGGATGTCGCGCGCACGGGTCTTGAGCATGCTGTTGGCGTGGCGCACCCGCTCGGCCACCGGCGCCTCGTCAATGATCGGCATCACGCGCTTCCGAATGAGTCCGGTCATGACGTGGTCCAGGTACTCAAGGGCGGCCGCCCGTTCACGTGGGTTGCCACGCTCCAGGGCGTACCGGGCTGCGGCAATGTCGGTGGCCGAGTAACGCAGCCCGAGCAGCCGGAAGATGCGGTCGAGGCTGCGCGTGAGTTTATCGTCGAGTGCGCGAACCAAGAGGGTGCCGGCGCTTTCGGTATCGCGCTCGATCAGGTTCTGCCTCAGGGTGAGCCGATCGCAATAGTGCGCCGCCTCGCGAAGGAGCCGGGCCTCAATGACACCCGGTGGCACCTGCAGTTCCGGGTGCGCGCGTTGCAGGCGTTCGATCGCCACCACACTCTTGAACCGCAGAAAGCTGTCGGGGTCATCAAGCGCCGCCACCAGCGCGTCCACCGACGGCTGGCAGGGGATGGCCTGCAGTGTGGCCGGCACATGACGCCTGACCCACACGTGCTCGTGCGGATCGGCCATCACGTGCGTCAGCACACCGACAACCGCTTCCCCCGACGCAGCCAGTGCCTCACGCGCGGGCTGCTTGAGCGTGCGATGCCCGAGTCGAGACACCAGCGCCGGCACCAGCAACGCGTCCACGCTGCCTCGCGCGCCCGCGCTCTTGATCGCCTCGCGCGCCACCGATTCGTCAGGATCATGAATGAGAGGAACGAGCAGGATCCGGAACGCCGGATTGTGGATGCGCGCCAGGGCTGCGGCGGCATGGCGCCGGCCCGCGGCGTCATCCGGGTCCGCGATGATCCGCGCCAGCGCCGCCTCGGCCGCCGACTCATCATCGGCGACACCCGACTCGGCGAGTTCCACTGCGGCCGCTGCCGCCACAACCGGCGACGGATCGGCCAGGTGGGGACGAAGCGATGAACGCTCCGACGTATGCTGAAGCGCGGCCAGGGCCCGTACCGCAGCCGCGCGCACATCGGCTTCGGGATCGGTCATGAGCCGGCGCACGATTGGCAGCATGGACTCGGTGTCGGCGGAGTCGCTCCGCTCGAGTGCCAGGAGCGCACGTGCCCGGACGCTGCCCGACTGATGCGCGAACAACGAGGCGGGCAACACGTCGGGGCGCCCCACCGTCTCGAGCATGTCGATGGCGTACACCACTGACGCGTCTTTCGGCGACCACAATTCACTGACAAGCAACGCGATGGTGCGACTGTCGGCGATGTCGAACCTCACAGCCGCAGGCTGGATGGCGCCCGTGTGGAGGTTGCGCCGGAACATGCTGAGGTACTCGCGGTGCGCTGCCAGTGCGAGGCCGATCCACGCCGCCACGATGATCAGGTTGACGTAACCCAGTTGCTGCCACGCCAGCCCGAGACCCCACGGCTTGATGAGCCCCAGCAGCAGCACCGCGCCGATGCCTTTCGCAATGCGATCGACCGTGACATCAACGAACGGTTTGGCTTGTTGGGTGAGCTCCACCGGAAGTGGCAGGAACAACACCTCGCGGGTGGTGCGGTCCACCGTGTACCGCAACGATGTATCGAGCACACGCGCCAGAGCCGCCGCCCACACGGCCCCTGTTGCCAGGATGACCACGGTGCTGGCGCCCAGGACGATCGGCAGCAAAAGCAAAGAAGCAGCCAAACCATACGTCCGGTGCAACCGGCTCGTCAGTCCGACCTGCACCACCAGTCCGGCCATCGACAGGAACATCGTGACCCGGCCCAGGTAGCGGGTAATGTCGTCGGTCGTGGCCCCGCTTTCAGCCACCGCCATGTTGAGCTGCTGTTCGACGAAGACCGCGCCGAGCGCGGCGACGCCCACGACGAGCGCGATGAGTTGCAGGTGGCGCGATCCCAGCAGCAACCGCCACGCGTCGTGCCTTTCCGGCTCAGGTTCGCCGGTCACGAGTGGCGTGTCGTCCACGGCCGGCTGCCGCCGGCCAATCGCCACCACGATGGCGGCGCACAGCAGCAGCACAACGGCGCTGAGCAGCGCCAGGTAGTCGGAGCCAAGCGAGCTGACCGCGAATGTCGTGACGGCCGCCCCGGTGATGCCACCCAGGCTTGCGCCGCCGCCGATGAACCCGAAGAGCCGCCGGGCCTGCCGCGAGTCGTAGATCTCATTGGCCAGGGTCCAGAACTGGCTCACCAGGAGCAGGCCGAAGATCAGGCCAAACACAAAAAACGCGGCAGAGACCCACGCCGCTCCGGTGCGGAACAACACCCAGAACGCGATGAGCAACACGGCCAGCCCGGCCTGCGTCACGGGAGCCACCAGGCGTCGCGGCAGCCTGGCGGTGCTTCGGCCATACAGGTGCATCAGCGTGCCGATGATGACGGCGGCGCCCATCAGGACATACGGCAGGTTGTCGGCACCCAGCGCACTGATGGCCTTCGACCGCGTGATCGGCTTGACGATGTTGTAGGCCGTCATCACCAGGAACGAATAGGTGAACATCAGCCACGCCGTCACCCCTTCGCCCGGGCGAAGGACGACGATTCGGCGGAGCAGTTGCTGGGAGCGGGCGGGCATAGGAGCGCGAAGTTGCTCTATCTTGCCATGCGCAATCTACAATGACGACATGACCGTTCCCGCCGAGGCAGCGCGCCTCGATTTTATTCGCGACATTGTCTCTGCCGACAAGGCGGCCGGCACCAATGGCGGCCGCGTGGCCACCCGGTTTCCCCCGGAGCCCAACGGCTACCTGCACATCGGACACGCCAAGTCCATCTGCCTCAACTTCGGCGTGGCCAGCGACTTCGCGGGCGCCTGCAACCTCAGGTTTGACGACACGAACCCGGAGACGGAAGAGACCGAATACGTCGACTCAATCCAGGCGGATGTCCGGTGGCTCGGCTTCGACTGGCAGGACCGACTCTTCTACGCGTCCGACTACTTCGAACGGCTGTACGCGTGCGCGGTGCAGTTGATTTCGGACGGCAAGGCTTATGTGGACAGCCTGACTGCCGAGGAAATTCGGGAGCATCGGGGCACCCTGCGCGAGCCAGGGCGCGAGAGTCCGCATCGCAACCGGCCGGCGGCCGAGAGCCTGGACCTGTTTGCACGGATGCGGGCCGGGGCGTTTGCCGATGGGGCGCACGTGCTTCGCGCCAAGATCGACATGGCGTCGCCCAACGTCACCATGCGCGACCCGATTCTGTATCGCGTGCGTCGCGCCCATCATCACCGCACGGGCGATGCGTGGTGCCTGTACCCGATGTACGACTACGCGCATCCGTTGTCGGATGCGTTCGAACGCATCACCCACTCGCTGTGTACGCTCGAGTTTGAAGACCATCGCCCGCTCTACGACTGGTTGATTGCCAACGTCACCGGTCTGGACGCACGGCCGCGTCAAATTGAATTCGCCCGGCTGAACCTGACGTACACCGTCATGAGCAAGCGCAAGCTCATGCAGCTTGTGACCGAAGGGCGCGTGGACGGCTGGGATGACCCGCGCATGCCGACGATATCCGGCCTGCGACGTCGGGGCTTCACACCCGAGGCAATCCGGCGGTTTTGCGAGGAAATCGGCGTCGCGAAACGCGAGAACATGATCGACGTCGGACTGCTGGAGTTCTGCGTCCGTGAAGATCTGAACGCGCGCGCGCCTCGGGCGATGGCCGTGCTGCGGCCGCTCAAGGTCGTTATCGAAAATTATCCCGAAGGGCAGACCGACACGTTCGAAGTGGCCAGTCACCCCGACAATCCGGCGATGGGCACCAGACATGTGCCCTTCGCGCGCGAGATCTTCATCGAGCGCGACGACTTCATGGAAGAACCGGCGAAGAAGTTCTTCCGGCTCGCGCCAGGCCGGGAAGTGCGGCTGCGCGGGGCGTATCTCATCACGTGCCGTGAAGCCGTCAAGGACGCCGCCGGCGAAATCGTCGAACTCCGCTGCACCTACGACCCTGCCACGCGCGGCGGCGATGCGCCGGATGGGCGCAAGGTGAAGGGCACGCTGCACTGGGTGTCGGCCGCGCACGCGGTGGACGCCGACGTGCGGCTCTACGACCGGCTGTTCACGCACGAAACGCCGGGCACTGGCGACGCGGACTTTCTCACGCAGATCAACCCCAGCGCGCGCGAAGTGCTGACCGGCTGCAAGCTCGAGCCGTCACTGGCCGAGCCTGCGGTGGGCGCGCGGTTCCAGTTCGAACGCCTCGGCTACTTCTGCGCCGATAAAGACACCACCGCCGCGCGTCCGGTGTTCAACCGCACCGTCACCCTCAAAGACACCTGGCGCGGCTAGCGCCGCCTCGCTCCTCGTAGCGCGGCCTGGGTCTCAAGGCCGCGGAACTCGGCGCGCTTGAGGTTCAGCGCGCCCTACGAAATGCGCGTTGCGACGTCCTCGGAGCGCGCCGCTAAAACCGGAACGCGACCTTGACGCTTTCGCCTGAGCCTTTGGCGCGCGCCATTTGAAGCGCGTCCGTGTACCGGGCGAGTGGGAACTCGTGTGTGACAAGGCCGCCGAGGGGGGCGCGGCCGTCGGCGATGAGCGCGGCGGCTTCGTTGAACGCGTTGATGCTGGCGCCGCCGTGGCCGTGACTCCCGTACGCCAGCGTGCCGCGGAACGTGAGCTCCTTGATCCACAGCGGCGTCCAGTCGAGGCCGCGCAGTGTGGTCGCGTTGCCAAGAAGAACAATCGTCGCGCCGGCCCGCGCGAAGCGCATCGCGTCTTCCACACCGCGGGTGCTGCTGATGCACACAAACACCGCATCAAACCCGCCGATGCCGATGGGCCGACCCAGGATGGGCTTGAGCAGTCGCGTGCCGGCACTTTCCGCGAGTTCGCCCAGGTAGTCGCCCCGTGCCATCACCGTGCGGGTCGCGCCCAGCTGCTCGGCATGGCGCGCCTGAAAGGGATGCCGCGCCAGCGCCGTGACCCGGCAGCCGGGCACCAGGGCCTTGAGCGCGGCCACCATCAGCAGGCCCATGGTGCCGGCGCCAATCACCAGCACGTGTTGCCCGGCCTCCGGCATGGCGCCACGGACGGCATGCACACAACACGCAAAGGGCTCAGTCATGACGGCCGCGGTGTCGCTCACCCCGTCGGCCACACTGACGAGCTGGGACTGATGCGCCACGAAGTGCTCGCCCCAACTGCCGCCGAGCGCCCGCGTGGTGCCGATGAACATGCCGGGCGCAATCGCTCCGTCGGTAAAGTGATCGCAGCGAGAATGGTGCCCGCCCGCGCAGGCCGCACAGGATGGTGTGATCCCCCTCGGTTCGCAGCACAGAAGTGGATTCACCGTGACGCGATCGCCAACGCCAAAACCACGCACGCTCGTGCCGCAGGCTTCGATCACCCCGACGTTTTCGTGACCGATCACAAACGGAAAACTCGAAAACGGCGAGGTGGACGGACTCGCCTCGAGGGCGACGATGGCGAGGTCGCTGCCGCAGATGCCGCCGAGTACGGTGCGAATGCGCACCCAGTCCTGGCCGGGCAAATCAGGGGTGGCGACGTCGGCGTAGCGCGTGCAGGCGTGAGGTCCGACGAGCCAGCGTTCCGAGAGTCTGCCGGCGACTTGTGTGGCGAGATACGTCGGAATCGGCGCGGCGAAACTGATGGCCTTCATTCTTGAGGCGCCTGTGACGGCGCCTGAGGTGGCGCCGGCGCAACCAGCCGCAGTGCGCCAGGCACACACGCGATTTCGAGTTCGGCGGTCTTCGCCTGGCGGTATTCGCCGTCGGTTTCATAGGCAGGCGGCCCTGAGAACTGAACCGTAAACGAGGGCGCCTGTTCGATGATGACTTCACTGAGCGTGTGATGGGTGCCTCGCGCGACGGCGCCAAACAGGTTCACGCGGCGCCACGTGGACGCGTCGAGGATGGCCACCGCGTCGAGGCAGCCATCGGTGAGCGATGCCTCTGGGGCGATGCGGAACTTACCGCCGAAATTCTTCGCATTGGCGATCACCAGCATCAGATGCCGCGAAGAGCCGCGCTGCTTCGCCGCCGACGCCACGTCGATCTCCACGCCAGGGTAGGACGTCAACTGCCGCAGCGCCGAGTAGAGATACAGCGCCTCGCCCTTCACCCACTTGATCTTGAGAATATCTTCGAGCACCGCCACGTCGAAGCCGAAGCCCGTGATGTTCAGGAAAAAGTGATCTTCAATGCGACCCACATCCACGCGGGTCTCGGCGCCTTCAGCGACGAGCCGGGCCGTGGCCTCAACGTCAGTGGCCGGGCACCCGGCTGTCTTTGCAAAGTCGTTGCCTGTGCCTGCGGCGACGAGCGCCAGTCGCACGCCATTGCCCGCACCCGAGGCAAGGATGGCGTTGGCCACATTGCCCCACGTGCCGTCACCGCCGACCGCCACCAGGGTGGTGGCGCCTTCGTCGATGGCGCGACGGGCAATCGCCTGTTCGTCTTCACGCTTCTGCGTGGTGCGAATGTCGGTGATCCCCACGGTCGCAAATGCGGCCGTGACGCCGGGCAGTTCCCGGGCGCCTCGCCCCCGGCCGGCTGCCGGATTGACGATGACGCAGACTCGTTCGGACATCAGGCCCCGCCTGGGCCGATGGTCTCGAGCGGATCGAAGGTCTGGCGGCCGTCACGCATCCACAACTCGCGAAACGGTGTGCTGTTCACGCCGTCCGGGTTGAGCCCGGCGGTGAAGGCGTGCGGGTAGATCTCGATCGACCCACGCTCTTCCTCGTTTTCGCTGAACTGCGCGTTCATCGCCATGGTGGCCATGTAGGTGCCGGTGGCGTCGTGTTCAAACGCCTGGTAGTAGTGCTCCACCGGTTCCCATTCGTAGTCGGTGATCCGCATGTCCAGGATCTTGCTGCCGCCGTGCGCGGCCGCCACGGTGATTTCGTGCGCGCCGACTTCGAACTCAATCTGGATGTCGTCCATGAAGTGCGGCAGGTGCCACAGCTTGATGGCGTGTTCACGTGAAGCCTTGGTCGTGGTGCCGACGAGGAATGGAAAAAACGCCGCGCGTGGCATCGGCTGGCCGCGGGTAATCCGCGGCGCGACCGGCACAGACAACACGAGTTCGCCGTATTCGCCCACCGAGCTGCCGCTGAAGTCGAAGGCCATGACCGACAACACGCTCTGGCCGTGATGAGGCTCGACGGGGGACATGAAAGGCGGGATCAGCTTGCGCGCGTTCTCAGTGGGGAATTCGAAGAACCCGCCGATGGCATGGCGGTAAAGGTATTGCACCTGTCCGGGCTTCAGATCGCTCACTTGATGATCTCCTCTTCACGAAGAACCTTAATCAGGATGGCAGCGGCGCGGTCCAGGTCCGCCGTTGAATGGCTTGCCGAAATCGACACCCGGAACCGCGACCGGTGTTTGGCCACCGCCGGGAAGATGATGGGCTGCAGATACAGCCCTTCCTTCTGCAGTTTCTGCGCGATGCCCAGGATCTTCCGATCGTTGCGAATCATGATCGGGATGATCTGCGACGTGGACTCGGCCACATCAACGCCGGCCGTGGCCAGCAGGCTGCGGAAGTGCGCCACGTTTTCCCAGAGGCGCTGGCGCAACTGGGGTTCACGTTTCACGATCCGGAGGGCCGCCAGCACGCCGGCCGTGACCGCCGGTGACAGTGCGCACGAAAACACTCGCGACCGCGCGAAACCCATCAGGTAGTTGTAGAGGCTCTGCGAGCCCGCGACGTAGCCACCCTGGCCGCCGAGCGCCTTTGAGAAGGTGCCGACGTGGATGTCCACTTCATCCTCGAGGCCGAAGTGTTCCACCACGCCGCGGCCTTCCGCACCGTAGACGAAGCTTGAGTGCGCTTCGTCGATCAGGATGCGTGCACCCGCGCGTTTGGAGATCTCCACCATTTCCGGAAGGCGGGCGATGTCGCCGTCCATCGAATACACGCCCTCCACCACGACCAGGCGTTTGCCGGTGGTGCCCTTCAGCTTCTTCTCGAGGTCGGCCGGCTGGTTGTGCCGGAAGAACTTCACCTGCGCCTTGGCGAGGATCGCGCCGTCCACAATACTCGCGTGGACGTTCTGATCCAGAATCACCCAGTCACCGGGCCGCATGAGCGCCGACAGGAGGCCGACGTTTGTGCTGTAACCGGTCGGGAAGACCATCGCGGCTTCCTTGTGCTTGAAGGCTGCCAGCTCTTTCTCAAGGGTCAGGTGGACGTCCATCGTGCCACTGAGAATCGGCGAGCCTGCCGCGCCCAGCCCGTACTTGTCCAGCGCCGCGTGGGCGGCCGCGATGACTTCGGGGTGGGTGGACAAGCCGAGGTAGTTATGCGATGCCAGGTTGAACAGCTTGAGCGTCTCGTGGTGCAGCTGCTCTTCGAGATTGATGCGGGGGCCAGGGGGCGTCGACATCGGCTGCGAGAACAGGTAATAGCCGCTGTTGCGTGCGCTGCCGTACCACCAGTCGTCGTAGGGGCCAAAAATGGCGAACAAGTCGTCGCTGGATGAATAGTAAAAATTGCTGTAGTCGTACTCTGTCGTCGCCACGGCCTGCGGGGTGTCGCCACCTCGTTGGTCCGCTGTCTCGCTTTCCGCGCCCGATTGGTTTGCCATGTCTCTTCTCCGAACGACCCTGAACGAATCCCGGCTACTCAGTGTGGCACGCGCGGCGTGGCGTGTGACGAGGAGCGCGGTCTTTATGCTGGTCTATTTGGCGTATCTCGTTCTCTTCATGGGATTTGTGCAAAGGTTTATCCTAATTCCTCTGGCGTGGGTATTTCCAGTCCAGTCCGCGCGTTTTCTCGTCCCCTGGAGCCGCTTTCAGGCCGCCGCGCCTCTGGTGCTGCTCCGAATCATCGCCGGGGTCCGCATCTCCATTGATGGCGCCATCGGCCCGGAAAACCGGGTGGTGATCATGAACCACCAGTCGGTGCTCGACGCCCTCATCGCCTACAAGGTCAACACGGGCTACCTGATGCTGATTCCCACCCGGAGCCGCTACGCCTGGGGCCTCCCGGGCGTCTCGCCCTTCATCCGGATGGCCCGGTTTCCCCTGATCGCCCAGACACGCCAGAGCCTCAGGGCCGACCTCGATGCGATTGCCGAAGCCGCCGACCGCTGCAAACGCGGCGAGGCCTCGTTTTTCATCTTCCCCGAGGGCCATCGAAGCAAGGACGGTTCGATTCTCCCCTTCATGATCCGCGGCCTTCGCCTCGTCCTCACGCATGCGCCACTGCCCGTCTATTGCATCGTGGGTGACGGCATGTGGCACATTCGCACCGTGGCCGACACCTTCACCAAAGCGGCCGGCACGCGCATTCGCGTGCGGATCATCGGGCCGTTCCAGCCGCCGGCGGAGGAATCCGAGATTCCCGATTTTGTGGCGTCGCTGCGCAATCGAATGATTGAGACGCTCGACGACATGCGCGCCGGCCGGCCCTTTCACAATGCCGTCTGAAACCCCGCCCTCCCGGGATCTGGCGGCCGCGCTCGGCTGGGGCCTGGATCATGCGGTCGAGGCCGACGCTCAGGCCCTTTCCGCCTTTCTGGCCCAGGTGTTCGGGCCTTCCTGTGTGGGCATCATCCACTACGGATCCCGCGCGCAAGGGCGCAAGCCGCGGGCCGACAGCGCCTTCGACTTTTTCGTTGTTGTTGACCGCTATGGCGACGCCTATCGATCGCTCTCGGCCACTGTCGGTACGTCGTATTCACCTAGGGTGGCGACCGCTCTGGCCCATGTGCTCGCGCCCAACATCCTTGCGGTGGCCGATCGCGCCGGGGAAGCCGGCGAGCCCGCCCAGCAACGGCGCGCCAAGTGTTGTGTCATTTCCCTCGCCGACTTCCGCCGCGCCTGCTCACCCCGTCGTCGCGACCATTTTGTTCTGGGGCGCCTGTTTCAATTCGTTTTGCTGACGTGGACGCGGGATGCTGCGAGTGCGAGGGCGATCGGCGACGCCATTGCCGAAGGCCGTGCGGCCACCTACACCTGGAGCCGGCCGTCGCTGCCCGAGACGTTCACCGTGGATGAGTTTCTCCAGGCAGCGCTCTCGCGCTCACTGGCGGGTGAGATTCGGCCGGAGTCTGGTGATCACGCCCGCACTCTGGTGGCTGCTCAGCGTGACGTCCTGTGCGCCATCTACACGCCGCTGCTCGACCACCTGGTGGCACAGGGCGCGCTGACGCGCGGATCCGCGACGCAGGCCACGCAGACCTCGACCATCTATCGGCAGCAGGACCGCGCCTCGGCGATCGATCGCCTGCGCGTGGGATGGGCATTTCGCCTGAGCAAGGTCCGCGCCACAGTGCGCCTGCTCAAACACGTCATACTCTACGAGGGTTGGCTGGACTACATTGTGCGGAAGATTGAACGGAGTGGCGGCACAAAGATGGTCCTGACTTCCCGCGAGCAACGATGGCCGCTCATTTTCCTGTGGCCGCGGGTCTTCCGTTATCTGCGCGATCGTCCTCAGCGACAAAGGCCACGTGACTCTGATTGATACCCTTGCGTTGACGCTGCTCGTCGTCGTGGTCGCCACGATGCCGGTGTTTGCGGTTGTCTCCCGGAATCGTCCGCGGGACCCCCGACGTGGCGCGCCGATCGTCCACGGCTCTGCTCGGGTTCTGGGTCCGCGATTGGCTGATGTGGGTGATTGGCCCCATCGAGCGCGTGATGGTTCGCGCCAAAGTTTCACCCGACGTCTTCAACTACCTGGGCGTGGCGTTCGGCATCGGTGCGGGTGCCGCGTTTGCCCAGGGGCCTTGTCGCTTGCGGGTTGGGCGATCCTGTTTGGCGGGGTGGCGGACGTATTCGACGGTCGCATTGCGCGGGCCCGTGGCATGGCCAGTCGTTATGGCGCGTTCATGGACTCCACGCTCGACCGGTTCGCCGAGGCGTTTTCGTTTGTGGGCGTGACCTGGTATCTGTCGACCACCCCGTGGGGCGCTGCGATCTCCGTGCTGGCCATCAGCGGATCGCTGCTCGTCAGCTACACGCGCGCGCGTGGCGAAGCCGTGGGCGTCAGTGGCACTGGCGGCGTTATGCAACGCGCCGAACGTCTTGTCCTGCTCGCCCTGGGGGCCCTCGCCGATTCGGCGGTCGCGACCCGTTGGGGTTGGCCCGACGGCACTGTGCTCACCGCCGCCGTCACCCTGATCGCCGTCGGTTCCATCGGCACCGCGATCTATCGGACGGTGTCGATCGCGCGCACCCTCGCGCGGCAGGGCGATAAGCCTCGGCCTTGAGTACAGGCCGTGTCCTCGTAGCGCGCGTCGGGGAGATGCTGGCGGATTCGACCTCTGAGGTCCCGTTTTCTGCCCGGGCACTGATTCGCGATGCTGCTGCAGGTATCGATAGCCCTTAAGCAACAGCTCGCCGTCCACCAGCGCGGGCGACGCATCAAATCCATCGTCCAGCGTATTGGTGGCGAGCACCTCAAAGGTGGAACCGTGTTTCAGAACCACCGTGGCGCCATCGCGGCCCACGATGTAGACGCGACCGGCGGCGCCGACCGGAGACGCAAACACATTCGGCGTGGCGTCCAGTCGCTGCAACGTGTAGTGAGGCTTGCCGGTCTTCGCGTCGAACACCGACAGGATGCCGTTGTTGCTCTTCAGGAAATACAGCACGCCGTCATAGAGAAGCGGCGACGGCACGTATGGCGTGTCGCGCTCGTAGGTCCACGCCACCGCAGGCGTGCCCGTGATGTCACCCTTCGCGTCCGCGAGCTTGATGGCTTTCAGGCTGTTGCCCCGGAAGCCGCTCATCAGAATCGCCAGGCCGTCCTCGACCACCGGCGACGGAATGGGGTTCATGGTGAACCCGGTCGTGTTCCAGACGGGTGCGCCCGTCTCAAGGTCGTAGGCCTGAATCTGATTCATCGCCCCGGTGATGACCTGCGCCTTGCCGTTGACCGTGGTGATGAGGGGCGTGGCCCAGGTGTCGATCTCTTTTCGTGGCTGCCGCCAGATTTCCGCACCCGTGCGTTTGTCGAGCGCGACGATAAATGACTCGCCCTGATGGTCCCAAACGCACACGAGGAAGCGGCCATGCAGTGCCGGCGTGCTGCCTTCGCCAAACTGGCTCCGCATGCGTTTGTCGCCAAGATCCCTCTCCCATACGCGTGTGCCGTTCATGTCGTAGGCGTGCAGCCCGCGCGACTCGAACGTGGCGATCACGACCTCACCATCAGTCACGGCCGACGATGAAGCCCACGTGCCATTTTCCTGATGGCGTTCGTGGGGCGTCTCTTCGCGCGCCACGCGTTCCCAGACCGTCTTGCCGGTCTTCCGGTCGATGGCCATGACGATGAATTTGTGGGGGCTGGGGACAGGGACCGATCCACGCGGCGCAAGGCCGGCCACCGTTGCGGGGTCGGCCGCGACCGCCGTGAGCAGGAAGATCCGGTCGCCCCAGACCACCGGAGTGGACGAACTGCGTCCGGCAATCGGCACCTTCCAACGGATGTTCTTCGTTTCGCTCCATTCGACAGGCGGCGTTGCGGTGCGGGACACACCCGTGGCGAAGGGCCCACGCCATTGCGCCCAGAACCGATCGGCGCCTTGTTGGGCACCCATGCCTCCCGAGACGCCCAATGCCACGATCAGCGCCAGCGTGGCGCACCATGTGCGAGTCCTCAGTCGTCCAGCCATTTCAGGTACCATCCCGGACGTGATTACGCCTTGTCAATCAGGTCCGTTGCCCCGGCTGACGGTCCCGCAGGCACCGCGGTAATGGCGACGATTGGGGTGGTGCCCGCAGCGGGCAAGGGCTCGCGATTCGCCGCGGAAGCCCTGGGCGGCCTCACAAGCTCCTGACGGTGGTTGACGGCGAGCCCATGGTGCGGCGGACCGTCTCTTCGTTGTTGTCTGGCGGTGCCGATCGCTGCGTGGTGGTGGTGTCTGCGGACGAGGAAGCCGCGGTGCGGGCCGTTCTGGCGGGTCTGCCGATCTCGGTGGTCGTCAATTCCGATCCGTCGCGCGGGATGTTCTCGTCGATTCAGGCGGGCATCGCCGAGACCGGGGAGGGTGACGCCTGCGTCCTGCTGCCGGGTGATATGCCGTACGTGCAGCCGGCCACCGTGGCCGCAGTAATCGCGGCCGCGAGCGAGTCGGGCCTGACGGCCTGCGCGAGTTTTAACGGCCGTCGGGGGCACCCGATCGCGTGTTCCGCGACGCTGCGCTCCCGCATCCTGTTGGCCCCGGTGGAATCCACGCTGAGTGCGGAGCGTTCACGCGACGAGTTCCTGACGATCGATGTTCCTGATCCCGGCGTGCATCGCGACGTCGATCGGCCCGCGGACCTGGTAAAACGACCTCTGAGGTGACAGCAAAACGACCTCTGAGGTAATTACCGATAACTTGCGACGGTAATTACCTCAGAGGTCGTCTTGGCGTTACCTCAGAGGTCGTTTTCCATAGCGTTCGAAGAAGCGCCGCTCGTCTTCGCGGTCGCCGATCAGCACCAGTTCGGAATCGGCGAGAAGAGCCGCGTTGATGTCGGGGGCGCCGCCGCGCCGCCGGCCGCTCTCACCGCCAGCACGTTACATCCCGTCTCGCGTCGCAGGTTGCAGTCGGCGATGGACTTGCCTGTCAGTGCCCGCGGCACGCGCACCGTGAATACCTCCAGCCCCTCCACCAGAGACAACACGCTGCCGTGACGCACGACATCGAAGATGGCGTTGGCCTCCATCGGCACGTACGACATCACGAAGTTGGCGCCCGCCAGGCGAAGTGTGGCTACGTTCTGTTGGTGCGTGGAGCGGCTCAGGATTTTGATGTCCGGGCGCTTCGACCGGCAGTACAGCGTCAGGTACACGTTCAGGTCGTCATCGTGTGTGGTGATCGCCACGCTTGAAGCGGTGTCGAGGCCCGCTGAGTCGAGCACGGCGGGGTCCGTGGCATCACCAAACACCCAGTGCGCCCGGTCAGGCACGTTCACGTGTTCCCGTTCCACCACCCGATGCTCGATGCCCGCCGCCGACAAGGCGCGCGACGTGGCTCTCCCCACGCGCCCGCCTCCGACGATGAGCGCGGTGACTGTTGGTGGGGCCGAGTGGCTGCTCGCGGGCGTACGCGTCCACATCGTTCTGGGTGCCCGACAGCAACAAGGTCATGTCGTGAGTGAGCAGGAGGCCGGCGGATCCCGGCGAATACGCACCCTTGTCCCACACGCCGACGATATTCACGTGAAGGCGCTCGCCCACACGGGCATTGCCGATCGTCTGGCCCGCCAGGGTGGTGCCGGCCACAGCCGCCTCGGCGATCACCAGGCCATCCAACTGGCCAATGACATGGGGCCGCCCTCCATCGCTCGTGATCCGGCGGGCCATCGCGCGGCCCAGCAACTCGCCCAACTGGATCACATTCTGGCAACCGGCCTGTTTGAGCAGGTCGCCCGACATCTCAAATGCCGCCGTTGCGACGATCGGGACGGTACTGGAGCACTCGCGCACCGTGAGCGCGACGTTGGCATTGACGGCGTCGCCGAGCGTGGTCGCCACCAATGCGGCGCGTTCGATGCCGGCCCGGCGGTACGTGTCGGCGTCATCGACATGGCCGATCATCACGTTCACACCATGGTCATGAAGTTCGAGCGCGCGTGCGGTGTCCGGGACGATCACCGTATAAGGCATGGCGTATTGATCAAAGCGCTGGATCAGGATGGCTTCGACGGGCCCATAGGCCGTCAGGATCACGTGATTGCTGACGTCGGGCGGAATGTCCCGTGGCGTACGGGCGGCATTCTGCCGTTCCAGCCAGGGCGAGTAGAAGAACTGAATGAGCGTGTAGGGCAGCAGCACAAAGAGCAGGACCAGACCGCTCAGGAGGACGACCAGCGAAAACGCGAGCCCCGTATCGCGTGTGAACGTGAGGTCGCCGTACCCCAGCGTCGTCATTGTCTGGACCGTCCAGTACACGCCGGTAAACCAGCTGTAGGCGCGCCCTTCGGCGGTCATCAAGAGATGGAAAATCGTCGAATACACCAGCACGAGTGCCGTCACGGCGCCCAGCAGTCCGGCCAGTGCGCGGAGGTGCCGAATGCCACGGCGAGAGGTCATACCCACACCTTCATTGTGAACCCGCGAAGCCCTCTTTTGCGTATTGTTGGCAGGCCCCCGCCCCCTTTTACCCAGTCCAGGAGACCCACATGACCCGACGCGCCATCTTGCTCGCACTCGCCCTCGCGCTTTCACCCATCCTGCAAGCGGCAGTCGTTCAGGACCTGACCGGCAAGTGGGACGGCACGTTCATCGCCACCGTGAACGGGCAGCAGGAAGATGATGTGGTCTTCATGACGCTGACGCAGAAAGGCGCCGTCCTCACCGGCACAGTGGGGCCGTCGCTCGATCGGCAGTGGGCCATCATCGGCGGCAAGGTCGAGGGCACGAAGGTCACGTTTGACACGCAGTCGGATGGCCCGTTCGTCAAGTTCACGCTGACCCTTGTGGATGGCCGCCTCAAGGGCGACGCGGTCGCCGAGATGGACGGGCAAAAAATGACGGCCAAGGTGGACGTGGGACGAAGCAAGTAGCCTCGGCCTGCGAGAAACCCCAGATAGAATCCTGATGTGCAGGATTCTCTCTACGGCCGAATGGCCGAGCGCCGGGCCGCCGGCCGGCGATTTGCGGTGGCCACTGTCGTGCGCACGAGTGGCAGCACCCCGCAGGTGGCGGGGGCCACGCTGGTGCTTGGTGATGGCGAGTCGATACGCGCTGCGGTAGGCACACTCGGCGGCGGGTGCGTGGAGGCTGATGCGATCGAGACGGCCCAGGGGATCCTCCAGTCCGGCGGTCACTCGCTGAGGGCGTGAGCTGACTGAGGACCTGGCGTGGAACACCGGACTCGTGTGCGGCGGCACGATGTGGATCCTGGTGCAGCGCGACGATCAGGCGCTGGCGTTTGACGGCGTCGATCTACTTCCCGAGATGGTCAGCGCCGCAGCCGGGGGAGCGCCAGTCGCGGTCGTGACACGCCTCGGCAAACTTCAGGGCGGACTGACATTGCTGGGGCGCATTGCCGTGCGGGCCGATGGGTCGCGGCTGGGTTCGCTCGGCGATGCCGAGGCCGACCAGCGCGCCACGGCTGAGGCGCTGGCGCAGTTGCCGCACGGTACGGCTCGCACCGTGAAGTCGGAGACCGAAGATCTGCTCATCGAGGCCATCGCCAGCCGGCCACGAATTGTCATCGCCGGCGGCGGCCACGTCGCACTCGCCATCGCCCGTCAGGCGGCCATGCTCGACTTTGATGTGACCGTGGTTGAGGACCGGCCCGAGTTCGCCGACCAGTCCCGGTTCCCGAACGCGACAATCCTGCAGGGGGACGTGCCCGCCACGCTCGCCGGCATTCGCTACAGCTGGAACAGCTTCATTGTGATCGCCACCCGGGGGCACAAACTCGACGCCGATTGCATGCTGGCGGCGGTCACGACACCGGCCAGATACATCGGGCTGCTCGGCAGCCGGCGCAAGACGGTATTGATCAACGAAATGCTGCGTGCCGAAGGCGTCGCGGAAGACCGCCTGCAGGCGATCCACGCCCCTGTTGGCCTGGACCTGGGCGGCCGGACTCCTGCCGAAATTGCCCTGTCGGTGCTGGCCGAGATCACCCAGATCCGGTATCACGGCACAGGCAGGCCATTGTCGAAATAAGGGAACACGCGGCCGGGGCAATCCGTCCCTCGCATGCATGTCCAGCCTGCGCCACACGGTTCGCCTCCTCCTGAAAGACCGCAGCTTCACCGTCACGGCGCTCCTGACGCTGGCGCTCTGTATTGGCGCCAATACCGCCATCTTCAGCGTGGTTCGCTCCGTGGTCCTGCGGCCGCTGCCTGTGCCCGAAGCCGATCGCCTGGTGCAGGTCTACAACAGCTACCCGAATGCAGGAGCCGAGCGCGCGGGCGCCGCAGTGCCCGACTATTTCGCTCGGCTCCAGGGCTGTGCCTGCGCTGGAAGTGCAGTCGGTCTTCCGTCAGAGCGGCGCCACACTCGGCGCGGACAAGGGCGCCGAGCGGTTGAAGACCGTGGTGTCCTCGGCCTCGTTCTTCCGCATGCTTCAGGTGCAGCCCGTGATCGGCACGCTCTTCACGGAAAACGACGAGGCAGAAGGCGCGCCGCGCCGGGTCCTGCTCAGCCACGCCATGTGGCAACGGCGTTACGCGGGTGATTCGTCCATCGTCGGACGTGAGATCCGGCTGAATGGCAACGTCACGACCGTGGCCGGGGTGTTGCCGGCCGACTTCAAGTTCCTCTGGAACGACGTCGACGTCTTCCTGCCCGCCGTCTTCACCGCTCGCGAGAAGTCTGACGATGGCCGGCACAGCAACAACTGGGGGATGGTCGGGCGCCTCGCGCCCGGCGCGTCAGTCGAACAGGTGCAGCAGCAACTGGATGCGCTGAACGCCGCCAACGATGAGCGGTTCCCGCAGTTCAAACAGATTCTGAAGGACGCAGGCTTTCACACGGTGGCCGCCAACCTTCAGCAGGACCTGGTACGTGACCTTCGCGCAGTGTTGTACCTGCTATGGGGCGGCGTCCTGCTGGTGTTGCTGATTGGCGTCGTTAATATCGCGAACCTGGTGATGGTGCGAGCCAGTGCGCGCAACCGCGAGTTGGCGACGCGGCACGCTATTGGTGCGTCCCTGACCCGGCTGCGTGGCCAGGTGCTGACTGAGACGTTGTTGGTGGCGCTGGTCGGTGGCGTGGCCGGGGTGGTGCTCGGGTGGTGGGCGCTGTCGGCAGTGCCGCTGCTTGGGCTGGACGAAATCCCGCGCGGCCATGAGATTCGCATGGATCTGGTCAGCGTCGGGGTCGCGCTGCTGCTCACGGTGTGCGTCGGGCTGCTCATCGGTCTGGTGCCCGTTGTGCGGCTCGGCCGCATGAACGTCAATGCCACGTTGCGCGAAGAGGGGCGCGGCGGCACGGTAAGCCGGGGTACCAACTTGCTGCGGCGTGGTCTGGCCACAGCGCAGATCGCGCTCGCGTGCGTCTTGCTGGTGGCCGCCGGACTGCTGGTATCGAGCTTTGACAAGGTCCTGCGGATCGATCCTGGATTCAGCCCTGAGGGTGTGATCACCGCGTCCGTGAGCTTCCCGACCGGCGGGTATGCCGATGACACCGCGCTTCGGGTGGCCTCGGGCCGCATTCTTGAGGCCGCCCGCACCATTGCCGGCGTGGAACAGGCCGGCATCACATCGAGCATTCCATTCGGCGACGACTTCAGCGACAGCGTGATCTTCGCCGAAGGGTACGTGATGAAACCTGGTGAGTCCATCATTTCTCCGAACCAGACCCGTGTGAGCGAGGGGTACTTCGAGGCGATGAACACAGCGCTGGTCAAAGGCCGCTCCTTCACGCCCGGCGACACGGCGGAGTCTGCGAAAGTGGCCATCATTGATGAACGGCTTGCCGCACGGTTCTGGCCGGGTCAGGACCCCGTTGGGCGCCGCCTCTACTTTCCTCAGGACATGAAAGACCTGACCGCGATCACCGAGAAGACGGAGTTCTTCAACGTGGTTGGCGTTGTCAAAGACGTCGAAATTCGGGGCCTGGCCACGGGCCGGGCGTCGGTGGGCGCATATTACTTCCCACTCGCGCAGTCACCCGATCGCAGCATCTTCGTGGCCATGCGCACGCGTGTGGCGCCCGAATCGGTGGTGAACTCGCTGCGCGCCAAAGTGGCCGCCATTGACGCTGAACTGCCCGTCTATGGCGTTCACACCATGGTCGAGCGCATGGACGACTCGCTCGTGGGTCGTCGCGTGCCGATGCTGCTCGCGCTGGCGTTTGCCGGCGTCGCGTTGTTCCTCTCTGCCATCGGCGTCTATGGGGTGCTGGCGTATCAGGTGGCGCATCGCCGCCGCGAAATCGGCATACGCATGGCGCTTGGCAGCACCGCACGCGAAGTCTTCAGCCTTGTTCTTCAGGACGGCCTGAAAATCGCCGGCGTCGGCCTGGCCGTGGGCCTGGCCGGCACGTACTTCGTGGGCGAGGCCATGAAAAGCCAACTCTACGACGTCGCGCCCATGGACCCCATTGTTATCGGCGCCGTGGCTGCGCTCCTCACGGTGGTTGCGCTGACGGCGACGCTCATTCCGGCACGTCGTGCGTCGCGCGTCAATCCATTGACCGCGCTCACTGATTAGCTCCGACTTCGGCTGGGCGCCGCGCGTAATGGCGAAATGTCACAAATGTCCGAAATGGCGAAATGCCGGACAAACCAATGCAGGGCGATTGTGCACCCATTGCTGGGATGAATGGTCGAATGTCCTGGGTGCAATGATTGAATGACTCAGTCCGAAGAGGATTCGATCATTCAACCTCCGGGACATTCAGCCATTTGGCCACTCAAGCAATGTTGACATTTCGCCATTTCGGACATTTGTGGCATTTCGCCATTACTAGCATCACCCTACGGCGCAGTCCTCTGCGCGAACGTGATGATGTACCCATCGGGGTCCAGGAAGGCGAATTCCGTCATGCCGTACCACTTCTTCTCGAGTGGCATGACGACGCGCACAAGCGGGGCGAGGCGTGCGTAGGCTTCCTCGATCTCGGTGACTTCCACAAATAACGTCAGCGTGCCCCCGAGGGTCATCGTCCGGAAGGCGGGGTATTCGGCGTAGGCGGCTTCGGGGGCGTTCAGGAACACCTCAACCGGGCCGTTGGTCATGATCGCGAACACGAGCGGCGGCGCGTCGGGCACCGTCATCTGCGTGGTGAAACCGAGAACGTCGCGATAAAACGCCACCGTGCGGTCGACGTCCGAGACAATAAGGTTGGGAGTCAGCTTCGTAATTTGAGAAGGCATCGCACACCTTTATCAAAGTTCAGGCCCGGCTCACAATCTCTTCCAGAGGTTTCTTTGTGATCGCTGGCACCGTGGCGTTGGCCGCGGGGTAGCCGACCACCAGAAGCAGATACGGCCGCTCGTGTGATGGACGGCCGAGGAGTCCGTTGAGGAAACCCATCGGACTGGGCGTGTGCGTCAGTGCCACAAGGCCGGCGTGATGGAGCGCGGCGATCAGGAATCCGCAGGCGATGCCCACCGACTCCGAGACGTAGTAGTGCTTCACCTTCCGGCCATCGGGAAGACGTCCATACGTCTCGGCGAAGATCGCGATCAGGCACGGCGCCGTTTCCAGGAACGGCTTGTCAGCATTGGTGCCCAGGGGCGCCAGCGCGTCGAGCCACTCCTGCGGCGCGCGACCGCCGTAGAACTCGCGCTCCTCTTCTTCGGCGGCCACACGAATCCGCGCCTTGATCGTGGGGTCAGTGACCACTACGAAGTGCCACGGTTGCATGTTGGCGCCATTGGGCGCGGTGCCGGCAGCCGTGAGGCACTCGTCGAGTACTCCGTCGGGGATGGCGCGCGACGAGAAATCTCTGACCGTACGGCGGCGCTGAAGATCTTCACGAAATTCGCGCGCACGCGCGAGCATCTCACGCTCGGGATACTCGTGATAACTCGTGAGTGGAATAAGGTCTGGTGGGACGGGTGGGACCGGGGACGTCATGGTCCGCCATTATGCCCTCAGCCTGTGGTGCGCGGCGGCGCCGGGCGAACGTCGAACAGAAACGCATCTGGCCGTGAGTAGTGTCCCGCCACGTCCAGGGTCATTCGTTCGGCATCAAGTTGCGCCGTGTCGAGCGTGGCGAACAGCGTCGCCGGTTCGTCCCAGTGCGGCGCCACGATGTAGGCGCCATCGGGGCCGATGATCGCGCTGCCGCCGCGCAGTACGAGTGTGTCATCGGCGCCCGCTCGCGCCTGGTCGCGCTCAAGTTCAGGCGGCAGCGCACAGGCGCGCATGAGCGACCCGGCGGCCAGCACAAAACACCGGCCTTCAAACGCATAGTGCCGGCTGGCGATTTGGTGGCGCTCGTGCACCGTGGGCCAGGCTGCCACGTGCAGGTCTTCGCCTGACACATGCAACGCCTGACGCGCGAGCGGCATCCAGTGTTCCCAGCAGACGAGGCCCCCGACGCGGCCGACGGGTGTATCAACGGCGCGCAGGCCCTCGCTGTCACCCTGTCCCCACACCATGCGCTCGGTGTAGGTGGGCATCAATTTGCGATGGTGATTCAACAGACGCCCGTCGGGTCCGTAGGTCAGGAGGGCGTTATAGAGCGTGCCGGAACCCGGGCCTGAGGCCACGCGCTCGCTGACGCCAACGACGAGCGTCACCTCTGCGTCGGAGGCGATCGCCCCCAGCGCAGCGCCCGCCGCACCGTGCACATCCACGCTCTCGGACCGATAGCGGGCAAAGACCCGTTTGGTGGGTTCGTGGTCCCACAGTGCCACGTCACGACAGACATCAAGCCAGGCGGGATACCCGGGCAGCCACGTCTCCGGAAACACGACGAGCGCGGCGCCGCGTGCGGCCGCCTCGCCTGTCAGGGTGCGGGTGAGGTCCAGGCCCTGAGCCAGCGAAGCGGCGACATGCGCTTGAACGACGGCGACGGTCAACGCCGTCACTGCGAGATCACGGCCAGAGCCAGCCGAAGGTGCCCGCGGTCAGCAAGCTGTAGACCAGACCGTCGAACATCGACCGGAACGTGGTGCCCCAATTCCGCTTGTACCAGATCGAAAACTGCGGCAGCGACATCGCGTATCCCATGAACGCCACCGTGCCGGCCACGCGGAACACTTCCAGGTAGTGCGCATCGGCGGTGAGTACTCGGCTTGTGACGTACGCCGCAAAGAAACTGATCACCACCGAATACACGAACCACTGCGTCATCTGCGCGCCCATGTTCATGGGGCCGCCGGCCCCGACGGTCATGATGACGACGGGGCCCTTGGCGACTTTGTCGAGGAACGCGGGCGACTTCATCGCCTCCATCGACTCGGCCTTCGGCGCACAGTAGTCGCCAGGCGGAATCTTCAGACGCCGGAAGGCGTCCAGCAGGCCATCCTCGTCCGGCAACGTGCCAAAGTCCTTCTTGTGATACGTCAGCATCATGTGCATCACGGAGCTGGCGACAAACACGATCACGGCGGAGAGCAGAATGGGAATCGCAAGCGACGAGAGAGCAACATCCATGGCGGGCACCTCATCAAAGGGAAGGAAAAGCCGCCGAATCTTACCACCCTAGTGTGAAAAATCCGTCAGGACGCGGGGCGCCACGCTGGCGCGCAGCGCGTTGGCGATCGCGAGGACGTCAATTAACTCCTGCATCACTGCGCCCGACACCGGTGGCAGCAGGCCCGCGGCCGCCAGCAGCATGCCGCCCACACTGAGCACCATGCCGCCGATCGCGCTCTGAAGGGCGACGGCGCGCATGTGCCGGCCGATGTGCAGGAGTTCGTCGACGCGCCCCAGCGAGTTGTCGAGGATGACCACGCCGGCGGCTTCAGCCGTCACGTCGCTCGCCTGGCCAAACGCGATGCCGACCGTGGCCGCCGTCAGCGCGGGCGCGTCGTTGATGCCATCCCCCATGAAGATCGTCGGCGCCTTGAGCGTCTCGGCCCGAACCAGCGCCACCTTCTGCTCGGGAGTCTGGCTGGCGTGAACTTCCGTGATTCCCACCTTTTCGGCGAGGTAGCGCACCTCGCCCTCGCGGTCACCGGACACGAGCAGCACACGGGTGATGCCATGGAGGGGTTTGAGGTGCCGCACAAACGACGTGCCCTCGCGACGCGGCTCATCGCGAAACCGCATCGTGGCGGCATACTGGTCGTCGATTACAACCACACACTCGAGCCCGCCGGCCTGCGGGGGCAGTGACGGCGCATCGCCTGGCACCTGCGCCAATCGCTTGCCGCGGCTGGTGACCTGCACGCGTTTGTCGTCGATCAGTCCCTTGAGCCCTTCGCCGGGCCGTTCATTGACCTCCCGCGCGTCAGACAGTGACAGGCCACGCGCAGTCGCTCCCTTCTGGATGGCCTCCGATAGTGGGTGGCGAGAATAACGCTCCAGGCTCGCCACCATCCCCAGCACGTCGTCGGCCTCGACGCCCGGGGCGGTCAGCGTTTCGGTCAGTTGAGGTTGCCCATAGGTCAACGTGCCGGTCTTGTCGAAGATGGCCACGCGGCAGGTGTCGATCTGTTCGAGCACCGCAGGGTCTTTGATGATGATGCCGCGCCTGGCCGACAGCGAGACAGCTCCGATGATTGAAACCGGGATGGCGATGAGCAGCGGGCACGGCGTGGCGACCACAAGAACCGCCAGGAAGCGAACCGGGTCGCCGCTCCATCCCCAGGCCAATACCGCCAGGACCACCGCGACGGGCGTGTAAATGGCGCCCAACTGGTCGCCCAGTCGCCTCAGTTGCGGGCGTCGCTGTTCCGACTCGCGCATGACTCCCATGATTCGGGCGTACCGCGAATCCACCGCGCGCTTCTCGGCGCGAATGGTGAGCGCGCCCTCGCCATTCACTGCGCCCGACAACACGCTGGTGCCCACGGTTTTTGAGAGTACGTACGGCTCCCCGGTCAGGTAGGACTCGTCCATGGTGCTGCGGCCTTCAACCACAATGCCGTCCACCGGACACGCTTCATGTGGAAAGACCACCACGGTATCGCCGGGTGAGATGGCTTCAAGGGGCACGTCGGCCATCGTCTCGCCGGTCTTTTGATGCGCCACGGTGGGGATGCGGCGCGCCAGCGCCGACAGCGCCGAAGACGCGCGGCCTACGGCATACGCCTCAATGGCCTGGCCCCCCGACAACATGAGCACCACCAGCGTGCCGGCCAGGTATTCCCCCAGCAGCACTGCCGTGACGATCGAAATGCCCGCCAGCAGATCAGAGCTGAAGTCGCCAGCAATCAGTTTGCGCGCCAGTCCATAGACCAACGGCACTCCGCCGACGACGAGTGCGGCAAACAGGGGCCACTGCTGAGCAGGCTGCCCGGCCCAGGCGACGCCGGGCCACATCACACGGAGAACCAGATATGCCGCAATGGCCACAAGGGCCACTGCCGCGATCAGTGGTTCCTTCAACGCACGGCCGGGCACACTCGCAATGTTATGCCCTCTTGCGCCGCAATCCTGCGCCCAACAGAACACCCGCGGCGCCGACCAGTGGGTTCAACAACGCCACCCATGTGGGCTGCCGTGCATGGGCCATCGCATCAGACATCGTGGCGTCGGCCGGCCGTGCACCTCCCCGCGCCGGATCCGGACTCATGACCATGGGCACCGCCATCAGCGACCCCAGCACGATCACGATCGCCGCCAGCCACTGCGGCGCAGGTGTGCCTGGTGCAATGCGGGCGCACACCCATCCGCCGGCCGCCGCGCTGAACAGGCCCAGCATGAAGCTCAGCGCAATCCACCCCCCGGCCGCTTCGTACGTGCCCGGCGCGAACAGGCGGTTCACACCCAGCACCGGATACGTTGCGGCAAACGCCACCATGACGGCGATGGCCATGGTGAGGTAGCCGAGGATGACAGCGGCGGCGGGGCGAATCATGGGGCCTTCTCCTGTGACAGTCCGATCGCTGCATCATACGCGGCATTGAGACGCGCGCGAACGCCGGCGAAGCGTTCGCCCAATCCGTACGTGGACAACCAGAATCCGGCGCGGCAGGAATCCTTCCCGGGTTCCACTTCGATGAAGAGGATGGCGTCGTTGAGCGCGGCGATGGTGAAGCCCGCCTGACAGGTGGCGGGACTCATGACGATGGACGTCTTCTCAAGATCCGCGACCACGGTCAGCAGTCGCGCGAAGGCCTCGTCCCGCGAGAGCGGGACCTTGTCGCGGCGGCCGATGAGTTCGCGCGGTACGCCTCGGTGCCGCTCCAGGTACCACTGCAGATGTGTCATGAAGTACGCCCATCCGCCCGTGACCATATGAAACTCATCGTCCCACTCTGCGCCATCGCCGAAGCCGGACTGCACGAGCCGAACGACGGTGCCGAGGCCCCGCGGCTCGAGCTGGAAGTCGATGGCGAGTTTCACCGGACCGCGGGTTTCGGTCCATTCAAAACGGCGCCCTGGTTCCCACGCGGTGATGGGCGCTTCGCCGGACGCGCCTTCGCCCCATGAGATCCAGATCGACCCGCCCACGCCGGGTGTCACACGGGCCTCGAGAGGAAACCACTGCGTCAACTCGCGCGCATCGGTCAGTGCCTTCCAGACGGCGTCAGGCGGAGCGGCGACGAAGACTTCCTTGATGACTGAGCGGCTCATTTCAGCCGCCTGTGGGTGATCGACACGATGGTCTGGTCGGGCATACCGGGAAACTTGAAGATGATGTCGGAGACGTAGGTGTCGGCGTCGATGAACCTGAGCACCATGTCGTACTTCTGCTGGCGCTTGACGCCGGCCAGTTCCTCCTCGGTTTCGCCGGCCATCACGACCGTGCGCGGATCGGTCTTTTTGCCGGCGGCGGTGACGAAGTAGGTGCCCATCGTGTCGAGACCGATGATGGTGAATTCCTGCGTACGACGGTCGAAGCCATAAATCACCATGGAACCGACCGAAGCGTCGCCGAAGCCAGGCCCGGCGGGATTCGGCGACGTGCCTTCCGACACGAGGAACCGGCCACCCAGGATCATTCGATTGGTGGCCGTGCCGGCAACTTTCATCGGCCCTCCGCCCATGTCGTAGGTGATCTCCTGAGTCCAGGTGCCGGCCAGGGCGGCCAGTTCCTGGTGCTCGGCAATAGGCTTCATCGCCTCAAGCATCTTTCGCATCTCGTCGGGCGTGGGCGGCGTCTGCGCAGCCGCGCTTGCTGCGAAGCCACACAGGGCCAGCAGTGTCGTGAACACTCGTGTCAGGGTCATGAACGCCTCCGTGCTGAGGTGCGGGGGATGCCGTCTTTCGGAGGCCGGGTCTTCAGACCCGGCGCGTCTGTGGATCGAAACACCGGATGTGCTCCCGCGAACAGGCGGTACGTGCGTCCGTGTGTGGCCGTGCCGTCGTGGTACTTCGCGACCAGTCTGTTGATTGTTGCCACCAGCTCATCGCCGAAGGCCGCGCGCGCGGCTGGTGTCGCGAAACTGATCTCAGTGTCCAGGCTGAGCGTGGTGAGACGTTTGCCGGCGTCTCGCGCCATGGCCGCGAGGGCGGCGACCTCGCGGATGGTTCGCGCTGCTACCGCGACCTGGTAGGTGGCCGAGAACCTGTCGCTCACGTCAGCCGTTGAGCCGCCCAACTCGGCGATGGCGTCGGGCGAAACCAGATAGTGCGCCGCAGTGGCGCGCACCAGCCGTTCGGTGAGCCCGCGTCGCTGACGCGTGCCGACTTCTTCGACCAGTCCGGCCTTCTCGAGCACGCGCAGGTGGTAGTTCACCAATTGTCGTGGTGTGCCGAGCGTTTCGGCGACTGTGGTGGCCGAGCCAGGGGACGCCAGGGCCTGCAGGATGTTGCGCCGCAGCGGATTCAGCAATGCACTCGCGGCGTCGCTCTGACTCACGACGGCCAGCCCTGAGGCGGCGACGGTCTGCGCCGCCCCCCGTCGCGCTGGGCGTCGGGCGCCATCGGGCGCGGGTGAGTCCAGCGATCGTGCCGGTGTGGCCATTGCAGGCCGGATGTTACAAATAGAAAAGAACTTTTGTCAAATGGAACCCAGGACCCAGGACCCAGGACCCAGGACTCTGGACTCTGGACTCTAGTGATCCTCGTGTCTGTGGTGATCGATTTCGCGATCCATCGCGGCTGTGTCGGCGCGTGCGATGGTGGCCGCCTTCTTGTTTTTGGCGGCGGCGGCGGCTTGGGTCTTCTCGCGCGAGCTGAGCGCAAAGGTCGACAGAAGCCTGACGAGTGCGTCGGCGCCGCATGCGGGGCATGACGGAGGCGGATCGCCGTGAGAGGCCGGCCTAATCAGCGTTTCGAATTCGTGCGCGCAGGACCGGCAGCGAAAATCAAACAGCGGCATATGGCAGAACGCCCGACGCTACTTGCACGCCTGGCAGTTGTTGTTGTTCTTCGCGCCCATGCCCTCGAGCAGCTTGATGGTCTCGGGGAACGGCTGCGTGCGCTGCTCGGGGCTGTTGGCCATGTCCACGGTGGTCTGACCGTTACGGTTCACGGCCATGACGTCGGCGCCCCGCTTCACGAGATAGAGGATCATCGCGTTGTCGCCGCGCGCCGCCGCGTGGTGAAGCGCCGTGAACCCGTCGGCGTCACGGACGTTGATGTCCACGCCCAACTCTTCAAGGAAGTACTTGGCCGCCGGCATCCAGCCGTCCGGGACGTGACGATGCTGCTGGGCCACGCGTGAAGTGCCGTAGCCCACACCGCTGGCGGCATGGAACGGCGGCACGTGCGGGCCCCCGGACGGCACCGCAGGCAGGCCCTGCCGCGCCGTCGCTCCAAACGACATCGTCGCGATGTTCGGGTCGGCGCCGTAACGCACGAGCAACCGCATCGCCTCGACGTCCAGCGAGTATGCCGCGCGCCAGAAGGCCGTGGCGCCGGTGTAATCCACGCCCATGCGGCCGGCATTGTAGGCCGCGTACCAGATGTGCGAGAGCGTGCGCGCGTTGGGATCGGCGCCTGCCTGCAGCAGCGCTTCCAACATCTGAAGGTGAGAGGCCCGCTGCTGGGCGGCGGCCGTCGGCTGCGGGTACCAGGTGCGGAGCGCCCACTCGTTGTTCAGCGTCGCGAAGAGGGGCGCCGCGCCGTCATCGCTCATCAGGTTCGGATTTGCGCCGCGCTTCAGGAACGTCATCGCCAGGTCATAGTGGCCGTTGATGATCGCCACGAGCATCGGCGTTGACTTGTCTCCAGCGGTCGGCAGGTTCACGTCCACGCCCGAATCGAGCAGCAAGGTTGCCGCGGCGGCAAAGCCGTCGCGCGCCGCGTAGTGCAGGGCCGAAAGCCCGCCCTGGCGGCCAATCTGCTGAATGTCGGATGCGGCTCGTGGTCCGGCCGCGCCTCCCCCGGCGCGCCCACCTCTCCCCGGCGCAGCGGCGGCGACCGGCTGGCCATCGGGTCCCACAGTGGCGGCCCTGCCGGTCTGCGGCGGGTCAAATTGTGGTGGCGCCACCGGTGTGCGCCCGGTGGTGGCCGTGATCACGCGGTCGCGCGTCTGTCGCGCGGCGCTGTCGGCCAGGGACCGCTGACCGTAGTCGATGACCGTCGTGGTCAGCAGGCTGTTGGCGCCCTTCTCGATCAGCATCCGCATGGCGTCGACGCGGTTTTGCGAAGCCGCAAACACCAGTGGGGTGCGGCCATGCGTCCCGTCGACCGCATTCACATCGGCGCCGCGATCGAGCAGGAACCGGACGGCGGCTGCACTGCCGGCCTGGGCCGCGAGGTGAATCGGTTGCACGCCGGTCTCGGTGACCAGCTTCGGTTTGCTTCCCGCTTCAAGCAGGCGGGCCACGATCGGGGCATGTCCGCGCGAACTCGCCAGATGCAGCGGCGTGTAGCCGCCGATGCGCGTCAGTGGCTCGACCACCGCCCCGCCAATCAGCAACAGCTCCATCGTCTTGACATCGCCGTTGAGTGCCGCCCAGTGGAGCGCGGTCATGCCGTCGCCCTGTGCCGCGTTGACGTCGGCGCCGTCGCGAAGAAGTGCCCGCACCGCGGTCATGTCGCCCTTCATCGCCGCGTCTGCGACTTTGGAGTCCGGGCCCGGCGCAGCGGCCACGAGCATCAATGACAGGGCGCTGACGAGCGCGGAAACCCGCAGCCTACGCATGCGACACCGCGCCTGGCGCCGCAAAGGAGAATTCGCCGCTGCTGTCGCCGAACGTCTTCATGTCGAGCCCCAGCTTGTGCATGGCGCTCAGCATCACATTGGCCATGGGCGTGCCGCTCTCGGCCTTGAGGTGCACTCCGCCTTCAAGGAAGCCGCCGCCGCGCCCCAGCAGGATGAGCGGGCAGTTCCGGTGGTTGTGCACGTTGGCATTCGCCATGGGCGAGCCATACACGATCAGGGTCTTGTCGAGGAGGGACGCGTCGCCTTCCATGGTGGTCTTCAGCCGCTCCAGGAAGTACGGCAGCATCGAGACGTGGTGTTTGTTGATCTCGCTGAACTGCCGGATGCGGTCTTCCGCCACGCCATGGTGCGACGCGTTGTGGAAGCCGGTCTCGATGCCGCTGCCGGGATACACACGGCCTGATCCGTCGCGGCCCAGCTTGAATGAGAACACCCGCGTGGTGTCAGAGGTAAACGCCAGCAACTGCAGGTCGAACATCAGTTTGACGTGTTCATCAAACGCGTCCGGCACGCCGGCAGGCGCGCCGGGCAGCTCACGGGTTTCGCCGCTGGCATTGCGCGCTTCCACGCGCTGGATGCGCTGTTCGATCTCTCGAATATTGCTGGCGTACTGATCGAGCCGCGCCTTGTCGGCCGGGCCCAGGTCACGCCGAAGGCCCGCCATCTGCGACACGAGCATGTCCAGGATGCTGCGATCCGTTGCGCGCCGCATGGTGCGCTGCTCGGGTGTGCCACCGGCGCCGAACAACAGTTCAAACACCATGCGCGGATCGCGCACCATCGGCAGTGGCTGTTCGGGCGCGGCCCAGCTGATAGTGTCGGTGTAGACGCAGGCGTATCCGTAGGCGCAGCCGCCGGATTGATCGACCGGCTCGATGCTGAGCTGCATCGATGGGATCGGCGTGTCCTGACCGAACTTCTGCACGTAGAGCTGGTCCATCGACGTGCCAACCCTGACATCCGACCCTTCGGTCAGCTTCGGGCGCACGTGTGTGAACATCACGGCGCTTGATCTGAAGTGGTCGCCGCCGACCTCGGCGGGCGCAAACGCCTCGGCCATGCGCGCGTCGGTGTTGCTCACGATGGTCAGGTAATCGCGATACGGCTCAAGCGGGCTCAGGCTGCCTTTGCTCAGGTCGAACTTGCGACCGACCTCGGCCGGATTCCACAGATACTGCGCTGCGCCAATCTCACTGCAGCCGGCAGCGCCATGCACCTGCTCGATGCAGACCAGCCGCGTGCGATCCGCCAGGCGCCCCGCCTCCGTGCGGGCGAACACCGTGCGTGCAGGAATCATTGAGTCGAGCAGCGGCAGCGCGATGGTCGCGCCCAGGCCTCGCAGCGCTGTGCGCCTCGAGATGTGTTTTCCGGTCAGATACATGGCAGAACCCTCACTTGGTGACAACCGCTTCCTTGCGAGCCGAGCGAAACGCGGAACTCCGCGCCACACCGAGAATCAGCGACGACAGTCGATAGTCCGTGGCCTTGGCCTCGCGCACGATGCGGCGCACGGCAGGCATGTCGTAGTACTCCACGCGGCGAGCCAGCGCGTACGACATCAGCATGGAGGTGAAATGGGTGATGACGACCTCCGAGCGCGCCGAGATGGCCGCGCGCAGATCGGCGGCGCCCTTCAGAGGCGTGCCGTCATACAACTCGCCCGCCGTGTTGACCAGCACGCCACGGTCTTTGATGCGCCAGGATCCGGTGACGTCAAAACCGTCGAGCGCGAGGCCGATCGGATCGATCACGTTGTGGCACGAACTGCACGCCGGGTTCTTCCGGTGCATGGCGAGTTGTTCGGCCACCGACAGGAAGCGGCCATCCACCGCATCACCCGTCTGGTCAAGATCGGGGACGTTCGGCGGCGGCGGGGGAGGCGGACTGCCCAGCAGCACTTCCATGACCCACTTACCCCGCAGCACCGGCGACGTCCGGTTGCCATGCGAGGTCAGCGTCAGGATGCTCGCATGGCCCAGCAGTCCGCGGCGCAGGTCGTCGGGATACATGACCTTGCGGAACTCGGGGCCGCTGACGCCGGCAAATCCGTAGTGCCGCGCGAGACGTTCGTTGACGAACGTGTAGTCGGCCGTCAGCATCTCCATCACCGGCCGGTCCTGGCGCACCAGGTGGTCGAACAGCAACTCCGTCTCGCGACGCATCGCTTCGGCCAGTGTGTCGTCGTAGTACGGGTAGTCCAGTGCGTCCGGTTCAATCTTGTCGAGGTCCTGCAACCTGACGTACTGCGAGGCAAATCGCGTGGCCAGTGCTTCGGCCTTCGGATCGGCCAGCATGCGGCGCACCTGACGCGCGAACACTTCGGGCTGCGCGAGCGCTCCGGTGCGGGCCACATCGATCAGTGGACGATCAGGAATAGTGCCCCACAGGAAAAACGACAGGCGTGAGGCCAGGTCCATCGGGCCAATGGGATAGATCCCACCAGGCGCCACGCCCGCAGGCACCTCCTCGACCCGGAAGAGGAAATGCAGGCTCGCGAGCATCGCCTGCAGCGACGTACGAACGCCGCCTTCAAACCCGCCTGCGGCAGCGCCCTGGCGATAAAACGCCATGAGCTCATCCACATCAGCCGCGGTCAGCGGCCGGCGATATGCTTCAGTCCCCAGCCGCTCAACGATTTTCCGCGCGCACGCGACGTCCTCTTTCGGGGCGGTCGGACGGCAGGAGAAGATCCGGCGCCGCGTCGCATTGTCGGAGACGCCCGAGACTTCAGAAGGGCCGACGATGGCGAGGTTGCGAAGGTGCGGCAAGGTCGTGACGCCGTAGCCCACACCGATTTGGGTATCAGCCAGCGTGTGGTCAATCGGCCGGATGAGGTCGTCTTCCGAACCCTCGAACTCCTGGATGAACGTGGCGGCCACGCGCCGTGCTCCTGCGCGCACGTAGATGGGCTCGGTCGAGACGCTCAGACCCGTCGGGTCGGATTCCGAAATCCATCGATCGACCTTCACCACACCGACGCGTTCACCGTCGATGGCCACTTCCATCTGGATCGCACGCACTGTGCGGCCGAAAAGCGCGCCGGTGGGCTCGCCGTGCAACAGGAGCTGGAACTTGTATTTGCCGTCCGCCGGAAAGTTGTGCGTCACCACCGTGCCCCCGCGCGTGCCGAACGGCGCGCCGTCCAGGCGATCCTTCTGCGAGCGGGTGCGGGGCACGTCGTACGTGGCTGACGTGGGGTCGGCAGCCGGGTCGCCCACCGCCACGCGGCTGACATGGGCGGCGGCTCGCAGGTAGCCCTGCATCACGGTGGCCGACGGCATCTGCACGTCGGCAATGTTGTCGAAGCCTGCGCTGATGGTGTCGGCCGGCAGGTAGGCGCTCACGTCGAGGTCAAGCCCGAACAGCGCGCGCACCGCGGCCCCGTACTCCGCGCGATTGAGTCGTTGAAAAGGCCGGCGTCCCGGGTTGGGGTTGGCCGCCGCTGCGGCGTCAAGGGTGGTCTCGAGCCCGGTCACCAGCGCCATTCGTGTGGCCGGGTCCGGTTGCGGATGCGCCTTGGGCGGCATCATGCCGGTCCGCAGCTTGCTGACCACTTTTTCAGCCAACTCGGCCTTGTCGGCGGCGCGTCCCGCGTCAAACCCATCGAGCGACATCTCACCCTTCAGGTCGATGTCGTTGTGACAGTCGCCGCAGAATTTCTGGAGCGCGTCGTTCTGCGCCGCCGCAGACATCACGGCAGGTTCAGGCGCCGCCGCGCGAGCCGGGCTCGCGGCGGTGCCCGCCCGTAAGGTGAACGCCGTGGCAAACAGCAGGGTGACAAGCGCGGTCAGTGCAGTCTTCTTCATGGACTCCCTGGATCTATCCCGAAACGATACACACCGGCGGCGGGATTGTCAGCCACAAACAGGCGTGCTGGACGCGGCGTTACTCGGCCGCAGGCCTGGGCACGGCCACCCGGATATTCCGCCATTTTCCCTGCTGAAATCGCAGCACACTCAGCGTGGCGCGCGTGGCATGGCCCAACACAATCGCCAGCCAGATATCCGACGCCGCAAGGTCTCCCGTCGCCTCGATCACCGAACACAGGCCCACCGGGACGATGACCTGGGACACGATCGAGATGTAGAGCGGGCTCTTGGTGTCGCCGGTGCCCTGGAGGCCGCCCGTGTAACAAAGTGCGACGGTGACGAAGAACCCTGAGACGGCCAGGTAGGCCAGTAACTCCCGGCCTAGCTCGAACCCCACACCCTCGGTGAGCGCGAACGCGCCGAGCAGCACCCTTGGCATCAGCACGAACCCAAGTCCCACAATCGCGGCCACGCCCAATCCGATGCGCGCAGCAACGGCGGGTGACTGCGCTGCGCGATCCGGGTGGCCGGCGCCGAGGTTCTGGCCGGCGACGGCGGCAGCCGCTCCCATCAGTCCCACCGACGTCCACGTGATCAGCGAAAACAACTCGGTGTAACCCACCGCATAGGCCGCCTGCGCTTCGGCGCTGTGCTGCAGCGACCCAATGAAGCGCACCATCAGCAGCCCGGCCAGATTCATGGCGATGCCCTGGATGCCGGTGGGCAGACCAAACCGGAACAGCTCCCGAATAATCGGCCAGTCGGGCTTGAAGGACATGCCGCGGCTGAACCGGATGACCAGCCGGCCCGAGAACAACAGCCAGATCAACACCCCGCTGGTGCCGACACTCGCGATCGCGGTGCCGAGCGCCGCGCCGAACGTCCCGTACTTGGGAATCAGGAGGATGTTCAGAATGACGTTGGCAATGGTCATCGCCACGCCCGTCCGCAGGGTGGTCTGGACGTCGCCTGCCGCGCGCAGGGCCCCGCTCATCATAAAAAATGTCAGCATGCCGATGCTCGAGACAAACATCGTCCGGATGTAAGGCAGTGCTTCACGCTGAACGTCGGGCGCCGCATTCACAAGAGACAGCAGCCACGGCGCGGCGAAATAGCCCACCGGCGCCAGAAGTCCCGTCGACAGGAACGCGGCAGTCAGGAACGCCTGATACACCGTGCGGTTGACAGCATCGGAGTCGCCGGCACCCGCAAACCGGGCCACAAGCACACCCATCCCTGAAAACACCGATGCGACAAACACGATGACCAGGATGAAGATCTGGAGGCTCACGCCGATCGCGGCGTTTGCGTTGAGGCCGACGTAGTGACCGACCATCGAGTGGTCGATGACGCCCTGCAACCCTCCAAAGATGTTCTGGAGCATCGTGGGCCACGCGAGCATCCAGACGGCCTGCCGCAGCGGGCCATCGATGATGCGGCGATCGAACTTCTTCTGCGCGGGTTTTGGTAACGGTTGGGGCTCGCCGGCCATCTGGAAGGTCCGGCTATTCTAGTCCAGATGGCGGCCGGCGAGGCCCCTTTCGATCAGCGTTCAGGATGCTGCGGGCACATCCTTGGGTGTCCACACGCCTTCACTCTTCGCCACATACACCGCCGCGGTCAGGTCACCAAACACATTCACCGTCGTCCTCGACATGTCGAGGATGCGGTCCACGCCCAGCACGATGGCGATGGCTTCGCCGGGCACACCGAACATGACCAGGATGCCGACGAGTAGTGGGATCGACCCGCCGGGTACGCCCGCGGCGCCGATGGCAGTGATGACCGACATGATCATGACAATCGCCATCTGAGGGATGGTCAAGTCAACGCCGAAAATTTCCGCCAGGAAGATCACCGTGATGCCTTCGAAGATCGCGGTGCCGTTCATGCACATGGTGGAGCCGATCGGCAGCACGAATCCGGCGATGCCGCGCGGGATGCCCAATTGATGTTCAGAGACTTCCAGGCCGGTCGGCAGGGTCGCACTGGAGGAACTGGTGGAGAAGGCCGTGATGAGCGCGGCCTTGACCCGTGACACAAACAGGATGGGTGACAGGCCGAGACCAAACTGCAGGATGCTGCAGAGCGTGATCACGACATGCAGGATCAGGGCAATCAGCACGGTGACGACAAATGCCGCCACGGCGACCATCAGATCGAATCCAAAGCGAGACGACACGGCAAAGATGAGGCACGCCACGCCGTAGGGCGCCAGCATCATCGCGAAATGGATGATCTTGATTACTACTTCGTTCAGCGCCTCCAGCCATTCCACCATCGGTTTGGCCTTGGCCGCCGGGGATGAGGGTCAGCGCCGCGCCGAACATCAAGCCGAAGAAGATGACGCCAAGCATGTCGGTCTTCGCGGCGGCGTCAATCGGGTTGCGCGGCACGATGTTGACGAACGTTTCAGGTCCGAACTTCGCCGTTGTGGCGGCCGCCTCCACGCGTGTGGACGCATCCCCGGCAAACCGTTCCATCAGCGCCACCCGCGTCTCCGGCGTCACGCGATTCCACGGCTTCATGACGTTGACGACGATCAGGCCGAGCGTGGCGGCCAGGCACGTCGTGATGAAGAAATAACCGATGGCCTTGCCGCCGACGCGGCCGACCTTGCGAATGTCACCCAATCCGGCCACGCCCAGTGAAATGGACGCAAAGACCAGTGGCATCACCACCATGAACAACATGCGCAGGAAGATCTGCCCGACCGGCCCGGCCACATACTTGTTGATCCACTCCACCGTCGGGTTGGTGACGCCGACGGTGAGGTTGGTCGTCACGCCCAGAATGAGCCCAACGGCCAGGCCCAACAGAATCTTCGTGTGCAACTTCATGCCGGTTCCGGACGATCCGATGGATTCGCTCATGGGGGGAGTCTATTTTGGAATGTGCCAATGGGGCAATGAGGCAATGGGATGATGTCGATCTTTGGGTGGCCGAACGACTAGATGCGAACGTCCAATCCCAGGGAGGGAACACTGATGCGTTACTTGTGCGTGATTTATGACGATGAACAGATGATGGCGGGGATGTCGAAGGAACAGGGCGAGGCCTTCATGGGCGAGTACTTTGCCTTTACCGACGGCATCAAGAAGAGCGGCCACTACCTCGGCGGCGAGGCCCTGGAGCCGGTGGCCACGGCCACCTCCGTCCGGATTCGAAACGGCAAGCTGTCCACCACAGACGGCCCATTCGCGGAAACGAAGGAACAGTTGGGCGGCTACTACCTCATTAACGCGCGTGACCTCAACGACGCCATCCAGGTGGCGGCCAAAATTCCGTCGGCCCGCACCGGCACCGTAGAAATCCGCCCTATCGTCGAGTTCGGCACGCCTTCCTGACACCCATTGCCCGCTTTTGACGCCATCTACCGTGCAGAGTCCAGGCGCGTATTGGCGACGCTGATACGCCTCCTCGGCGATTTTGATCTCGCCGAGGAGGCCTTGCACGACGCGTTCACGGCCGCGCTGGAACGCTGGCCCGTGGACGGCGTCCCTGGGAACCCTCGCGCCTGGCTGGTGTCCACCGGTCGTTTCAAAGCGATCGATGTGCTGCGGCGTCGCGCGCGTTTCGACCGCGCCGCGGCGGCCCTGGCCGCCAGCATCGAGGCCGAGGCCTCATCTGCCGGCCAGGAAGTGGAGGTGGATGCCGATGAGGTGGAGGACGACCGCCTGCGCCTGATCTTCACCTGCTGCCATCCGGCCCTGTCCCGGGACGCCCAACTGGCGCTGACCCTTCGCGAAGTGTGCGGTCTCACCACCGAGGAGATCGGCCACGCGTTCCTCACCGACCCGCGTACCATCGCCCAGCGCATCGTCCGCGCCAAAGGCAAAATCCGTGATGCGCGTATTCCGTATCAGGTGCCGTCGCGCACCGAACTGCCCGACCGGCTCGATAACGTTCTGCATGTGATTTACCTGGTCTTCAACGAGGGCTATTCGGCGTCGTCGGGTGATGCGTTGACGCGGCAGGATCTTTCAGGCGAGGCCATCCGTCTTGGCCGGCTGCTGGTGGAACTACTGGGCGAGCCCGAGGCGTCGGGCCTGTTGGCGTTGATGCTGTTGCAGGAATCGCGGCGGGCGGCTCGCACGTCGGAAGATGGTGAGTTGGTCCTGCTGGCCGACCAGGACCGAGCGCGGTGGGACCGTGCGCTCATCGCCGAGGGTGCCGGGCGGCTTGAGCAGGCGCTGGCCTCGCGCCGCATCGGTCCGTATACGCTGCAAGCGGCCATTGCGGCGGCGCACGCGCATGCGGCCACCGCCGAGGCCACGGACTGGCAGGCGATCGTCGCACTGTATGACGTCATGGTGCGTCTCGACGCGTCGCCGGTAATGCAACTCAATCGCGCGGCCGCGGTATCGATGCGTGACGGCCCGGCGGAGGGGCTGGCGTTGATGGATGCGCTGCTTGCGGCCGGCGATCTGGACGATTACTACCTGGCGCACTCGGCGCGCGCCGACATGTGCCGGCGGCTTGGACGAACGGCCGACGCCAGAGCGTCGTACGCGCGGGCGCTCGAGCTCACCCGCCAGGGGCCCGAACGGCGCTTCCTCGAACGGCGCATGGCCGAGCTGACGACAGGCAACCGCCTGGGCAAACATGGGTTCCAGGGCTGAGTCTGCAGCCGGGGTGTAGGATCAAGTACTTTGATTCTTGTCACGGGTGCCAGCGGCTACGTGGGCGGACGTTTGGTGCCTCGGCTTCTTGAAGCCGGATACCAGGTGCGCGTGCTGGCGCGAGACCCAGGCCGGCTCCAGGGGCGGTCGTGGTCCGGCGATGTGGAAACTGTCCAGGCCGACGCATTGAAGCCAGACACGCTGGGGCCGGCGATGGCCGGTGTGACCTGCGCGTATTACATGATCCACAGCATGCAGAAGGCTTCTGCAGGCTCCAGCGATTTCCATGAGCGCGACCAGACGGCCGCGCGGAATTTCAGCCGTGCGGCCAAGGCGGCCGGCGTGGAGCGCATCGTCTACCTCGGCGGACTGGGAGATCCCAAAGCAGACCTGTCGCACCACCTGCGTTCGCGACAGCAGACGGGCGATGCGCTTCGCGAGGGCGGAGTGCCCGTGACCGAATTTCGCGCGGCCGTCATCGTCGGTTCCGGGAGCGCGTCGTTCGAGATGATCCGCAACCTGACGGAGCGTCTGCCGGCGATGATCTGCCCGAAGTGGGTCTACACGCGCGTGCAGCCTATTGGCATCCGCAATGTGCTGGACTACCTCGCCGGCGCGCTCGAGGTGCCGGAGAGCACCGGCCGGACGATCGAAATCGGCGGTGCCGACGTGCTGACGTACGGCGACATGATGCTCGGTTATGCGCAGGTTCGCGGTTTGAAGCGCTGGCTGATTCCTGTCCCGGTGCTGACGCCGCGCCTGTCGTCGTACTGGGTGCACTGGGTGACGCCCATTCCGGCCGAGATCGCCACGCCGCTGATTGAAGGCCTGCGCAACGAAGTGGTGGTGCGCGATGACACGGCGCGCCGCCTGTTTCCGGCGATCGAAGTGCTTGATTACCGCACAGCCGTTGAGCGCGCGTTGGCGGAGCTCGATGCCGGTCATGTGGAGTCCACCTGGAGTGACGCGCTCGCCACGTCCCAGGGGGACACCGCGCCCTTCGCCTTCACGCAGCAGGACGGCATGTTGATTGAACGGCGGCAGCGCGTGGTGGCCGCGCCGCCGGCTGCCGTCTTCAAAGCGTTCACGGCGATTGGCGGCGATCGTGGGTGGCCCAGCTTCAATTGGGCGTGGCGCTTGCGCGGGATGCTGGATCGGCTCGTCGGCGGCGTGGGCTTTCGCCGCGGCCGCAGAGACCCTGACGTGCTGCGCGCGGGGGACGCACTGGACTTCTGGCGCGTCGAAGCCGTGGAGCCCGATCGCTTGCTGCGCCTCCGAGCTGAGATGAAGGTGCCCGGCCGCGCCTGGCTGCAGTTTGAGGCACGCCCACACGACGCCGGTCAGACGCTGCTGGTGCAGACCGCCTTCTTCGCACCCAAAGGTCTTTTTGGGCTCCTGTACTGGTATTCGCTGTATCCGATGCACGGGCCGATCTTCAACAGCATGATCGACAACCTGGGACGGAAGGCGCTTCAGCAGAGGCCCGTCGCTTCGGTAAGTTTGTTTGTTCTCGTCAGTGGGAAGAAGCTGTGTGTTCGGGGTGTCGGTGGTGGCGTGCCGGGGGGTTGGGGGGCGGGTCCGGTTCGAGTGGGCGGCTGCCGTCTCCGTTGAGTGTCCCCCCCACCCGACCCCCCTCGCCCGCCCCGTCTGCTGGCCCCTCCGAATGCTCCCCCCCTAAAAACCCCCAAGGCCCAAAGCGCCCCCCCCGCCCCATTGGCTCATTGGCTCATTTCCGTTGCGGGCGTAGAATGGCCGGAGCGACCCCAAGGAGGTCCCTCATGCGTCCAGCCCGTCGTCTGCTGCTTGCGTTCACCCTCGCAATGGCCGCTGGCGCGGCTCTGGTGGCTCAACGGGGCGGCGGTCTTCCGCCCGATCAAGTCGCGCAGCGGCTTGCGGCCGAACGCGAGCTGCACGAAATCGCCGTCGTCGATCGCAAGGTCATGATGCCGATGCGCGATGGCGTGAGGCTGGCCACCGACATTTATCGGCCTAAAGGCGCTGGCCAGGTGGGGACCATTTTTGTCCGCACGCCCTACAACTTCAACTTCTGGGACGTGGCCAACGGAGTGCCCGGCAACATGTCGGCGATGATCACGGCGGTCAAGCGCGGCTATGCCTACGTCGTTCAGAACGAGCGCGGCCACTACTTCTCTGAAGGGCACTACGACATCCTCGGCACACGCGCGGACGGCGTGGACGCGATGGCGTGGATCGCCAAACAGCCCTGGTCCAACGGCAAGATCGGCACCACCGGATGTTCGTCCACCGCCGAATGGCAGATGGGCGTGGCAGGGGAGCGGCCGCCAGCGTATGCGGCCATGAACATCCAGGGGCACGGCGCCGGCATCGGACGCGTCGGCCCCTATTGGGAGCAGGGCAACTGGTATCGCGGCGGCGCGGTGCAGATGCTCTTCACCACGTGGATCATGCGCGAGCAAAACACGTTGCGGCCGATGTTCCCGCGCGATCTGTCGCAAGAGGATCTGATCAAGGCCTCAAAGATGTTCGACCTTGTGCCGCGGATGCCGGTGGTGGACTGGTCAGAGGCGCTTTCGCATCTGCCCGTGCAGGACATCCTCCGAACCGTCGGCGCCTCGAAGGGCATCTTCGCAGATACGATGCCGGTGGACACAGGCGGCGCGATGATTCAGCGCGAACCGAACGATCCAGCCTGGTACAAGGGTGGTCTGTATCACGAGACGATGCCCCTGGATGTGCCAGGACTGCACTTCATGTCGTGGTACGACGTATCGGTGGGCCCGAACCTGGCGCTCTACAACCACGCGCGCAAGACATCGAAGGTGGCCGACCAGCAGTGGGCGATCATCGCCCCCGTGGCGCACTGCGCGTACACGCGCGCCTCGGCCGACACAGTGGTGGGGGAGCGCAGCATGGGCGACGCGCGCCTGAACTACCAGGAAATTGTGGACTCGTTCTTCGATCGCTTCGTGAAGGGCGCGGCCAGCCCGGTCATCGACAAGCTGTCGAAGGTGACGTACTTCACGATGGGCCTGAACAAGTGGCAGACGTCGGATGTGTGGCCGCCGCGGGGCGCGCAGCCGATGACGTTTTACCTTGCGAGCGGCGGCCGGGCGAACACGATGACCGGCGACGGCGTGCTTGGTGAGGCGCCGCCGGCCACCGACCGCCCCGATCGGTTCACGTACGATCCGATGAACCCGGTGACGTCCTACGGCGGCAATGTCTGCTGCACGGGCACCGCGATTCAGGCCGGGTCATTCGACCAGCGCAAGATGGAGACGCGTGACGACATTCTCGTCTACACCACAGCGCCTTTCGCAGACGGGCTTGAGCTGAGCGGCTCTATCACGCCGACGCTGTATGTCTCCTCGGACGCCAAAGACACCGACTTCACCGTCAAGGTGATCGACGTCTACCCGGACGGGCGCGCCTACAACCTCGACGAGACCATCCAGCGCATGCGCTACCGCGACGGCTACGACAAACGCGTCTGGATGACTCCGGCCAACGTGTATAAGGTGACGATGCAGCCGTTGAATACGAGCAACTACTTCGCGGCCGGTCACCGCCTGCGCATCGAGGTGTCGAGCAGCAACTTCCCGCGTTTCGATCGCAACCTCAACACCGGGGGGCGGAACTTCGACGAGTCCAGGCCGGTGGTGGCCCGCAACGCCGTCCATCACTCGACGCAATACCCCTCGCAGGTGACGATCACTGTTGTGAAGCGCTGACGCGGTGCTCGGGCATGAACCCTGTATGATGTCGGCCGTGTCTGCGTACCTGTGGCTCGCCCTCGTCACCAGCGGCGTCGCATTCCTGGGATTCTCGTTCACGTACTTCGGGCCGATGCTCGATGGCGCCTATCCGCCCGTGTCTCCCACAGTGCATGTACATGGCTGGACGTTTTTCCTCTGGTACCTGCTCTTTCCCCTGCAGGCCGGGCTCATCGCGACGCGCAGGGTCGCGGTGCACCGTCGGCTCGGCATGGCGAGTCTGGCGCTCGCGGTCGCGATGGTGCTGACCGGATTGGTCGTCATCGGCATGCAGATGGAGCTTGTTCGTCGCGGCGAAGGGTCGCCGTTCTTCGAAGCGCTCGGACCCGGGATCTTCATGACCCTGGTGTTGTTCACGATGTTCTACGGCCTGGGGTTTCGTCATCGCCGGACGCGGTCCGACCACAAGCGTTACATGCTGCTGGCCAGCGCAGGCGGCCTTGGAGCCGCCGCGTTCCGGGTGCTCGCGCAAGTCATGGGGTTTGGCCCCGCAGCCGGGATTGCCGGCGTGTTCGCGCCCAACCTCATCGTGGTGGCGGCGATCCTCATCGACGTACGCAAGGGCGATGGGGTACATCGCATCTATCGCTGGGGACTCCCGCTATCACTCGCCCTTGAAGCGGGCGCCATTCTTCTCAGGCCCACGCCGGCAGGCACCGCGTTGTCTACCGCCCTCGCGTGGATGGGCCGTGTCCTCTCGCCGCTCTATCTGTAAGGGAGGATCGTCACGTGCACACACGAGTTCTTGCATTCATGATCGTCGGCGTCATGGCCTCCCTCACCGTGCAGGGATCCACGCAGTCCGCCACAGTGCTTGAGAACCAGCGACTGAGAGCCACGGTGACGGACGGGCGGCTCGAGTCGATCGTGGATCTCACGACCGGGGAGTCGGTACGGTTCCAGGGCGATCGCTTCACCGTGACGATCAACGGTCAGACGATCGATTCCTCCACGGTTGTGCCCGCACCTGTGTCGTCACCGATCGGCACCGCGGCGTTTTCCTATGCGCTGCCGGGCGCCCGCGTGACCGTCACGTACGAATTGCGGCCGGGTTGGGGATTCCTGTCGAAGCAATTGTCGGTCGCACCGACCGCGCCTGGCACGTTCAAAGTCAACGATGTGAGCGCGTTCGACGCTGCAGTCACACCGGCCGCAGTCGAACAGTTGTCCTTGTCCGAAGGCCGCTTCGGCATGATGTATCGGATGCCGGCGGCAACCACGCAGTCGCGTGGGCTGTCGCTCTTTGCGCTCTACCAGAACCCCTACAACGTCCACACGGCAACCGGTTCACGGCTGAAGGGCTCGTATGCGCCGGAGATGGAATGGAACTCCACCAACGGCCCGTTTGAGACCGACCGCCTGCTGCTCGGCGTGGTGACCCGCACGGGCAGAGTCATGCCGGCCAGGTCCGTGCCCGAGTGGGTGCACGTGGCCGACTACGAGCGCTACCTCCGCGAGAATCCCGTGATCGACGACGCCGAGTCCGATGCGCTTGTAGATGCGGTCCGTGCGTTTCTGTTGTACCGCCCCGCCAAAAGCATTCGTGTGCATGTGCCGTGGACAGAAAACGACTACCAGATCGACGTGGCCACACCTGAAGGCTGGGCGGAGTACCGGCGCATCCTCGATATGGCAGGGCAGCTTGGCGCAGGCAGCACCCTGTTTGCGCCGTCGAACTCGGCGCTCGCGGCGCTCAAAGACAATCGCGATGCGTGGGGATGGGAGAACCTGCTGTTCTTCGGCCTGGGCCAGAAGATCCGCAAGGGCGAGTGGGTCCCGGGCCGCGATCCGGTGCCGGCCTCGCTCCGCACGATGCTGGACACCGGAGCGGCGAACGGCCTGAAGTTCGTCGCCTACGCCTATCCCACGTTGCCCTTCCTGCAGGACCCGGCCTGGACGGCGTGGGCCAAGGGCGAGCTTGGTGGATACCGCGGCGTTGACACCGGGCAGCGGGGCTTTCAGGACTGGTGGGTCAACACGCTCGTGGATTTCGTGAAGGCCACAGGCGCCGGCGGATTCTCTTTTGATCACTGGTGGATCGCGTATGACGATCCGGCCGCGACCAGCAAATACACGCAGTGGTTCGGCACGCGCCGCATCCTCGAAGAACTCCGCCGCCGCGTCCCCGACATCGTCATCGACGGCCGCCAGCAGTACATGAGCTTTGGTCCGTGGACATGGCTTGCCGGGTCGTATCCGCATCCCACACTCACCGACGAGCAACCCGAGAGCTTCCTTGCGTTCCCCGACCTGCACACCGACCGGGTGTCGGCCAACCGGCAACGTTTTGCCGCGTGGAAGTACAGGGTGGAGCGGTTCACGCCGGCCGAGATCATGCCTGGCTACATCACGCACCAGACCGAACGCACTGACGAAAAGAACGTGATGCGGCGCGATCGCTTCCGGCCCCGCGACTGGGACGTCCTCGGGTGGAAGTACTCGCTGCTGTCCTCGGTGGGTACGGCGCCGTTTAATCACACCATCAGTTACATCCCTGCCAGGGACGAGGCTGAGTTCAAGGCGTTCAGCGCGGCCGACAAGGCGTTTTTCCGCCGGTGGCTCGATTGGACCGACACCAACGCCGACGTGCTTCGCCACCTCAAGCCGATCATCGGCCCGCCGATGCTCGGCCGGGTGGACGGCACGGCGGCCATCACGGGCAACCGCGGCTTTGTCTTCGTCTTTAATCCCAACTACCGGACGATGGACGGGTCGTTCACGCTGGATACGTCCATTGGTTTGACGAAGGGCGCCGCGGGTTCGCGATACGTGATCAAGGAGTTGCATCCGCATGAAGGCCGCCTGATCGGCAAACCCGGCAGCGGAGTGTGGAGCTACGGCGACGTGGTGAAGATTGCCATGCCCGCCACTGAAGCTGTGGTGCTGGAGATCAGCCCCGCGGCGCCAATGAATGCGGCGCAGGTGTTTAATGCTTCCGGAAGCGTCACCGTTTCGAGTGGTGTCGTGACAGTCACAGGTGTGGCCGGCGAACCAGGCACCTCCGTGCCGCTGCAAGTCCTGTTGCCTGCTGGACCGCCGCTGATTGGCCCCACGCGGTTAGTGGTCAACGGTCGCGAGACTCCATTCAGGCGGCAGCAGAACGTGGTTGAGGCGACTGTGACCTTTGAGGGTCGCGCGTTCGGGCGCGGCGCCGGCGTGTGGCCGTACGATGCCGCATTCACGGGGGGCACGCTCACCGGAAATGTGGTGATTCCCGGCCGGGTCTTCACGCAACTCAGGGCGAGGAAGGCCGCGTGGCCGGTGCCCTATACCGCCGATGACCTGCGCGCGCCCTGGCTGGGGTCGGATCGCCTGCTGCTGTTTGTCCAGATCGCCGAGCCGGACGAGGCCATGGAGGTCTCGATGACAATCGACGGCAAGCCTGTCGAGCTGGTCCGCGCGTACAACAGCATCTACGGCCATGCGCCCAAGCGCACGTTCCTCGGCTTCTACGCCGACGTGTCTTTACTCGCGCCCGACGTGGAGCACCGCATCGAGCTGCGCGTGCCGACGCTGCCGCCCGGCCGCTTCCAGGGCCTGTTCTTCGAAAACGTCGAGCCCGAGTTGACCACCGTCGTCCGCCGCTAGCGCGGGCGAACGGGTGCTTCTCTGCGGATGGGTCGGCCCGAGTACGTGCCGGTGGTCTTGCCGTTCTGAAACACAATCTGCCCGTTGACCCAGACGGTGTGGATGCCCACCGCCTGCGCCTGAGCCTTGCCGAAGTCAGCTCGGTCGGCCACGGTTGCAGGATCGAAGAGTACAAGATCCGCAAAGTGCCCCGGTGCCAGGCGGCCGCGATTCAGCAGGCCCACGTTTGCTGCCGCCAGGCTGGTCATTTTGCGCACGGCCTCTTCGACCGGAAACAATTTCTTGTCGCGCACAAAGGGTCCGAGCACTTTCGGAAAACTGCCGAAGCCGCGAGGGTGAAGGCCGGTGGACTGGCCGTCGCTGCATAGATTGGCGAACGGCCACTGCATCAGTCGCTCCACATCCGCATCGGCCATCCCCCGAGCCACGATGCCGACGCCGGGGCCGCCGGGCTCGTCGAGCAAGTCGAGCAGGGTCTGCACATTTGATGTGCCGCGCAGCACTGCGACTTGCGCCAGCGTCTTGCCCGCGTACTCGGGATGCCGGCTGAAGCTGTTGAAGATGATCTCTTCGGCGTGTGTGACGTGCTCGAGCACGAACGTGGCTTCTGTGCGATCCGAGAAATTGCGCGTGGGAAAAAAGACGCCGAGGTTGGATTGCCAGTAGGTGTAGGGGTAGATGTCGGCCGTGAGTTGCACGCCGGATGCACGCGCCTTGTTGAGCACGGCGATCGCCTTGTCCGCCTGCCCCCACAGATCCAACATGCCTAGTTTGATGTGCGAGATTTGCACCGGCATGTTGTGCGTACGGCCGATGGCGATCACTTCGTCGATCGCCTCCCAGAACCATCGATCCTCGCTGCGCACGTGACTGATGTAGCGGCCGCCGGCATCACCGGCGACCTTGGCCAGCGCCAGCACCTCGGAACGGTCCGAATAGATGCCCGGGTCGTACTCAAGGCCGGTGGACAGGCCAAGAGCACCGGCTTCCATCTCGGCCTGGAGCAACGGCTTCATGCGTTCAACTTCTTCCGCAGTCGCTTTCCGCTTGAAGTCCTCGCCCATGACGCGGCTTCGCAGTGGACCGTGACCGGCATACGAGGCCACGTTCACCGAGACGGGTTCCTTCTCCAGCCGATTGAAGAGCGCGGCCAACCCCGACCCACCGCCGTCCTGGCCGATGACGATCGTGGTGATGCCCTGACTCACCATGGCGAGCGCATCACGACCGGTCTGCAAGCCGCGATCGTGGTGGCTGTGTGTGTCGATGAACCCCGGGGCCAGGGCCAGGCCGCCGGCGTCAATCACGCGATCCCCGTCCATCGGCGCCAGCGTTCCGACCGCGACAATGCGGTCACCGGTCACGCGCACATCGCCGCGCACCGGAGCGGCGCCAGTGCCGTCGATCAGGATGGCGTTGCGAATCAGCGTGGTAGACGATTGTGGAGCCGGCCGATCAAGGGCCACCAGTGAGACGCCGGCGAGCACCCCGGCGGTGGCGAGCATCACGAATCGGTGCATGGTGAACGCATTATGACCCACGGGTTCTAGCCCCAGAGCTCAGGCTCAGGCGGGTGCACAATGCCGGTGGTGTAGGTCATGGGATGTGGACGGTCGCTGTGCTGCAGCAGTGGACCATCCAGGTCCACCCATCGGGCCAATTGGGCGACGAGAAACGCCGGCGCCATGCCGAGCGATGTGCCGCACATGTTGCCGACCATGACGTCGAGGCCGAGCGCGCGGGCGGCGCGGGCCAGTGCCAGCGCCTCGGTCAGGCCGCCGCACTTGTCGAGCTTGATGTTCACCGCCTGGTACCGCGAGACCAGCGCGGTCAACGACGCGCGGTCGGTGCATGACTCGTCGGCCGCGATCGGGATCGACGCTCCCAGCGTCTCGAGCGCCTCGTCGCCGCCGCGCGGTAGCGGCTGCTCAATCAACTCGACACCGTTGGCCGCCATCGCGGGCAACAGTGACTCAAGCAGCGCGGGCGTCCAACTTTCGTTGGCGTCCACCACGATTCGTGACGACGGCAGTACATCGCGGACAATTCGGACGAGATCGATGTGGCGCGTACGATCGACCTTCAGCTTGATCAGCGGCAGATCCTTCGCTGCCCGCGCGCGCCGCCTGACGTCGTCTGCGGTGCCCAGGCCCAGCGTGAATGCCGTGGTGAGGGGATGCAGCGGCGGCAGGCCCGCCGTCTCCCAGGCCCGAACCCCTGTCTGCTTGGCGCGCAAGTCCCAGAGTGCGCAGTCGACGGCGTTGCGGGCTCCGCCGGCGGGCAGCAGCGCGGCCAACGCGTCGCCATCGAGATCCGCACGCAGGGCCGGCGCGACCGCCCGGATGGTCATCGCCATGCCTTCCGGTGTTTCGTCTTGGTAGTCCACCCCGGCCGCTTCGGCTCGACCCTGTCGGCCTTCTGCATCCGTGAGAGTGAGGTGGAGCAGCGGAAAGTCGGCGATTGTCTCGCGCGCAATCTCGAACGGCTCGAGCAGCGGCCAGCGTTCAAGCGCCAGCGCGACGTGCAACGTCATTGAGATTCCGGCCGCCGCGGTTGAAGGAGTCGCTGCGCGATGGCGTCAACGCCGGTGCGCACGGGGTCGCAGATGGGAAGGTCGAATTCCGCGGCCAGTCTCGATTGGTACGCCAGCCACTCACGCTCGTCGAGAGACGAAGAGTTGATCGCGATGCCGGCGCAGCGCACGTCGGGGTTCGTCAGTCGCGCGGCTTCCAGGTACCGATCAATCGCGACGCCCAACGAAGGGAGTGGTACGTGTGGGTAGTCTTCGATGGTGTGTCGTGACGGGTCGTGACACAGCACGATCGCGTCGGGCTGCGAACCGTGAATCAGTCCGAGTGTCACGCCGGCGTACGCCGGATGGAAGAGCGCGCCCTGGCCCTCGATCACATCCCAGTGATCGGGGTCGTTTGCGGGCGAGATCAATTCCGCCGCGCCGGCCACGAAGTCTGCCACGACTGCGTCCACGGCGATGCCATCTCCCGCGATCATGATGCCCGTTTGGCCCGTCGCGCGGAAGGTCGCATTGGCGCCGGCCGCCTGCAGCGAGCGCGTCAACGCGAGCGCGGTGTATTTCTTCCCCAGTGCGCAGTCTGTGCCGACGGTGAGCACACGCTTGCCGGGGCGTTTGATGCCGGTGCCGGTGGGCAGCACGCGATCCGTCGCGCGCACGTCCACGAGGCGACCGCCGCCTCGGGCGGCGGCCTCCACAAGTTCAGGGAAGCTCGTCAGCCGCGTATGCATGCCGCTCACCAGGTCCAGGCCATGGTCGAGCGCTTCCACGAGTGGGGGCAGCCATGTGCGAGGCAATTGCCCGCCAACCACAGCCACGCCGATGACCAGCGACCCCGCACCGGCTGATGCCGCCTCCTGGGGCCGCATCGTCGGCAGGCCCAGCGACACGGTGCCCTGTGGAAGACGACACTCGCCGATCACGTCCGCGCCGCACCAGTCGCGCAGGCCAAAGCCCGTTTTCGCGTCGGAGGCGAGCGTGACGTCGGCAAGGAATATCAGGTACGGCTTGCGAAGGATGGGCACAGTGCAAGATGTGACCCGGGCCGGGCCATTGTCAACCAGTCGAGGCAGAGGGTTCGGCCCGCTCGGCAGACGCCTTGTGACTTCTTGCAGGCGGCGGGCCAGAAGCCACCTCGGGGTGTGCGGCACCGGTTGCCGATCCTGTGGGGGACGCGGTCTCAACGTCGGAGTCTGCGGCCGCGGCAGGATCGGTAAAGTTCTCCCGGTACCAGCGTCCGTAGTGGTGCGAGGCCCAGTGCCGATCAACGGATCCCGTAATCATGCCGTTGAGTCCCTTCCTCGTGCCGGGATTGACCAGCGCCATAAAGAGGTGTCCGAACAGCACCGGGGTGGCCAGTGCCGCCATCGTCAGATGCAGCACCCACGCGGGGAAGGCGAACTGGTGCGACCAGATCATCAGGCCCGTGCACAGGTAGAGCGGCACGGTGACCGTCAACACCATGAAGTTGAGTTTTTCGCCTGCGTTGAACTTCCCCTGTTCGGGAAGGATGACCGACTTGCTGAACGTGGCCGGGCCCGTGAGCAACAGCCACTTGAGGTCGGCCAGCGTCCAGCGCCAGACCTCGCGGATGTTGGCCAGGTGGATCGCCACATCGTACCAATGCCGCACGATGACCCAGAGGGGAAGGACGCAGAGGGCGAGTCCGGATATCCGGTGCGTCCACGAGAAGACGAGCCGCCACGGACGCTCGGGATGCGGGTTGTAGATCGCCATCAAGACGGTCGCGGTCACGTAACAGACCATGAACGGGATGGCAACGGCCCAGTGAATCTGGCGCTCCGACATGCGGAAGCGCAGGATCTCGCTCGAGAATGTTGGAGCCGTTGGAAGAGTGGCTGCTGTCGTTTTTGACACGGCGTGTGTGAAATTGTTCGGCAGTTTCTTTACGACTACAGGGGCGAAACAACCTGATTCGCTTCTGGGCCGCCTCTGCTGCAAGTCCGATACCAGACCAGGGCCCCTTCACGAATCTGGCATCGACCTTGCTTCGCTCTCTCTCACCTTGCAGTCCTGGCAGCCAGAATCCGCAGTCCTCGCCTTCCTCACAACCATTCACCTCGCGCTGGTCGTCCTGCGGGTGCATCGCAGTCACATGTCGGGGCCATTCAGTCTCGTGGGCGTCGTGTCACTGTTGTTCTCGGCGTCACCGTTTCTACTCCCCACTGTGATCGGCATCGCCACCGGCTTTGGTGCACACCTCGTCTGGTTCCTTGCGTGTGAGGTCCTTGTGCCGAAATCCTCGTCGGCCCCCGCGCGTGCGGTGCCACCGCCGGCCGCGCGGCCGATGGTGGCGGTCACCCGCCCGGTGGCGACCGCACCAGCCCCGAAAACGCGGAGCCGTGATTTTGTGCTGTGCCCGGTCCTTCACGTCATCCAGGAGACGCCTGACATCCGGACCTTTCGCATGGGTCGCCCCGAGGGCTTTGACTTCAGCGCGGGGCAGTTCATCGCCGTGCGGGTCCGCGCGGAAGGCAAGGAGCACGTGCGCTGCTACTCGGTCAGTTCCGCCCCCGCTTCGCGCGGGTTCCTCGAGATTTCTGTCAAGCGAGTCGGCCTGGTGTCGGGCACCTTGCACGCCACGCTGCGGCCAGGCTCCATGCTGGCGGTTATGGCGCCGGCCGGCGCGTTTTTTTATCCCGGCGGTGAAGACCGCCCGCTGGTGCTGATTGCCGGCGGCGTCGGGATCACGCCGCTCATGAGCATGCTGCGCCATGCGGTGGAGACGGAGCCGACCCGTCCAGTGTCGCTCTTCTATTCGGTCAAGACGGCGGCGGACGTGGCGTTTCGCGAGGAGTTGAAGTTCCTGGGTCATCGTCACCCCCAACTGCGGGTGATCCAGGTCATCACGGGATCGGCGCCGCCTCCCGAGCAGCCGCCGGGGCGCATCAACGAGTCACTGATCGCCCAGACGATTCCCGACCTCGCGCATGCCTCGTGTTTTTTGTGCGGCCCCCCGCCCATGATCGACGCGATGACCAGTCTACTGGCCGCGCTCGGCGTCCCTCCCACCCAGATCCATTTCGAAGTGTTCAACCCTTCGGTGGCCGCTGCCGCGGGCCTCTCGCCCGCCGGAGCCAGCGCCGCCGCGCCGGCGCCGGCCCCAGCCCCGGCTGGCGCGCATGAGGCCACGTTCGAGCGCAGCGGTGTGATGGCCCGTATTTCCGGCGGCCAGACCCTGCTTGACGCCGCTGAGTCCTGTCACGCTTCGATTCCGTCGCTGTGCCGTGCTGGTGTGTGCGGCACGTGCCGCACACGGGTGGTGTCGGGCGATGTAGACTGCCAATCCAGCATGCTCGATGATCAGGATCGCGCAGATGGCTACGTGCTCGCGTGTGTGTCGAGGCTGAGAAGTGACTGCACGGTTGATGCGTAGGCTTTAATGAAACCAACCGTATCGGAGGCACTGGGCCATGTCCTGGTCTGGAGTGCCGCCGCCATTCTGATTCTCGGCGTGTCCGTGTTGTGGGGGCTTGGCGGCTGGGAGTACTACGCCACGCCGGTCGCCTTGCGAAACTACCGTCCCGAGTACCGGCTGTTGCGTCCCTCGGGCATGGCCGGCCATCTCTTTGGCGTCGCCGGATTCGTCCTCATGCTGGTGCCGGTGGCGTATGCCATGCGCAAGAAGATGGTGCGCCTCCGCAACGCCGGCAGCATCAAGACGTGGCTCGAAGTGCACATCTTCTGCGGCATTGTCGGACCGGTGCTGGTCACGCTCCACACCTCGTTCAAGTTCAACGGGTTGGTCTCGGTGGCGTACTGGTCCATGATCCTGGTCACCCTGTCTGGTTTTGTGGGGCGCTACCTGTACGTACGAATTCCTCGCAGCTTGCGCGGCATCGAGCTGACCCATGACGAACTCGACGCGCGAGCGGCCGCGTTGAGCCAGCAACTGGAAGCCGACCACCTGCCGCCGGGGCTGCTCGCCAAAGTGACGGCCTTTGAGGACCGGTTGGTGCCGCTTGAGGGCCATCACCGGCGACTCGCCGGTTTGCTGGCGGGCGAGTGGCGCACGCATCGGGAGTTCGTGATGCTCAAGCGCGAGCTGGCGCATGCAGGACTCGACGAGCATGTGCTGCACGACGCCGTGCATGTCATCGCGGACCGTGCCGCGCTGATTCGGCAGACCGCCTACCTGGAAAAGACGAAGAAGCTGTTCAACCTGTGGCACGTCTTCCACATGCCCCTCGTGTACGTGATGTTCGTCATCGTCATCCTCCATGTCGCCGTTACGCTCTACCTGGGGTACATCCCCTTTTTCAGCTAGGCGGTGTCCGGCGCCGGTGTGGCGCTGCCCCTGACCACCCTCCGCGCTGAACGCGGCCGTCCGTGTCCTGCCCCCCGCCGCGATCCGGCGCCCCTGCCTGACGGCGGTCGCCGTTGGGAAGCTCCCAGAACCACGTCGGCACGGTGTTTGCGGGTAGGTGCATCTGGTTACTCGCCGGAATTGTTCGGACCGAGGGTTTGCAGGAGGTTGGCATGGGCAGATACATCCCCAGAAACGGCCCTAAAGCGTTGTGGGCTTGTGGGTTGGGTCTCTGGTTGGTAGGAGCGATTGGCGTCAGGGTGGTGATGACTTCGGCGGCGAGCGCACCCCCCGTCACTGTTGAAAAAACAGCGGTGGAGCCGAAAGTTCCACAGCCTGTCGCTCAACAGTCGGCGATGGCTGCGGCCTCGACACCGATCGATGTCGAACAGTGCACCACCTGCCATGACAAAGCCGGTAGTGAGGCATTCAAAAACAGCAAGCACGGCGAACTCACACAGAGTTGTGCCAACTGTCACGCGAACGCGAGTGAACACGCGAAGGCGCAGGCCGACGGCCGGACGGATGGCCCGGTGCCGACGCTCAAGAAGCTCGACGCCCAGGAGAGCAACGCGATCTGTCTTAGCTGCCACGAAAAGGCCAATCAGGCCAGCTTCCTGAGCAGCATGCATGCGCGCCGCGATGTGGCCTGCTCAAGCTGCCACAGTGTGCACGCCTACAAGTCAATCAAGGCCCAGCTCAAGACCAAGACGGATACGGAGACCTGCGTCACGTGTCACAAAGCCGAACGAAGCGAACTGAACCGGACGTCGCATCATCCCGTGCGCGAAGGCAAGATGGGCTGCGCCAGCTGCCACAACCCGCACGACGGCGTGCGCCCGAAGATGATCAAGGCAGAGTCGGTCAATGAACTCTGTTACACGTGCCATACCGAGAAGCGCGGACCATTCCTGTTCGAGCACGCCCCGGTTCGTGAAGACTGCGTGTCCTGTCACCAGCCGCATGGATCGAATCACAAGTCGATGCTCACCTCGAAAATGCCGAATCTGTGCTGGAACTGCCACATCAGCGGCTCCGGTCATTTCGGGTCCGGTGACAACCTCTCAACCGAGGCGGGCGTTCGTTCAGCGCCGCCAGGAGCGCCCACCGGCTTCCCCACCGTCAACTCACGCTTCATTGAGCGAGGGTGTACGAAGTGCCACTTGAATATTCACGGCTCCAACTCGCCCTCCGGCGCATACTTCGTGAGATAACCCCATGAAAAAAATACTGAGAGTAACGGCGCTTATCGCCATGGGGCTTCTCGTGGCGGGTTCATACGCGGCGGCGCAAGAGGCGCCCGCCAAGACCTCCGGCGGCAAGATCGTCTTCGGCGCACTGAGCGTCAAAGACATCTCGTCGGCAAAGTTCGAGGAGTACCGCGAGGTGCCCAGGGACATCTCGATCCCGTACGCGAACGTCTTCAGTCGCAAGGACGGATTCCTCTTCGACTTCCACGCGTTTAACGTGCGCCAGTCCGACCAGCGCTACACCGGCTGGTTGAACTCGGGCAGGGTGGGCCTGTTCTTCGACTACAACCAGACTCCCCACAACATCGGAAACAACGGCCGCACGATGTTCTCCGAGAGCGCTCCAGGCGTGTGGACGATGAGTACGTCCCTGCGCCAGGTGCTCCAGACGGCCAACGACACGCGGCTCCCAACCGCCACGCGGACCGTGGATTTTTATGACAACCTGCTGGGCCCCACGCTGGCGTCTGCCAACGTGATGGACCTGCTGGGCCTCCGCAAACGTGGCTCGGCTGAGCTCACATACGGCGGCGGCGACGCGCCCTATGCGCTGGCCGTCACCTACATGCGCCAGGTCAGATCCGGCTATCGCCGACTGAGCGGCGGCAACGTCCGCAGCCAGGTCAACCCGTCCTACGAGGTGCCGGAGCGTTCAGACGACGTGGTCCAGGACTTCGGCTTCCGCGCGGCGTACAACTTCACACGAGGCAACGTCCACGCGGCGTTCAACCGCAACCTGTATGACAACAACGCCGAGACACTGACCATCGACAACCCGTTCCAGGCGTTTGATGCGGTGTCCACCAACGCGGTGGGCGCGACCCCAGCACTGGGCGGACCCTCGCGCAGCCTGTTTGTCAACGCGCCTGACAACGAGGCCAGCACGGGCTCGGCCGGGTTCCTGTTGAAGTTCGCCAAGCAGACCCGCCTCAGTGGTGACGTCGCGATGGGGCGGTGGACGCAAAACGCCGCGTTCTACCCGTACACCATCAACTCGGTGATCCTGACGGGCACCGCACAGCCGGCCAACCTCGTCTCGTCGCTCCAGAAGCCGTCACTCAACGGCAAGATCAACACGACGACGGTGAACCTGAACTTCTCCTCGCGGCCCGTCAAGGCCCTGGGCCTCCGCGCCAGTTACCGCACCCATGACCTCACCAACAAGACCGACCGGTGGGTCATTTCCGGGGACACGTCGCCGAATCCGGATCGGGCCTGGGTGAACACGACCATCGCGGCCGATGCACCATACGGGCATCTCACCGCGAATCCGTACGACACCAACACGAAACGTCTGCTCGCGGCCGCCACCTACGACTTCGGCGACCTCACGGTTGAAGGCGTGTTCCACAATACGAAAATCACGCGGACCTATCGCGAGGCCACCAAGGGCGAAGACACCGGGTACCAGGCCGCAGCGATCTACCGCAGCAGCGATCTGGTGAGTCTGCGCGCCAAGTACGAGGACATCTCGCGAACGGCGGAGGGCGAGACGTTCTACGGGTTCCAGGCTGACGAGGCCGAGCGTGACACCAAGCGCGCATCGGTCGCCGTGATCCTGTCGCCGATCAGCACCCTCGACCTGAGCTTCGACTACGGGAGGCGTCACGTCGAGTTCACCAACCGGCCGAATCGGCGAGCCACTACGGTAGGCGCACCGGAGATTCCGGACACCCCCGTTGGCCTGCTGGACGCGAAGTACGACACCTATACAGTAGAGGTCGACTTCACTCCGAACGACCGGGCCGCTATCGGCGCTTACTACACCTACGAGAAGGACCGTTCCACGAATCAGTGGGCCACCCTCACGGGCACGGCACTCAACAACCTGCTCAACTACGCGGGCAGCGACAAGACCGACACCTACGGCGCGAACGCGGTGTTCCAGATCGTGCCGGAGAAGTGGACACTGTCGTTTAACGCGATGCACCAGAAGGTTGATGGCCTGATGGACATCACCGCGCGCGAAGCCGGTTCGTTTTACACGCCGGGTCGTACGACGCTCATTCTGCCGGGACAGGGCGGCGCTGCGGACATCGTGGACTACGACGACACCGAGTTGACCACCGTCGTCGCGAACCTTGATTACAACGTGGCCACGGACTGGAAGATCAGCATGGGGTACTGGTTCGAGAAGTATGACTTCCGGGATGCGTTCACGCAGGGCAGTCTGCTCATGCCGCAGAGCGTGTACGTCTTCATGAAGCCCGACAACGGCCCGTACAAGGCGCATGTGGTCTACGCGAAGTTGAGCTACGTGTTCTAACCGCCGCTGATCGCGATCAGCGACGAGACGATCGATTACTCGAGGGCCGGCACCATCACGGTGCCGGCCCTTTTTTTCAGCCATACTCACTCGCATGTGGACTGACCTGCGACACGCGTGGCGCGCTCTCTGGCTGGCACCCGGGTTCACCCTGGTAGCCCTGGCCGTGCTGACCCTGGGCGTCGGCGCCACCACCGCAATGTTCTCTGTGGTGGACGCGGTGGTGCTCAAGGCTCTGCCATTCGAGGACGAATCCCGGCTGGTGAGTGTGCTCGAGGTGACGCGGACCACCGGTCGACCGGGTCCGGCGGCGCCACAGAACTTCCTCGATTGGACGTCGCGCACCAAGTCGGTCTTCGAAGATCTAGGCACGTTCGGCCGCAGCGCTTTCGCACCAGCCGACCCGGAACTCAAGGCCGTGGAGGTCCGCGGCGTCAGCGCCAGCCTGCTGCGAGTGCTGCGTGTGCGACCCTCGCTGGGCGCGGTGTTCACTGCGGAACAGGAGAGCGAAGGATTCCACAGGGTGCTGATCATCAGTGACGCCCTCTGGCGGCGTCGCTTCGCTGCTGACCCTGGAGTGGTGGGCAGAACGATCCCTGCCGCCGACGGGCCATGGCAGATTGTCGGCGTGTTCGCGCCCGACTTCGGATATCCGATGCCGCAGGCCGGAGTCGAGTTTGTGTGGCACCCGTATGTGCCGCTGCGTGAGGACCGCGACCGTAACGCCCCAGGCAAAGCCTATTTCCTGACGGTGATCGGCCGGCTGGCGCCTGGGGTGTCGGTGCCTGAGGCGCGCGCCGGGATGGCCGCAGTGACCGCGGATCTGGCTCAAGCCTACCCGGCCTGGTTTGAGAACCGTACCAGCACCGTGATGCCGTTGCGCACCTGGCTGGTAGGCGACGCGGGCCCAGCGATGCGCATGCTGTTGGCGTCGGTCGCCATGCTGTTGCTCATCGCGTGCGCGAACGTGGCCAATCTCGTCCTCGCGCGATCTACGACCCGCGCTCGCGAAATCGCGGTGCGTTCAGCGCTTGGCGCCTCGCGCTGGGTGTTGACGCGTGGACTGCTCGTCGAAGGCCTGCTGCTGTCGGCGATGGGCGCCGCCCTCGGCGTGCTTGCCGCGTGGTGGAGCGTGGAAGCGATCGGGGCGCTGCTGCCTCCGACCCTGTTCAGATTGTCGGAAATCGCGATCAACGCGCGTGTCCTCGCCGTCGCTGTGTCCACCAGCATCGTCACTGGAATCGTGTTCGGGCTGCTGCCGGCGTGGCAGCACTCCCGGTCAAATGTGTCCTCGACGCTGGTGCAGACCGCCGGAGGCGGCACGAGCGGCGCGACCCGTCGCCGGCTTCGGACGGGCATCATGGTGGCGGAAGTGGCGCTCGCCGTCGTCCTGCTCGTGGGCGCGTCGCTGTTTCTGGCCAGCTTCGCAAACGTGATGCGTCTCGACCTGGGTTTCGACTACAAGCCGCTCACGATGGTGCGTGTCAACGCGATTCTGCGATCGGTGCCGCCCGAAGGGCGGGCCGCCGAACGAGAGCGGGCGTCGGCCGTTGTGGAAGACGCACGAATGTCGGTGGCGGGCGTCTCAGGCATTGAGGCCGTCGCGTTCATGGGGACTGGCGGGGCGCCGCTGTCGGGTGGCTCGGCGGCCACCGCGCTTCGAGTTATTGACCGCCCGGCGCTCGCCAACACGGAAAGCAGTGTGGAAATCAAAGCTGTGTCGGCAAACTACTTCGACGTGATGGGCATGACGATGGTGCGTGGGGATGGGTTCGGAGGGGCCACCCGCGCAGCGGTTGGGCAGAGCGCAATCGTGATCAGCGAACTGGCGGTTCAGCGATTCTTCGGGGGCGATGATCCGATCGGCCAGTCCGTGCAGACCGGCGATGGCACCGTGCGCACGGTCACCGGCGTGGTTCGGGGTTCACGCGTCAAGGGGCCGGAAGTGGACGTCGTGCCCGAGGTGTTTGTGCCGGTCGGGCCAGCCACAGGCATGGGTGGCGCGTTGATTGTGCGCACTCGTCGCGGCGCCACGCCATCTCCCGCGCAACTCAAGGCGGCGGCGGAGACGGCCGGAACCGTGCGCGTGGGAGCGGTCCAGCCGTTGAGCGCCCTGTTCGACAACCTGCTCAAGCCGCGGCGTCTGAATACTGTGTTGGTCGCGGTCTTCGGCGCGCTCGCGCTGGCCATCGCCACGATCGGCATCTATGGCGTGATGTCCTACATCGTCGCGCAACGGGCGCGTGAGGTCGGCGTGCGGATGGCGCTCGGCGCGCAACCGTCGGATGTGCGGAACAGCGTGCTCAGGGAAGCCGCCGCCATCCTCGCCGCTGGCATCGTCATTGGCACGGCCGTCGCGACGATGGCCACCAGGGTCGTGGCGTCATTCCTCTTTCAGGTCGAGCCTCAGGATCCGTGGCTCTACGCTGCGGCTGTTGGGGTGCTCGCGCTGGCCGGCCTTGTCGCGGCACTCATCCCGGCGGTCCGCGCGTCTCGCGTCAATCCAATCATTGTGCTGCGCACCTGAGCGGCCTGATCACCGCTCCAGTGATTCGACGATGCGGCGATAGTGGGCGAGCTTCGAGAGTTGGTCGGCGGTCGGACGACCGGTCCACCGATCAACTTCGTTGTAGAGCGCACTGAGCCGGCCGGCCACCTCTCGCGCCAGCCGGCGCTGTTCCGCCAGCGCAGGGCTGGCGGCGGCAGTGGCCAGTTTCGCGGTGACGGCGACGGCGCGGGTGTGGAGTTCGCCGGCCGCCGTCTGCGCGGCGCGCCACTCGCGCCGATCGTCGAGCGGGATGTCGATGCGCGGATCCTCGCGAACGGTCATCGTCTTTTCGTGGGTCTGTCCATCCACGCGCAGGCGTACGGTGTAGTCGCCGGGCGCCACCCACGGCCCCTGCATACGACCACCGCCAGGCGCCTCATCATCTGTTGTAGCGGCCGTCGCCGCGCCACCAGCCGCCAGATCGGCATGCCGGAGATTCCAGGTGGCGCGATTCACCCCGCGCTGTTTCGTCGTGGCCACGCGGCGTACCTCGGCGCCGGCGGCGTCGTGAATCGTGAGCACGACCTCGGTGGGCGATCCGCCAATCCAGTAGTCGATGGCGCCGCCTGCGGCCGGATTCTCGCCGCGAAACACCATGTCGCCCATGTGCGCCTTGAGACTCGAGTAGCGAATCATGGCCGCTGGCTTCGGCGTGAACAACGCCGCCGCCGACGCAGCCACCGCCGGCGTCAGTTCCTGCAGCGCGCTCACGCCATCGAGAATCCACACACCGCGTCCGTGCGTGGCCAACACCAGGTCCTGGTCACGCGGGTGTACGAGCAGGTCGTTGATCGCCAGCGTCGGCAGGTTGGCGCCGAGCGGCACCCAGTGCGCGCCGACATCTATCGACACGAACAGCCCGAACTCGGTGCCCAGATACAACAGTGCCGGATTCCGCGCGTCTTCCCTGATCGTGCGCGCGACGCGCTTCGCGGGCAGGTCTCCAACGATTGACGTCCAGGTCTGGCCGAAGTCCGTCGATCGGTAGACGTAGTTCGTGAAGTCGTCGCTGCGGTGATTGTCCACCACCATGTAGACCGTGCCATCCGCGTGACGGGAGGGCTCGAGGCCCGAGAACCAGGCGCCCTTGGGCAGGCCCGGCACTCGCGCGTCCACGTTCGTCCAGGTCTTCCCCTCGTCGCGCGACACTCGCAACCGCCCGTCGTCGGCCCCCACGTAGACAAGGCCCTTCACTCGCGGCGATTCCGCCAGGGCCGAGATCGTCGGCCAGTAGGGCACGCCGTCATCGAGCGATAGTGTGTCGTCGGTGGGCAGGCGCTCCATGATTGGCAACGACCGTCGATCGACGCCGGTCGTCATGTCGCCCAAGTCTTCCCATGTGGTGCCTTGATCCCGGCTTCGAAACAGGTGCTTGCCGCCGGCATAGATCGTCTTCGTGTCGTGCGGCGAAAGCAGGAACGGCGCGTCCCAGTTCGCAGGGTGCATGGCGTTGCCCAGCTCCGGCGCCGGCAGCTTCTGCGCGTAGATGTCAAAATTGCGCCGGCCGCCAATCGCGCCCGTGGGGTCTCCGGGACGGACGCTGGAGCTCTGCCAGGTTTGCAGATCGCCCCGGGCGAGACCCAGAAACTGCGAGGCGGAATAGACCCGTCGCGGATCGTCCGGGTCGGGCGCCACAAAGAATCCGTCGCCGCCGCACAGGCGCTTCCAGTCTTCGTTGAGGATGCCGGTCGTCTGATAGGTGGCGCTCGGTCCCATCCAGCAGCCGTTGTCCTGGAAGCCGCCGTAGATGTTGTAGGGCACCGCGTTGTCCACCGCGACCCGGTAGAGCTGGCTGACCGGCAGTGACGGGATGTAGAGCCACTTCTGCCCGCGATCGTACGAAATGCCTATTCCGCCATCGTCGAGCTTGATGATGTGGCGCGAGTCGCGCCAGTCCACCCAAACCAGGCGGTCGTCGCCATGCAGCGATTGCCGCGCAGGCCGGAACGTGACTCCGCCGTCGTCGGAGTAGCTGAACGTGTTGACCATGTAGATGCGCTGGTCATCGGAGGGGTCGACGAGGATCTGGCTCGCGTACATCGGGCGCGGATTCCAGTCGCTCTTGAACGTCCAGTGTTCGCCTTTGTCATCCGAGCGATACACGCCGCCCTTGCGGATGATGTACGCGGTGGACGCGTTGTACTTGCCACCCTGTTCGATCGACACGTAGACCACGCGCGGATCCTTGCGGTAAATCGAAATGCCGATCCGTCCGTATTCGCCGGCCGGCAGGCCGTTGCCGCTCAGCTTGCGCCACGTGGTGCCGCCGTCCGTGGATTTGTGCAGTCCGCTGCCAGGCCCTCCGCCGTCGAAGCCGAACGCCGTGCGCCGGCGCTGATAGGCGGCGGCGTACATGATCTGCGGGTCGGATGGATCCATCGCCACGTCCACGACGCCGGTGTCGTAGTTGACGCGCAGCACCGGCGTCCACGTCCGGCCGCCGTCCGTGGTGCGATACAGGCCGCGTTCGTCATTCGGCCCCCACAGATGGCCCATCGCCGCCACGAACGCCACGTCGGGATTTGACGGGTGCAGCACGATGCGACCGATGTGATGTGAATCGCGCAGGCCGACGTGTGTCCACGTCTTGCCCGCATCGGTGGATTTGTAGACACCGTCGCCCCAGGACGAACTCTGCCGGTTGGCCCGTTCACCCGTGCCCACCCACAGGATGTCGGGGTTGGACTGATTCACGGCGATGGCGCCAACCGAGTGCACGGCCTCCTTCTCGAAGACGGGCGCGAACGTGACGCCGTTGTCGGTGGTGCGGAAGATGCCACCCGTGGCGCTGGCCGCGTAAAACGTGTACGGGTCGCGCTCGACGACCGCGAGGTCCACGAAGCGGCCGCTCATGTTTGCCGGGCCGATGGTGCGGAACCGGAGTGCGGACAGATCGGCGGCGGTCACCGGCGGCGGCACGGCCTGTGCGGACAGCACGGCGGCGCACGCCAGGAAGGCAAGCAGTGAGAGGACTCGTCTGGGCATTCCGGCAGAGAATACCAGACGGCCGCGCCAGCAGAAGTGCTGACCTGGGCGGAGTTGATGGACGCAGCTTCCAGCCTTCGCCTCGACCGTCCGCGGAAATCGGGCGGGACCGTGGGCTGAAGAACCGGTCGTGTAGGATGTTGCGCGAGATGGATCGCCTCGATTCGTGGAAGGCCATCGCCGAGTATCTGGCTTCGCGCGACTACCGGATCCGTTCGCGCTGAGACAACGGCTGTTGCTCCCGAAGTCCACCCTCCCCCGACGCCTCCTGTTTCGGCGCCTCGACGGATCTTCTGGTTCCCGACGCTTGCGTCTCTCGCGATCATTACCTTGGGGTTGAGTTGGACCATGCTTTCGCCGGTGGCAACCGGACAGATCGCGAAGGCCGTTGTGACCCAGACCGGTGTCACCGCCATTGACGACAGGGGCGCTGAGATGTGGCGCCACACGTTCCCTGCCGATCACCTGACACTGCTCTCGGAATCGGTGGCCGAACCCACGCAGGTCATGCGTTCCGCACCGTCGGGCGTTTATGCCCTTACCTCCTACGTCGTCAGACGGCCTGACTCGACGCCGGGGCCGGGGACGTTGTGGTTCGCCCCTCACGCCTATCGTCCGCGCGGCCGAAACAACCTCGGCACCATGTCGGGCGTGAATACCGAAGCCGGGTAAGCTGTGCGTCATGGCGCGACCCAGACTGCTTCTTGCCGGCGTCCTCACCCTCCTCCTCGTCACCATCGTCGCGCTGCCTGCCCGGCAGGTGGCGACGCCTCCTGATGCGCTTCGGGCGCTGGCGCGGGCGGCGCTCACGCCAATCGATGGTGAGCAACGCCTCGTGGGACTGCGTGACACCGTCGAGGTGATTCGCGATCGCTGGGGCATCCCGCACATCTACGCGCAGAACACGGAGGATCTGTTCTTTGCGCAGGGGTATGTCATGGCCCAGGACCGGCTGTGGCAGATGGAGATGTGGCGGCGCGAGCGGGAAGGCCGCATGGCCGAGATCCTCGGGCCGCAGGCGGTCGGGCGTGATCGGCAGGCGCGGCTGCTCCGGTATCGCGGCCCCATGGATGATCGTGAATGGACGAGTTATCACCCGGACGGCAAACGCATCTTCGAGGCGTACGCGGCGGGCGTGAATGCTTTTATCACCGCGCACAAGAACACACTGCCTATCGAGTTCGTGTTGACCGGCGTCACGCCGGACCCGTGGACGGCCGAAACCGTCGTACTGCGGACGGCAACGTTTGGTGACGCCACCGCAGAACTGACACTGGCGCGTGCGGTGGTGCGGCTGGGGCGCGAGGCGGCGAATCGTCAACGCAATCCGGATCCCTGGGACGACCTGGCGTTGCCCGAAGGCCTCGACCTCTCGATCATCGACGAGACCGTCACCACGACCGGTGGACGCGCGGGCGGCGGCGGTCGCGGCGGGAATACGCCTGAGATCCTGGAACAGTATCGGCCCCTGGTCGGCGCGCGCGGCCGCAGCGGATTTGAACCGAAGACGTTTGGCCCCTCCGCGCCACCTGATCCTCCCGGTTCAAACAATTGGGTGGTGAGTGGCCGCCTCTCAGCGACCGGCAAACCCGTCGTCGTCAACGATCCTCATCGCACGGTGACCCATCCGTCGCTGCGCTACATCGTCCACCTGCATGCGCCAGGCTGGAACGTGATCGGATCGGGCGAAGTGCCGTTTGTCGGCGCGGCCATCGGTCACAACGAACGACTCGGATGGGGCCTGACGATTGTCGGCACCGACATGGAGGACGTCTACGTGGAGGACGTCAATCCGGCCAATCCCGGTGAAGTCCGATTCCGCGGACAGTGGGAACCGGTGCGCGTGGTGCGCGAAGAAGTGCGCGTCAAAGGCGGCGCCGCGGAGACGGTCGAGCTGAAGTTCACACGGCACGGTCCGGTGTTCCACGAGGACCGCGCGCGCAACAAGTTCTACGTTCTTCGTTCGGCGATGCTCGAGCCCGGCACGGCGCCCTACCTTGGCAGCCTGCGCCTGGCGCAATCCAAGGACTGCAAAACGTTCCTCACCGATGCGATGTACTGGAAGGCTCCGAGCGAGAACCTGATCTGCGGCGATGTCGAGGGCAATATCTCCTGGCAGGCCTCGGCACTCACGCCCGATCGCCGCACCGCCGGTGCGGACGGACGGTCCTGGGTGGGCCGACTGCCGGTGCCCGGCACCGGCGCGTATGAGTGGAATGGTTTCCGTCGGGACCTGCCTCGTGAGCTCAATCCCGAGCGCGGCTTCATTGCGACCGCCAATCACAACGTGCAGCCGAAGGACTACGCGCCGCCGCTCATGTTCAAGTCGTCAGCCAATCTGCCCTACGAGCGCATTACCCGGCTGCGGCAGTTGTTTGATTCGCCGAAGCCCTTCACGCTGGACGACCACCGACGTATGCAGCTCGACGCCAGACATCTGCGCGCGGAGAGCGAGATTGCGCTGTTTCGTGGATGGACCTCCTCAACCGCAGCGGTCGAACGCGCGCGACAGTTGCTCGCCTCGTGGAACGCAACCCTCGCCAGGGACAGCGCCGCGGCGGCCATCCACGACGTGTGGCGCGGCATGTCGAGCGCCGCAGAGCGTGACCCGTCACGGTCTGCGGACGCACGAAAGGCTGAACACGAAGCGACGCTGGCGAAAGCCGTCGCCGAGATGACGTCCTCACAGGGCGCGGACTGGTCGCAGTGGCGCTGGGGACGCTTGCACACGCGGCCGTTCCCGTTCCCGCTGGTGCCCGCCTACAGCCTCGCGACCGTCGAACGTCCGGGCGGCACCGGCACCCTCGCCGCCGACGGCGCGAGTTATCGCGAAATTCTCGACGTGGCCGACTGGGATCGATCACTTGTGACCAACGTGCCCGGCCAGTCGGCACAACCCGAGAGCCCATTCTTCAGCAACCTGCACGCGCTGTGGGCGAACGATGAATTCTTTCCGCTCGTGTACTCGCGTGCGCGTATCGACAAAGAACGCGCGCACACGTTGACGCTCCGCGCGCTAAGAGCGGTCGAGCACGCAGTCCAACGAGAGGAAGTGCAGACGCGACTCCCGAGTATGATGCGCCCATGGCCCGCGGCACCGCCGCTTCACGGTGCGCCGCCAAAGGGAGAATGGCGATGAGACGACGTCTTCTGGCAGTGGCATTCGTGTGTGTGGCCGTGTCGGTGAGTCCTGCGGCGCCCACGGCACGCGCACTCGATACGGCGGAGTACGCGTCGCGGCGCAGCCTGTTGATGGGAGGCATCGGCGACGGGGTTGCGATCTTTCTGGGAGCGACGACGCCGGAGAGCGACGTCGCCTTCCGGCAGGGGCACGACTTCTTCTACATGACCGGCGTTGAAATTCCTGACGCCGTCCTGGTCGTAGACGGCATGCGAAAAGAAAGCGTGCTGTTCTTCACGATGGACGAAAAGACCGCTGATGGGATGGGCCTTCCGGTGGACCTGGTCCGGGCACCGGCCAAGGTCACCGGCATCGAGCGTGTCATGCCAGCCGATGGCTTCAATGGGTATCTCGCCGGCCTTGTCCGCCGCAACACGCCCGTCTACACCCTGTTCAGGCCCGAGGAAATCGGCCCCGAGAACAGCAACGAAAAGTTCAACGCGCTGCAGCGATCGATGACGATGAATGACTGGGACGGGCGATTGACCCGGGAACTGCAGTTCGTCAAGTTGCTGCGCGAGCGGTTTCCGCAGGTCGACGTTCGCGACAGTTCAACGCTGGTCTGGAATCTGCGCAAATACAAGTCGACGGCCGAGTTGGCGCTCATGCGCGATGCGGCGCAGTTGGGCGTGGAGGGCCACAAGGCGTTCATCCGGTCGACTCAGCCGGGCGTTGCGGAGCGGTCGCTGGCGGCTCTGTTCGAGTTCGTCACCGCGCTCGGTGGCAGCCGCGGACTGGCCTACTACACGATCATCATGTCGGGGAAGAATCACGCCTACGGCCACTATCACGCCTACGACCGCGTGCTGGCCGACGGGGAGTTCGTGATACTCGACGCGGGACCAGACCTCGGCAACTATCACGTGGATATCTCCACCACGTTCCCCGTCTCGGGGAAATTCTCGGCCAGACAGCGCGAGTTGTATGAGGCGGCGCTCGTCGTGCGCGACGCGGCCATCGAGAACTACCGGCCCGGTATCACGCTTCGCCAGGTGGGCCAGAAAATGGAAGAGGCGCTCAAGGCAAACGGGCTCGAGCGGTTTGCGAGCGACTTTGCCAGCATCATCCGCTACGGCGGCTACAACCACTCGATTGGCCTGGCGACCCACGACGTCATGGGCACGTTTGCCGGTCCCGATGAAGTGCTGAAGCCCGGTTTCGTCTTTGCCTGCGACATTCAGCTCTTCCGGTTCGACGAACAGATTGGCATCCGTATCGAGGACACCGTCGCGATCACTGCAACGGGGCGTGAGGTGCTCTCGGCCGGCGCGCCGCGGACGGTCGCGGAAATTGAAGCACTGATGAAGGAAGAGGGCATCCTGCAGGCGATTCGGCGGTAGGCCGCCACCGCCTTCCTGGCAAAGAGCGGTATTCTCTCGGCCATGTGGATGAGAGACGTGCGCAAGCTGGTGGTGTGGAGCGCGCTCGGGGTGGGGGTCTTCATCGCTGCGGGCTGGGTGGTGCACGCCTCGGGCGAGGGGCAAGCGCCCGGCACCGGGCCTCGTGGAGGTCTTTCGGTGCCGGCGACCGGTTCGGACGCGCGACGTGAGGCCTGGGCGCGCCATCAACAGATGGCACGGGAGTCTCCCGTCACGGCGCTGTCATGGCGCTCGGTGGGACCCCGACTGCAGGGAGGACGCATCGAAACCGTGGCGGTGGCACCGGGTCGGCCTTCCACCATCTATGCCGGCGCCGGCATCGGCGGCGTGTGGAAATCGGTCAACAACGGCACAACGTGGACGCCGATCTTCGACAAGGAAGCCACGACGTCGATCGGCTCCATCGCCGTCGCGCCGTCTGATCCCAACGTGGTGTGGGTGGGCACAGGCGAAGTGCTGATGGCCCGCAGTTCGTACGCCGGGTTCGGCGTGTACAAGTCAGTGGACGCCGGCGCAACCTGGACGAACATGGGACTGACCGACTCCCATCACATCGCGCAGGTGCTCGTGCACCCGAAGGACCCCAACCGTGTCTGGGTTGCGGCGATCGGCCGCCTCTACTCTGAGAACGAAGAGCGCGGGGTATTTCGCACAACTGATGGCGGCAAGACGTGGCAGCGCACGCTCTATGTGAACGGGCGCACGGGGGCGATCGATCTTGCGCTGGACCCGTCGAATCCTGACGTGGTGTACGCGGCGATGTGGGATCGGTCGCGCAAGGCGTGGGGCCACACGCCGAACGGACCCGGCAGCGGGGCCTACAAGAGCACGGACGGCGGCGCCACATGGACGCTGCTGGCCAATGGTCTGCCGTCTGGCGCGAATGTCGGTCGCATTGGTTTCGCCATTGCGCGTTCCAATCCCCGCGTCGTGTATGCGCTGGTCGACAACTACGCACCCCCATCCGCGCTTCCGGCCGGCGGGCGTGGCCGCGGCGGCGCCCAGGCGCCCGATCGAATTGGTGGGGAAGTCTATCGGTCCGACGATGCCGGGAGCAGTTGGCGGAAGGTCAATGCCGAGCCGGTGGCGACCGGCTGGGACTTCTGCCTCATCCAGGTGGCCCCCGACAACGAAGACGTCGTGTATCTGCCCAACAACCGGTTCATGGTGTCGGGGAACGGTGGGCGCACCTACCGTCAGATTCAGGGCACGCTGGTGCACCTGCTGCCGCACGGATCCACGGTGCTGCATCTTGATCAGCACGATCTCTGGATCAATCCGGAAAATGGCGACCACATGTTGTTGGGCAACGACGGAGGCCTGCATCTGAGTTACGACCGGGGCGCCTCGTGGCTGCATCTCAACAACATTCCGATAGGCGAGTTCTACGCCGTGTCGGTGGACATGGACACGCCGTACAACATCTACGGGGGGACGCAGGATAACGCCGCGCTCTTTGGTGTGTCGACGCAGACGATGGCTGCCGACCGTGGCGATCAGTGGACCCATGTCTACCTCGACCAATGGGGCGGAGGCGACTCGTACTTTACCTACCGCGATCCGTCCGACAAGGACGTCTACTACTACGAACATCAATTCGGGGAGTTGAGGCGCAAGCGCATGTCCACGGGACGCAGTGAGGCCATTGCGCCGAAGGCGCCGCCCGGCCAGCCGGCGTATCGCACCAACTGGATGACGCCATTCTTCTTCTCGGCGCACAATCCTCGCACGATGTACTACGCGGCTGAGCGCCTCTTCAAGTCGCCCGATCGTGGGGATTCGTGGACAGCCGTCAGTCCCGACCTCACCAGTGGCCCGGCGGTGCAGGGCAATGTGCCCTGGGGCACCTTGACCAGCGTGTCCGAGTCGCCGCTGCGCGCCGATCTGATTTACACCGGCGCCGACGACGGGCGGTTGCATGTGACCCGCGACGGAGGAACCACGTGGGCCCGCATCGGTGAGTCGTTGCCGGAGCGCTGGATCACGCGTGTCGTGGCGTCGCGCCACAACGAAGCCACGGTCTTTGTCTCCATGACCGGGTACCGCTACAACGAGTTCACAGCGTATCTGTACGTCTCGCGCGACTACGGGCAGACGTGGACGTCGCTGGCCGGCAACCTCCCCGCCGAACCCATCAACGTCGTCGGCGAGGATCCTGCAAACGCGCGCATCCTGTATCTGGGCACTGATTCGGGGGTGTATGCCTCCGTGGACCGCGGTGTGACGTGGATGTCGCTGCGCGCCAACCTGCCGACGATTCCGGTGCATGACCTGGTGGTGCATCCTCGCGAGGGCGAGCTCGTCATCGCCACACACGGGCGCAGCATCTACGTGGCGGATATCAGCCCGGTTCGGGGACTGGCCCTGTCGGGCCCACAGGTGGCGCGCTGACTTGCGGGCAGGCGTACCCTACTTCGGGATCAACACGGTGTCGATCACATGGATGAGTCCATTGGACGCTGCGACGTCGGCCTTGATCACCAGCGCGCCGCCGGCAGCAGCTTGGGTCTATCGCCCCGTCGTGCCGAAACGATTGCCGACCAGCACGGGCGCATCACTTTGCATGACGTGACAGGCGGTGCAGTTCCAGCGCGCACCAGCCACGGTTTCTCGCACCACGTCGGGTGCAGCGCGAAGATCGGTGAGGTGACTGCGGGGCACCTGCGGCGGATCGGCAGGGTCGGTGCTGCCTGTCTGATGACAGAGCAGACAGGTATTTTCGGACGACCGAATCGGCACGAACCCGTCAAGGCTGTGCGGGATGAGCGGCGGCGCGCCATCAAAGGCGCGCGCCAGCTTGGCGTTACCGCCCGGCGTGGCGTCCGTGAACACGGCCAATGGCGGCACGCGATCGTCAGTCAGCGCCGTCCGTCGCAGGCCGATGTCGAGGTCCGACACTCCAGGCCCGGCGGCGCCATCCTGACCGGCACGCCAGAACGCCATGGCCACGACGGCCACCGCCACCACCAGGAACGCCAGGAGCATGCGTCGTGCCGTCATCGCGCCTCCTCAGCTTTGTAGACTTTCACTGCACACTTCTTGAAATCGGTCTGGCGCGAGATAGGACACCCGGCATCCAGCGTGACCTTGTTGATGAACACGTTTTCATCAAACCACGGCACGTAGACCAGCCCTTTCGGAGGGCCGTAACGCCCCGCTGTTTCCACTCGGGTCTTCACTCGCCCTCGACGCGATTCAATCCACACCGCGTCGTTGCGCGCCAGCCCCCTCGACTCAGCATCATCTGGATGCATGTACGCCAGGGCCGATGGCACGGCCTTGTGCAGTTCGGGTACGCGACGGGTCATCGTGCCGGAGTGCCAGTGTTCCAGCACGCGTCCCGTACTCAGCCAGAGGTTCCATTCCGTGTCAGGCATCTCGGGCGGAGCCGCGTAGGGCCGGAAGAAGATCTTCGCTTTGCCCGGCAGCGCGACGGGTGTGGTATCGGTGATGCCGTTGAGGTTGCCGCGCGGCAGTTGTTTCATCGCCGGGCCGTAAAAATCGAAGCCCGAGCCCTTGGCGGCGTACGGATCGTGGTCGGCGTTGAATCGCCACTGCGTTTCTTTTCCGTTGACCACGGGCCACTTCAAGCCGCGCACGTCCTCATCGAAATACCGGTCGAACGGCGCCAGGTCGTGGGCGTGACCGCGACCGAAAATCGCATATTCCTCAAACAGCGCCTTCTCCGGGAACCACTGTTCGCGCAGGTGCGTGACTGTGTCATTCGGATGACTGTCCGCCACGGGATCCGGCCACGCGACGTTGCGATTGGCCGTGGTGGCAAACAGCACTTCGTACAACGTGCTGTCTGGCCGATACGCGAACGGGCCGAGACCGTCGAGCACACTGGGCAGAGCGCCGTGGGCGCCCCATAGTTCCCCGACCGTCAGGCGTTTGGAGAACTCCAGGATCTGCCACAGGTCAGACCGTGCCTCACCTGGTGCGCGCACCTGCTGCCGCCACATCTGGGTGCGACGCTCACTGTTGCCGTATGCGCCCCATTTCTCGAAAATCATCGCCGACGGCAGGATGAGGTCCGCCACCTTGCACGAGATCCCCGGATAGGCGTCCGAGACCACCACAAACGCGTCGTTCTTGCGCGCCGCTTCGATCCAGTGGTTCGCGTTGGCCGTGGCCTGGAACGGGTTGTTGACCTGCACCCACAACCACTTGAGCGTGCCGTCTTCGAGATCGCGCATCATTCGTGTGATGTCGCTGCCGGGTTGCGGATTGATGGTGCCGGCCGGCAGGCGCCAGATCTCTTCTGCCTTTGCACGGTGCGCCGGGTTGTCCACCATCATGTCGGCTGGCAACCGGTGCGAAAACGTCCCGACCTCGCGGGCGGTGCCGCACGCCGACGGCTGTCCCGTCAGCGAGAACGCGCTGTTGCCGGGTGTGGCGAACTTCCCAGTGAGCAGGTGCGCCATGTACGCCTGTTCATTCACCCAGGTCCCGCGCGTGTGCTGGTTGAACCCCATCGTCCAGAACGAGACCACCTTGCGCGCGCGATCGGCGTACGCATCCGCCAGTTGCACCAGTTTGTCCTTGAACGCGTTCAGCGGTTCGGCAGAATCGCCCTTCGCCAGTCGCGCGACGTAGTCGAGCGTGTAGGGCGCCACGCCCTGACGGAAGTCCTCGAGTGAAATCAGCCAGTGCTGTCCGGCCTGCTTCCGGTGGCCCTGCGACTGTTCCCGCGAGTCGGCGTCGCGCAGCGCGAAGCCGATGTCGTTGTGGCCTGTGGCAAACACACAGTGGCGCTCGACGAACGTCTGGTCGACGGCCTTGCGCGCAAGAATCTCGCGCGCGATGTAGTTCCAGATCGCCAGGTCAGTCTGCGGCTTGAAGACCAGTTCGAGGTCGGCCATCGCAGACGTTGGTGTGGTGAATGTGGTGAGGTTGATGAGCCGCATTGGCGCGTGACTGAGCCGGCGGTCGATGACGCGGGCCCACAACATCGGGTGCATCTCGGCCATGTTGGCACCCCAGGTGACCACCGTGTCTGTCAGTTCGATGTCGTCATAGTTGCCCGCGGGCTCGTCGATGCCGAACGTCTGCATGAAGGCGGCCACGGCCGACGCCATGCAGTGCCGTGCATTGGGATCCAGGTTATTGCTGCGCCAGCCGGCCTTGACCAGTTTGACGGCCGCGTAGCCTTCCTGAATCGTGTATTGGCCCGAGCCCATGACGCCCACACCCGTGGGCCCCAGTTCGCCGTGCACGCGCCTGAACTGCGCGGTCATTTCGTCGAATGCCCGCGCCCACGACACGGCGACAAAGTCGCCGGTCTTGTCGAAGCGGCCGTCCTTCATGCGGAGCAGAGGCTGCGTGAGCCGATCGTCGCCGTACAGGAGTTTCGCGTTCGCGTATCCCTTCACACACAACAGGCCGCGATTGACCGGGCTGTCGGGATCGCCTTTGATCGCGACGATGCGCCCTTTGTCGGTGGCAATCTGGATGCCGCACCCGACACCGCAGAAACGGCACACGCCCTTGTCCCACGACCAACCGGCCTGGACGGCCTGACCGAGGGCGACCAGGTATTCGGGCAGGTGCAGGCCAACGGCCACTCCAGTGGCGGCGGCAATACCGGTCTTCAGAAAACGGCGTCTCGTGGCGTCCATCAGACGGCTCCCTGTGGATCGACGTAGTGATAGACCAACTCTGCGCTCAGTACGCCGGGTTCGCGACGCACGGACTCCATCCGCGCTTCTTCCTGATCGCTGGATTCAGTCTCAAGCGTGATGATGACGCGCCCGGTGGCTGCTTCCAGATGGTGCACGTCGATACCCGGCAGGTGTGCGAGTCGTGCGGCCACGGCGGCAAGATCCTCCTGACGGGAGCGCACGACCACGCCGGAGATGGCGGAGGGAATAGTGGGTGTTCGCGGATTCATGTCCATACCGTTGGAACTATGCCCCAGGGATGGCCTCCGGTGGTCTGACGGCTGTCATATGGGCGGGGAGGCCCGCTAGGAAAAACTGGTAGGGACCATGACCCAACACGCCGGAACCGCCCTGACCGTTCTTCTCACAGGTGCCGCCGCCTTTGTTCCGGCACCCGTCCTGGCACAGGCTCCTGCCCCCAGCCAGGCCGGCGCCACTCCGCCCGCCATCGTCTGGCGAGTCCGGAATACCACCCGGGCCGAAGTGTGGCGTTTCTTTCGGCCACAACCAGGCGGCGGAACGCCCGATTATGAATTTGTTGCCAACCGCCTGCTGGTGGGAGTGGAGGGGAAGCGCCAGCGGTTGGAATTTGGCGCGCAGGTGCAATACGTCCAGTTCGGCGGTCTGCCCACCACGGCGATTGGCCCTGGCCCACTGGGCACGGGCGCGTTGTATTTCGATCAGGCTCGGCGTACCGACAGCCGCCGGGTGTATCTCAAGGCGCTGCACGCCACGTTCAAGCCCGGTGCGGGCGTTCGTGTGCAACTTGGCCGCTTTGGGGTCACGGTGGGTGCGGAGTCTCCGTCTGGAGATACACGGATCGAAGCCGTCAAGCGCCAGCGATTGGACGCCCGCCTGATCGGCGAATTCGAGTGGTCGTTGTACCAGCGGGCGTTCGACGGCGTTCGCTTCGACGTGGATCGCCCCCGGTGGCATGTATTCGGTGCCGTGCTGCGTCCAACACAAGGGGGATTCGAGGAAGAGGCGGGCAAACCCATCAATCGGCTTTGGGTGACGGCCGCATCATTGACCGCCAAACCCGGGACGTTGTTCTCCAGGACCGAGGCGCAGGCCTTTGCCTACCGCTATGCCGACGAACGGCCGGTGACGGCCCGCCCCGATAATGCGTTCCTGCCGGCGCAAGCCGCCGACGTCCACATCACGACCGTCGGTGGAACGCTCGTCGGCGCGTATCCCCTTGGCACCGGCTCCCTCGACGTGGTGGTCTGGGCCGTGGGTCAGGTCGGCGACTGGTACGGGCAGGACCATCGCGCCGGCGCACTTGCGGGTGAACTGGGATACCAATGGACCGCGGCTCCCGCCCGACCCTGGCTGCGCGTCGGCGTATTCAGAAGTTCCGGCGACAAGGACGCCACTGACGGCACCCACGGCACGTTTTTTCAGATGCTGCCGACCGGCCGAAAGTACGCGTTTTCGACGGCCTACAGCTTGATGAATCTCACCGACGTGTTTGCACAACTGCAGACTCGTCCCTCGTCGCGCCTGGGCTTTCGCCTCGACTGGCACCGCTTGCGCCTGACTCAACCGGCAGACCTCTGGTACGCGGGCAGTGGAGCGGCGGCCCGCGAGGGCACGAGTTACGGATTTGCGGGGCGCCGGGCCAACGGCTCGCCCGACCTCGGTTGGGTGATCGAAGGAGCAGCAGACTGGACGATCTCGCGGCATGTGTCGGCCAACGCGTACCTCGGGCGCATGGCGGGCGGCGAAGTAGTGGGACGCCTGTTTCAGGGTCGGCGCCTCATTTTCGGTTACCTCGAGACGATCGTCGCGTTCTAACGCCGCTATCGCACACGCCGCGATTTCACGAGCCGCTGCAGTGTTGCACTGCCTAAAGCATCAGCGACGCACTCCGGGCATCGCGCACCGTCCGTGTGCGTGAGAGCAGTTCGAACGCGCGCTGATGCCGATCGGTGAAGAGCGCGAACAGGGCATCGATCCAGAAGATCTGCAGGAACACCGGCAACTGACGAACGATGGCCTGGCCAAAACTGATGCGAGTTCCCGATTCGCGCACCACGTGCAGGCCCATCAGCTTCTTGCCGGGCGTACGGCTGTAGCGCGTCTCTGCCCAGGCACTCAGGAGCCAGAACCCCATGCCGATCACTCCAACCATCAGAACGACTGCGATGGTCCACAGCCCTCGGTCGCTGCCGGAAGTCATCCGCAGGTAGATGAGCGCCGGGATCACCAGCATCAGGCAGAAGAGCACTGTGTCCAGGAGCTTCGCGCCGACACGATCCATGAAGGGCGCCGGCGTCATCGGCACCGCGGACAGGTACGACTCCGCCAGCGTTGTGGGATCCCCCAGTTGTCGAATGGCCTCTTCGGCGCTCTGGCCGAGGGCCTGTCGATCGGCGAACGTGCTCCTCAGGTCCTGGGCCACCTCGGCACGCAACGGCAGGTGATGAGGGATGCGATCGAGTACTTGCTCGACATAGCTATCAAACGGGGTCACGGTCAGCTCCTCTCGTTGCCTAGCAGCTTCGCCATTGCCGTGGCAAAGGTGGTCCATTCGTGTTCCAGCTGGGCCAGTTCGGTGCGGCCAGCCGGGGTGAGCCGGTAGTACTTGCGGGGCACGCCGCGGTCGGGTGTGTCCCACCGCACCTGGACGAATCCGGCCCGTTCCAGGCGATACAGCACCGGATACAACGTGCCGTCTGTCACCGTCAGGGCGCCATCGCTCTGTGCGGTGAGCGTGGAGACGATCTCGTACCCGTAGGCCTCGCCCGGGGCCAGCAGGTGCAGCACGATTAACTCCAGCGTGCCCCGTTTCAGCTCCCGCTCGATGCTTTTCCGCGCGCCGTCGCGGCTCTGGTCAGCGTCCATAGCAGGATGGTATAGCCATATATCTGGTCACGCAAGGTATATGACGGAGGGCCGTATTCCCCGGTTCCCGTTCAGTGTTCGCTTCTGATCTTTGCCGGGTCCCGGTCGCCAGGCCGCCGCTGCTTCCGCGACTCCAGGAAGGCGATATCGTCCGCGTCACCCGGGACTGAGCGCGCCGCCGCAGCCGTTCGCTTCAAACGCAGAAGGTCGTGCTCAGACGCGATCAGCAGTGGCTGTCCGCGAATCTTGAGGCGCGTCGCGCGCGCCACGAGGTCGGCTGCGGGCATGGGAAAGTCGAAGAGCAGATCAATGCGAAGCCCCGTGCTGACATTGAAGAAGGCCGCGCTGGCGGGTGTGTCGAGGCGGAGCCGGATCGACGCGACGCGCCGATTGTCGATCGTCGCGGTCACCTCGCCGTCATCGTCGAGGCGTGAGACGAGTTCCAGGCCGTGACCGTAGAACACATCCACTACGGAGTCGAGGCGATCCGCGGGACGGGCGACGGCGAAGTCGAAGTCGCGGGTGACACGCCGGGATCCGAGTACGACCAACGCCATGCCGCCGACCAGGACCGGCTCGAAGCCTAGACTTCCCAAGCCCTTCGTGATCTTCGCGACGATGCGGAGGTGATCAGGCGGCTCAGCCACGCCGCAACGGCTCCGGCAGTCGCGCGCGGCATGTGCGCAGCCGCTTCACCGCAGGGGCCGGACGCAGCTCGTCGACGGCCGCCAGGTAGTGGAAGTTGTTTGCGATCCGGCGGGCCGCCAGGAGGGACGCGCGGCGCGCATGGCCGCCCATCGAAGCAATGCGCGACTTGTCCGCAGGCGTGAGTCGCCGGGCCCGCGACAGGCCTCCCAGGCGTCCCAACGCGCGCGCGAGGACGGATGAGTCCATGACCCATTATACTTGGCGCTAAGCACATTTGCCAAAGCGCGCCATGGTCCGCAGGGGGTCACCTCAACGGCGAATGTGCCGTGACAAGGATGTGTCGCATGTGAGGAGCATTTCCCATGTCCTCGCCGCGCGCAAGGTGCAAGCCGCCTATACACTAGCGCCCATGCGTGTGCACCCGGCCTTCGTCCTCTGTCTGACCGTCGTGCTTGGCGCCGCCTGCGCTCCGCCTGCGTCCGATGCCCCTCCGTCCCCACAAGGGCCCTCGGCCGAGCAGAAGACCTTCTGGGCCACGCTGCAGTCGCACTGCGGCAAAGCGTATCCGGGCACCGTTGATGATGTGACGGAGTACTACCGGGCGGGCCTTGAGGGCCGCGCGCTGATCGCCCATTTCCGTGAGTGTTCCCAGGAACGCATTCACATCGCGTTGCATGAAAACGACGACCGCTCGCGTAACTGGATTCTGACGTGGGCTGATGGCACGCTGCGGCTCAAGCACGACCATCGTCATAAAGACGGTACGGAAGACGCGATCTCGCAGTACGGTGGCGACGCGCCCCTGCCAGGCCTGGCCAATCGCCAGATCTTCCGCGCTGACGCACACACCGCGTCCATCCTGCCGCTGCGTGCGGACAATTTCTGGTTCATGCACTTCGTCGATGACCGCACCTTTCACTACGGGGTGCATTGGCCGACGGTCGGCCACTCGGTGCGGATGGCGTTTGACTTGTCGAGTCCGATCGAGCCCCCGCCCGCGCCGTGGGGCTACAAATAGGCAGCTCGCGACCCGCGAGCGTCACGGCGGCCAGAGCCTTCCAATGCATCGAAAGTCGCGACCCGTCGTACGTATCGAGCCCAAAGACGCGCCACAGCCCTTCAGCGACCACGGCGAGCGGATCTACGCGATGATGGTGACCGGAAAGACGCCGGAGCGTGCCGAGCTCGCGCGCGCGTCCGTCGTGAGTTTTCTCGCGCAGACGTACGCCAACCGGGTGCTCGTGGTCGTGAACGACGGTCCGTTCGAGCTCGACGTCGCCGGAGTTCCGGCCGGCCGCGTGATTCAGGTGCGCCCCGAGGGTCGCCCACGGCTCGGCGAGCTCCGCAATGTGGGGCTCGACGCCATTCCTGATGGGGCGATCTGGACGTACTGGGACGACGACGATTGGCATCACCCCCGGCTGATGGTGGCGCAGCATCGCGTGCTGGGTGCGCTCGCCGTGCAGGCGTGCTTTCTCGTCAACCAGGTGAAGTGCCGTCTCCGCGGCGAGACCGCGTTCGTGGACCACCACCCTGGGGGCTTCGCCGGCACGCTCATGGCCTACAAGGACGGCGGCTTGCGCTTTCCGAATTGGCGGAAGAACGAGGACTCGGCGTACACGACGAGCGTCAAGCAGAAGCTCCGCTGGTATCCCTGGGCCAATCCACCCCACTACTTCGTGCGCTTCTTTCACGGGGCCAATACATGGGATGAAGGCCACTTCCGGTTGCTGGAACGCGGCGCCGAATGGCAGCTGCCACCGCGGTCGGCCGCGTATCTCCGATCCGTGCTCGCTCACTATCCCCCGAGGCCTGACGGGAACGAGGCCCGCACGCCATGAGGCCCTACGTCATCGTCGCCCCCGGCTACACCGAAAAGTCCGCGGGCGTGCGTGCGCTTCACCTTCTCTGTCATCTGCTGAACGAGATGGCCGTCCCCGCCTATCTGATGCTGAAGCACGCGCTGACCAACCCGCAATGGAAGACGCCGGTGGCGACACCACGCCACGTGCGCGATGGCATCGTGATCTATCCCGAGATCGTCCAAGGGAATCCGCTATCCGCCCCGCGCGTCACGCGCTGGATGCTCAATCGTCCCGGCTACATCAACGGCATTGCGATGTCCGTGGATCCTGAAGATTACGTGGTCGCCTTCAGCCGCATGATCGACGACGAGAAACCCATTCTGAACCTGCAAACCGCGAACGAAGGCATCTTCCATCCGGGAGGCCTGCCGCCGAAGCGCGGCGATCTCTTCTACGTCGGCAAGGGATCTGCGACGGCACGCATCCCGGCGCTGGAGCTCTTCAAGACGGAGATCACCCGGGCGTGGCCCGCCACGCACCCCGAGCTCGCCGACGTGCTGCGGCGCGCGCGCGCCGTCTTCAGCTACGACACGCTGAGCGGCGTGAACTACGAGGCCACCTTGTGCGGCACCTTGTGCGTCATCGTCCCGAACGGGCCCTACACGCGCGAAGACATCGCCAAAGGGGAACTCGGGATGAACGGCCTCGCATGGGGTACCGAGCCGGACGAGATCGAGCGTGCGGTCCGCACCCTGCCGGACGCGTATCCGCAGTATCTGCGGGTCGTCGCCCGGCAAGGCGAAGGCATCCAGGCCTTCGTTCAAGCGACGCAACATCGCTGGTGAACGGGGCCCAGCAATGATCCCGGGCGCGGATGAGCTCGCCAAACACCAGGGTCTCAAACAGCGGGCCGGCTTGCGGACTAGCCAGCAATGGCCCAACGGTGCGCTACCCCTGCAGACGTGCCGCCAGTCCCACGTCCATTCACTGGGCGCTGTCCAATCCAGTCCGCGAACCGGGCCGTAGAACAACTCCAGAGGGGGCAGACGCACAACGCGCCGGCCCTGATTTTCTGTTTTCACCGTAACTGGAGAGAGAGCGATGAACATCAAGACCCTGGCAACGATCGGACTGATGGTAGTGGCGACGGCGGCGGTGGGCGCACAGATGGGCAAGACGAAGATGGTGGGCGGAGCAGAGATGTTTCCGTCGAAGAACATCATCGAGAACGCGGTCAATTCCAGGGACCACACGACGCTCGTCGCTGCGGTCAAAGCCGCCGGCCTCGTGGAGACGTTGAACGGCACGGGGCCGTTCACGGTGTTCGCGCCCACCAACGCGGCGTTTGCCAAGCTCCCCGCGGGCACGGTGGACACCCTGCTGAAGCCCGAGAACAAGAGCATGCTGACCGGCGTGCTGACGTACCACGTGGTGGCCGGCAAGTGGGATTCAATGGCCGTGGCAAAGCTGATCAAGGACGGCATGGGCAAGGCCGAGATCAAGACAGTGGCCGGTGGCGCACTGTGGGCGTCCATGAGCGGCAAGGACCTGATCCTGACCGACGAAAAGGGCGGCAAGGCGAAGGTGACGATCGCCGACGTGCACCAGTCGAACGGCGTGATTCACGTCATCGACACCGTCCTGATGCCCCGGTAATCGATCAGGCGTAGACTGCGCTACATGCGCAGACATGTAGCGGGATTGGCGGCGGCAGCCCTCTTCGGGCTTGCCGCCGGCGCTCCACCGTGTCCAGCAGGCGTTGCGAATCGGCGGTTGTGGACCAGGCAAAGTTGATATTTGCGTGAGCATGACAATCCAAAGTTCATGTCCGCGCCGTGGCCGAGGGCTGGGTCTGACCCCCCGGGGCCGGGCCCCCCCCCCCCCCCCCCCCCCCCCCGCCCGGCGGCCCCCCCGCCCCGGCCCCCCCCGGGGGGGCCGGGCCCCGGGGCGCCCCGCCGGGGGCGGGGGGGGGGGGGGGCCGGGGCGCGCCCCCCCCCCCCCCCCCCCCCCCCCCCCCCCCCCCCCCCCCCCCCCCGGGGGCGGGGCCGGGGCCGGGGGGGGCCGGGGGCCGGGCGCCGGCCGCCGCCGGGCCCCGGCGCGGGGGGGCGCGGCGCGCCCGCCCCCCCCCCCCCCGGCCGCGGCCCCGCGGGGCGGGGCGCGCCGGGCGGGGCGGGGGGGGGGGGGCGCGCGGGGGGGCCGCCCCCCCCCGGCCCCGGGGGGGGGCGGCCGGGCGGGCGCCGCCCCCCCCCCCGGCCGCCGGCCCCCTGGGGGCCCCCCCCCCCGCCGCGGCCGCGGGCGCCCCCCCCCTCGGGGCTTGCCCTGCCCGCCCGGCGGGCCCGGCCCCCCCCCGTCGCCCTCCCCCCCGCCCCCCGGCGCCCCCCGCCCCCCCCCCCCCCCCCCGCCCCGTCCTCCGTCGAAAGGGCACGCCATGACGCCTGACATGAGCCGGAGACAGATCGAGGATCGTGTGCGGCGCATCATCTGGTCGGAGCCATCTTCGGGGCTGCGTGACCGGGTTCTGTCGGCGGCCGTCGTGGTGGCGCAACCGGTCTCCTGGTCCGATCGCGTGTGGTTCTCTCGGGCGTGGCGGCTCTCGGCGGTCGCGGCGACGCTCGCGATCGGGTTGCTCGACCAGTTTTCAGGTGCGCATCGCTCGGTCGCCTTCACCCCAGCACCGCAGACGCTCGCCGATGCGCGGGTGATCGATGAAACCGGCCGGCAGCTGGGCCTGCCACCGGATGTGGCCGCGTCACTCGCACAGCGCGTCATCACCGACGCGTCGCGGCCCGTGGCACAGCCACGTTCGACGTTGGAGTTGTTGCAGGCATTTGAGTTGGAAGGCGCAGGAGGGGAACGATGACCGAGACCACCACGAAACGTCCTCGCGGCACCTGGAGGCGCAGGATTCTGATCTTCCTGATCGGAGCAGTTCTGTTGATCCTGCTGGTGCGCAGCGGGCTCGATTTCTGGGCGGGCCGTCGGATCGATGCCCAGGTTGCGCGCCTCGAGCAGAAATACGGCAGCCTCGACCCGGCAACATTGACGGTGCCGGCAGTCCCCGAGAGTGAGAACCGCGCGCGGGCGATTCGGGCCGCCATCGCGCTCATCGAGGGTCAACCCGGAGCGCAGGCGTCTCTCTCGAGATTCCTGGCGCAACGGAGCCCCGCGCCGGTGCCGCCCGACCTGCGCGCGTTTGTTGAAGCGAACCGTGGCGCGCTTCGGCAGGTGGACGAGGCCCGTGCCAGGCGTCAGTCCAACTGGGAAACCGACTATTCCAACAGCCTCAACCATCCCCCGCTGCTGAACATTCGCACGCTGTCGAGTGTCATCACCCTGGCGGTGCGCATGGACCTTGAAGCCGGGCGGACGGATGACGCGGCCGCCGGTATCGCATCCGGTCTTGCGCTGTCTGCCTCGCTGCGCCAGGAGCCGAGCCTTATCAGCCAGCTCATCCGGATCGCTGTCGCGTTTCATCACTTCGAGTCGGTCCAGCGGCTGTTGACGGGGACGGAGCCGTCGATGGCGTCACTGGACGTGTTGGCGAACTGGCTGGCCGAGAATCGGATGCCTGACCCGATGCATGTGGGGTTGCTCGGCGAGATGAAGACCTTCAATGCGGCGTTTGTCGGTGCCGCGAATGGAAATGGTCTGCCGTTCGCGCCGGATGTGCCGGTCCTGGGCCGGCTGACCTGGATCGCGCGTCCGTCGATTCGATTGTTCCATGCCCGCTACCTGGAGCAGGTCGGACTTCTGCTCGAGAATCAGACCGGTCCGCGGCCGCGTCCCATCCCTCCGACCACGCGGGCCCGAATGTCCTGGTTCGGCAGACTTAACTCCATGGCCGGCATCGAAGGACTTGAGCGAGCGGTCGACACTGGGGACACCTTCAACGGTCAGCTTGCCGTGACTGAGCTGGCCGTCGCGTTGCGTCGCCACCGGCTCGATCACGGGCAGTATCCGGACGCGTTGTCGGCGCTCGTGCCCGCGTATCTGGTGAACGTGCCCATCGATCCCGTCACCGGAAAGCCGCCAGTCTACGGGCGAAAGGGCTCGGGCTTCCGGCTCACTGCGGAGAAGGGACGGAACGTGACTCCTCAGATGGCCCTGCTGCTCGAGTGGACGGTGCCGAAGTAGGACTCGCTCCTCGGGCTTGGGGACAGCCCGGGCAATGTGCCGGGTTCCTCCGTACGTAGCGCGGCCTGGGTCTCAAGGCCGCGGAGTCCCGCGCGCTTGGGACCCAGCGCGCGCTACGAGATACCTGCGTGCGCCAGAGTCAGCGCGGCGATACACGCGGTGGTGGTGGTCAGGATGCGAGGTCCGGTGCTCACGGGTTCGAAGCCGTGCCGCGACAGCAATCCGATCTCGAAGTCGTTCCATCCGCCTTCGGGCCCAATCGCGATGAGCACGCGGCCAGGGGCGGCTGGTGTCAGCGCCGCCTGAAACGAGCGATCGCTTCCCGGATGTGCCACGAGCCGGCGTCCCGACGGAAAGAGACGATCCAGTTCGTCCTCGACGAGGACACGAAACTGTTTGTGAATTGAGACCAGCGGCACACATGTGTCGCGCGCTTGTTGTAGGCCTTCGACCAGCAGCGGGCGATACCCCGACTCGATCATCACATGACTGTCGAAGTAGTCGCGCTCCACCTTTTCAGCGTTGGTCAGGATGACCTGGCCAACACCGAGCGCGGCGATCTGAGCCCACAGCCGCCGCAGGACCTTGGGTCGTGGCACGGCCAGTAGCAAATCGACCCGCGGGCGCTCGGGTACCTCCGACTCAAAGACGCACTTGAGTTCGACGATGTTGTCGCTAGCTCCGGACACCGTTCCGACGCCGAGGGGGCCGTCAATCAGACCGACGCGCACCGTCTGGCCAGGCGCCACTTGCAGCACGCGCAGCAGGTGCCGCGCGCGTGGGCCCGACACGTCTACCTGCCCATCCGGCCGCGCTTCGGACGGCTCAAACAAGACGATGTTCATGTTGCCGCGATCAGGCAGACCGAAGGAGTGACAGGTACGCCCGCCAGGGTCCGACAGTCTCGGTGTACTGCCGCGCCATGACGCGCGTCACTTGAGTCATGTGCCCGAGATCGTGGGCGGTCCACGTTGCCAGCAGCTGTGCCATCGTCACCGAGCCGAACTCGGGGTGTGTCCCGCGCCGGCTCAGGTCCGCGTGAGTCAGACCGAGAGCCGAGAGGCGGGCGAGGCTCTCGGCCCGGAGATCGGCGAATGTATCCAGTAACTCAGGCAGCGAACGGCCTTTCGACTCGTCGAACATCGCTTCACGGTCGAAGCGCGCGAAAGGCACCGCTTCGCCGTGTTGCAGGATGTGCTCGACGCGCGGCATCCAATCCGAGCGCTCGCCGTGAATCAGGTGCCCGACCACGTCGAATGGACTCCACGTGTCGGGGCCTTCCACCGCGTCGGTCCAGCAGGCCGGCAGGTTCAGCAGCAAGGCACGCAATGTGGCCGGAGTGCGCCGAAGGACCGGGAGCGCCTCCTCAAAACGAAACTCCACGCGCGTCCTACTTCCTGGTTGCTTTCTGTTTCTCCACCATCGCGGCCACGTCGGCCATCAGCGCCTTCGCGTCGTAGACGATGCCGTCTTTGATCGTCCATTTGATGCCGCCGACGCGTTCGGCCTTGCCGGTGGCGTCGTTGAGCTTGACGGCGCCGTTGCCGTAGAGCACCTTCATGTTGTGCAGCGGATTTTGATCGACCAGGATCAGGTCCGCGAGCTTGCCGGTCTTCACCACGCCGAACTCGACCGGTGTCTTGCGCCATTCCGACAGCGTCAGCGCGCCGTTCATCGTGGCGGCCTGGATGACTTCCAGCGGATGGAAGCCGGCCTCCTGGAGCATTTCGAGTTCGAGGATGTAGCCGAAGCCGTAGGTCTGGTAAATGAATCCCGAGTCGGAACCGGTGGTGACGCGCCCGCCCATCTTCTTGTAGTCGTTCATCAACTGGAACCACACCTGATAGAAGTTGCGCCACGCGATCTCGTCGTGGGTGGTCCAGTCGTACCAGTACGAGCCGTGGTTCACGCGGCTCGGCTGGTAATAGTCCATGAGCGAGGGCAGCGTGTATTTGTCGTGGTAGTCCGCCTGGCGCATGCGCATGACATCGCGCCCAGCCGAATAGATCGTCAGCGTGGGATCAAACGTGGTGCCAAGCTTGAGGTGCTCCTCAAGGTACGCCTTCCACTCGGGAGACCCTTGCGGGTGAATCTTGTTCCACAGCCGCGCCACCTGGCCGAAGCGCCACTGTTCGTCGTTCGCATTGGCCTCCACGGGCCATTCCTGCACCACCGTGTCTTTGAGCAACGACTCGAAGTGGCCGTAGAAATGCGTCACGGTATCAAGGCCGGCACGTGCCGCATCGATGGCATTCATCTGCGCCACGCCGCTCTGCTGAAGGTGCGCGGTGGTGCCCAGACCGTTCTTGTGCGCCTCGTCAATGACTGCCGCCATCACATCCGGATCGCTTGCGCCCAGTTTCAGGCCGTCGATGAGGTGAGCGTTCTCTCGCACCCAGGCGCGCGCGGTCTCAGGCGAGCCGAGGCCACCAGGTCGCTGGTAGTTGAAGATGCGCGGCGCCACGATGGTGTTCTTCTCGCTCTTCTCGCGCTCGGTCGCGCTCCACTGGTTGCCACCCAACGCGACGCCTCTCACGGTGGTCACGCCGTGGCCCAGCCACAACTTGTAGGCGTACTCGGCGTCGGCGTTTTTCGGCGCGCCGCCCGCGTGCACGTGCATATCCACAAAGCCGGGCATCAGGTACATGCCCGTGCCGTCGATGACGTGGTCGGCGGGAGCGCCGCCCGCCCGTCCGCCGCGCCCCGCCGGCGGCGTCGCGGGCTGCGGCACTCCGGGCGTGCCCGCGCCCTGAATGGCCTGAATTCGATTGCCGGAGACAATGACGTTCATCGGGCCATAGGGGGGAGCGCCCGTGCCATCAATGATCATCACGTTCCTGATGATCATTCTGTTGAATGGCCCCGCGCCCTCATTGGCCCGCCGGTCTGGCGCGCCGTTGAGACCGGCCTGCGCCTCAACTGAGACAGGCCTCACGCCCGAGAGCAGGGCACAGGCCACACCAAGACTGAGACCACCAAGCAGCAGCGAACGCCAACGATTCGTCATGTCATCTCTCCTGCCCGCAGGACGCGGGTGCCGGGATTATCGCACCGCATCAGCCATCGCGGCGGTGATGTTCGGGTACTGGAACGAAAAACCCGCGTCCAGGGCGCGACGCGGAACCACGCGCTGGCCGGCCAGCAGGGCGGGCCCGGCCATTTCCCCGACGAGAATCTTCAGCGCGAAGCCGGGCACGGGTAACCAGCTCGGTCGGCCAAGCGCGGAGCCCAACGCCTTTGAGAACTCCGCATTGGTTGACGGATTGGGGGCGGTGCCGTTGAAGGCTCCCGCCGCTGTCGGATGTTCGAGCAACCAGGCGACCATCGCGACCCAGTCGCGCAGGTGAATCCACGACATCACCTGCTGGCCGGATCCGATCGGGCCGCCCACAAAAAACTTGAACGGCGTGATCATCTTCGCCAAGGCTCCGCCCCTGCGGTCAAGCACAATGCCGGTGCGGAGGATCACGACCCGGCAGCCCAGAGCGGTGGCGGCATGCGCCTCCGCCTCCCAGTCAACGGCCAGCGACGAGAGGAAATCCGACCCCGGCGGCGATGCCTCATCAAGTTCTGGACCGTTGTCATCCTGCGGGCCGTAGAACCCGACCGCCGATCCGCTGAGGAACACGGAAGGTCGGTTCGTCGCCTTCCGGATGGCCGACACGAGCGCCCTGGTTGCAAGCACGCGGCTCTCGCGCAAGTCCGCCTTGCGCGCAGCGGTCCACCGCTTGTCGGCAATGCCTGAACCCGCCAGGTTCACGATCGCGCCTGCGCCGTCGAGTTCAGCCTGCCACGCGCCAGGCACATCCTCTCCAGGCCACGTCACATACCGCACGCCGCCATCGTCGCGCGCCCCGCCACGAGTCAAGACGACAACCTCGTGCCCGCGCGCAACAAGCTCAGCGCACAGTGCGCGGCCCAGAAACCCCGATCCACCCGCGAGGACACATCGCATTCCCGGACGCTAGCATGAATGGGGCCTGAGGCCGAATTTCGTAGCGCGGCCTGGGTCTCAAGGCCGCGGCGGTCGGCGCGCTTGAGACCCAGCGCGCCCTACGTTCGGATCTGCGAATTCGCGGAGATCGAGGATGCAGCGTGCGGAAGGTCTTTGAAAGAAGTCCTCCGTGCCTCCAGCGTCTCCTGTGATCCGTCGTGATCAGTGATGCAGCGTGATCTATCTCACCAGCCGCAGCGCCCCTGAGAATGACTTGAACTGCAGGCTGCGCCCCGAGCCACCCGGCAGCTCTGCGCGGATGTTCCGGCGACCCGACGATGAGCGGAGCGTTACCGGATAGGCGGCGTCGAACGAGCCGCTGAAGCTATTGAACGTCACCTCGCCCTTGGCGTTGTCGGCCAGCCTGACGCGCATCGCACCGCTGAACGTCTCCGCCTCGATGTCCGGCGACGTGCCATGTCCGGTCACGTCCACATCGATCTCGCCACTGAACGTGTTGGCGTTCAGTGCGGCACGCGATCCGGTCGACGAGATGTCGCCCGAAAACGTCTTCAGTTGCTGGCGGCCTTCAACGTCCCTGACCCAGATGTCGCTCGAGAACGCGTCGATGTCCAGATGCGCGCCAGAGGGCACCTGAATCTCAAACGTGGTTTCCACGACGTTCTCACGGTCGCGGTCGTCATTACGGTCACGGTTATTGTTGCGGCGGCGGTCATCATCCCGATCGCGCTTATTGGCTTCCACCGTGATCGTGGAACCCGAGGACTCCACGGTCAGCTGAATCTCCTTGAGCCGATCCGGATACCCGCGCCGCACGGCCTTCATCACGAAGTTGCGCCCCGAGCCACCCGTGATGCGAACCTCGCCGGAGAAGTTGTTGAGCTTGAGCGTGCCGCCGCTGGGGAACGGCAGCGTGCGGTCCACGGTTTCCGTCACTCTCTGTGCCCACGCCGAGGCGGGCATCACGAGGACCGCGAGCGCCACTGCGCAGGCAGCGGCAACGAAAGTGCGACGAGAGGAAGCGTACGTCATAATCAAGGTCTCCATATCTCCGAGTCACGTGTAGATCCGTCGTGATCGTGATCCGTTGTGATCAGCGGCGCCCAACGCGCAATGAGCCGTTCGACGTGCGCACCTCGATCGTCGCGCCGCCCGAGCCAAGCGTCGTATCGATGTTCTTTGAAATCCGGCCCTGCACGGTGACCGGTACGTCCAGCGTCATGCTGCCGTTGTTGGTGCCGGCAATGAGCCGCGCGTTGTAGCTGTCAGGCAAATCGAGCCGTGCAGATCCGTTTGACGTGGTCACCGACAGGCCGTCGCCTTCCCATCGTCTGCCGTTGAGCGTCACATGCACCGAGCCGTTGTCGGTCCGAGCGTTGACGCGTCCGCCGATGTCGGTCATGCGCAGGGAGCCATTCGACGTCTCGGCGTCGATGCGGCCGTTCACGCCGGTCACCGATACCGACCCATTCGACGTCTCAAGCGACAAGTCGAATGACGCCGGGACGTCGATGCGATAGCTCACCCACCACGATTGGCGGCGCTGGTTGGTGGGCCCGGTGGTGCGAAGGCGGCCGCCCTCGAGCGTGACGGACACATCCTTCACCAGGGCTCGCGCGTCTGCGTCGGACTCGGCGCTGGCCACAACCCTGGCCTGCACCACGATGCCGCGCCCCGAGGAGCCGGTCACGCTGATGCTGCCGTTGGAGTTGTCCAGCACCTCAAGCCGCGAGGCGCCCGATTCACGCAGGTCGCGGACTTCACAGAACGTCTCGCGGTCGTTGCTGCGCCCGGCATCGCGGCACCAGTCCTGATCACTCGAAGACGCCCGAGTCTGTTCGACGGCGGTCAATTCAACGGCAGAGGCGCCAGGCGCGGAAACCAGCAGCGCGGCAAGTGGAAGAGCAAGAAACGTACGAGACATGGACCCTCCAGCGGGAAAATCGTGACTGGCGGGGTTAGACGAGGCCTGCCGAGGGCGCGTTGCCTGTGATCGATTACGCTCATAGGTGATGTCCCGATCCGCGCAGATCGCCGCTCTGGCCGTACTCCTGGGCGTTGCGACCCTTCAAGCGGCGCCGACCCAGACGGTGGTGCAGTGGTCTGCCAGGGTCGAGCCGGCGACTGTTGTGAAAGCGGGCGCTGATTTCGAGGCCGTGATTGACGCGAAGATCGATCCGGGCTGGCACCTCTATGCGCTGACCCAGGAAGGCGGCGGACCGCAGGCGCTTGTGATCACCGTGCCGCCAGGGTCTCCGTTCAAGATCGCCGGAAGCATCATCGCGCCGCTTCCCATCACCGCACCCGACGCGAACTTCAACATCGACACCCAGTACCACGCGGAAGAGGCCACGTTTTATGTGCCGCTCACTGTGTCCGCAGGCGCGGCCGGACGCGTGACACTGGACCTCGACATCACCTTTCAGACGTGCACCGATCGCTTCTGCCTGCCACCGGCCACCGAACGCGTGAGCTTGATCCTCATGGTGCCGGGCACGGGCGCCGATGCTACGGCCGTCGAGCGGCCCCGTGCGGCGGCCACCGGCGCACCAAAGACCTTCGTGGAAGACATGGCGGCTTCGACCACCGCCAGCACACTCGGCGCGTATCTCGGGCTTGCCGCACTGATGGGTGCCTTGTCGCTGCTCACGCCCTGTGTCTTCCCGATGGTGCCCATCACCGTGTCGTACTTCACGGGCCGCGCCGAGAAAGACCGCCGCCGTGCAGTGACCCAGGCGCTCGTCTACGGCATCGGCATCGTCTTGACGTTCACCGCTGTCGGGGTGGTGCTGGCTGCGGGCTTTGGGGCATCGGGCCTGAATCAGTTCGCCGCAAACCCGTGGCTCAACCTTGGCATCGCCGCGTTGTTCGTGGCTTTTGCGCTGAACCTCTTCGGCGTGTTCGAACTCGCGCTTCCGTCGAAATTCCTGACGCGCGCGGCATCGGTTGATTCCGGGCGGGGCCGATACGTGGGCACGCTGCTGATGGGCCTGGCGTTCACGCTGACCTCATTCACCTGCACGGCGCCCTTCCTCGGCACGCTGCTGGTGGTGGCCGCGCAAGGCGACTGGCAATGGCCCCTGGCCGGGTTGCTCGTGTTCTCGAGTGTGTTCGCCGCGCCGTTTGTATTGCTGGCGTGGGCGCCCCAGGCGCTGGCGTCGTTGCCGCGTTCAGGCGCGTGGCTGCTTTCGGTCAAGGCGACGATGGGGTTGCTGGAGCTGGCGGCTGCGCTCAAGTTCCTCTCCAATGTGGACCTGGTGTGGGGTTGGGGCCTCTTCACGCGCGACGTCGTGATTGCGCTGTGGCTCGTCATCGGCGTCGCGCTGGTTGTGTATCTGGCCGGCGGGATGCGGCTGGGTCATGCGCCGCGGCTCTCACGACCGGGATTCCCGCGATGGGCGGTCGTTGTGTCTGCGGTGGTGTTGACGGGATGGCTGGGCACCGGCCTGGCAGGTCAGCGCCTTGGCGAGCTCGAATCGTTCCTTCCACCGGGCGAACTGGGTGGTGGCGAGGGCGGGGAGTTGGCGTGGATCGTCAACGACTATGAGGGCGCGCTGGCGCAGGCCGCGAAAGAGAACCGGCCCATCCTGGTGGATTTCACCGGCTACACCTGCACGAATTGCCGGTGGATGGAGGCCAACATGTTCACCAGACCTGAGGTCTCGCGTGAGTTGTCGCGCTACGTGCGGCTGCGCCTGTATACCGACGGAAGGGGTGAGCAATTCCTCCGTTTCCAGAGTCTCCAACGGGACACCTTTGGCACAGTAGCGCTGCCATACTACGCAGTGTTGGACCCGCGGGGCGTGCCTGTGGTGGCGTTTGGCGGCCTGACCCGAGATGCTCCGTTTTTTGTGTCGTTCCTTCAGCGCGGAATGTGAGACGCCGATGACCTTGCTGCCTCTTTTGCTCCTTGTTGGTCTGGCCCAGGCGCCGGCGCCGCAACCCACCACACCGGCGGCCTGCGTCAAGGCCGCGCGCGACTATGTTCAAAGCGAGCAACGGGGCCTCAAGCAGATCACGGGCGATGCGATCCGGAAAATCGAGGTCGGCAAAGTCGCACTGGCGCAGAAGTGTGCCGCCCAGTTCAATGCGACAACGATTGCGGAAGCTGACCTGGCGCAATTGATCGCACTCTACGGCGAGGCTGACCAGCCGGCTCAGGCGAAAGCGGCGCTGGACCGCGCGCTCGCGTCGAAGACCCTTCCCGTGAACGTCCGTGCCGACGTGCTGTCGCAAGCCGTCCTGACGGGGTTGCGCGAGCTTAAGTCCCCTGAGCGCAACGCGCGACTCGAGCGATATGTGGACGAGCTCGACCGACTGAAGGGCGATTTTCTCGAAGCACAGCTGAGCGCCCATGCCCGCATGAACGGCTTCTACCGTGGCGACGATATTGACGACGGCATCATCAAGCACTCCACCTGGTTGATCGAGCGCGCGAAGACCTTCACGCCTCAACAACGCACCCAGTACGGCAGCACCATCGTCTCCGCGCACATCAACATGGCGGAGGCTGTGGCGGGTCGCGGTGACAACGTCCGCGCGCAGCAACTGCTGACGGCTGCGAAAGCCAACTGGAGCGACATCCGGAATGCGGACCTCATGATCGCGCCTGTGATGGCGCGGTACGCGCTGGTCGGCACACTTGCCGCGCCCATCGGCGCGCCACGCTGGCTCAACGCGCCACCGAACACGACCATCGCCATGCCCGGCGCCGTGACGCTGCTGGAGTTCACGGCACACTGGTGCGGGCCGTGCAAGGAGAGTTATCCCGGCGTGAAGCGGTTGCTGGCGAAATACGGCTCGCGCGGCTTCCGCGTCGTCCTTGCCACTGAGCTGTATGGGTACTTCGGCACCGAGCGGCCCCTCACCGCTGAAGTGGAGTTCGAACGCGACCGTGAGTACTGGGCACACGAAGGGCTCAATGTGCCGGTGGCCGTGGAAGACCAGCGCAAGGCACCCGTCCGCGGCCCCGACGGCAACTTCACCCAGTTTGAAAATCCGAACGACAAGGCCTACGAGGTCGGCGGCATTCCGCAGATTCACATCATCGACAAACAGGGCCGCATTCGCCTGATCATGGTCGGCTACGACGACGCGAATGAAGAGATGTTGTCGAAGCTGATCGAGAAGCTGCTGAAAGAAAAGTAGACGACATTTGTTCTTGTAGGACGAATTGGTATTCGTAGGGCGCATTGGTATTCGTAGCGCGGCCTGTTCCTCAAGGCCGCGGCTTTGTGTTTCAGAAAGACCCCCGTAGGAATGCGCCCGTTTCGTCCGAGATGCCCACGATCTTGTTTGTGGCCTGGCGATAGAACTTGAAGTTGAGTTCGGTCTCGGGCCGGCCGTCGTTCCAGTGTGAGAAGGGCTTCAGCTCACTGCGCCCGAGGCGCCTCTTCGCCTGCGCCGTGCGCTTGACCGTGATGCTCACGCGCGGCGTCTGGCGGGCGAGCCCGGGCTTCTTCGTGATCGCTTCGGCGGCGGTGACGAGGCCCATTGCGATCAAACCTGAGCCTCCTTCGTTTTCGCTGTCGAAGATGAAGATGATGTCGCCCACGGAAATTCGCCGGCCCCCATACATGGTCTTTTGTCTTGCGAACGCGAAGGCTCCCGCTTTTGGATCACCGACTTCGACTTTGATCGCGAACATCAAGGTTCCTCGACTGCCCGCGATCCGTCACGTGGCAGGTGCTGCGATTGCCGGCGGATTTTCCGGGCGCCATTGCTCGTGACGAAGCACGTACCGGGTGTGCCCCTCGATGATACGCAATGGCTGCGGGTGATCGGGATCGCCCGGCAGCGTCAGTGCGATCGTGCCGTCGTAGTTCACGAGCGCCGGGCAGACGGGGTCCAGCGGCGCGGTCTCCGCCAGAGCGAGGGCCTCATCGACGTTGCCGCTCCTCGAGATTCGCAGCAGCGTGTGATGCGTCGGCGGCGCCATCTGCACCTGCCGGGCTTCCCAACGTGCAAGCACCTCGCGAGGCGTGGCCCAGAAGCTGGCCATCGTTTCGTATTCGTCGTGCGCGCCGTCCTGGCCCGCCGGCGTGCGCATCATGAAGAACCGCGTGTCGAAACGCCGCGCCTCAGCAGCGGGCGTGATCCATCGTGCGAAGGGCACCAGCGACCCGAGGTCGATCAAAAGCCCGCGCCTTGTCAGTGCGGTGCGAAGCGCGTCGACTCCCGACGCGAGCGCGGCTCGCAACTCGAGTGCGTCGCTGTGCGTGAGGATTCCGTTCACGGGGAGAATGGCCGCCTCCTCAAGCGATTCGCGACAGGCGGCGAGCGCCAGGTCCCGGCGCGGGCCCGTCGATCCACTGATGGCGCCTGTCCGCGCATGGGGAGCCAGCAGCAGTGGATCCCACGCCGGATCACGATCGCCCGCATCCACTCTACCGCCAGGAAACACCAGAGCTCCGCCCATGAAGCGGCTCTTGCGATTGCGCTCGACGCAGAAGACCTCGATACCGTCGCTGCCGTCGCGAAGCAGCACAAGCGTCGCGGCGTCCACCGGTTCGACAGGCGGGCGCGACGCGTCGAGGTTCAGCAGGCTGCCGGGAGGACCCGGCTGTGACGTCATGAGTCCATGCCGCCCCAGAGGTTCATGGTGCTCAACTCTTCGCGGCCGCAGGCCTTCAGGTACAGGAACAACTGCGTCCGGTAGGCCGCGCAACTGCAGAGCAGGAGGTTGACCAGAACTGAACCGCGCGAACTTGTCTGGCCGAACAGGTCGATCTCGGACCTCAGGTCGGCGTCGGACATGCCGGCCAGCATCGTGGCATAGGCGTCGGACTGCGAAGCGATGGCGGCGAGCGCCTGGTCGAAGTCTCGAGTGTTGGCCGCCTCTTCAGCCGCCGTCCACGCGGCCGGGTCAAAGGCGCCAGCTTTGACGACGTCGACCATGGTCGGTCCCATCATCGAGAGGTACTTCAGCAGCTCGATCGTGCTGCGCTGTTTCGGTGTGGGGCGGTAGTCCAGTTTCGACCGGTCGATCTTGCCCGCCAGGTGCAGCAGGATCCGGACTTCGTTTTGCAGAGACGCGATGAGTTCAGCTTTGTTCAATACCATGACGACTCCAGGAAAATTCGGTCGGGCAGAATACCACGAAGGCCTTCACGGATTCTTCATAATGACCCTGTCAGATAGATTCGGGAGTACACGACCAATGAGCATGGCAAGCGTGACGACGATTGTGGGAGGGGCGGCGGTGGCAGTGGCGCTCGCGGTCGCGGCCGCCCAGACGCACGCGCAGGTGCCGGCGTTACGAACCGGCGAGATCCGGCAAGGCGCGGAAGCCGCGCGCGTGGACGACTACCTGACGCGCCTGGTGCCGCATGGGTTCTCCGGCGCCGTGCTGATTGCGTCGATTCCCAAGGGCGGCAACTGGGCCACCGACGGCAAGGTCATGCTCAAGAAGGCGTACGGCCTGGCGAATCGGGAAACAGGATTGCCGTACACGGTGGATATGGTCTCGTGCATCGGGTCGGTGACCAAGCAGTTCACGGGCGCGGCCATCATGAAACTCGAAATGGCCGGCAAGCTGAACACCGCCGACCCGATCTCGAAGTACCTCCCCGGAGTGCCCGAGGACAAAGCCGGCATCACCATCCATCACCTGCTGACGCATACCGCCGGGTTCTCAGGTGATCTCGGCGGGATGGACGAAGAACCGATCGAACGCGACGCGCTCGTGGCGCGGGTGCTCGCCGCACCGCTCGTCGCGAAGCCCGGCGAACAGTTCGAGTACTCCAACGAAGGGTTCGCACTTGCCGGTGCGATTGTTGAGCGTGTGTCGGGACAAGGATACGAAGCGTTCCTGCGCGAGCATCTGTTTCTGCCGGCGGATATGGCCGACACCGGCTATCAGGCGCCGGCGTGGCCGCTGACGCGGCTGCCGATCGGCTACCGCGCCGACGGCCAGGCGTGGGGACGCACCCATAAAAACGGCTGGCTGCCGGACGGCCCGGGCTGGTACCTGCGGGCCAATGGCGGCATCCACGCGAGCCTGGACGACTTGTATCGCTGGCACCTCGCACTGGAGTCTTCGAAGGTCCTTTCGGCCGACGCCCGCACCAAGTACTTGACGGGCCATGTGCCGTCCGTTGGCGGCGAGCGGTACGCGTACGGCTGGGGTGTGCAGCAGTCGCGGCGGGGCGGCACGGTCATCACGCACAACGGCGGAAACGGGTTCTTCTTCACCGATTTTCGCCGTTATGTGGACGAGGGCGTCGTGATCATTGCGATGTCCAACCAGCCCGTAATTCCGGCCACGCAGCTCGCGCCACGGCAACTCGAGGCGCTCTACTTCAACGACGCGCCCGTGGTGATGCCGCCGATGGCTGTTGCCGTGCCCAGGGCGCAGCGCGACGCGCTCGCCGGAACATACACGACGGAAACCGGCGCGAAATTTGTGGTGCGGGCCACCGAGACCGCGATTGACGTTGAGGCGGACGACCCCACGCTGTTCGGGTCTGTTGGAATGTTGACACCGGCCGGCGGCAGGTTCGCGGACTTCGAGCAACGCACACTGCCGTTGGTCGACTCGGCAGCCAAGGGTGACTTCCGCCCCATCTACGAAGCCTTCAGGTTCGAAGATGGCCGGCCCTTCGCCACGGTGGAAACGAATCAGTCGCGCTACTGGCAGCAATGGCGCGCGCAGTTCGGCGAATACCAGCGAGTGGAATTGCTGGGCACCACCATCGTGCAGGGTGACCCGGCCGTGACCATTCGGCTGCGCTTCGAACGCGGCGGCCCGGTGCTGCAGTACATCTGGGGCCCGCGCCGGCTCGCGGGTTTCCGCGCGGTGCCCACCGCGCCCGTCGCCCTGACCGCAGAGTCCGCCTCGGACTGGGTGTTCTACAGCTACCGCCAGCCTCAGCTCACCCGCGTTCGGTTCGGCGAGGGCGGCACGCTGATTGTGGAGGCGCCCTCAGGAACGGTGACCGCGAAAAAGACGTCGGGTGTCTTTTTGCCCGTCAGCGCCAAAAAGACACCCGACGTCTTTTTCGCTACCGCAGCACCCGTATCGCCAGCAGCGTCGTCTGTTCCTGGCCGTTTGATTCGGCCGTCAGTTCGATGATGTAGTCGCCGGCCGCGATCGACGTCATGGTCATGTCCACCCGCGCCAACGTCGCTCCACCGCGTTCTTCCGAGACGACGGGTGGCGCGTAGGTGAGTGGATTTCCAGTCGTCTGCAGCAGTCGCGCTTTGAGCCTGATGGGCGTGGGTGAAGACACGAGCCACTCCACGCGCATCCGTTCGTTACGCTGAAATTGCCGATCGGCCACCGGCACATACGGCGCCGCCGGTGGTGACGCCGCCCGATACAGCAACGGCTCACCAAACGCCGTTGCTGGGTCCAGAACCACTCGAGCGCGATCCTCCAGCGTCTCGTCCCCGCGCTTGACGAGGACACGCACCTGCCAGGGCCCTGCATCACCTGCAGCGATTGGCAGACGTATTTCCGCACCGCGCGAGCCGGTCCGCATCTTTGTGGCGCCGGTCATCCCGGCGAGGGCGGGACCCGCTGCCGTTGACGGGCTGCCCTCGCTTGTCGCAAACACTTCCACGTCGGCGCCTTCGTACCATCCGCCCGATGTCGCGGTCCCGCTCGGCACCTCTACCGCGACGGCCAGCGCGCCTTCGCGCACCGCACCCTGCACGTGCACCTCCGCATCGTCTCGCAGGCGGGCCAGTCCTCCCAGCGCACGTTCGATTGGCGTGGGCCCCGCGGGCCGAGGCGGCGCGTCCGCAGCCGCGCGGATGGCGGCCATGTCCGCTGCACTCGGAGCCAGGTACTCGCGTCGCGCTCGAATCGTCTTGCCGGTTGATTTCAGGCGCACCTTGATCTCACGACGCCGCCCGTCCCACTTCGTGTTGCTGGTGTGGTAACCGAGCAGGTAGTACGCCGGCATGTCATTGACGATCTTTTTGAGGCCCGCATCGATGTCGTTGACGTTGACCACCGCGATGCCACCGGTCTCGTCGGCCAGTCGTCGCAGCGCCGACCCGCTGAACACGCTGGACGACGCGGTGAGCCCCATGGGGCTCACCGGATGGATGGCCACGTTCATGCGGCGGGCGAGGCGAATCAGATCGTCATAACGATCGGGATTCTGGAAGGGCATATCGCGCGCCAGCAGTTCACACGTGTCCACGCCCTGGGTCGGGTTGTAGGTGCCGAGTGACAGGCCGGTGGCGCCGGGCATGGGCCGCGAAATCGGCGGTTGGCCCTGGGGCATCGAGGAGCGCGACGAATTGCCGCCACCACCACGCTGGCCCCCGACGCCAGGCATGCTGTCTGAGACAAACACCAGGCTCTTTCGCTCATCGCGCAACGTGCCGAGGATGGCGATGATGCCCTCGAGGTCGCGATAGAGATTATCCAGCCGCCACCGCTGGACGCTGCCCATGCCGAAGCAGGAGAACAGTTTCTGCTCGATCGGATCCATTTCAAACGGGCTGCTGTGATCCAGGATTCCCAGGAACCGGCTGAGGCGCGCCTGTTCGGCCGGCGTGAACTTGCCGAGCACCAGATCGCTCGCCTCGTGGTTGGGCATCAACAGGCCGTAGAGATCGCGGGGCCCCACTTCCCGGGTCAACATGTCCACCAGGGGCTGCTGGATGTGGCGCGCGCTCGAACGGCTGAGGCGGTTCACGTAGACAACCACGACGCGATACCGGGGATCGGCCGCGAGGCGGTACGACTCACGCTGGGTTTCCACGGACGGCGGATCGATCCCGGGAGACCATCGTTCGTATTCGATGTACTCGGCTGAATCCAGCCGCTGCGGTTTGCCGTCTTCGGTGACTTCGAAGTCTTCAGCGGCAAGGCCGCGGGTGATCGACCCGTCTTTTTCTGTGGGGTAGGCGTCCACGCGCACGAAGTGGGAGTCGGTCCTGAAAACCGGCAACTGCCGTTCGGGCAGGGCCTGGCCCAGTTGCGGCGCACCCGAGACCGTTGTCGCCACGGCTGCCGCCACGCAAAGCGCCATCAGGCACGCGATCGTTCGAACACCCACGTCGAACCTCTTTCCAACAGGCTGGCTACGCCCCAGTCTACCCGGATCGGTATCGGTCCAGCACCGTCCGCGCTTCCAACCTGACCCACGTCGGGAATCATGCTGCTGGAGTACGCGGTGGCCTGACGTCTACTCGCGGCGGCTGGCCTTTGCGTCGGGGGAGCGCATGTCGGGGACGCCGTAAAAGACGCCCGTGTTGGGATGCACCCAGATGGTCTGGGCTGATCCCTGTGTGCCGCCCACACGCGCGTCATGGCCGAGCGCGATGAGTGCTTCGAGCGTGGCGGGCGGGATGCCGTTGGCTTCAATCGACAGTCGATCGGGCAGCCACTGGTGATGCATGCGCGGTGCCGCCACGGCCTCAACACCAGTCAGGCCCCACGCCGTGACTCCCAGCACCACATCAAGCGACGTGTTGATGATCGTTCGTCCGCCGGGTGATCCGGTGACCAGCACGAGTTTGCCCGACCGCGCGACGATCACCGGCGTCATCGAACTCAGCATCCGTTTGCCCGGGGCAATAATGTTGGCCGGCGTGCCAATGTCGCCGGTCAAATTCGTCGTGCCGGGCTTCTTGTTGAAGTCGCCCATCTCGTTGTTGAGGATGAACCCCGTCCCGGGCACCACCAGGTGTGAACCGTAACCGCCCTCAAGCGTGTACGTGTTCGACACCGCCATGCCGTTGCGGTCCACCACCGAGAAGTGCGTCGTTTCATCCGACTCACCGGCGGGCATGGTGATGATGTCTTTTCCAAGCTCGGCCGAAGACGAAGCCTTCGTCTTGCTGATGGTGGCGATCTGCTCGCGGGCATGTGGTTTCGAGATAAGCGTTGGAACCGGAACCTTGACGAAGTCGGGGTCGCCCAGGAAGCGGGCGCGGTCCAGGAATGCCCTTCGGCGCGCTTCGGTCGTCAGGTGAATGGCCTCGACTGAGAGCCTGGGCAGCTTCTGGATTTCCAGGGCCTCGAGCATGTTCAGCATTTCGATCAGCGCGATTCCGCCTGAGCTGGGCGGCGGCATCGAGATGATGTCGAATCCGAGGAAAGTGCCGCGCACCGCCGGGCGTTCCTTCGCTTCGTACGCCGCCAGGTCCGCCTTGGTGATCAGGCCGCCGTTTGCGGCCATGTCCTTCTCGATCAGATCGGCGATCCAGCCTTTGTAGAACGCGTCAGGCCCATCCACGGCAATGGCCGTCAGCGTTTTTGCGAGGTCCGCGAGGACGATGCGGTCGCCCGCCTTCCAGGGAGTGCCGTCGGGCTTTGCGTACGCGGCTACTGAGCCGGTAAACGCTTTCATTGGCCCGGCCACCTCGCGATTGAGTCCGCCTGCCAGCGACGCCGACACCACAAACCCGTCGCGCGCCAGGTTCGCGGCTGGCATCACCACGTCCTTCCATGGCAGCTTGCCAAACCGTGCATGAGCCATCGCCATGCCTCGCACGGTGCCTGGCACTCCTGGGGCGAGGTAACCGGCGGCCGTCAGGCCGCGGACGATTTCACCCTTCGCATCCAGATACATCGTCGGCGTCGATTTGCCGGGTGCGCGTTCGCGATAGTCAAACGTGGTGGCCGCGCCGTCGTCCGTGCGCACGATCATGAAGCCCCCGCCGCCGATGTTGCCGGCGGTTGGGTAGGTGACGGCCATGGCAAATGCCGTGGCCACGGCGGCGTCAACAGCCGTGCCTCCGCGCGCCAGCACCGCTGCACCGATGTCGGACGCGATGTCCGAAGAGGAGACAACCACGCCATCTTTGGCTGAGACGCCAAGGTCCGGCGCCTGCGCCCTGGGCCGCATCCCTGACGTGACCGACAGTGTGATGGCAAGCGCGACTGTGCCGACGAGCGACGTATTCGTTTTCATAGCAGTCTCCCCGCGCGCCGAGTCTACCGCATCTGCAACTGGGGAACTTAGGAACTGGGGAAGTGGGGAACTGGGGAAGTTAGGACTGCCGCGACCCCGGGACCCCGATCACTCTCGCAGCGCCGTCGTCGGTTCGACGCGCGCGGCGCGCCAGGCCGGGATCGCGCTCGCGCCTGCCCCGATGGCCGTCAGGCCGATGACCGAGAGCACGATGGTGAGCGGGTCCGTGGCGGTGAGACCGAAGAGGAGCGATTCTGCGTACCGGCTCGAGAACAGGGCCAGCCCCGCGCCGGCGATCACTCCGACCGTCACGAGCACCGCCGATTCGCGCAGCACCATGCGCAGGACCCGCCCGCGGCCCGCGCCGAGCGCCATGCGAATCCCGATCTCCTGCCGGCGCTGCTGCACCATGTAGGACATCACGCCGTAGAGTCCGACTGCTGCCAGGAGCAGCGCCAGTCCGCCGAAGAAGCCCGACAACATCGCCATCAGTCGCTCACGCCCCAGTGCCTCCGCCATCTGGCGTTCCAGGTAGGCCACAGTCACCAGCATGTTGCTGCTGACTCGGCCCGCCAGGGCCACCGCTTCGCGAGTGATGTTTGCGTCGGGGCTCGCCATCCGGACCAAGGTGGTGAGCGAGGCACCGGGGGCAGGGTCCTGCGAGTACGCGAGGAACACGAGTGGACTGTTCTCCGTGCGGACGTCGCTGTACTTGGTATCGGCCACGACGCCCACCACGTGCATCGCCAGGTTCGGTTCCCCGGGACCGACGTCAAAGTGGAAGACCCGTCCAATCGGATCGCGCCCTTTCAGGTAGCGCTCGACAAACGCGGCAGTCACCACGGCCACCTTGGGCGAGGTTGGCGTGTCCTGGTCGTTGAATGTGCGTCCGTTGAGCAACGGAATATCGAGTAACTCAAAGTATTCGCCACCGACCTGATTCACATTGGGATAACCCTCCTGGGGTTTCCCGTCGATGACCAAGCCCTGGTTCCAGCCGCCTCCACTCACAGGCACAATGCTGACCGGTGTGGCGCCCGTGATGCCGGGCATGGCCTTGATCCGCTCCAGCAATGACCGCTGAAATTCGCGCTGTCCTTCAGGCGCAACGTTGGCGCGGCGGAAGTCGAAGTCTGCGGCCACGATGCCCGCGGTCGTGAAGCCGACGTCCACCGTCGCCAGATTCTGAAACGTCCGCACGAACAGCAGGGCGCCGACCAGCAGGACCAGCGAGACCGCCAGTTGGCCGATGACGAGTGCCCGACGAAGCGTGAAGCGGCCACGACCGTCGGTGAGCCCTCGTCCGCTGGCGCGCATGGCGTTGACCGGGGCCGTGCGCGTCGCTCGAACGGCCGGTACGAGGCCGAACAGGAGGCAGGTCAGGATGGCCAGCCCGCTCGTGAAACCGAGTACCCGCCAGTTCTGCGTCAGGTCCAGCATCAATGGGTTTTGCGGGGTGCTCAGGAAGGAGAGGAGGACGGCGCTCAAGCCGTGGGCCAGCCACGCGCCACAGATCGCCCCGGCGGCGGCCACGATCAGGCTTTCAGACATCAACTGCCGCACGAGCGCCCAGCGCGATGCGCCGATGGCCAGGCGCACCGCCATTTCGTGTTCCCGCGCGCTGGCGCGGGCGAGCATCAAGCTGGCCAGATTCCCGCAGGCGATGAGCAGCACCAGGCCGGCCAGACCCAGCAATAGCAGGAGTGGCGTGCCATAGTCGCCGCGCAATGCGGAAAAGCCTTTGTCTACCGGTCCCGCCTTGAGGACGAACTTCTTGTAGTTGTCGGCATCGCGAGTCACGTATCCCGTGGGGAGCGTCGCGGCGAAGATCGGCGCCGACAGGGCCTTGAGTTCGGCTTCCGCGTGCTGGACGGTGACACCCGGTTTCAGCCGGCCGAACCCAGCGAGCCACCACCAGTCACCGGAGTCCAGCGCCGACCGCGCGAGCCCGCGCACCTGGCGCTCGGTACAGAGTGGCAGCGCCACCTCGAACTGGCGCCCGACCTCTACGCCGAAAAACGATGCCGGAGTCACACCGGCGATTTCAAACGCATGGCCGTCCAGGCGAAGGGTCTGACCGATCACGTCGGGGCGTCCCGCGTATTCCCGCTGCCAGAACGGATAACTGATGACCGCGGCGGGTGTCGGGCAATTCCGCCGATCCTCATCCGGCCCAATCAGGCGGCCCAGCATAGGCGTGACACCAAGCGTGGCGAAGAAGTTGCCGCTCACCCACAGGCCCTGCGCCGGCCGCGATTCGCCTGCGGTGGCGAGGTCCAGGACCACCGGTCCCCAAGCGGCAAGGCTAGAGAAGCTCTTCTGCTGGTCGCGGACCTGCTCGTACAACGGGTACGTCAACTGGGAGTACCGCGACGTGAACCGGCCGGTGCGACCGCCGTCTCCCGAATCGATGGTGATGCGCGCCAGTTCGTGCGGCGCCTCCACCGGCAACGTGCGCAGGCGCACGGTATCGATCAACTGGAAGATCGCCGTATTGGCTCCCACACCGAGGGTGAGCGACAGGACAGCGACGATCGTGAAAGCAGGTTGCCGCCACAGCACTCGCGCGCCATACCGGAGATCGCGCCAGGTGGTGTCGAGCCAGCCAAGTGTGTTCATGGTGTAGACCTCTTCGAGTACAAGCGTGCGATTGCCGAGTTTTCTGATCGCGGCTGCTCGGGCGTCCGCCGGAGACATGCCGCGCGCGATGTTGTCGTCGGTCTCGATCTCCACGTACGACTCGAGTTCCCGCCGGCGCTCCCGATCCCAACGGGCGCGCAGGATGTACCGCCACCAGCTCATTTGTCGGACCTGGACCCGGCCGGCGCCGGGCGAAGGACGCGGTTAACGGCGCCCACCAGCGCTTCCCACCGCGAGGTCTGGTGCGCCAATTGGCTCCGCCCGGCCGCAGTCAGGCGGTAGTAACGCGCGCGACGGTTGTTCTCTGACGTGCCCCAGAACGAGGCGATCCACTTCTTGTTTTCAATGCGGTGCAGGGCCGGGTAGAGCGAGCCATGTTCGATCTGGAGCACATCATCGGATTGGCGCTCAATCGCGTGCGCGATGGTGTGACCATGCGCGGCGCCCAGCACCAGCGTCTGCAGAATCAACAGGTCCAGCGTGCCCTGTAACAAGTCCCCGTGAATCGGCGTGCGTCCCCGTGGCGGCATTCGGCGCGTCCTCTCCCATAGATCATCTACCTGAGCAGCTTGGACGTAAGGAAGCGTGAAAAGGTTGTGAACTGGGGAACTGGGGAGCTGGGGAGCTGAGGAAGGACCCTGGACTCTGGACTCTGGACCTATAATTTGGCGCCAGGAGACGCCCGTGACTCAGTCCGCCAGACGTACCGCTCTCGTTCTTGTTCTCACCTTCATCTCGGCTTATGCGTGGGTGGGCGCGCAGGCGCCCGCCAAGAAGCCGTTGGGTATCGAAGACTACACGCGCTGGCGCAGTATCAGCGGCCAGGAAATTTCCGGCGACGGTAAATGGGTGACGTACGGAGTGGCGCTCACGAACACCGCGCCGACCGAGACCAAGCCGGTGCTTCACCTGTTGAATCTGGCCACGAACCAGGACGTCGAAGTGGCCAACGGGGCAGGCGGATCGTTTTCGGCCGACTCCCGGTGGTTCGCCTATCAGGTGGAGCCTGCTGCAGGCCGCGGCGGTCGGGGAGGCCGAGGCGGCGCTGCCGGAGGCGCACCGGCCCCGGCGCCGACCCCGGACGTGGCTGAACCTGCAGGCCAGGCGGCCCGAGGCGCCGCAACGCCGCCCGCTCAGCCCCGCCGAGTCGAGTTGAGAAACCTCGAGACGGGCGCGATCAAGTCGTGGCAGGACATTCAGTCGTTCACATTTGCCGCGAACTCCAGTCACTTGATTTTGCGCCGGCGGCCGCCCACGCCGGCTGGTGGCCGCGGCGCCGCGGGCGCCGAAGCCGCGGCTCCGGCCGCGCCGGCAGCTGGTGCCGCCGCCGCTCCGGCCGGGCCCAGAGGCGTGGACGTCGTCCTGCACAACCTCACCACCGGGCGCGATCAGCTCCTGGGGAGCGTGGGTGACATCTCGTTTAACCGCCCTGGTGATTTGCTCGCCTACACCGTGGACGCCACAGTCAAAGATGGCAACGGCCTGTTTGTGTTCGACACCCGGAGCGGGCGCATCACCACACTGGACAACGACGCCAAGTCCTACAACCGGCTGACGTGGAGCGACGATGGCGCCGCCCTGGCAGTGCTCAAGGGCGCCGATGTGGAGAAGATGCGCGAGCGCAGTAATGTGCTTGTGGCGTACCCGGCAGTGCAGGCCGCCCTCGGTGACGCCGTGGGGGTGCCAGTGATGCTGGACCCCGCCAAGGCAGCGGATTTCCCGAAAGATTGGGTTGTGAGCGATCGCGCCCCCCTCGCGTGGAGCCACGACAACAAGCGCGTGTTTTTCGGGATCAAGGAACAGGTGGAGACGGCCGACGCGGCGACGAGGCGCAGCACCGACGACCTCGCCAACGTGGACGTCTGGAACAGCGTGGACGAACGCATCCAGTCGCAGCAGATGATTCGCGCGGAGGTCGACAGGAATTTCACCTTCCGCACGGCGTTTGATGTGCCGGCAGCCAAAGTCATCAGGCTGACCGACGAGACGATGCGTGAACTGGAGGTGGCGCAGGATGGCCGCTGGGCCGTGGGCCGCGATACGCGCGGCTACATCCACGACTACAAACGCCCGGCCGCAGACTTCTACCGGGTCAACACGTCCACCGGCGAGCGCACGCTCATGTTCAAGAACCAATTGACCGGCGCCCACGCGTTCGGGATCTCGCCCGATGGACGTCACTTCCTGTATTGGAAAGACAACAAGTTCCAGGAGTACGAGCTTGATGCTGCCACCACCCGCACGCTCGGTGGATCGAGCGCGGTGAGTTTCGTGGACATGGAGTTTGATCACCCTGGCCCGAAGCCGTCGTATGGCCTGGCCGGCTACTCGAGCGACGGCAAGTCAGTCATCGTGCAGCATCGGTACGACCTCTGGCAGTTTCCGCTCGACGGTGGCGCACCGAAGAACATCACCAACGGCGTGGGCAGCAAAGGTGAAGTGCGGTTCCGGTACGCGCGCACCGAGCCGATCGACCCGCTCGCCGTGGGACCGCGCGGCACGATCGATCTCGGCAAAACGCTGACCCTCTCGGCCTATGGTGAATACACGAAGAAGGCCGGCTTCTACGAACTGACGCCCGACGGCTCACTGAAAGAGGTGGTCTTTGAAGACGCCGCGTTCAGCACTCCGGCCAAAGCCGCCAAGGCCGACACCTTTCTGTTCACGCGCCAGACATTCACGGAGTTTCCCGACCTTCGCGTGTCCGGTCCCAACTTCAAGGACGCGAAGAAGATCACCGATATCAATCCCCAGCAGGCCGAGTACCAGTGGGGACGCCGCGTGTTGTTTGACTACAAAAACCGCGACGGCGTGAGGCTGCAGGGCATACTCGCGCTCCCCGACGACTACAAGACGGGCGAGAAGCGGCCAATGATCGTGACGTTCTACGAGAAGAACTCGCAGAACATGCATCGGTACAGCGCACCCTCATATCTCACCGGCATGGGCTCCATGCCGATTCAGGCGGTGAGCCAGGGCTACATCACGATGTTGCCCGACATTCACTTCAGGACCGGCTCGTCGCACAGCGACATGCTGGAATGCGTGGAAGCCGCTGTGAAGAAGGTCATCGAGATGGGGTATGCCGACCCGAAGCGTATCGGTGTGCACGGGCACAGCTACGGCGGTGAAGGCGCCGCGTTCATCGGCACACGTTCGAAGATGTTCGCCGCCGTCGGTATGGGCGCCGGCGTGACCGACCTCACCTCGGACTTCAGCCAGAGCTGGGGATGGACGTATCAGGTGAACGGCGGCAGCGGCGCCAATGGCAACGACTACTACATCTACGGACAGGGCCGGTGGGGCGTCTCCCCCTGGGACGATCCCGAGCTCTACCGCTTCGAGTCGGCCCTGACGCACGCGAAAGACGCGCCGTCGCCGTTTCTCATCATGCATGGCACGGCAGACCCGACGGTTTCGTTCACCGAAGGCATGAACTTCTACAACGCCCTGCGCTACAACGGCAAACGCGCGGTCATGCTGGCGTATCCCGGAGAAGGACATGGCCTACGCGGCATGGCCAACCGCAAAGACTTGACGGTACGGTACTTTGAGTTCTTCGACCACTACCTCAAGGGGACGCCCGCGCCGAAGTGGATGACCGACGGCGTGCCCTTCCTCAACAAGAAATGATGTGACATGACACGAACTCGAATCGGCCTGCTTCTCGCCATCGTCGCGCTCGGGGGGTGCGGCGGTGCACGCGAGGCAGTCCAACTGCCGGGCACGGCTGCGAACCAGCGGCCGCCTCTGGCAGAGGTGGACATCGTTGATATCGCGCTGCTGGTGAAGCTCGAAGACACACGGCAGTTTGACGAAGTGGCGCTGGCACGGCTTCTTCAGTCGAAACATCCCGAGGTCAAACGCCGGGCCGTGGTGGCCGTTGGCCGCATCGCCGACCCGCGTGGAGGGGTGTTGCTCCAACCGCTGCGGCGTGACGAGAACCCGGAAATCGTCGCAACCGTCGCCTTCGCGACCGGGCAACTGAAGGACCCTGCGGGTGTCGCCTGGCTGGCACAGATGCTTCTGGCCAACCCCAACACGGGCGTGGCGTTTGAGGCCGCGCGGGGTCTCGGCAAGATCAGGACGCCAGAAGCCTGGAAGGCGCTGGCCCAGTATCTGACCAACGCCACCCGTGGGGCTGCCACAGAGGGGGTGGTGGGTGAGGCGCTCCTGTCGATGGGGCGTTATACAACTCGCGAAGACCTCGCGCCGATCGTCAAGTGGACGACTCCGACGACGAGCCCCGAAGTCCGGTGGCGCGCCGCATGGGCCCTGTTCCGCCCGCGCAATCCAGCCGCCGTGCCGCACCTGCTGAAACTCAGTGAGGATGCGTCACCTGACGTCAGATTCTGGGCTATGCGCGGACTGGCTCTGCCGCCTGCGCCAACGTCGACGCCGCCACCGGGAACGGCACCGCCCGTCGAGCCAGCCGCTGTCGTCGTCGATCGCGCGGCGACCGCAGCACGACTGCGCGCCGGCACGAAAGACACTGACCGGCGCGTGCGCACTGAAGCCCTGCGCGCGCTCGACGGGTACGACGATGAGGAGTCGTTTGGTGTGGTGTTGGCCGCGCTCGAAGACCCGGATACGTGGCTGTCAGTATCGGCCGCCGAACTTCTCGGCCGACACAAGGGTCGCGTGGGCCAGGTAGCGCCGCGCCTGGCCGCCGCGACGGCGTCGTCGAAGCCCGCCGCGCTGCGCCTCACGGCGTTCACGCCGCTCACACAGCTCGCGCCGCCGTTGGCGCTCGACGCCGCCGCCACGCTGTTGCGCGACCCGAGTCTGGCGATTCGCACATCAGCCACCCAGGCGCTGCGGCGCATGGGCCCGATCGGCCAGCAGTTCCTGGACCAGTTGGCCACCGACCCGACCATGAAGGACCTGCTCATCCCGGCTGCCCCGGCGGGCGGCGGACGTCAGGGCGGTGCAGCTGCGCCGGCACAACCGGTGCCTGCGCGCACCGATGCCGACTATCGCGCCATTGTCGAACGCTGGATTGTGCCTGCGTACAACGGCGCTCCCGCGCCCCGCGCGGTGTGGACCACGCCGAAGGGTGAAATCGAGCTGGAGCTCTACCCCGGCGAATCGCCGCTCGGCATGGAGGAGTTTGTCCGCCTCACCGAGTCAGGCGCCATTGTCGGCACGGTGTTCAGTCGTGTGGTGCCGAACTTTGTGGCGCAGCAGGCCACCATTCGCGGCGCCAATCGGCTGCGCGACGAGGTGAGCCGATTGGGGCTGACCCGAGGCAATCTCGCATGGGCGTCGTCCGGCCTCGATACCGGCAGGGCGGGCTACACGCTGGGCAGCACGCCACAGCCACACAACGAGGGCGACTTCACGGCACTTGGTCGCGTGGTGCGCGGCATGGACGTGGTCGATCATCTCGACATGGGTGATGCGGTCACGGCGGCGCGGATGGTGAGGTGAACGCCACCATCACGGTCGCGCGGCAGTCGCCCGACGATATCGGCATCCGACAGATCTTTGTCACGCTCGACGGTGAGCCGTTCGCGGTGCTGGTCAACGGCCAGAGCGTGACGAAGGACGTGGCCGCAGGCGAGCACCGCATGCGGTTGCACAACACCCTCGTCTGGAAGAACGTCCCGATCGATTTGAAGCCCGGCGAACACGCCCGCTTCCTCGTGACCAACCGCGCTGGGTGGGGCACCTACGCGCTGGTGGCCACGCTCGGCGTGGGTCCCATCTACCTGAAGGTCGAACGCTCTTCGGAGGCCGGGTCTTCAGACCCGGCATCACGCTTGTAATATGTCGGTGTGCTGACGTCCCCTGAACACGTCGCGGCTTTTCTTGTGGCCGTATGTTTTGCCGCAGGCCCTGAACGTGTACGGCACCGTTGCGGCGCTCGGGTTGGTGTCGCGCGCCGGGCTTGTGGTGCTGCCCGGTGACCTGGGCATTGTCCAGAGTTGGTGGGTGATCGGCGCCTGCCTCGCGATGTTTGTCATCGAGTTCGTGGCGGACAAAGTGCCGCTGGTCGATTTGGTCTGGAATGTCCTCCAGACATTCGTTCGCGTGCCAGTCGCGGGTTTGCTGGCCTATGGCGCGTTGCCGCAGCTCGACCCGGGTTGGCAACTGGCGGCCGGCGCTGCGGGCTCCGCGCTCGCGCTTCTGGCGCATTCGGGAAAAACCACGATGCGAGCGGCGGTCAGCGCATCACCGGAGCCGGCGTCAAACATCGGCTTGAGCCTCGCCGAAGATGGCGCAGCACTGATCCTCGTGTGGTTCGCCACGCAGTATCCCTATGTGGCGGCTGCGATGGTGCTGGTGATGCTTGTCACGCTCACGTTTGTCGTGCGCTGGATTTTCCGTCGGCTCAGGAAACTGGCCGGTCCACGGGTCGCCTAAGCAACCCCTGTACTGTTACCATTCCACCGGTTTCCCGTCTCGAACGTCTTTTTGGAGGTCCAGTCATGAAACGGATGCGCCGCCGCGTCGTTCTCGTTCTTCCCTGGTGTTTGTCGCTGCCGTGTTCGTGCCCGTTTCGGCACAGAACACCAGCAAACGTGCCATGTCGCTCGACGACATCCTGTCGTTCCGCGCCATGAGCACGGCAAGTCTCTCGCCCGACGGCAAGTGGTTCGCCTATCGTGTGGCGCCGCTCGAAGGCAACAGCGAGGTGATTGTGCGCAGCACATCAGGCGCGCAGGAATGGAAGTTCCCGGCTGGGGAAGGCGCGGGCCCGATGTCGTTCTCTGACGACTCGATGTGGTTTGCGACGTCCACGTCGCTGACCCGGCAGGAGGCCGAGGCGGCTCGCCGCGCGCGGCGGCCGATTCAGACGTCGGCGCTCATCGTGAACCTGTCGAACGGTGAAAAGGTGAGCGTGCCCAAAGTGCGCCGCTTCGCCTTCAACGGTGAAATGGGCGGCTGGATTGCGATGCATCGGTACGGTCCAGACGCCGCCGCTGGCGCAGGTGCGGCGCCAGCAGGCCGTGGCGCGGGCCCTGCGCCGGCCGCCGACGCACCGCGCGACACGCGACCGCGCGGCACAGACATGATCCTCCGTGAACTGAAGACCGGCACTGAGCTGAACGTCGGCAACGTGTTTGAGTTTGGCTTCAACAAGTCCGGCAAATACCTGGCGTTGAACATTGACGCTGCCGATCAGGCGGGCAACGGCCTGCAGATTCGCGACATGTCGGCCGGCACGATCACTTCGCTCGAAACCGACAAGGCGTTTTACGAGCGCATGTCCTGGACGACCGAGGGCGACGCCATTTCCATGCTGAAGGGCAGCGACGACCGCGCTTATCGTGAGCGCCTCTTCTCGGTCATGGGCTTCACGGGCTTTGGCAGCGGCACCCCGAAAAAAGTGGTGTACGACCCGAAGCAGGACAAGACGTTCCCGGCCGAGATGTCGATCAGCGGCAACCGGGCGCCGATGTGGACCGAAAGTCGTGATGCCCTGATCTTCGGCATTGCCGAGTTGACGAAGGTGCCGCGTCCGGCAGGCCGTGGCAACGCGGCTCCCGCCGAGGGCGCTGACGCCGCCGAGCCTGGTGCGCGTGGCGCCGGTCCGGCGCCCGCAGCGGATCCCGACGCCAGGCCCAATCTCGTGGTCTGGCACTACAAGGACCCGCGCCTGCAGTCGGCGCAACGCGTGCAGGAAAACCAGGACCGCAGCTTCAACTACGTGACCATGTATCGGCCAGGCGACAACACGATGGTGCGCATTGCCGACGATGAGGTGCCCGACATTCAGATCACGGGCCGTGGTCAGTGGGCCATCGGCACGAGTGATGCCGCGAGAATTAATGGCCAACCTCAACGGCCAGAGCTTCCGCGACGTCTACGCGATCGATACGAAGACCGGACGCAAGACCGTGGTGAAGAAGAACCTGCGCTGGACCAACACGGCGTCGCCGGACACCACGAAGTACCTCTACTACGAGAACAAGCACTTCCATGTGTTCGATGTGGCCACGGGTACGACGCGCAACATCACGGAAAAAGTGCCGACCTCGTTCATCAACATCGAAGATGACCACAACGTCGTTGACCCGCCGACGCAGGCGATGGGTTGGACGTCCGACAACCAGTACGTCCTGATCTCGGATCGCTGGGACATCTGGAAGGTGCCGGTGGCCGCCGGCGAAGCGGCCGTGAACCTGACGGTGAACGGCAAGAAGGATTCGATCCGATACCAGGGCCGGGTGCCGGGGATTTACCAGAACGAGCGCGGGATCGATCTGTCCAAGCCGCAGTACTTCTCGGTGATGGGCGAGTGGACCAAGCGCGCCGGCTACGGCATTCTCGAGCCCGGCAAGACCGGCCTCAAGATGCTGCTGTGGGAAGACGCGTCGATCACGGGCCTGCAGAAGGCGGAGAAGGGCGAGACCTGGCTGTATCGCAAGGAGACTCCCACGGTGGCCCCGCAGGTGTACGTGACGGATGCCACGCTGACGGCCGGACGCAAAATTGTGGACATGGCGCCCGAAGCGGAATCACTGGCATGGTCGGCCGGTGCTCAGCTCATCGAATTCAAGAACGACAAGGGTGAGCGCCTGCAGGCGTCGCTGTATCTCCCGGCCAACTACGAGAAGGGCAAGTCGTACCCGACGATCGTGTACATCTACGAGCGCCTGACGCAGGGCCACAACCAGTACGGCCGCCCGACGACAAACGGCTTCAGCCGTCAGGCGTACACCAGCAACGGGTACGCGGTGCTGCAGCCCGACATCAAGTACTACATCAACGACCCGGGCATGTCGGCCGCGTGGACGCTGCCTGCGGCCGTGAAGGCTGCGGTCGCCACTGGTGTTGTGGATCCGAAGCGTGTGGGCCTGCACGGCCACTCGTGGGGTGGCTACCAGACGGCGTTCACGATCACGCAGTCGGACGTATTTGCCGCGGCCATCGCCGGCGCACCGCTGACCAACATGATCAGCATGTACAGCATCATCTACAAGAACAGCGGCGGCACCAACGGCTCCATCTTCGAGAGCAGCCAGGGCCGTTTCACCACGGGCCCCTGGGCCAACTGGGAGGCGTATACGCGCAACTCGCCCGTGTACCACGCGGCGAAAGTGAAGACGCCGCTCGTCATCCTGCACAACGATCAGGACGGCGCCGTGGACTTCACGCAGGGCGTGGAGTACTTCAACACCCTGCGCCGGCTCGATAAACCAGTGGTCATGCTTGAGTACCCTGGTGAGAACCACGGTCTGGCGCGTCCCGCGAACATGCAGGACTACACGGTGCGCATGAAGGAGTTCTTCGACCACCACCTCAAGGGTGCGCCCGCGCCCGACTGGTGGAAAGACGGCGTGCCGCGCCTCAAGATGCAGGAGAACCTCGACCAGCGGCTGAAGGTGCGCGAGGAAGAGAAAAAGAAAGCGACGGCCGGATCAGGCGGCGGCGGAGGGAATTAGGGGTCCAGGAGTCCTGGGGTCCTGGGGTCCTGGGGTCCCTCAACGACCCGCGCGGAGGTCGCGTGTGGCCCGGTCACCATCGCCGATGGTGACCGGGACACCCGATGCGACCAGTGCCTTGAGGAACTCCGCGTCGTTCTGCATGCCGGACTCGAAGTCTGTAACCAGGCCCACCACGTAATTACCGGGTGGCAGACTCACCGTATACCGGCCCGCCAGGTTCGCGCGTGTCGTCACCACGCGGCGGGATCCTGGCCGCCAGTGGTCGGGGTCACTGCTGGCCACGATGACGGTGTCTCCGACGCATCGTAGTCGCTCCCTGCCGTGATCAGACCTGACAATTGCGAAGACCTGTCGGACACGAGGACCTGAATGCCCTGGATGTCTTCGTTTCCCGACACATCGAGATAGGTGTCGAGCAGTTCCGCGCCTCCGAGCCGCGCGGACCGCACCGGAAGCGATGCCGAGATGACGTAGCGGCCTGGCGGCACGTCCTGAATGGTGAAGCGTCCGGATGGGTCAACCGGTGTTGTCGGGAGGGCACCCATCACCGGCGGCTCGCCTGGTGCATTCTGAATTCGAACCGTCACGGTGGGTTGGGATTCCTGGTGGCGAGTCATGTCGACCGTCATTTGGCCAGAGACGCTCCGCCCAGGCCGCAGGTCCAGCGTGACTGGAACGGACATGTCGTCGGCCACGGTCACGGTCGTGCGCGCAGTCAACCTGGGCTGCGGTGTGCCGGCCGCCGCGATGCCTGAGGGTGACGGCGTGTTGGATTGAGTGATGAGGCTCGCGACAACAGTGTAGGTCCCCGGCTGAAGGTTCGAAATCGTGAAGCGCCCATCCGGGTTGACTGATGCGCCATTCGTCGATCCGGTGAAAGGTTCGCTGTACGACATGATCTGGACCCGGCTCGGCGCTCCCTGTGCCGCAGGCATGTTGGTGACCATTCCGGTGATCGTCGAAGCACGCAGTGGGCGTACCTGTATGTCGATGCCGGCATGTTCATCGCCGCCCACTACACTCACCCGAGTGCCCGCGTCAGAGCTGATGGCGCTGGGCGCATAGGTCGGCAGGAATCCGGCCGGCTGCGTGATCGTCCGCTGCGCCGGGGCGGGGATGCGCACCATCGCCGGTTGCCCGGCGGTGCCCTGTTGCACCGCACCGCTCGCCACGGCGCGATCGATCTGGGCGGCCTCCTCGAGCGCCATGTCATTCTCGAAGTTCGTTTGCGGCTGGGCCGACACCGCATACGTGCCTGGCTGCAGGCCGTGCATACGATAGACGCCGCGGTCGTCGGTGGTCGTGGAGTTCTGCGCCTGCATACGCGGGCCATTCGCAGACGGCATCATTCGCCAGACCTGCACGCGCGAGTTCACGAGAGGCGCTCCGTTGTCGTCAAAGACCGCACCGGTCACGACACCACCCCGCACCATTTTGATGTCCAGTTCGACTTTTTGCCCGTCAACCACTTCGAACGGTCGCCCAGGGCCCGCCGGCTTGCGCTGACCGGCGGCGCCGTTCAGGTACGACCGATGCGACACGGTGAGCTGGTATTTGCCGGCCGGGAGGTTGCGGAATACGAAGTTGCCCTGCGCGTCTGTGATGCCCGAACGGCCGGCATTTGTCATCTGGCCGCCGGAGATGTTTGTTGAAACGCCGGACGGCAAGGTCACCGACATGCCGACGGAAACGCCCCCAGACCGCCCCGGCCCGGTGCCGCCAGCGCTTGGAGGCTGCGAGCTCAGCGCCATGCCGAAAGCCGTCATGCCGGACAAATTCAGCCGGGCCTGGGCCACCGGCTGGCCGCTCTGCGCATCCACGATCCGTCCCACAATCGACGCGGTGCCCACGGGCACCTGCCGGGTGTTCGGTTGCGGCGTTGCGTCTCGCTGCTGACTCCGCACGCTCACCCCGGTGCCGACCAGACAGGCAAGCGCGGCGCCACACGTGACAACGCCAGTTCTCAGACGCATCCGAACCTCCCGCAGTGGTTGGACACCGAGTGTAGCCGGAAAGTTGGGCGACCCCATGGCACAATGCCCGCCACCGGACATGAGCGGCCCCACCAGACGCGAGTTTCTCCAATCGGCGCTTGCGGCCTCCACCCTGTTGGCCGCCGGGGGCGCGCTGGCCGGCTGCGGATGGCGCCGAGGGGGCCGTCGTCCCCACATCATCCTCGTCATGTGCGACGACCTCGGATACGGTGACGTCGGATTCACCGGCGCGACGGCCTACACGACGCCCCACATCGATCGCATCGCTCGAGAGGGCATGGTGTTGCGTCAGGCGTACTCTGCCGCGCCGGTGTGTTCACCGACGCGTGTGGCGCTGATGACCGGCCGCTACCCGGCCCGCGATCCTGCCGGCTTGCACGAACCGCTCACCACGCACCCGATCGGACTGACGCCTTCCCCAACGACCTTGCCGCGTCTACTCAGGGACGCAGGCTACCGGACCGCGCTGGTGGGAAAGTGGCACCTTGGCACGGCGCCTGATTACCATCCGCTGGAACACGGCTTCGACGAGTTCTACGGATTCCTCGGAGCCGGCGGCGACTACTTTACGAAAGAAGACTCCGGGTACAGGCGCCCGCTGTTTTTCGACAACCGCGAACCGGTCACCACCGACGGGTACATGACCGACCTGCTCACCGCGCGCGCGGAGAAAATCATCGCGACGCGCTCTGAGGCGCCGCTGTTTCTCAGCCTCCAATACAACGCGCCTCACTGGCCATGGCAAGGCCCTGCCGATCACCGTCGTCCTTCCGTGGACGACTGGAAGGCCGGAGGCTCGCCAGAAGTATTTGCCGCGATGATGCGGAGTCTCGATGATGGCGTGGGCCGGGTGCTGGCGGCGCTTGACGCCGCGGGAATGTCGAATGACACCTTACTCGTGTTCACGAGCGACAACGGCGGCGAGCGGTTTTCGCATATGGGCCCGTTCAGCCACGCAAAGATGACCGTGGGTGAAGGAGGGCTGCGCGTCGCAACCGCCGTGCGCTGGCCTGCGCGGATTGCCGCAGCCAGCCACTCGGATCAGGTTGCGGTGACGATGGATTGGACCGCGACGTTTGCTGCGTTGGCCGCCGCACCGGCTTTGCGGCCGCTCGACGGCATCAGCCTGCTGCCGGCGCTGGGCGGCGCGCCCTCGATACCGCGCACATTGTTCTGGCGCGTGACGCAGCGGCGCCAACAAAAGGCCGTGCGCCACGGTGACCTCAAATACGTGGAAAACGAGGAGGGAGCGCACCTCTTTGATTTGGCGGCGGACCCTGGTGAGCGCACCAACCTGATCGGGGCAAATGCCGACGCCGCCACCGATCTCCGAGGCCGGCTGGCCACATGGGAGTCTCAGATGCTGCCGCCGGTGCCGCTCGAAGAGCGCTACCGGTAGTTGGGCCTCGGGCTTGAGGAACAGCCCGAGCTACGTCCGACCTCCTCGGGCTTGAGGAACAGGCCGAGGCCTGCAGCTAGAAGAAGATGAAGTGCCCGCCGCCTCCGCCGAATCGGGGGTTCACGACGCTATTGAAGATGGAGCCGAAGCTGTAACTGATGCCAAAGCCGAGGTTGTAACTGTGCCCGGTGGCCAGTTGCCGCCGGCGCAGCAACACCTCTTCAGGTGTGGCCCCGCCTTTGCGCAGCGAGATCTGGTCGCGGATGCGATCGTAGCCGCCGTACAGATTGAATGAAAATCCCTTGAACAGGCGAACGTCCGCGCTGGCGTACGTAGAAACGCGATGTCGCGCGGGCTCATTGAGGTGCTGCGAGACGGTGACGCTGGCGTACATGGAGCCCCAGGGCTGGCGCAAGCTGACTTGTGTGGCGAGAGAGTGGTCCGGCACCGTCTCTTTCAACTTGTCGAAGATCGTGGCGTCCTTGTAGTCGTAGTGACTGGCGCCGATGGTGTAAAGCGTAGTCAGGCTCCGTCGGGACGACTCGCTGTAGGGAAAGAAACTGAATTCCAGGCCGGGCGCCACAGTGAAGACGCGGTCGCTGTTCGAGAAACTCGAGGTGCGACACGGACGCGCGACCGCCGATGGACCACCTGGGTCCCAGGCTCTTCACGACGAGGGAGTTGACGCTCCAGCTGTCCGATGTGCTTTCAATCTTTCCCCCGTCCTCTTCCCGAGATCAAACACACTCTTGTTGTAGCTGCCGCTGGTGGAGAGGTTGATCTTCCACGCTTCGGTGGTGCGGTTGGCCGAGAAACTCATGCGGTACGAGCTGAAGTTTGCCGATTCCTCGCCATCGCGATTGCCGCTGAGGTTCGTGCGGAAGACCCAGTAGTTCCAGGATCCTTCGCCGGCAGGGCAGCTTTCGCCTCGGTGGGTTTCACCCACTGCACGTCGAGCTGGGCACCCGCCGATGAGTCCACCGCATAGGAGGCCACGCCGAGTTTGAAGATGCGGGTGAATTCCTTGCGGCGTTCGTCGCTCGTGGCCGTTTGCGCCGTGTTGAACGTCAGTGTCCGATCGACTTTGTCGAAGCGTCCCAGGCCGATGAATTTCGCGGTCCATGCCGTGCCACCGCCGCCTGTGCTCTGAGTGGTGACCAGCAGGTGAAGGTCCGCAACCGCACGGTCTCGAACATAGTCAACAAACTGAACGTTCTGCCTGAGGTACTCCGTGTCGCACTCATAGCAGTCGACAAAGACCCGGAGTAACTGTGGCTGGGTGGGCGAAGGCTCGGCGGTCTGCGCGCGCGCAGGAATGGCGAGGGCACTGCAGATAAGGCACAGCAGCGCCAGAAGCGTGGATCGGGTTGTCATTGATGGGGATTAGACGCGTACGCCCATCCCCGGTTTGGTAGTGACCGATACCGAACGATTCGGGGTCGGTCTACTGATGGCTAGGCTTCTGCGGCCTTGGTCGCTTTGGTGGCCTTCTTGCGGCGGGTGGCCTTGGCCTTCTCCGGCGCGGGTTCGCTCGAGGGGCGAGCGCCACCATCGTGGTCACGAACCGCTTGAGGCCGTGGTTGTCGAAGTCGATCACTGTGTGATGCGTGTCGGCATCAGTGACCGTGCCCGGTCCGTAGTTTGGCTGTGACACTCGCGCGCCTTTTGAGTACACCTTCACTGAGGACCTCCGGAAATCGCCTGCTGGGTCGTGCCTGAAAAACGAATGACCCGGTCGCCCATGGCGACCGGGTCCAGAATATGCCGCGTGGTCTTACCAGCGCGGTTCGCGACGACGATTGCCGCCGCCACCAGCGCCGCCGCCGTAGCCGCCGCCACCGCCGCCACCGAACTGGGGCTTCGGACGCGCTTCGTTCACGGCCAGGTTGCGGCCGCCCATCGGCTGCTCGTTGAACTGCTCAATGGCCTTCTGCGCATCCGCATCAGTCGCCATTTCGACGAACGCGAATCCGCGCGCACGGCCCGTGGCGTTGTCACGGACAACATTCACGGTGTCAACGGCACCAGCCTGGCTGAACAAGTCACGAAGCTCGTCTTCGGTGGTGGTGTAGGGGAGATTACCGACGTACAGTTTACGACCCATGATCGACTCCTGCGCCAAGACGACCCCTGCGGGCCGGGCGCCTCATCAGGCTGAATGCCCGATCAGTTGCTCGCGGAAGAACAGCCGGAACGGACTCCCGTTCCACTTGCGTAGTGCGATCACGTGGGGGTTCTGATACCAGGACTTCCAACGCGGGCATAGCTCGGAGGCCAACCTTCAGCGGAAACCACAGGTTAGCAGGGTACGAGGAAATCGCAAAGACCCGCCTTGCCCGGCCGCGTAAATGGCGAAATGGCACAAATGTCCGAAATGGCGAAATTCTGGAACCTGCACTCCTGTCATCCTTCTTCTGGTTTCCCCCACGCTGGATCTGACTCCGGGACCCGCCTCCGCCGCTCTGCGGCTACGGCGTGGCAAGCCCCAGGACCCCAGGACCCCGACATCCGTCTCGCCACTCCGATAGGATCATCCTGTGATTTCGTTTTCCAACATTTCCAAGCAGTACGGCAAGCAGCTCCTGTTCGTGGAGGCTAACTTCCAGCTCAATCCCGGGGACAAAGTGGGCCTGGTGGGGCCGAACGGGTCGGGCAAAACCACTCTTTTTCGCATGATTGTGGGCGAAGAGAGCCCGGAAGAGGGCGACGTGACGGTGCCCCGGAAGCTGACCGTCGGGTACTTCCGCCAGGACGTTGAGGAAATGGAGGGCCGGTCGGTCCTTGACGAGGCCATTGCCGGGAGCGGGCGTCTGGGCGACCTCCACCACGAACTCGAGGCCCTCCAGGTGGCCATGGGCGACCCGGCCCGGGCCGACGAGATGGACCGCATCCTGGAGCGTTTTGGCGAGGTGCAGGAAGAATACGACCATCTCGGGGGGCTACGGCCTTGAAAGCCAGGCCCGCGAGGTGCTGCACGGCCTGGGGTTCAGCGACAGCCGGATCGACGGCGACGTTGGTGCCTTGTCGGGCGGCTGGAAGATGCGGGTGGCGATGGCGCGAGTCCTGCTCGGCCGCCCGGACGTCCTGCTGATGGACGAGCCCACGAACCACCTCGATATCGAGTCCATCATCTGGCTCGAAAGCTTCCTCAAGTCCATGCCGGGCGCGCTCTTCATGACGTCGCACGACCGCGAATTCATGAACCGCATCGTCTCGCGCGTGGCAGAGATCGCTGACGGCGAGATCACGGTGTGCGCCGGCAACTACGATTTTTATGAGCGCGAGCGTGCGGTGCGCGATGCCAATCGCGAGGCCGCGTACGCGCGGCAGCAGGCGATGCTGGCGAAGGAGCAGCGATTCATCGATCGTTTCGCTGCGCATGCGGCCAAGGCGGCCCAGGTGCAGAGCCGGGTGAAGGCGCTCGACAAGATCGAGAAACTCGAGTTGCCGAAGAAGCGGAAGGTGGTGGACTTCGACTTCCGCCAGCCGCCACGGTCCGGCGACAAAGTCGTCATGGTCGAGGATCTGCACAAGGCGTACGGCAAGACCGTGGTGTACGACGGGCTGTCGATGACCATTCAGCGCGGTGAGCGTTGGGCGGTGATGGGCGCGAACGGCGCGGGCAAGACCACACTGTTGCGTATGATCGCCGGCGCGCTTGAGCCCGACTCGGGCCAGGTGCGTATCGGCGCCAGCGTGCAGATGGGCTACTTCGCGCAGCAGGCGCTGCAGCTCCTCGACCCCGACCGCACCATCTGGGAGCAGGCGCAGTACGACTTTCCGGGCGAGACCGTCGGCGCGTTACGCGGGCTGCTCGGCGCGTTCCAGTTTTCGGGTGACGAAGTCGAGAAGAAGATCCGGTCACTCTCGGGCGGCGAACGGTCCAGGCTCGTGCTGGCGCGCATGCTGATGTATCCGCCGAACCTGCTCGTGCTCGACGAACCGACGAATCACCTCGATCTGGCGACCAAGGACATGCTCATCAAAGCGCTCAAGGACTTTGAGGGCACCATGGTCTTCGTCTCGCACGATCGATCATTCCTGCGCGGCCTGAGCACGCGGGTGCTGGAACTGAGCGGCGCCGTGCCGCACCTGTTTCCGGGGTCGTATGTGGAATACGTTGAGCGCACGGGCCATGAAGCGCCTGGGATCCATTCGTGACACCCGCCACCAGTTCCCCAGTTCCCCAGTTCCTCAGTTCCTCAGTTCCCCATTTCCATGAGCGCGGCAGAGGCGCCGACAAAGCGCAGCCCCTTGTTATGGTCCACGCCCATCATCTTGCCGCGGCCCATGCGCACAAGCGGCATCACCGCGCGGTAGCCGTCGCCCTCGCGCACCATCATGATCCGCAACTCGGCCTGCGTGTCTCCAGCCGGTGTGCGGATGAGCGGGGTGAAAGCCACGCGCCGCTGAAGCACGTACAGATGTCGCTGGTCGTCGGGAATCGCCGCGATGTCCGCGTTGGTCGGACTGAAGATGATGCCGCCGCCGGCGAATGAAAACAGCGGCTTCAGCAGCCATTCATCGCGGTCATCCGGCATCGCCTTCACGTTCGAGAGAAAGTGCGTCTCGGGAACCCACGGGTGTGTGATCCACGGGATTGAGAACTTGCTGATCCGGAAAAACCAGTCGGGGCCGCCGATCCACTCCACGTCCAGATCGTCGCGATAGTCGAACGGCATCGGGGCGCCTGAGCGCTCGAGTTCGTCGGGGATCACCCGGTTGTAGATGCGTACGATTGGCGTGAGCACACCATCGCGCTTGTAGAACAGGCGCCGGCCCTCGCGGATGATCTCGCGCGTATCGAGCGGACGAATGCCCCACGTGTTCTCGGTCACCGTGAAATCAGGCAGCGTCTTCTGCCGCCGCGGCTCGATCTCCATGAGGATGACTGACGCGGGGTCATGTTCACCGACCAGGGTCCTGCGCATGAGCTCGAGGTAGGAGCTGCGATTCAATCCGCTGAGGTAGGGGTTGAAGATTCGGGAAGAGAGGGGGACGGGTCTCGATCTGTGGCCATAAGACCTCTGAGGTCTGACCTCAGAGGTCATTTCTCCCGCCACAGATCGAGACCCGTCCCCTTCAAGTCCGAGATGCCCGCTCTCTCCCAGATGCCCAAGTGCGGTCTCCGCGAGCAGCATCTGGAACCCGTAGAGCGACGGGAACGCCTGCAGCTCTACCAGTCGGCCTTCGATCGCGCCGGAGTCGGTGCGGACAAGGCCGAAGTCCACTTGCACACACGTGGGCAGCGTTTCGCCATTCGCCAGGCGGAAGCGCTCGGGGACCATCGCGTCAGCCGCCGTGCGATACGCGGCGTTGTTGAGCAGTTGCCGCGTCATGACCTGCGCGGCCTCAACCAGGGAGTCCAGCAGTGACGATGGGAAGAAGCAGGGTGTTTCTGAGAGCCTGAACTCTATCGGCACGCCCGCGCCGGTGGTGACGGCATCCACAAACGCGCGGTACTGCTCCTCGGTGAATTCCTGATTAAAGCGGTCGCGCGCCCAGGCCAGCATCAGATCAGGAAGCGGCCGTGGTCCATGATCTGTTCGTCATCCACCCAGATGTCGAAGTTGGCGCCCACCACGTCGATGTGTGTGGAGGAATACCAATCGGCTCCGGTGTGCGCGCCGTACGGGTTGCCGAACGCGATGTGGATGCCCGGGAATTTTTCGTCCTGCAGGATGTGGCCGATGATCTCGTGCAGCTGGATGTTCGTGCCGATCGCGAATTCACCCACCCGGTCGCTGTTTTCATCCGTGTGCGTGTACGCCCAGAAGTCGTCGCGCAGGGCCTGGTTGGACGACTCAGCTGACACGAGACGGTTCTTCTCGATGCGCACCGTCAGGGGCGTGTCCTTGAGGTTGCCGTAGCGGTCGCACAGCCAGTCGCCGACGACGCCGTCGATGACGAAGGTGCCGTTCACTTCGCCGGGGCTTGTGAAGACCTCGCCGCCGGGCAGGTTGCCCCACTTTTCAGGGGAGATCAGGCCGCTGGTTTTCACCCAGCGATAGTCCGGATTGAGGTCCGCCGTGAAGTCACTGCCCGCCGGCGTGGTGGCCCTGACCTTTTCGCCGACCGCACCTTCCCGATGACCCGCGCGCTGATGTCATCCACCTTGTGGAAGTCGGCCCGCATGCCTTCGAGCATGATCTGCCGGTTGATATTCACCATGTGCGCATGACGCATGCGTCGTCGATTGACGATGTCGGTCATCTGCATGCGGGAGCCAAGCTCGTTGGCCTGCACTCGCGCGGCGAAGATGCTGACCTGGCTGAGCTCCATGTCTGCGGCAATGCGAGGCGGCAGGTCCTTGAGGGGGCGGGCCGCCTCGTCTTCCAGTACGAACAGGGCGTATTCGGCGCCAACGTTCGTGATTTCTTCGATCAGGGCATCTGCGATGTCCCGCGTTTCCCGATCGGTAATGACCGTCACTCGCTCATGAGGCTGGACGCTCAGGCAGACCTTGATGGCATTCTCAGCGCCAGGCTGAAGTTCACTCGACATACATCTCCGGCAGTCGAGGATATCACCGGAGCGGGCCGTGTTATGCGCGTTCCAGCACAGACCGAATCGTCCGCCTGAAGCCGGGCAGGACGTGGGACTCAATGGGCGCGTTCGCCCCGAACGTCACACGCGAGCAGACCGCGCCGTCCTCGCAGGCCAGAACATGGAGCTGCGACTCGTGCTGGTTGTACAGCCAGATTTCCCGAACCCCATAACGGGCAAACCAGCCCACGCGTTCGTCAAGTCCGCCAATTCTCGGACGCGGAGAGAGCACCTCGATGACCAGATCCGGCGCGCCGTGAATCCGGTCCGTCACGATATCGCCGCGCGATGCCGAGACGAACAGCAGGTCCGGTTGCAGCACCAGGGCCTGAGCGCGGTCGAGTACCACGTCGATGGGCGCCACAAACACCTCGCCGGCGTGTGTCTGTTCCGCATGCGCCTGCAGTGCCGTGGCCAGCCGCAACACCACGCGCTGATGGCTCACAGACGGCGCGTCCGCCACCCGCATGACGCCATAAATCAACTCCTGCGGAATCAGCTGTTCTGGGGTGGCAAAGTACTCGGCAATAGTCATTCGACCCTCCTGACCTGGGCGTGGGGTGTTTCCTGATCGTGGTTCACGCGGCAGCGCATACGTTGAGCGTGCCTCCGGCTGCGGCTCGGTCTCAGCCGAAAAAACTCCTTCGATGTGTTCCATGACGACGACGGTGCCATCGTCGTCGCCGAGAGGTCAAGAAGAAACGGCGGTAGGTTGAAAATTGTTGTACAGGACCCGCCTTCGCCAAGGCTACGGCGAGGCAAGCCCTGGACTCTGGACCCTGGACTCTGGACTCTAAAGTCCGTGTCTCGTTTCCGCGATCATGTAATTGACGACGGCTTTGAGATCGTGGCCGGACTCTTCGTAGACGCGCAGTTGGCGATCTGCGCCGGTGCCGTTTTCCAGGATCCATCGCACCACGTTCACGGCGTCCCTCGATCCCAACTCATCCAGCACATCGTCCACCCAATCGAGGTATTCGAGGAGCAGTTCGCGTTCGGGGACTTCGCGTTCCTTGCCGAAGTCGATGAGCATGCCGTCGATGCCGTACCGCGACGCGCGCCACTTGTTTTCCATCAGCAGGGCGCGGCTGTAGACGCGCCAGCTTTGATTCTTGGCGTGCAGGCGGTAGAGCTTGACCATCGTCGCCTGGATGAGCGCCGCGATCGCGATTGTCTCCTCTACGCGCAGAGGGATGTCGCAGATCCGCACTTCGAGCGTGTCGAACACCGGGTGCGGCCTGACGTCCCACCAGATCTTCTTGGCGTTGTCGATCGATCGAGTCTTGACGAGCAGGGAAACAAAGTTCTCGAAGTCGGCCCAGGAGCTGAAGGTGTCCGGGATGTTGGTGCGCGGAAAACGATCGAACACTTTGCAGCGGTACGACTTCAGACCGGTGTTCATCCCGATCCAGAAGGGGGAGTTCGTGGAGATGGCCAGCAGATGCGGCAGGAAGTACCGCATCTGGTTCATCAGATGGATCAGGGTTTCGCGGTCTTCGATGCCCACGTGCACGTGCAGGCCGAAGATCAGGTTGGCCCGCGCCACGATCTGCATGTCTTCCACGACCTGCACGTAGCGTTCGTCGGGCGAAATGTCCTGCACGCGCCAGTCGGCGAACGGGTGCGTGGCCCCGGCGATCATCAACAGGCCGTTTTCTTCGGTGAGGCCGATCATCTGACGCCGAAGGTCGCGCAGGTCCAGATCCGCCTCGGCCACCGTACGGCAGACGCCGGTCCCGACCTCGACCACCGACTGGTGCATCTCGGTCTTGACCTTCTCCTTCATCCGCCGCTTGCCTTCTTCGAAGATCTCCGTCTGGATATGGGATCGAAGATCGTAGGTGCGCGGATCGATGGTCTGGTATTCCTCTTCGATCCCGAGTGTAAAGGACGGTGTACTCATAAGGCCTTCGGAGGCCGGGTCTTCAGACCCGGCGTTACCCCTTCAGAAGCGCGTCCCAGCGATAGGTGGGCGGAGCAGGGGGCGCGAGCGCTTTCTTGACGGCCAGATCCGCCACGGCGTCCACGATCCATGCGAAGTTGGCTTCACCCACCGAGCGCCGGTCGGCGTCAGGCGCAGGGTTCATGAAGTCGATGGCATACGGAATGCCGTCCTCGACAGCAAACTCCACGGTGTTCAGGTCGTAACCCAGAGCGCGGCACAGCGTCAGCGCGTCGCGTTCCACGCGCGCGATGAGTGCCGGGTCGTAGGCCGGCGGGTCCAGCACATACCGTTCGGCGTGTGGCCGCCTCGGGTCATACGGCATGATGTGGACCTTCTCCTGGCCGATGACGTAGCAGCGGAAATATTCCTTGAAGTTCACGGCTTTCTGCAGCGTCATGCACAACGTGCCCGACTGGTCGTAGGCCACAAACAGTTCCTTGGCCGAGCGCACCTGGAAGACGTCCTTCCATCCGCCGCCGTCAAACGGCTTGAGGAAGGCCGGGAACCCGATGTATGCAAACACATCTTCCCAGTTCAACGGGTATTGCAGGTTGCGCATCGACTGGCCGGATGTGCCCGGCGGGTGGTCTTTGTGGGGAAGGATGACCGTGGGCGGGACGGCCACGCCCAACCGCTGCGCCAGCGCATAGTTGAAGAACTTGTCGTCGGCGCTCCACCAGAACGGGTTGTTGATCACCGCCGTGCCGCTCAGCGCGCAATTTTTCAGGTACGCACGATAAAACGGGATGTCGTGCGAAATGCGATCGACGATCACGCGGTACCGCGAGGGTTCATCCATGCGGACGGCGCCGATGTTCACGAACTCGGCCGACACCCCGGGCACACCCATGCCATTGATCCGCTCCACCAGCGCCGGCGGAAACGTCTCTTCCATCCCGAACAACACACCAATCAATCCCGCCATTTACTAAATCCCTTTCCTTCGGACCCTGGACTCTGGACTCTGGACCCGGGACCGCGTCTACGGCACGTAGACTGCCGCCATTTTCTTCCATTCCGGCCAATCGTGCTCGGAACCGTGGCCCCATACATGAAGACTGTTGGGAATGCCCTTCTGGTCCAGGAGCCGCGCGGCCTCTTCAGTGCTGGCCCGGCAGATGTCGTTTTCGCCGGTGACCAGCACCCATTTGTTCTGGCGGTACCGGTCCAGGAACCAGGAGTCTTCCAGGTTAGGCAGGAAGAGCGGCGGCGACAGCAGGTAGGCGTCGGTATCGGAATAGCCGTTGAGGAACCGCATGATGTCGAACGCGCCTCCCATGCTGATGCACGACGTAAACACATCCGGATGCCGCAGCGCCATCGTCAGGGCGTGGTACGCGCCAAAACTGCAGCCGGTCACCCCTGCGGTGTCGCTTCCCGTTCGTCCTTTGATGAACGGAACCACCTCTCCGGTCAGGTAGCGTTCATATTGCAGATACCGCTGGATGCGGTCGTGAGGATGGATCGAGTCGGCATAAAAGCTCTCAGCGTCCACACTTGAGACGCAGAACAGCTGCAGGGCCCCTGCGCCAATCTTGTCCGCCAGCGCGTCCACCATGCCCCGGTCTTCGTATTCGAAGAAGGCTCCCATTGAGGTGGGGAAGACGATCACAGGACGCCCGGCATGGCCAAACGTCAACATTTCCATGTCCCGGTTCAGGTCTCGTGCAAACCACCGGTGGTACTCGCGACTCATGTCGCCGATACTACGTCATCTGATGCTGCGTCACGACGTTCCTTCTGAATGGATTTCCGGGCCCCGTCGCGTCACCGTCTGGACGGGGGCTGAGGCCGTGTCGGGGTCCCGGGGTCCCGGAGTCCCGGGGTCCGGCACCCCGACGCCGCTCTTGATTTTGCACGACGGGCAGAACCTGTTTGACGGCGAGCGGGCCCATCGTCCCGGCGTGACCTGGCAGGTGGCTGAAACCGCGGCCCGCCTGGTGGAGGAGGGCAAGATTCCTCCGTTGGTCATCGCAGGCATCGACCATGCCGCAGAGGAGAGGATCCTCGAAATGACCCCCACCGAGGGCAACCATTCCGGCGCCGGCCAGGCCTCGCGCTACGGGCGATTCGTCGTTGAAGAGCTGGTGCCGTTTCTAGAGGCCGAATACGGCGTTGACACCCGGGCCGGCCGCCTGGCGATGGGCGGCTCCTCATTGGGCGGTCTGGTGACGCTGGCCATCGCCCAGCAGTATCCGGCACGCTTTGGCCGTCTGCTGGTCATGTCTCCGTCACTCTGGTGGGACGAGGCGGTGATGTTGACGCGGGTGCGTCGCCAGCCCTTCGCGCCGGCGACGCGGGTGTGGCTCGACGTCGGGCTCAAGGAGGGCCGGCAAACCGCGGCCAACGTGCGCAAATTGCGGCGCCTGCTGTTGGATCAGCTCGATGCCGGCAACGTAAACGGTGCCGACGATCCGCTCGGCGACCACTCCGAGGATCGCTGGGCGAAGCGACTGCCTGAGGCGATGGTCTGGCTGTTTGGTTCCTGATCACACCTGCCCAGAAGTGTGCTGTTCCGCACTTCAGGCGCCCGTCGTTCCGCCGTATCCTTGGGCGTTTGGCAGACACTCAGGAGGACAACTATGTCAGTAGCGAAGGTGAGCGAGATCAGTTCCACATCCACGAAGAGTTTTGAGGACGCCATTCAGCAGGGCCTGGCGCGCGCCAGCAAGACGCTTCGGAACATCCGTGGGGCATGGATCAAGGAACAGCACGTGCGGTGCGACGACGGCCGCGTGACCGAGTATCAGGTCAACATGATGGTGACCTTCGTACTTGATGAATAGAATCGGCGCAGATTTTCAACAGGGGTGACTTATGGGATTGAGAGACACGTACGCGTACGCAATTCAGACGGCGAAGGGCAAGTTTCACGGTAGCGCCGACGAGCGCGATGGGAAGCTCCACTTCAAGGGCACCGTGGCCACTGAGGACGAAAAGAACGAACTCTGGACGGCCATCAAGACGATTCCAACCTGGAAGAACGACATCGTCGCCGACATTCAGGTCACAGGTGGCCCGGCAGCTGCGGCGCCCGCAGCCGCCAAGACGTACACCGTGAAGGCCGGCGACACCCTCGGCGCCATCGCCAAGGCGCATCTCGGCAATGCCGGGGCGTACATGAAGATCTTCGAGTTGAACAAGGATCAGTTGAGCGATCCAGACAAGATCAAGCCCGGACAGGTCCTGCGCCTGCCGTAAAGCGGTTGTGACATGCCTGTAGCCGGACCTGAAGACCCGGCTACAGGCATGCGGTTTAGCGGCTCAACGCGTTACTGGGCGGAGAACTTGGTCACGCGTGTGCCGGCGATCTCGAAGCTCGTGATTCGCGACCGGCAGTCGTTTGCGTTCGCCTTACACACCAGATGAATCGAGCCACTTCCTACGCCTCCGGCGACGATGGCACCAAACGGCGCGCTTCGGATTTCCCAGTCGCTGCTGTTGGACGTGGCAGCCCACCCGCATCCAGGGGATGCGGTCACAGAAACCTCAAGACTCGCGTGGCTGACCATGAACCCGGCGTCAGGCCGGAGCGACGTTGGCGAGGTGGCAAACGTGCATCCGGCCGGAGTCACCCACAGTTCGGCCGTGCCCGTCACGCCCCTGAACGTGGCCGACACAGTGGTGCGGCCCTCCTGGAGACTGGTGACCTGCCCTTTGGCACTGACCGATGCAATCGCCGAATCGGCCACACTCCACACGGCTTCCTGCGTGGCGTCGCCCGCATCAAGGCCATTGCTCAGGTGGTACCTCGCGCTCAGGGCCACCGACTTTCCCACGGGCAAACTGGGTGACGCCGCTCCAAGAGCAATCGCCACTCTCTCGATTGGATACACCGTCACGGTGAAGCTCAACGCCACGGATTGATACTGCACGTAGACACTCGCGGCCCCTGGGCGGATGGCGGTCGCCAGTCCTGCCGGCGTGATCGTCATGACATCGGGCGTCAGTGAAATCCAATTCGATTCTGTCGAAACCGATCGTGTGGTGCCGTCGGAAAAGCTGGCGTCCACCGTCAGCTGCCGCGTCTGGCCGGGCGCAAGGCCGTAGCTGAACTTGCCGAACGAGGTGGAGACGAGTGACGTTGGCTGAGTCTCGGGAGAGGTTGGAGTCGTGGCGGAACTTCCGCACGCCGCCAGCGTCAGGGCGCAGGCCAGTGCGACGGACCGAGTCGGCCTCATCGTCGAAGTCTAGCAGGGCCTCGCACGGGTGTCTGCTTTCGGAGAATCCGCGCGACTCCGCCATCGTTGGCTGTGGCTGGACAACCGCTCAGGTCGTCCTCGTTGAAATAACTCTCGCAGATCCACCAACGATTGCCGACGTAGACCATCGTCAGCTCGAAGTCGCCGCAGGTCTCGCCACGAAACCTGGGGTCGTCCCTGCGCTGGTCGACGTACAACGTGGCCGAATGAACGGTTCCCGAATTCGCTCCGAAGAACACGACGTCCTGGTTCAGGATCTGAGCGCTGATCACCAGGTAGTCGTCGCGGTGAGCCTCAATCTGCTTTAGTTCGGCCGTTCGACCCTCGGGAAGATTGGCGCAGGCGTCGGCGAAATCGACCATACACGCTTCCGCGGGGACGCTGGAGTTGCCAAACAGGTCCACGAGGAACTTCCGCGCCAGTTCCTTCACTTCCGCGACGGAGTCGTGAACCCGGAACGCCGCCGAGGTTCTGGTGACCACGAATTGCTGCTTGACCACGACGTTATTCACGACAGCATCGTAGGTATCGGTCACCGTCAGCGTGACGACCACATCAGCACCGGCCTTGATGCCCGCAGGCACGCGGAAGGTCGCCGCGGCACTGGTACCCGTGATCGTGCCGGTGCTCGCGGTCCACTGGTACGCAAGCTGGGACAGGGGAGTCTCCGCGTCTTCCACAACCGCTGTGATGTTGATGTCCGCTCCGGCCTCGACGCGTGCGGAGGGAACCGCGATCGACCGGATCACCGGTGGCGTGGCCGGGCCCACGACCGGTGGAGGCGGAGGCGCGGGAGGAGAAGGCGCGGACGGCCCGGCGCACGAAGCCGCCAGGGCGACCGCGATTGCGGCGAAGTGTCGACGCTTTCTCCGGCGGAAGTCCGGCGACTGATCGGGGTCCCTCATCTTCAAGCCTTTCGGACAAAGTACCGAAATGAGCGCCACTCGGGGCCCGCCCGCGGGTCGTCTTCAATCGCGACGATGTCGCCACCGCCCGATTGCAGGCAGTCCACGGCAGCCTCTTTCGCCATGCCGTACATGGGGAATGCCTCCGGCTCGCTCGTTCCGGGCACGATGGGCTTCAGTGCGAGGTCACCCGCGCCATAGGCGGGCACCGGGCTTTCGTCCATTTCGAGCCTGGCAGGGGAGTCACTGGCCTGAGCGACGACCGACACCAGTGCCCTGGCGCGAGGCGAGCCCTTCGCGGCAAACCACGAAATGCCCTCATGAACCACATCGACCTCAAGCCGGTATTTCCCCGCAGTCCGGGGCGCCGTCACTGACAGGTCAACTTCGAATGTTCCGCCGACCGGTACCACTTGCGGCATCGACGCGCGGCCGTCATCCTGCGCCACCATCAATTCGCCGCTCTCATCGAACCAGTGGTCGCCGACCCGCAACGAGCCGACTTCCCGTTGCACCCATGGGGTTGGACTTGTATTCGTGACGCGCACAACGATCTGCCGCGTTTCGCCGCCGGCCATCGTGCCGGGCACGCTCCGGCACAGATCGAGATTCGCCTGGTACGCCGAATCTACCATCGGGCGGATCTCGCGCTCGCCCTGCTTCATGAAGTCGCGCAGGTCCCATGCCCGATGACGCTTGTCGTCGGACGAGAGTACCGCCCACAGGGGATCGAACCGGGCATGGTCGTCCCAAAGAGCCGGAAGCCCCCGGTGGGCTGAATGTTCAGTCACTTCGCCATTTCGGTCATTTGTGACATTTGTCCACTACGCTGATCATCGACCCCCGCCGCGGCCCCCGCGCCCCGCGCCGCCTCCAGCGGTCGCTGTGATCTCAATGGGTCGTCCGTCGATAAACACGTGACGCACACGCGTGGCGGTTTCAAACAGATCGCCGTCGGTGACGAGGATGTTCGCGATCTTGCCTTGTTCGATTGAGCCCACGCGGTCGGCCGCACCGGCGATTCGCGCGGCCTCAAGGGTTAGCGCCTTGAGCGCGGCGTCAGCCGTCAGGTTGCCTTCTTTGACCGTGCGCGCCGCATTGCGCACAAAGTCCGACGGCAGCAGGGTGCCGCCGCTCGTGAACGCAAACGGCACTCCGGCCTGCGCCAGCATCGCGGGCACCTTCGGCGCATCGGCGGCCGCCTGCATCGCACGCAACGAATCGCCGCCACCGCCGCCGCGACCTCCGCCCCCGCCCCCGCCCCCGGCGGCTCCCGGGCCGCCGCCACGGAAGTTGACGCCGTAGATCACGCGGGCCTTCGCCTTCTGCAGGTCCGCGATTCGGCTTGCCGCGCCCGAGCCGCCCACGATGATCGGGTCGAGGCCGAAGTCACGCGCCATCAGTAGCGACCGGTCGATCTCTCGGCCTTCGTTGGCGTCGAATGCCACCGGCATCTGCTTCGCGAGCGCCGGCTTGAGCGCGTCAAGCGACGGCTCCACGAGCGGCCGTGGCCCACGAGCGCCGGTCTTTTCGTAGATTGCCGTGGCATCACGCTGCCACTGCGCGTCCAGGAATCCCTGACGCGTGAACGCAATCGTGCCGAGGAGCGAATTGGGGTATCCCGTGCCGCCCCCGCGTCCGCCGATGTTCACGTGCTGGGCGACAGGCGCCTTCACCACCGCGAGGCCGCGGCGATAGTCTGCGATCGTGCTGATCTGCGGATCCTCGGGCGGGTACATGGTGTTGACCAGTGCGCTCTGGCCCTTGAAGATGCCCTGCGAGGGCACCGCCAGCACGCTCGTGATACCGGCCTGAGCCATCTGGCCCAGCGCATCGCTCGCCTCAACGAGATTCTCAGCTGCCTGATAGTCGGGACGCAGAATCGCCGCGCGCTTCGCGCGGTCAGCTTCTTCAAGCGTGGCAAACGTCGCGCCTCCTCCGCCGCCACGACCCCCGCCACCACCGCGGCCCGCCGCCGGATCCTGTCCGGCTGGCGCGGACGCCTCAAGCGGTGCCGCACTGGCCATGTCGATCAGGCCCGGGTAGACCGTCAACCCCGTGCCGTCGGTGACGATGGCATCAGCCGGGATGGCGATGTTTGCCCCCACCGCCTGGATCACGCCATCGCGCATGACGATGGATCCGTTGTCAATCACCGCGCCCGAGACCGTGACGATTTTCGCGCCCTTGATGGCGTACGTGAGGCCGGCCGGTGCCGCGCCCCCCGTGAGTGTGAACGTGAGCGTCGCGACGAGAATCGCAGCGCCCTGAATGATGAATGTTCTCAGGTTTCGCATGTCGATTTCTCCTACTGACGACCCATGTAACGGTTGAAGAGTTCGGTCTGCTTGTTCTGCAGCAGCACTTCCTTGCCCGCAATGACCACGTGCAGCACACGCGAACGGATTTCCATCGCGTCGCCGTTGGTCACCACCAGGTTGGCCACCTTGCCGGGCTCAATGCTGCCCACAAGCGCGTCGGCGCCAAAGATCTTTGCGGCATCAAGCGTCATCGCCCGCAGCGCGCGTTCTTTGCTGAGCCCCCACGCCACCGAGATGGCCGCCTGAAAAGGAATCAGGCGAACGGTTTCAAACCCGCCGCTCGAGAAGGCAAACGTCACGCCGGCCTTTTCCAGTTCGCCGGCGGCCTGATACGTCGCCGCGTGGAAGACATCATCCCCCTGTGGCAACGCCAGCACCGTGCTGATGATCACCGGCACGCTGGCGGCCTTGAGCGCAGCGGCGCTCGCCACAGCGGTCGCCGGACTCGTGCGAATCACGATGTTCACGTTCTGGCGCTGCGCCCAGGCAATCGCCTGCGTGATCGCGGCTTCGCTGCCGGCGCTGATGTAAAACGCCTGCTGCTTGTTGAGGATGGGCAGGAAGGGCTCGAGGTTCCAGTTCTTCTCTCGCGCCGGATTGGTCCCATAGACCTTGGCCTGTGCCAGCAGCGCTTCAAGCTCGCGCAGTCCGGAATTGCCGCCGGCGCCGCCCGCGCGGCCGCCCGCCGGGAACCCGCCGCCGCGGCCTCCGCCACCTCCACCCGGGAATGAAAACGCCAGCCCCGCAGCCGGCCGCACGACGTTTTCTTCCCACGTCCAGCCATCAAGGTTCATGAGCGGTACTTCGCCGCCGATGATGCCGCCACCGGGGAAGATGCCCGCCGACGTGATGCCTTCGGTGCGCGCCACCGCGATAGCGTCGCTGTCGGACTGGTACGCCACGCGCGTACGCAGCATCTGGTTGAACGCCAGCATCTCATTCACATCGTCATAACTCCGCACACCTGGCTCGTTGAGGCCGAGGTCGGTCTGCGCGTCGATGAATCCGGGATACACGCTGCCGCCCTTGGCGTCCACCACGCGGGCGCCCGAAGGTACGGACACGTTGGCGCCCACTGCCTGAATCAGGTTGCCGCGGATGACGACCGTGCCCTTCGGAATGATCGGGCCGGACACCGGGTGAATGCGCGCGTTGGTGATGGCCCAGGTGCCGCCGTTGGCGTTGTACGCAACCTTGCCGGCCTCAGGCGTGATGTTGAAGAGGTTTGCGGTCACGGCCGGGGCCGCAGCGGCGCCACCGGCACGGCCGCCCGCGCCCGGAAAAGACGCGCGCTGCTTCTCGACGTCGGCCACCCGCGCCAGATCCACCGCACGGTCGTAATAGACCTTGCCGTCAATGTAGGTCTGATCCACCGTGGCAAAGGTGCTGAGCGGATGGCTGTTCCAGAGCACGACGTCGGCGTCCTTGCCGACATCGAGTGAGCCCACGCGATTCTCGATGCGCAGCTGGCGAGCCGGATTCAACGTGACCATCGCGATGGCCTGGTCGTCGCTCACGTCGCCCCAACGCACCGACTTCGCCGCTTCGGTGTTCAGGCGGCGTGCGTGCTCCGCGCTGTCGGAGTTAATCGACACGTTCACGCCCTTGTGGGTCATGAGCCCCGCGTTGCCGGGGATGGCATCTTCGGCTTCGATCTTGTAGCCCCACCAGTCGGAGAACGTCGATGCGCCGGCGCCGTGGGCCGCAATTTCCTTGGCCACTTTGTAGCCTTCCAGCACGTGCTGGAAGGTGGCGACCTTGAAGCCCATCTCATCGGCGACGCGAATCATCATCAGGATTTCATCCGCGCGATACGAGTGGCAGTGCACGAGACGTTTGCCCTCAAGCACTTCCACAAGCGCGTCGAGTTGCAGGTCCCGGCGCGGCGGAATGGTCGTTTGCCCGGACTTCTGCGCGGCGGTGTACGCCGCCCAGTCTTTCTGGTACTTCTTTGCGCGCGTGAACGCGTCGCGGATGACAAACTCCACACCCTGCCGCGTGGCGGGGTAGCGAGCGGGGCCGCCACCCTGCAGGCCACCGGCGCCGCCGCCCTGCCGCTTCGGGTTTTCGCCGAGGGCAAACTTGATCCCGGGCATCGACCCTTCGAAGATCAGGTCGTCACCTTTCTCCACGCCCCAACGCAGCTTGATGGTGACCGAGCCGCCGCCGATCGGATTGGCGCTGCCATGCAGAATGTTGGCGGTGGTGAGGCCGCCTGCCAGGTCGCGCTGAATGGCGATGTTGGTCGGGTTGAGCACCTGGCCCATGTCGGTCATCGAGCTGACCGCCGTGGCGCCTTCATTGATGGCGTCATTGCCGATGTGCGAGTGCGCGTCGATGAGGCCGGGCGTGACGAACTTGCCCGTGCCATCAACCACGGTCGCGCCGGCCGGCACCTGGACGTTTGCGCCGATGGCGGCAATCTTACCGTCACGCAACACGATGGTGCCGTTGTTGATGGTGCCTCGCGATACCGTGATCAGTGTCGCGTTACGAATGGCCACAACCGTTGGGGATGGTGCCTGGGCTGCAGTCTGTCCTGACAACCGGGCGGCGGACGCAGGAATCAGGAACGCTGCAATCAGCGCCAGTCCAACAAAGAGAGAGTGAATACCTCGACGTGCCAATGGTGCCTCCAAGGGGGAAAGAACTGGGGAAACTCTAGCGTACTGAGGAACGCCTGATCACGACCACCCAGTAGGCGCCGGCGGACCAGAGGCCGCACCAGGCGCCCAGCGCGGCCCAGCGCAGTGCCATCTTGACGGTATCGATGTCCGGGGCCGGACGGACGTCGAGCAGGAGATTGGTGCCGATGACGTAGCCGTCAAACAGGATGAAGGGCGTCGCGCCCAGGATGATGCCTGCCATCGCGTGGCGTCTGAAGCCAATGTGTCCGAGGTGCGCCAGCCGATGCGCCAAGGGGCCACCGGCCGCAATGGTCAGGAAGAACGCGACTGGTGCGGAGAAGGCGGCGTAGAGCAGGATGCTTTCACGCACGAGAGGCCAGCCCCGCTCCCCAAACCAGCCCACCTGAAAAAAATGAAGCGCGCCGAACACCGCAGCAATCGCCAGCGGTGTGGCGCACGTCGCGGCGATCACCCCCAACGCAATTCGCATCGTGTCAAACCCGGGCCTTCCCCGTCTTTCCCAGTTCTCCACGGCGCAAGCGGCGATACAGTTCGAGCGCGCTGCGAATGATGACAATCGCTTCCTGCGGCCCGAGCATGTCCTCCACCACCACCTGCTTGTTTTCGAGTGCTTTGTATTCCTCGAAGAACTGGCGCACCTGCCGAAGGATGTGGGTTGGGAGCTGGCTCTTGTCTGTGTAGTCGGCGAACGCAGGGTCCCGCACACTGACGGCGACGATCTTGTCGTCGATGCCCTTCTCATCACGCATGCGCATGACGCCAATCGCGCGGGCTTCCACGATGGTGAGCGGGTGGACGGGGTCCTGGCTCAGCACCAGTGCGTCCAAGGGGTCGCCGTCGTCACAAAACGTCCGGGGGATGAAGCCGTAGTCGGCTGGATAATGCACGGCGCTGTAGAGGACCCGATCGAGCCGGAGCAGCCCCGTTTCCTTGTCGAGTTCGTACTTGTTGGAGCTGCCCTTGGGAATTTCGATGATGACCGGGAACGCCGCGTCAATCTGGGCGTCGTCTATATAGCTGTCGTGCCACGGATGCATGCTCCTAGCCTACCGCGACATCATCGCAAGCAGCGCCTTCTGTGTGTGCAGCCGATTCTCGCTCTGGTCGAAGACAATCGACACGGGTGCGTCAATCACCTCGTCGGTCACCTCATGGCCCCGGTGCGCCGGCAGGCAGTGCATGAACAGGGCATCCTGGCCGGCCTGCGCCATCAGGGCCGCGTTCACCTGGAACGGCTGGAAAATACCCATGCGCCGCTCCGCGTCGTCTTCCTGGCCCATGGAGGCCCAGGCGTCGGTATAGACGGCATCCACGCCCCTGACCGCAGCAGCAGGGTCATGACCCTGCGTGAACGTGGCGCCCAGGCGGGCGACGCGGTGGACCGATTCCGCGAGTCCCGCATGGAGTTCGAATCCTGGCGGTGTCGCCAGGCGCACATGCATGCCGAGCATGACCGAGGCCTGTGCCAGCGATGCCGCCACGTTGTTGCCATCGCCGACAAACGCGATGGTGCGACCCTTCACGTTGCCCCATCGCTCGAGCAGCGCCTGCATGTCGGCAAGCGCCTGGCACGGGTGCTCTTCGTCGGTCAGCGCGTTGATCACGCGCATGCGGTCTGACGCGGCCGCAAAGCGCTCCAATCGCGACTGTTCGAAGGTTCGCACCACCACGATGCGCACCCAGCGTTCGAGGTTGCGGGCCACGTCGCTGGCCGACTCCCGTCCACCAAACGCCACGTCGCTCGAGGGCTCGATCACGTCGCCACCGAGCTCACGCACGGCAATCGTGAACGCGGCGTGTGTGCGCAGGGACGGTTTCTCGAAGAGGAGTGCGACGTGCTGGCCGTCCAGCACCTGCTGGTGCGGCCGCTTCTGCAGTCGATCCGTCTTGAACTCCGCTGCCAGGGCGAGCGCCTGTTCGAGAGCGTGGGGGCTGAGGTTGAGGATGGAAAGAAAGTCCTTGGACTCAAGCGTCACGTGCGGTACTCCGCGTTGATCTTGACGTATTCCTCACTGAAATCGCAGGTCCACATCGTCGCCTCGTCGGTGCCGCCGGTGCCCAGGTCCACCGTAATGACCATCCGTTCCTGCTCAAGCACCGTGGCGGCCGCCGCCGCGCGCTCATCAAACGGCACGCCATGAACGAAGAGATCCACGTCGCCGATGCGCACGGATGCGGCGTCGAGCACAAAGCGGGCGCCCGACCGTCCGGCCGCGGCGATCAGGCGACCCCAATTCGGGTCGCCGCCGTGGATCGCAGTCTTCACGAGCGGCGAATTGCAGATCGTCCTCGCGGCGAGTCTTGCGTCGCCGAGCGACGCGGCTCCGGTAACCCGCACGGTCACGAGTTTGGTTGCGCCCTCGCCGCCCCGGACAATCTCTCGCGCCAGGTGGCCCGCCACCGCGCGCAGCGGTTCCACCAGCGCGGGGTCGGATGGGTCGGTAATCTCCACGCCCGAAAGTCCGGACGCCATCAACAGCACGCAGTCGTTGGTCGAGCATTCGCCATCCACCGTGATGGCGTTGAATGTCTCATCGCACACCTGACGCAGAGCGGCCTTGAGCACCGCGGGAGCCACCTTGGCATCGGTCGTGAGGAAGCCGAGCATGGTGGCCATCCGCGGTTCGATCATGCCCGAGCCCTTGGTCATGCCCCCGACAGTCACGCGGCCTTTCGGCGTGTCGATGACGGCCGCACACGACTTGGGAAACGGGTCGGTCGTCATGATCGCGCGTGTGGCGTCGGGACCGCCGTCGGTGGAAAGCGCCACCGTCGCTGCGGTGATACCCGTCTTGATCTTTCCGAGGTTCAACGGCACACCGATGACACCAGTGGAGGAAACAAAGATGTGACTGGTGTCACAACCCAGCGCCGCCGCTGCTGCCGCCGACATCTGCCGGGCCACTTCCATGCCGGCGTCACCCGTGCACGCGTTGGCGCAGCCGCTGTTGACGACCACGCCCGCGCAGAGGCCACCGGACTGGTCGAGGTGGCCCCGCGAGACCACGACGGGTGCGGCCACGGCCAGGTTCGTGGTGAAGACGGCCGCGGCAGGCACGGGGCCGCGCGTGGACGCAATCAGGCACAAGTCGAGCGGATGTGTGACGGGGTTTGGCTTCTTGATCCCGCAGTAGACGCCGGCCGCAGTGAACCCGGCCGGCGTGGTCACGCCGCCTTCGATGAGACGCGCTGTCATGGTCATGCCACCCGCGCGTTCGAGCGCTCTGCGGTCACCAGTGGGCTGCTGCGACGATACAACTGCTGCGTCTGAAGCGGCAGTACCACGGCGTACTGCGCGCACTTGCGGAAGAGCGGGCAGCCGACGCAGTCGGTCATGATCTTCTCGGGCACCCACACGTGCGGCACGATTGAGAAACCCTGCCGCACGAAGAATCGCGCGTCGTGCGCGAATGCCGTGAGGGTATCGAAGCCGCTGATCCTTGCGCGCGTGCGCAGTTCGCCCACCAGGCGATGCGCCAGACCCGCGCCTCGGAAGTCGCGTGACACCACGAGCGACCGCACCTCGGCCACCTTGGGGGAGAGCGGCGCCAGCTCGGCACACGCCGCAATCCGCCCGGCCACATCACACACGATGAATCGATCGGCGTGGACGCGCAGTTCCCCCAGCTCGCGGGGCAACAAGTGGCCCTCGTCCAGATGGTCGGTCACCAGCGTATGAATCGCCTCGGCGTCCGCGGCAGTCGCGGGCCGGATGATCAAATCGGTCACTGTGCAGTTCCTCCCGCCACAATGGCGTCTTCAAGCAGCGGCAGAGCCGCATCCACATCCGCCGTCGTGATGATGTACGGCGGCAACAGCCGCACCACGGTGGTGCTGGTCCGGTTAATCAGTAGACCGCGCTCGAATGCGGCCGCCACCACGGGCGCCGCGTCGAATGCCAGGTCCACGCCCACCATCAGTCCCGCGCCCCGGACGTCCTTGATGGCCGGTAGCCGCCGCTGCATCGCTCGCAAGCCCGAGAACAACCGATCCGACGCCGCAGCCATCGACGCCGCGAGTGCCGGCGAAGACAACGCCTCGAGAAAGACCAGCGCTGCCCGGCAGGCCAGGAGGTTGCCGCCATACGTGCTGCCATGATCGCCAGGCGTGGCCGCGGCTGCCACGGCGTTTGAGAACATCGCCACACCCACCGGTACCCCGGCCCCCAACGCCTTGCCCAGCGCGATCAGGTCGGGGGTGAGCCCCAGCGTCTGGCTGTACAGGAATGGCCCCGTTCGCCCCGATCCGCTCTGTACTTCATCGGCGATCAGCAGCGCGCCCGTGCGTGCGCATGCGGCTTCGATGGCCGCCGCCATCGCCGCAGGAATCGGCCGCACGCCGCCTTCGCCCTGAATCGGCTCGACGATGATGGCCGCGGTCTGATCGTCCACCAGCGCGTTGAATCCCGCCACGTCAGTGGGATCGGCGAACACCACGTTCGGAATGAGCGGCGCGAACGGTGCGCGGTAGTGGTCGTCCCACGTCACCGACAACGCACCCATCGTGCGGCCGTGGAAGGAGTGCGTGAACGCGACGTACTTCGTGCGAGTGGTCGCCCCCTGCGAATACCAATAGCGGCGCGCGAACTTCAGGCACGCTTCCACGGCCTCGGCGCCGCTGTTGCAGAAAAACGCGCGGTCAAGCCCCGTGCGCGCGGCCAGCAGCGTGGCGACTTCAGCCTGCAGCGGGTGATAGAAAAGGTTCGACGTGTGCAGGAGCGTATGCGCCTGCGCGCCGATGGCATCGGCCAGGCCCTTGTGGCCGTGGCCAAGCGCGGCCACACCCACGCCCGAGATGAAGTCGAGGTACTTGCGGCCATCGCCTGTGAACAGGTGCGCGCCTTCGCCGCGTTCGAACACGACCGGCGTGCGGCGGTACACCTGCAGGATATGCAGGGCTTCAAGTTCCTGCACCGAATGCGTCACCGTCGAAGATGTAGTCATCGCTGTCCCACTGCCTGCGCGGTCTCTCTCGCCGCGTGTTGTGTCAGGGTCGTGCCCGGCAACGCCGCCGGATTCACTCCCGGACCAAACTTCTGTCCGTCCACAAGGCGTACGCTCGGCACACCGTCTTCGAGCGCCGCGCGGCAGGCGCTGAGTTTGGCCACCATGCCCGCCGTGGCCGTGCCGTCGCCAATCAATGTCGCAATGCCGGCCACCGTGACCGCCGGGATCAGGGCACCGTTCGAGTCGAGGACCCCCGCCGTGGTGCCGGCGATGATCAGTTCCGCTCCCAATGCCGCCGCCAGACGGCACGCCATGACATCGGCGTTGACGTTGAGGATGCCGGCGCCCGAGGGGCCGGATTCGATGCCGAGGCTGGCCACCACCGGCACGTATCCCTGAGTCATCAATAGTTCAAGCAACGACGGATCCGCATCGTCGGGATCGCCGACCAGGCCGAGATCCACAATCGCGCCGGTCGTTGAGGTCATGGGGAGCGCGCGAGTCGCCTCGGCCATCCCTGCGTCCGCCCCGGTCAGCCCAACGGCCCGCACGCCGGCCATCACCAGGGCCGCGACCAGTTCGGTGTTGGCGGTGCCGGCGAGTACCGCCACGACCGCTTCAAGCGTGGGCGCGTCGGTAATCCGGATGCCATCCACTTTGTTCGGGGCGATCTGTCGCCGCGCCAGCTCCGCATCGATGGCGCGTCCACCGCCATGCACGACCACCAACGGTCGCGACGCCTGCAGGGCGAGGGCCATCTGCGCAAACGCCGCACGCGCTGCGGCTGTCTCGATCAATTCGCCGCCGAGCTTGAGGACGAGAGGCCCGGTCATCGCAGTCCCATCCGCTCGTCAAACCCGCACATGACGTTGAAGTTCTGGACGGCCTGTCCGGCCGCGCCCTTCACCAGATTGTCGAGGCACGCCACCATGATCAAGCGCCGGCTTGCCGCATCAAACACCCAGCCGATGTCGCAGAAGTTTGTTCCGGCCACGTGTTTGATTTCCGGCAGCGCTTCTTCGGTGAGGCGCACAAACGGCTCGTCCTTGTAGGCGCGCGCCAGGGCTTCGCCAATGGCCTCGTTGGTGGTGCCGGGTCGTGTCTTGACGTAAATGGTCTCGAGGATGCCGCGGTCGAGCGGCACCAGGTGCGGCACAAACGTCACTTCGCTGCCCAGTTCCTGTTCCATCTCCGCGACGTGACGATGGCCCATCACGCCGTAGGCGGCCATCGAGCCGTGGTTCTCGGAGAAGTGGGTCCGATCGCTGGCCGTCCGGCCCGCGCCAGAGATGCCCGACTTGGCGTCAATGATCAATCCGCAGGACGTATCCACCAGACCGGCCTTGACCAGCGGAACCAGCGCCAGCAGCGCAGCGGTGGGATAGCAACCGGGGCACGCCACCATGGATGCGTCCTTGATCGCCTCCCGGTTGTGCTCAACCAATCCGTAGGCCACCGACCCGGGCATCAGGTTCGTGGCCGGATACCATTTCGCGCGCATCTCTTCGTCGCGAATCCTGAAGGCCCCCGACAGGTCGATGACTTTGACGCCGGCATCCAGGAGTTTCGGCGCCAGTTCCGCCGCGGCCGCTTCGGGCATCGCGAGAAACACAAACGTGGCTTCCTTTTCCAGGCGGCTCCGGTCGAATGGCTCGATCTTGCCATCCCAGGTGCGCGCGAGGCGGGGCAACGGCCGGGCAGCCGACTCGGCGCTCGACGACATGGCGGCCACAATGTGCACCTTCGGGTGCCAGACCAGCAGATTCAATAATTCCTGGCCGGCATAACCGGTGGCCCCGGCAATCGCCACACGCACCGGAACTGGATATGTATTCATAATAGAGCGTAAGTATACGCATGGTATTTCTGTAGATCAACAGATTAATCTGTAATTACAGGCTTCAAATGCATAACTTGGCTGTATACTCAGTCGCGGACTGAATATCTATGAAGTCTTGGCGCCAATCGCAGATTCTTGAAATCGTGGACCAGGAGGCTGTGGCGTCCCAGGAGGAGCTGCGGCGTCACCTGGCGGCGAAGGGCATTGAGGCGACTCAGGCCACCATCTCTCGTGACCTGAAGGAACTGAGCCTGGTCAAGCGCGCCGGCGATGGCGCGTACGTGCGGCCCGGCATCGAGCGCAGTTCGCCCGCCACTGATGAGCAGTTGCGACGTGCGGTGGCCACGCTCGTGCGCAATCTCGAACGCGTTGGCAATTTGGTGGTGTTGCGCACCGACCCCGGACAGGCCCAGCCGGTCGCGATCCTGATCGACAGGGCGCAGCCTGCGGAGGTGGCGGGCACCATTGCCGGTGACGACACGATTCTCATCATTGGTCGCGGCGAAGACGCCGCGCGTGCGCTTGAAACACGGTGGAATGGAGTGGTGAAAGGGTGACCCCGACTGGACATGTCATTTTGCTGGCCTACGCCGGCGACTTTGAGTCGTCGGTGGCGGTGGCGTGGCTCGAGGAGCAATATCAGACCGATGTCGTGACGGTCACGCTCGACCTCGGGCAAGGGACTGATCTCGCTGACGTGCGTGATCGGGCGCTGGCGCTTGGCGCCGTGCGCGCGCACGTCGTTGATGTGCGCGAAGAGTTTGCACGCACCGCCGTGGCACCGGCACTCGCCCTTGGTGTGGGCGACCCGCGGGTGGCTGCGCTTGCGCGGCCGATGGTGGCCAAGTATCTGGCGCAGGTCGCGGCGATTGAGGGCACGGCCATGGTGGCCCATGGCAGCCATGTGCCCCAGTCGGACGCCGCCGGTCTCGATGCACTGGTGGCGGCAGGCGGTGGGGACCTGCGCGTGATGGCGCCCTGCCGCGACTGGGCACTGACGCCCGCGCAGGTCTTGCACTTCGCAAAGGCCCGAGGCGTGCCGTTGCCTTCGGCAGTGGACCACCTGAACGCCGTGCGCAACCTGTGGGGCCGCGCGCTCACCGGCAACCTGCTCAGCGACCCGTGGGCCGAAGTCCCGCCGGCCGACTACACGCTCACTCGATCGGTGACGGACTGGTCAGCGACTCCCGCAACACTGGACCTGGAGTTTGCCGACGGTGTGCCGGTGTCCCTCAACGGCGTGTCGATGCCGCTGATCGAGCTGTTGCCCAGTCTGGAAACCATCGCCGGCTCTCATGGCCTTGGACGTCTCGACTTTCCGGCCATCCCGGGAGTGCGCCCGCGAATTGTCGAAGAAGCGCCCGCCCCTGTCGTCCTGCATCAGGCAATGAGGGCGCTGTCGGCCGTGGTGCCTGCCCTGTGGCCGGCGGTGCGCGGCACCGTGCGATTGAAATGTCATCTGGGCGAGTGCCACATCGAAGAGGTGTCCATCTGATGTCGAACTTATGGAGCGGGCGATTCGACAGCGCCCCCAATGCCGAGGTCTTCGATTTTGGCAAGTCGCTGGGCGTGGACAAGCGGCTGATTGACGACGACCTGACGGGGAGCAGCGCGTGGGCGCAGGCGCTCTCGAAAGCCGGAGTACTGACGGCCGCCGACACTCACGCCATCGTCGCGGGCCTGGAGGCGGTGCGCGTGGCCGTGCACGCCGATCCGACCCTGCTCGATCGTGCGGATGACGAGGATGTGCACGCGTTTGTGGAGCGCGAACTCGTGGCGCGCATCGGGGAGGCCGGCAAGCGGCTGCATACCGGCCGCTCGCGCAACGAGCAGGTCTCGGTGGACTTCCGGCTTTATCTGCGGCGCCGGATTCCCGCGCTGCAACGTGGCGTGGTGTCGGTGGTCGAAGCGATGGTCGCGCAGGCCGAACTGGCAGGGCAGGCCACGATGCCGTCGTACACGCACCTGCGCCGAGCCCAGCCGGTGCTCGTGGCGCATGTCTGGCTCTCACATGCGGCCGCCCTGCGACGGGATTGGGACCGCCTTGAGACCGCGCGCCGCGAAGCCGACCTGATGCCGCTGGGGTCGGGCGCCATTGCCGGCACCAGCTACGCCATCGACACCGAGTTCCTGGCGCAGACGCTCGGGTTTTCCCGGGTCACCCTGAACAGCATCGACACGTCGGGTGATCGGGATTTTGTGGCGAGCTTTCTCTACGCCTGCGCGATGTGCATGACGCGTCTGAGCCGGCTGGCCGAAGACGTCATCCTGTTTACGAGCGAAGAGTTCGGCTTCTTTGAACTGGCGGATGAAGTGGCGACCGGTTCAAGCCTGATGCCGCAGAAAAAGAACCCGGATCCGATGGAGTTGGTCCGCGGGAAGGCTGGACGCGCGATCGGCGTGCTGGCCGGTTGGCTGGCAACGATGAAGGGCCTGCCCCTTGGCTATAACAAGGACTTGCAGGAAGACAAGGCTCTGGCCTTTTCCGCTGAAGATGATCTGGCAGGCTGCCTGATGACGTCGGCAGCGGTGGTCCGCACGCTGACCCCGCGTCCGGCGGTGATGCGCCAGGCGGCCTCAGGGCTGCTTCTGGCGACCGAGGTGGCCGACTATCTGGTGAGCCGCGGGCTGCCGTTTCGGACGGCCCACGAGGTCTCTGGGAAGGTCGTTCGCGACCTGTACGAGGCCGGGCGCGATTTTTCGTCGCTCGACCTTCAAAACTGGCAGCGGTACCACCCCCTCTTTGAGGAAGGCGTGTTTCAGGCCATCACGCCCGAGGCGGCCGTGGCCGCCCGTCTGACGCCGCAATCGACCGGACCGGGGCCCGTGGAAGCCGCCTTAGTCGAGACGAAACGATGGGTTACGAGCGCTTCGGCGCCGGCCGGCTAGCTCACCCAGGCACGGCCTGATCGGGTCGTTTCGCTAACGACTTCGGGATCTCTATCGGTGGTACGGGATATGCACGATACCCGGTCAAGATGATCCTGCGGCGTGGCCTCCCCTGTCTACTCTTGACGCTCTGTCCGGCGATGGCTGCGGCGCAGTCAATCTCCTCTCCGGCGCCCAATTCGGTCACAATCGTGCGCCCCTGGAAGGAATACGCGACACACGAACTGCGCGACTCGTGGGACATGAAGGAGCGCACCGACATTGGATTTTTTACATGGGGGATCGACCAGCCGACGTCCAATATGCTCGGCAAGAAGATGACGACCGACTCCTGGGGGAATGACATCTTCCAGGGCACCCCGAGCACTTCAGATCCATCATTCTTCGTTCTCGACCCGTTCACGCCCGGCGCCGCGCAGCTCGGCAAAGTCGGCTCCAACCATCCGATCAACACCAGCAGTTACTCGTACCTCTACGTGAAGATGCGCGTGGCCAATGAGATCAAGGCCCCGGCGTTTGGCCAGATCGGCTCAGTGCCGGTCATGCAGATGTTCTGGAGCCGCGACACGATCTACAGCTCGTACTCCAATCCAAACGGCCGCGTGAACGGCGGCATGATCACGATGGTCAACAGCGCCAACGCGCAGGTGGGCGTGCCGTACTCGCCCATCTTCGGCAGTTGCAACGGCTCCAACGCGCCCTGTGGCTCGATGGAAGGTGCGCGCTATGTGATCCACGCGATCCCGCTCAAGAACACGGCGGCCCTGGCGGCCCTGGGCACCGGGGTTTGCGCGCTGGAAGAATGTGAACGACCCCACCGATTCCAGCAGCATCAACTGGGGCGCCACGTCCTCGTTGACGGCTGATTCGCTCCGGTTCGACCCGGCCGTTTTCGGTGCCTCGGTCATGGGCCAAATCGACGTGGACTGGGTGCGCCTGGTGGCGCCCGGCGCCGAGACCGCGAAGACGCTCACCTGGGCCGGCGGCGGCACCTACGACATCGTCATCTCCACCCAGGCCGATTGCGGAGTCAACGGCAACTACGCCGTGCTCGCGTATGCCCAGGCGTCAGGGTTCCAGTTCTTCCCGGAATCCTGGCCGAACGGCACGTACTACATCGGCCTGCGCGACAAGTTCACTGCGAACAATTCAGATTCCCCCGCATCGCGCCAGTTGCGCTCGTGTTCGACCGGCCGGTATGTGGTGCGCGACTACCCGGAGTTCACGTTCACGTCGCCGAACCCGCTGGGCTCGGCCGACGACTTCGCGACGGTTGAGCTGAACAACCCCTGGGACTTCACGTCCACCGCCGACATCGACGTCAACCAGAACATGAGCGGGGGCACGATCACAACCCTTCCGCTTGAGCTGCCCGACGCCACGAACATCGGCAACAAGACAGTCTTTAAGGGCCTCGGCACCAACGACCCGCAGAGTTATCTGATGCGCTCGGACCTGCGCGGACTGCACACGCGCATCGACGCGTCGCGGTACCGGCTGGCGACGTTCGACATGGGTCTCAATCGCGAACGCGACATCCTGAACGGCTCGATTGCGCGCCTCGTGTGGCACATTGCCGGTGAAACCTGGAACACCTCCGGCACGCCGAGCATCGTGGCTGATGCCGAAAACGTCAGCCAGGACCTGGTCATTCGGCACATGAAAGTGAGCCCGACCCAGAACCAGGATTCCTTTTCAACCAGGTACACGCTGGACCGCATCCAGGTGGACCTGGCCGACCGCCTCAAGGCTCCGCTTGAGTCGGACCCGGGCGTGTTCACGAGTCCCTCCCGCACGGGCTGGCAGAACACCGCCGTGCAGTGCGCGTTAGGGCCAGTGGGCTGCGCCACCGCGCGTATCGCCCCCTTCAACCGCGTCGGCATCGACAACTTCCGCATCGACTATCACGAGTTCGCCGCGCCCACCGAGTTCTGGGTGTCATCGCTCAGACTCGCTGCACACGAAAAAACCACCAACACGTTCGGCATTTCATGGACGTCCACCATGCCGGCCGTGAATCCAGCCGGCGAGACCGCCGCCAACTGGAAGGTGGCGTTGTACGCGGTGCCGACGAAACCGGAAACCTCACCCGGCGCCGGTAACGCCTCACCCATGACTCCGGCCACCACCAATTGCGCGGCCACCGGTGTGGGCGCAGTGGCGTTGACCAACGGCAGCACGCACCCCACGCTCGCGAGCGGCGCCTTCACGTGGTTTACACCGACGCCTGGCCTCACATCGGGCGCGCTGTACTTCATCTGCGCGGGCCTCATCACGCCGGGGGATACAACACCGAGCCTGTTCAACTTCTCGCAGTGGCCCGTGGTGTACGACCCGTCGGCCACAAACACGCCCGCGCCGAGGCTGGTGCTCAACCGCACGGACATGAGCATGACGGGACAACACACCGGGTCGCTCGCTCTGCCGAATCTTTCGTCGAAAACGCCTCCGCAGACCATCACCGTGACCCAGGTGGGCGGCTCGTCACCTGTGGACTGGGCGGTTGACGTCTGTCAGGTCTACGACCCAAACAGTCCGACGATGTGCACCAACACCCTGGGCTACATCCAGTTGTCGGCCACGAGTGGCTCCGGCTCAGGCTCGTTCACCGTGCAGATCAAAGACTCGCTGATGTTGCCGCTGTCGACAGGCTCCACTCCGCTCGGAGTCGTCCTTCGGGTCAGCCCGATCTACCCCGGCTCAACGGCCAATTCAGCGCAGTACGTCCAGCTCAGCGTCACCATCACGCCGCCCAGCACGACAGCCGCGCCGCCCTTCGGCCAGGTGGACACGCCGTCCCAGAACGCCGGCGGGGTGCAGGGCGCCATTGGCGTGACCGGTTGGGCGCTCGACGACATGGGCGTGGCCAGCGTCAAGATTTACCGCAACTGCCTGGCCTTCGATATTCAGGCCAACTGCCTGATGAAGCTGGGCATCAACGTGGTCTACGTCGGTGACGCGGCGTTTGTGCCTGGCGCGCGACCCGACGTTGAGGCGGGCTACCCGAACTACCCGAACGCCAACATGGCCGGCTGGGGCTACCTGCTGCTGACAAATATGTTGCCGCACGTGCCCAACCAGGCCGGCTTCGGCGGTCAGGGCGCCCTGACTTTGTATGCCATCGCCACCGACACCCAGGGCACGCAGACCTTGCTCGGCAGGACGCCGGGCAACAGCACGCCGACATCCTTCTCGATGTCGAATGACACGATTACCAAACCGTTTGGATCGATTGACACGCCCCAGCAGGGTGGAGCCACCGGGGGCTTTTATGCGAACTTCGGATGGGCGCTGACGCCCGACACGAACACCACTGCCGGCGCGGGCGACATCATCGTTCCCGTGAACGGATCGACGATGACCGTCTACATTGACGGCGTGCCGGTTGGCAACGTCGGTTACAACCAGTGCCGGGGCAGTGTGGGGAATCCCGTGCCTGCCGGCGCCTTCTGCAACGATGACGTGGCCAATCTGTTCGGCAACCCGACGCCGCAGGCGCCTGGAACCACGCGCACGTCGAACCCGACACGGTTCCGCAACCTCGATTCCGGGCGGGGCCCGATCGGCGCGTTTGTCATCGATACGAGCGCGTACAGCAACGGCCCCCATTCGATCGCCTGGGGCGTGAGTGACAGCGCGGGACGAACCGAAGGCATCGGCAGCCGGAACTTCATCATCACCAACGGCGGGGCCAACCCGTTCAGCGCTGACGCCGATCCCGAGGCCGTCATTCGTGTGAACCCCGTGGGACCGGATCTGGGACACACACTCGCCAGCCTGCGCCATCTCGAACGGATCGCCCCGACGGTGCCCGTACGCCTCGGCATGAACATGAAGGCTGAACTGCGGCCCGCGCCGGTGCAGTCAGGGGTGGCACGGATCACGGCCCGCGAGTTTGAGCGCGTGGAACTGGCGCTGCCGCGCACCATGTCAGGCGAAGTGTGGGACGGCTATGTGGTGCAGCACGGCATCCTGACGCCGCTGCCGGTGGGATCGTTCCTTGACCGCGCCGCCGGCCGGTTCATGTGGCAGTCCACGCCCGGCTACCTGGGTGAATACAACCTGGTGTTTGTGCGGACCCTCAAGAGTGGCCGCCGCGAGACACTGCAGGTCAAGGTGCGCTTCGGGCCGCGCTGGTAAGCCGTACCTGACTCCAAGAGAACAGTTCGCCCGTGCCGCTTGTGCCCTAATGAGGCCATGCGAACGCTTCCCGCCCTGTTCTTGCTGCTCTGTCCGGCGACGGTGGCTGCGCAGACGATCTCCTCCCCAGCGCCAGGTTCAGTGACAATTGTTCGTCCCTGGAAGGAATACGCGACCCACGAACTTCGCGATGCCTGGGACATGAAGCAGCGGACCGACATGGGATTCCTGACATGGGGGATCGACCAGCCCACGTCCCACATGACCGGCAAGAAGATCACGACCGACTCGTGGGGCAATGACGTTTTCCAGGGCACTCCCAGCACGTCCGACCCGTCGTTTTTCCTTCTCGACCCGTTACTGCCGGGCTCCGCGCCCCTTGGCAAGGTGGGTTCGAACTATCCCGTCAACACCAGCAACTACACCTACCTCTACGTCAAGATGCGGGTGGCCAACGAAATCAAGGTGCCAGCCTTCGGCCAGATTGGCACTCTGCCCGTCATGCAGGTGTTTTGGAGCCGGGACACCATCTCCAGTTCCTACTCCAACCCAGAGGGACGTCTGAACGGCGGCTTGATCACGATGGTCAACAGCACGAACGCGCAGATTGGTGTGCCGTATTCCCCGCTCTTCACCGGCTGCAACGGCGCCAATGCCCCATGCGGTTCGATGGAAGGGTCGCGTTATGTGATTCATGCCATCCCACTCAAGAGCACCGTGGCCCTGGCGGCGCTTGGCACGGGCTTCGCGCGTTGGAAGAACGTTGACGACCCGACCGACGCAAGCAGTATCAACTGGGGCGCCACGCCTTCGTTGACGGCCGACTCGATCCGGTTTGACCCCGCGGTGCTCGGTGGCTCGGTCATCGGCCAGATAGACGTGGACTGGGTGCGGTTGGTGGCGCCCGGAGCCGAGGCCGCGAAGACGCTGACCTGGACGGGCGGCAGCACCTACGACATCGTCATTTCAACCCAAGCCGATTGCGGGGCCAACGGCAACTACGCCGTGCTCGCGTATGCCCAGGCGTCCGGGTTCCAGTTCCTCCCCGAAGCCTGGCCGAACGGCACGTACTACATCGGGCTGCGCGACAAGTTCACGGCGAACAACAGTGATTCACCGGCGTCGCGCCAGCTTCGATCGTGCTCGACCGGCCGGTACGTGATCCGTGACTATCCGGAGTTCACGTTTACGTCGCCGAACCCGCTGGGATCGAGCGACGATTTTGCGACGGTCGAACTCAACAACCCCTGGGACTTTACGTCGCCTTCCGACATTGACGTCAACCAGTCGATCACGAGTGGCAGTTACACCACGCTTCCTCTGGAGTTGCCGAATGCGACCAATATCGGCACCAAGCCGGTCTTCAGAGGCGTCGGCACGGCTGACCCCCAGAGTTACCTCATGCGATCAGACAAGCGCGGACTGCACACGCGCATCGATACGTCGCGTTATCGCCTGGTCACATTCGACATGGGCGTCAATCACGAGCGCGACATGCTGAATGGGTCGATTGCGCGGATCGTGTGGCATATCGCGGGTGAAACCTGGAACACCACTGGGACGCCGAGCATTGTGGCAGACGCGGAGAACGTCATGGAGGATATTGTCCTGCGCCACATGAAGGTGGACGCCACAAAGAATCAGGATTCCTTCTCGACCCGGTACACCCTGGATCGCATTCAGGTGGATCTGGCCGATCGTTTCAAGGCCCCGCTCGAAAGCGATCCTGGACCTGCAAGCAGCCCGTCGCGTACGGGATGGCAGAACACTTTCGTGAAGTGCGCCTCCGGACCCGTGGGCTGCTCCATTGGTCGTATTGCGCCGTTCGATCGAGTGGGCATCGACAACTTCCGCGTGGACTTCCACGAGTTCTCCGCGCCCACAGAGTTCTGGGTGTCGTCAGTGCGGCTGGCCGCGCACGAAAAGACCACCGGCACCTTTGGCATTTCGTGGACGTCCCTCATGCCGGCGGCCAACCCCAGCGGCGAGTCCGCTGCCAGCTGGAAGGTGGCGCTGTTTGCCGTGCCGACGAAGCCCGAAACGTCACCGGGAGCCGGCAACGCATCGCCGATGACACCGGTGAGCTCCAATTGCTCCACGCCGGGTCTGGGCATCGTGGCGTTGACCAGCGGCGGGACACACCCAGCATTGTCCAGCGGCTCGTTCACCTGGTTTACTCCCACGCCCGGCCTGACGTCCGGCGCGCTGTACTTCATCTGCGCGGGACTGATCACCCCTGGCGACTCGACGCCAACCGTCTTCAACTTCTCGCAGTGGCCGGTGGTCTACGACCCGTCAGCGACAGACACACCGGCGCCGCGCCTGTACCTGAACCAAACCAACATCAATATGACCGGGTGGCACACCGGATCTTCTACTCCGCCATTTCTGTCGTCCAAGACCCCGCCGCAAACTGTCAACGTGACGCAGGCTGGCGGCTCCTCGCCGGTGGACTGGGTCGTGGACGTCTGCCGGACTTACGACCCTGCCAACCCGACGATGTGCACGAACACGCTGGATTACATCCAACTGGTACCGGCAAATGGGACGGGATCGGGCTCGTTCACCATCCAGCTGAAAGACTCGTCAATGCTGCCGCCGTCCACCGGTGGAAACCCCCTGGGCGTGGTGCTGCGCGTGAGTCCGGCCTCCGCTGGGGCAACCTCGACTTCTGCGCAGTTCATCCAGGTCAACATTCAGATCATTCCAGCCGGCACGAGCAGTGCACCGCCCTTCGGCCAGGTGGATACGCCCAGTCAGGGGGCCGCAGGGGTACAAGGCGCGATTGGTGTCACAGGGTGGGCTCTGGATGACCAGGGTCTGTCCAGCGTCAAGGTCTATCGGAATTGTCTGCCCTTCGACATTCAGCAAAACTGCACCGTGCGTCTGGGCGTCAATGTGGTGTTTGTCGGCGACGCCGCATTTGTCCCTGGAGCACGGCCGGACGTCGAAGCCGCGTACCCGAACTACCCGCAGGCGAATCAGGCGGGGTGGGGCTATTTGCTGCTCACCAACATGTTGCCGCACATCCCGAATCAGGCTGCGTTCGGCGGGCAAGGGCCGTTGACGCTTTACGTGATCGCCACCGACCTCATGGGGAGCCAGACGTTGCTCGGGCGCGCCTTGACCAACAACACGCCGACGGGATTCTCCATGGCGAATGATTCGATCGCGAAACCGTTCGGATCGATTGACACGCCCGCGCAAGGCGGCGCGACGTCGGGTTTCTACGCGAACTTTGGATGGGCGCTCACGCCCGACACAAACACCACCGCCGGCGCAGGCGACATCATCGTTCCCGTGAACGGATCGACGATGACCGTCTACATTGACGGCGTGCCGGTTGGCAACGTCGGTTACAACCAGTGCCGAGGCAGCGTCGGTAATCCCGTGCCCGGTGGCGTCTACTGCAACGATGACGTGGCCAACCTATTCGGCAACCTCACGCCACAGCCGCCCGGAACCACGCGCACGTCGAACCCGACACGGTTCCGCAACCTCGATTCCGGCCGCGCTGCTATCGGGGCGTTTGTCCTTAATACCAGCGGGTACAGCAACGGTCTGCACTCCATCGCCTGGGGAGTGAGCGATAGCGCGGGCCGCGTGGAGGGCATCGGCAGCCGAAACTTCACAATCACGAACGGCGCTGCGCATTCGTTCAGTGCTGATACCGATCCCGAGGCCGTCATTCGTGTGAACCCCGTCGGGCCGGATCTGGGACACACACTCGCCAGCCTGCGCCATCTTGAACGGATCGCCCCGACGGTGCCCGTACGCCTCGGCATGAACACGAAGGCCGAGCTGCGGCCGGCGCCGGTGCAGCAGGGTGTGGCACGGATCACGGCGCGCGAGTTTGAGCGCGTGGAACTGGCGCTGCCGCGCACCATGTCGGGCGAAGTGTGGGACGGCTATGAAGTGCAGCACGGCGTCCTGACGCCGCTGCCAGTGGGATCGTTCCTTGACCGCGCCGCCGGCCGGTTCATGTGGCAGTCCACGCCCGGCTACCTGGGTGAATACAACCTGGTGTTTGTGCGGACCCTCAAGAGTGGCCGCCGCGAGACGCTGCAGGTGAAGGTGCGCTTCGGTCCCCGCTGGTAAGCCGCGTCGCCAGGACGTGTAGCCGGGTCTGAAGACCCGGCCTCCATCCGGACGGAGGCCGGACCTTCAGGTCCGGCTAGATGTTTTTAGCGCGCTCGCCAGGTCTGCAGGATCTTCATGTAGTTGCCGCGTTCGAATGCCTCGGGATTGGGGCAACGCAGCAGGCTCATGCTGCCTTGCGCCTGTTCCAGGGATTCGTACTCGCGCACTTCGAGCCAGTGCGAGAGTTCCCGTCTGATTTTCGCGAGGTGACTCGGCCCGTGCAGCAGCAACGCGGCCACCATCTGCACTGCATGCGCTCCGGCCATCACTGCCTTCACCGCGTCGATGCACGTGTGGACCCCGCCTGTGGCCGCAAGAGAGGCGCGCACGCGGCCCGAGAGAATGGCGAGCCAGCGTAGCCGCAGTAACAGGTCACCGGAGTCCGACAGCTGAAGGCGTGGCACCGCGTCAAGCGCATCAGGGTCGATGTCGGGCTGGTAGAACCGGTTGAAGAGCACCAGTCCGTTCGCGCCGGCTTCATCGAGCTGGTGGGCCACATTCGCGAACGAAGAATAAAACGGCGAGAGCTTGATCGCGACCGGGATCCTCACGTGGGTCTTCACGGCTCGCACCACGTCGAGCAGCCGCTGTTCCAGCGCCGCGCCATCCTGCTTCGGGTCTGTGGCCACATGGTAGAAGTTCAGCTCCAGCGCGTCGGCGCCGGCATCCTGAATGAGCCGGGCATAGTCGAGCCACCCTTCAGGCGACGTGCCGTTGAGCGAGCCGATCACCGGCACCTGCACGGCGTTGCTGACCCGGCGCACATGCTCCAGATACCGGTCGGGCCCCATCGCGAATTCTTCCGCCAGGGGGAAATAGGACTCCGCTTCGGCGTGTGAGCCCTCGTGCGCCAGCATGTGGTGCTCGGTGCCCAAGGCGTCTGCCGATATCTGCTCCTCGAAGAGTGATGGCAGGACGATGGCCGCCGCGCCGGCGTCTTCGAGGCGCCGGATCGTGTCGAAGTCTGAGGCCAGGGGCGACGCGCCTGGAATCAGAGGATGCGGCAGGCGGAACCCCAGGTAGGTCGTGGACAGGTCCATCATGACTGTGTCTCCTTCTTTCCGGCCAGCTGCTCGTACAGCGCGTACCGCTCATGGGCATGGGCCTGGGCGCCCGCCAGCAGTTCCTTGAATCGCTCGGGGTACAGCTGTTCCACCACCCGGAACCGGGATTCGTTACGCATGTACTTGCCGATGTCTCCGCGTGGGGCTCCCGATTCCAACTGCATGGCCGGATGCCCGTCGATCTGCCGGCGTGGATCGAAGCGGAACAGCGGCCAGTAGCCCGTCTCCACGGCCAGCTTCTGCTGGTCGAGGCCGTGCGCCAGGTCGTAGCCATGCGCAATACACGTGCTGTAGGCGATGATGAGCGACGGTCCGGGGTAACTCTCGGCTTCCTGGAACGCCTTCACCGTCTGCGCGTCTTTCGCGCCGAACGCGACCTTTGCCACGTACACAGACCCATAGGCCATCGCCATCAGCGCCAGGTCCTTCTTGTTCGTCGCTTTGCCTGAGGCGGCGAACTTGGCCGATGCGCCCATCGGCGTCGCCTTCGATTGCTGGCCACCGGTGTTGGAGTAGACCTCGGTGTCGAGCACGAGGATGTTGACGTTTTTGCCGGTAGACAACACGTGGTCGAGGCCGCCATAGCCGATGTCATAGGCCCAGCCGTCACCGCCCACGATCCAGACACTCTTCTTCGTCAACGCATCGGCAAGGACCAGCAACCGCCTCGCAGCTCCGCCAGTTCCGCCAGTTCCGCCAGTTTGCAATTCTCTTAGTCGTCCCTTGAGCGTGGCCACGCGCGCACGTTGCTCGTCAAGGCCGGCGTCGGTCGCCTGATTGGCGTCGAGGATGGTGTTGGCCAGGTCGGCCGCGATGAGTCCCTCGTCCCGCAGGTCCGCCAGCAACCGCACGGCTTCAGCCGCCTGGGACTCCACAGCGAGCCGCATCCCCAGACCGAATTCGGCATTGTCTTCAAACAGGGAATTCGACCAGCTCGGACCACGACCGGCGAGATTTGTGGTGTAGGGCGTGGTCGGCAGGTTGCCGCCATAGATGGACGAACACCCTGTGGCATTCGCCATGAGCAAGTGATCGCCAAACAGCTGCGTCAACAGCTTCAGGTACGGCGTTTCGCCGCAGCCCGCGCAGGCCCCGGAGTACTCAAACAACGGTTCCAGGAACTGCGTGCTCTTGATGTCGCTCTTGACGGTGTGACGGTCCACTTCGGGCAAGCCCAGGAAAAACTCGTAGTTCACGCGCTCGGGCTCCCGCAACGGCCGCTGGGGATGCAGGTCCAGAGCCTTGTGCTTGGGGTTGGCCTTGTCTTTTGCCGGGCACACCATGACGCACAACGAACATCCCGTGCAGTCTTCCGGCGCCACCTGAATGATGTAGTCCAACCCGGCGTATTCGGCGCCCTTGTACGGGACGGACTTGAAGGTCTCAGGCCGGCCGGCCAGCGCGCCGGGTGACGCCACCTTCGCGCGAATCGCGGCATGCGGACACACGAGGGTGCACTTGTTGCACTGGATGCACAGTGCCTGATCCCACACCGGAATCTCAGTGGCGATGGAACGTTTTTCCCACTTCGCTGTCCCGACTGGCCAGGTGCCGTCCACCGGGAACGCACTGACCGGCAGCAGATCGCCCTGGTTGGACAGCATCATGGCCGTCACGCGCTGCACAAAATCAGGCGCCGCAGGCGACACCATCGGCGCAGGATGCCGCGTGGACGTCACCGCGACGGGCACCGGCACCTGATGCAGATGCGCCAGTGCGGCGTCCACCGCGGCGAAGTTGGCCAGTACGACCGACTCGCCCCGCTTGCCATAGGTCTTCCGGATGGCGCTCTTGATGTGTTCGATCGCCTCTTCGCGGGGCAACACGCCGGAGATGGCAAAGAAACACACCTGCATGATCGTGTTGATGCGGTTGCCCATGCCGGCCTCACGTGCCACGGTGTAGCCGTCGATGGCATACAGGCGCAGGCCCTTGCTGATCACGGCTTGCTGCACCTCTGCGGACAGATGGTCCCAGACCTCGTCCTTGTCGTACGGCGCGTTGAGCAGGAGCACAGCCCCTCGTTCGGCGTATCCGACGACATCGTATTTGTCGAGGAAGTCGAACTGGTGGCACGCCACGAAACTGGCTTGCCGAATGAGATACGGCGCACGAATGGGGTTCGGCCCGAAGCGGAGGTGCGAAATGGTGACGGCGCCGGACTTCTTCGAATCGTAGACAAAAAAGCCCTGCGCGAAGTTCGGCGTGTCTTCGCCGATGATCTTGATCGAGTTCTTGTTGGCTCCGACCGTGCCGTCGGCGCCGAGTCCGAAGAACACCGCCTGCACCACGCCAGGCGCATCCACCGAGAACTCGGGGTCCACCTTCAGCGACAAATGCGTCACATCGTCGTTAATCCCAATCGTAAAGTGTGACTTCGGGCGAGGGGTGTTGAGCTCGTCGAAGATGGCCTTGGCCATCGCCGGCGTGAATTCCTTCGAGGCCAATCCGTACCTGCCGCCGATCACTTTCGGATGGAGCTGGCCGTGTTCATTCAGCGCGGCGACGACGTCGAGGAAGAGGGGGTCGCCGATGGCGCCCGGTTCCTTCGTGCGATCCATGACGGCGATTGACGTGACCGTGGACGGCAACGCCGCCATGAACGCGTCCACTGAGAACGGCCGGTACAGGCGGACCTTGAGGACGCCCACCCGCTCGCCGGATTCAATCAGCGCGGACGTGACGGTTTCTACGGTTTCGGCGCCCGATCCCATGATCACGATCACGCGCTCGGCAGCGGGGTGGCCCACGTAATCGAAGAGCCGGTATTGCCGGCCGGTCAGTGCAGCGAACTGATCCATTGCGTTCTGCACTAACGCCGGGCAGTCGGTGTGAAAACTGTTGGCGGCTTCGCGCGCCTGGAAGAATACGTCGGGGTTCTGCGCCGTGCCACGCAGCACCGGATGGTCGGGTGACAACGCGCGGCGGCGGTGGGCCTCGATGAGCGCGTCGGGCAACATCACGCGCAGGTCGTCGTCTGTGAGTTCCTCGATGCGCGCCACTTCATGCGACGTGCGGAAGCCGTCGAAAAAGTGCATGAACGGGATGCGCGAGGACAGCGTGGCCGCCTGCGCGATACATGCGAAGTCATGGGCTTCCTGCACCGTGTTCGAGGCGAGCATGGCCATGCCCGTTTGGCGGCAGGCCATCACATCCGAGTGGTCTCCGAAGATTGAGAGTGCGTGAGTGGCAATCGTGCGTGCCGTCACGTGCATCGCGAATGGGGTGAGTTCCCCGACAATCTTGTACAGATTGGGGATCATCAGCAGCAGGCCCTGGCTGGCGGTGAACGTGGTTGCGAGTGCGCCGGCTTGCAGGGCGCCATGGACCGCGCCGGCTGCGCCACCTTCCGACTGCATCTCCATCACGCTGGGCACCTGACCCCAGATGTTGGTGCGGCCCTTGGAGGACCATTCGTCCGCCAGTTCGCCCATGGTGGACGAAGGCGTAATCGGATAGATCGCGATTACTTCATTTGAACGATGCGCGACTGAGGCGGCTGCTTCGTTGCCGTCGACTGTGATCCACCGGCGAGCCATTCCCACTCCATCCGGAGGGCCTACGGGGTGCCTGATCGCGGGTGAATTTGAAGTGACACCCGCGTGGCCGCTCTTGAGTCACGACGCAGCCAGAAGCCACGTCAGCGATCCCTCCCAGTGTATCCCAGGTAGAAAGTGGAATAATCGATGGAATGCTCCCTGATGGCTTCCATCGCCTCGATCCCCGATTTGTGCACGTACAGCAGATTACCGGGTTGATCACCGCCGGAATCCTCTCGGCGATTGCACTGCTGGCGCTCGGGTCGCTGGGATTGGCGATTGGCGCGTCGTGGCTGATAGCCGGGCTTGCTGCAGGCGCGTGGCTTGTCGGTTCCGGGTTGCTGACCTGGTGGCTTTGGGCCTGGCCCCGCCGCGCGTACGCCCATGCGTCATACCGGCTGGATGCTGAAGGCCTGGAGATTCGGCGCGGCGTGATCTGGCGCCGGGTTGTCAACGTTCCGCAGACGCGCGTGCAGCACACCGACGTGTCGCAGGGGCCCATTGAACGCAGTCACGGCCTCAGCACGCTCATCGTCCACACCGCGGGCACCGAACATGCCCAGGTCGCGCTGCCGGGATTGAGCCGGGAGGATGCGCTGGCGCTGCGCGATCAATTGCTGCCGCGCGATGGACGCGATGCCGTCTGACAGTGCCAATCAGCGGTTTCACCCGCTGACGGTGCTGTTCGCACTCGGGGGGGAGCTGCGCAATTTCCTGCTGCCAGCAGTGTTTGCCACGATGACCGCCAGCCGTGGCAACAGCGTGGAGCGATTCCTGCTCGTGTTTCTGGTGCCCGGCGCCATTGCGGCTGTGGCGAGATACCTGTCTTCCACGTATCGCTATGACGCCACGGAATTGGTAGTACGCACAGGCATCATTTTCAGGAACGAGCGTCACATTCCATACGCGCGCATCCAGAGTGTGGACGCGGTGCAGAACGTGCTGCACCGGTGGTTCGGCGTCGTGGACGTCAAGGTGCAGACCGGCACCGGTGGTGAAGCCGAGGCGACGCTGAGTGTGCTGCCGTTTGCCGCGCTTGATGAAATGCGGCAACGGGTGTTTGAGGGCCGGCCATCCGAGTCTGGAATAGCGGCCATCCAACCGGGCGAAGGGGTCGAGGCCGCGCCGATGGCGCCCGTGCGCGAGGCACGGACGCTGCTGCAATTGCCGCCGCGCGAACTGGCGCTTGCCGGCCTGCTGGATAACCGAGGGTGGGTGGTGATTGGCGCCGCGTGGGGCCTCCTCTTCGAGTCGGGGATCTGGGACCGCTTCGAGGGCTGGGATTCCACGGCGTGGCCGATGTATGCCTCCGTACTGGTCGGCTTGTTTGTGATCGCACCCGTCCTCTCGATGGTGTGGGCCATGGTGCGCCTGCACGGGTTTTCGCTGGCCCGGCGCGGTGGCGACCTTCTCATTGAGTACGGCGCGCTGACGCGCGTGACAGCCACAATCCCCCTGCGTCGTGTGCAGGCGATCAAGATCTTCCGAGGGCCCGGCCACCTCTGGGCGGGACGCGCATCGGTCAGGGTGGAGACGGCCGGCGGAAGTCCCTCTGGCCGATCCGCCACCGAGCGCGAATGGGTCGCGCCGATCATCAAAATGACCGACGTGCCGGCATTTGTGGCCGAAGTGCTGCCCGAGGCCGACCTGTCGGCGCTCGACTGGCAGCCGGTGGACCCTCGCGGATTCCGCCGGCGCCGCAACGTCGCGCTGATTTGGGCCGCTGTGGTGGGTGGCGCGACCTCGCCATGGCTGGGTGGTCTCTGGGCGGCAGGCGTCGGCGTCCTGCTGGCCGTGTGGTGGGTGATTTCGGCTCGGCTCTACGTCAGGAGCCTGGGCTGGGCGCGCACCGACCGCGTGATGGCCTTCAGGAGCGGCTGGATTCGCCGGGCCGTGACGGTGGTGCCGCTCGACAAGATCCAGGTGGTGGATCTCGAAGAGTCGCCATTCGACCGGCGCTGGGCGATGGCCTGCCTTCGCGTCGATACCGCAGGTGCCGGCGCGCACCGCATCGACATTCCGTACCTCTCCCGCCCCATTGCCGAAGGCGCGCGCGTGGCACTGGCGCGCGAGGCTGCTGGTACGACGTTCCGGTGGTGAAGACTGCTACGATGCGACATGACCCTTCGACTGCTTCTGGTGCTCGCCATGACTTTCGCGCTGCCGCAATCGGGCACACTCACATCTGAAGAGCGCGCCCTGGCCACGTTCGTCGATGCCGACAACGATCGGGCGCTCGCGTTGCTCGAGCGCGTGGTGAACATCAATAGCGGCACGATGAACTTTGCAGGCGTGCGCGCGGTTGGTGCCGCGTTCCGTTCAGAGTTCGACGCCCTCGGCTTCAAGACGGAGTGGGTGGACGGCACGCCGTTCGGCCGCGCGGGTCATCTGGTGGCGGACCATCCTGGCCCGGGGCCACGCATGCTGCTGATCGGCCATCTCGACACGGTGTTCGAGGCCGACAGTCCCTTTCAGAAGTTTGAACGCGTCAGCGCCATTGCCGCCAAAGGGCCTGGCATCACCGACATGAAGGGCGGCAACGTCGTCATGCTCCAGGCGCTGAAAGCGCTGCAGTCGGTGGGCCTGCTGAAGTCCATGAACATCGTGGTCGTGATGACCGGCGATGAGGAATCTGCGGGACGGCCGCTCGCCACGTCGCGCGCGGCGCTGGTCAAGGCGGCGCAGGGGGCAGACGTGGCGATCGGGTTTGAGGATGGCGACGGAAATCCGGCCACGGCGGTCATCGCTCGGCGGGGCACGACGAATTGGGAGTTGCGGGTGAAAGGGAAGCCCGCGCATTCGTCGCAGATCTTTAATGCGGAGAATGGTTACGGCGCCGTGTTCGAGGCCGCGCGTATTCTGAACGCGTTTCGCGAGAAGCTGGCCGGGCAGCCCCACCTGACGTTTAACCCTGGCGTGGTGCTCGGCGGCACAGCGGTGGAGTTCGACGGGCCGACGTCGAAAGGCACGGGCTTCGGCAAGGGCAACGTGATTGCCGAGCACACCGTGGTGGCGGGCGATTTGCGGGCGTTGTCGCTGGAGCAATTCGCCGCGGCGAAGAAGGCGATGCAGGACATCGTGGCGCAATCGTTGCCGCAAACGAGCGCCACGCTGACATTTGATGATGGCTACCCGCCGCTGGCCCCGACACCGGGCAATGAACGTCTGCTGACGCTGTACAACCGCGCGAGCCTTGACGTGGGCGCGGGCCAGGTGGTGGCGGTTGATCCCGACAAGGCCGGCGCGGCCGACGTCTCCTTTATCGCCGGACAGGCCCGCATGATTCTCGACGGCGTCGGGTTGATGGGGACTGGCGGGCACACCGTGAACGAAACGGCCGACCTGCGCACCCTCCCGTCGATGACCAAACGTATGGCAGTGCTGCTGGCACGGTTGCAGCGCGACGGGGCGAAGTAGTGCCCGGTCTGTACGACATTGCGGTGACGCGAATCGACGGCACGACCACCTCGATGTCCGAGTACCGGGGCAAGACTCTGATTGTGGTGAACGTGGCGAGTGAGTGCGGCTATACACCGCAGTACGACGGCCTGGAATCCCTGTATCGCGAGTTCAAGGACCAGGGCCTGGTGGTGCTCGGGTTTCCCTGTGATGAATTCGGCGGGCAGGAACCCAGCAGCAACGAGCAAATCCGGGATTTCTGCACGGCGACGTTTGATGTGACATTCCCGTTGTTCGCGAAGATCGGCATCAAGGGTGCCAACGGGCATCCGTTGTTCAAGTGGCTGGCTTCGCAGAAGGCCGGCATCCTCGGCATCGGCGCCATCAAGTGGAACTTCACCAAGTTCCTGGTGGACGCCGGCGGCAATGTGGTGAAGCGGTACGGATCGGTGGATACGCCCGCGCAGATCCGCAAAGACGTGGTGAAGCTGCTCGTGACCGATGAGACTGCTGCTCATACACCACGCTGACGCCGTCGGGCCGCATGTTGATCCGCAGCGGCCCCTTTCCACGCCTGGTTACGAACACGCCCTTCAACTGGCGCTGACCGCCAAGGAACACGGCGCAGCGCCGGCCGTGATCTGGCACAGCGGCAAGCTGCGCGCTCGCCAGACGGGTGAAGCGTTTCTTCGCAACTGTGCGCCGTTCGCACAGTTCAAGATGGTGCGCGGGCTCAGTCCTGATGATTCCCCCGGCATCATCCACACGGCGATTCAGCAGGAGTCCAGGGACCTCGCACTGGTGGGCCATTGGCCCTCCCTGCCGGCGCTCCTGCACCTGTTGTCTCCCTCAAGCGCGCCCATGCCCCAGCACGGCGCCGTGGCCCTTGTCAGCGACGACCACGGCCTGACGTGGTCGGAGACCTGGCGAAGCTGACCGGCGCTGGTCCGCCGTTCACCGACAGGCCGGACCCCACCTCCAAACCGGCCGTATGGGCGGATGGAGGTTATTTCACATGGTCAGACGTACGGCACTCGCACTTTCGGTCTTTGCTCTCGTCACATTCGGTACCGGCGTGGCGCACGCGTTTGCGCAGACGTTGGACGAAATCGTGGCGAAGAACTACGCCACACGGGGCGGCGCCTCGAAGTGGAAGTCGATTCAGACGCAGAAGATGACCGGCACCGCCATAGGCCAGGGCGCTGAGGTGGGCATGACGATCTACGGCAAACGGCCGAACCTGGGCCGTCAGGAGATCGTGGTTGAAATCCCGGGCCAGGCGCCAATCGCCATCGTCAGCGTCTTCGACGGTGTGAAGGCGTGGTCGAGCAATCCGATGTCAGGGTCCGATGCACTCAACGAAATGAGCGGGCCGGAAGCTGACACCATGAAGGAGCAGTCTGACTTTGACGGGTCGCTGATCGACTATCGCGCCAAGGGCCATACCGTTGAATTGGTCGGCACTGAAAGCGTTGGCGCAAAGAAGGCGCATCACCTGAAGGTGACGCGAAAGGGCATGCCGGCCCAGCACTTCTATCTCGATGCAGAGACCGGCCTGGAACTCAAGGTCACAACCGAAGCCGGTAGTGGTCCCGCGACCGACGTGGAGTTGTCAGACTATCGCACCGTTGAGGGCGTTCAGGTGGCGCACATGATTCGCATCACGCAGAACGGAGCGGTCGTCGGCGAACTCCGGATCGCCACCGTCGAGTTCAACGTCCCCCTGGCAGACGCGCTGTTCAAAGTGCGGTAGAGCCAGAGCGTTCACCATGAAGATCCATGGAGGTTGTGATGGGGCTGTCAGAAGCGCCGAGTTGGGAGCCCGGCTTTGCCGGGCTGCGCGATCAGAGGGAAGTCACAGACGAACACATCGAGTGTGGCGCGCGGTGTGTTCGCCTGTGACTTCCCTCTGATCGTGCCTGCCGCCAACGGCGGCGCCCAACCCGGCGCCTTCATGGAGCTTCATGCCCTTCATGGTGCAAATCCTGAGGCGTTAGCGCAGTGCGTCAAGCGCTTCGCGGAGCAGGTCCCACGCGCGGCGGAGGTGACGTTCCTCGGTGCGCAGGTTTCCGACGGCCAGGCGAATCACGATCTGTCCGTTCAATGACGTGTGCGAAAGGAAGACTTCGCCAGTCTTGTTGACGCGCTCGATCAGCGCATGGTTGAGCCCGTCAAGATTCCCGGCGTAGCCCTGCGGCGCACACCGGAAACACACGACCGAGAAGGGCACCGGCGCCACGCGTTCGAAGTCCGGATCGGCATCGACCCACGCGGCGAACACCTGCGCGAGCCGGCAGTGCTCGCGCAGGCGCGCGCGCACCCCCTCGGCGCCGAAGTACCGCAGGATGGCCCACAACTTCAGCGCCCGGAACCTGCGTCCCAGCTGGATGCCGGTGTCCATCAGGTTCTTCACCGCGCCGGTTTCCGGCGTCTTGAGGTATTCGGGCGTCAACGAAAACGCCTGGCGGATCACATCCATCCGCGGCGTGAACAGCACGCTGAGGTCAAACGGCGTGAACAACCACTTGTGGGGGTTCACGACGATGGAGTCGGCCTGGTCCAGGCCCGCGCGCATCCACGCAAATTCCGGAACCATGGCCATCACACCCGCATACGCCGCGTCCACGTGCAGCCACGCGCCTTCGCGCTTCGCAATGGCGGCTGCGGCCGCCACGTCATCCACCGAGGTGCTTGATGTGGTGCCGATGGTGGCGACGATCGCAATCGGCGTGATCCCGCCGGCGCGGTCTTCAGCAATCGCCGCTTCGAGCGCGTCGATGCGCATGCTGAACTTGTCGTCAGCCGGAATGCGCCGGAGCGATTCGTGACCCAGGCCGAGAGCGATGACGGCTTTGTCCACAGACGAATGCGCGTGTTCGGACGCGTAGATGCGCATACGCGGCAGGTTGCGGCCTGCCAGTCCCTTCGTTCGCACATCGGGCACGGCCACTTCACGCGCCGCGGCCAGCGCGTGCAGGGTGGAGATGGAGGCCGTGTCGTAGATCACGCCTTCCACTTGATCGGGCAGGTGCATCAGCCGCGCCAGCCACCGCAGCGTGACCTCTTCGAGTTCAGTGGCGGCCGGTGACGTGCGCCACAGCATCGCCTGCTGGTTGAGGGCCGACGATACCAGGTCCATCAGCACGCCCGGCGCACTGCCGGTGATGGCGAAGTAAGCGAAGAACCCCGGGTGGTTCCAGTGCGTGGCTGCCGGCAGGATGATGCGGTCGAGGTCCGCGATGACCTGCTCGAACGGCTCAGGTTGCTCCGGCGCGTGGTCGGGCAGGGCCTTCCGCACATCGCCTGGCGAGACCTGCGCCAGGACCGCGTGTGTTTCGATTTGTTCGAAGTAACCGGCCGCCCATTCCACGAGCGTGTGGGCGTGACGCCGGAAGTCGTCCGGCGGCATGTCGCCGAACGGCGGCGGTCCGGGCGTCATCCCTTGTGCGTCGCGACGTACTCAAGCGCGAATTTCTGCAGCGCGTCACTCGAGAGGCCAATGGCCTTCGCTTCGGCCACGGCCTGTTCTTCCGGCCACTTGTCCACCAGCATGCGTTTGATCAGCCACAGACTGCCGACGCGATTCGCGCTGCCGCAGTGAATGAAGATCGGCTGGTTGTCGGTGTTGCCGACGATTTTCAGGAACTCATCCGCCACTTTCGGATCCGGTGCGGATCCTTTGAACGGCAGATGGATGTACTTCAGTCCTGCGGCTTCCGCAGCCGTCTTTGATTCATCGATCAACGCGCCGGCCTCAGTCGCCTCGCGCAGATTCAGCACGGCCTTGTACCCAAGCTTCGCGATGTTCGCCAGAGCCTTGCTGTCCGTTGCGCCGGCGCACCCGACGGTGGCGTCAACCTTCGTGTAATTCCGAACGCCCTCGATGGTTTCCTTCTGGGCAGTGGGAGCGGGCGGAGTGGTCGGCGCCTGCGCCTGCGCTGCGACACCGAGGGCGACGAGAGCGGCGGCAAGAAGGGCTCGAGTCATGCCCTCATTATCGCCGAATCGCAACGGTCACGTCTTCGGCGAGGCGCACTGTCAGCGGCGCGCCTGCGGCGATTGACGCTTCGCCGGCTTCGGAGTTCATGACCGTGGCCGCGCCTCCGGCGGCACCAGCCGCAGTTCCGATGGCCGCGCCTTTCTTGCCGCCGAGCAGTCCGCCCAGGATGGCGCCTGCCACCGCGCCGGCACCGACCTTGGCGGTGGCGTCGGCGGTCGGTGAGTCGCCCTCGCGGTAGATCGTGTCGGTCTTGATCGGCACGCGCATGCCATCGGCCAGAATCATCCGGTCGAATCGCAGCCCAATCCGTGGCCGGTTCCTGAACTTGCCTCCACGTTCCACCAGCGACACCGTACCTTCCAGTCGCGTGCCGGCGGCAATCGCGGTGCGGCCATCCACCGTGACATCGCGGCTGACGATGGCGGACACGCGGTCTTCGAGGCGAGCGGTGCGAGTGGAGACGGCCTCGTCCAGGCGGATGCCGATGACCGAGTGTTTTTCGACGGTCAGTTCTTCGAGCTCAATCCTTTGCGGTTCTGCAACCGGTGCGGCGGGCTGCACCGGCGCGTCCGGCACATACCGTGGCGGTTCCACAGGTATGGGAGCCTGCGTCGGCGGCGTGGTTGGCGGCTCTACGGACACGGGCGGCGCCTGGGGAACAGGTGTCTCCACCGGAGTCGCCTGCGGCGGCACAGCGCCTGCCGGCTCTGGCGTTTTTGCAGACGGCTGAACCGAGGGCCTGGCGGCGTTCACCGTCGGCTTCGCAGGAAGAGGTGCGGGCGCTGGATCAAGCGCGAAAACCGCTGACGCCGGGGCCGGCACTTCCGGCTCGGCTTTCCCCAAATCGGCCCTGGCAACGTCGGTTTTGGCCACGTCGACCTGAGCCAGGTCCGATGCAGCCGGGCGCAGTGTCAAATAGCCCCCAGCCACCGCTGCCAGGCAGCCCACGCTCACGAGTCCAAGTAGTTTGGCCGACACCATGCTCCCAGTTCCAGCAAGCCCCGTACCGCTTTCAAATGCCACGCGGCAGGGGCCTTTCCCATCATAGTCGCCGGACGTCCGGCCATTTGGCAACAGCCGGGGACAGGGGATGTCCACACGGCGCTACACGGGCGTGGGGAATAATGGGCCAATTGGCTCATTTACGAATCGCAGTAATCGGCGCTGGAATCATCGGCGCAGCGGTCGCCGACGCAGTGGCAGCGCGGGGAGCACGGGTCGCGATGTTCGACATGCGACGCCCTGGCGCAGGTGCGTCCCAGGCCTCGGCCGGCGTGTTGTGTCCGTACATAGAGGCCACGCCAGGCAGCCCCCTTCTTGCGCTCGGCGCGCGCAGTCTCGCAATGTGGGACGGCTGGGTGGAGCGGCTCCGCGAGCGTGTCGAGGTGCCCTTCTCCTACGCGCGGTCCGGAACGCTCGAGGTGGCATTGAGCGCCGACGAGGTCGCTCATCTGCAGCGCGCACGCGCATGGCTATCGGCCGAAGGGATCACTCACCAGTGGCTCGAGGGCGCCGACGTGCGGGAGTTTGAGCCAGCCGTCAGCACGTCGGCGATGGCGGGGCTGGCGATCGCCGGCCACGGATACGTGCAGGTCACGCCGCTCGTCACGGCCCTGATGGCCTCGGCCCGCCGCCGTGGCGCGACGTGTGAAACGCCCGCCGAGATCATTCACATCGAACACAAGCGCGACGTCGTGCAGGTGCGCGTCGGCGACCGTGTGGATGAGTTCGACCACGTCGTGATTGCCGCAGGCAGCTGGTCGCGCCGTGTGCGAGTGGCCGACGTGCCCGTCTTCCCCGTGCGGCCCATCCGCGGACAGCTGCTGCACCTGAAGTGGCCCGGCGCTGCCTTGCCGCAGCGCTCCGTGTGGGGCACGCGCTGTTACACCGTGCCGTGGCCCGATGGGTCGCTCCTCGTCGGAGCGACGGTGGAGGATGTCGGCTTCGATGAAAGGTCAACCGTGGCCGGCGTGAGTGACTTGCTCAGTGCGGTCGGCGAACTGTTGCCGGAAACGTGGCAGGCGTCGCTCACCGAAGTCCGCGTCGGCCTGCGCCCCGCGACCGTGGACCATTTGCCGTTGCTCGGTCCGCTCGCCAGCCATCCCCGCATCACGATGGCGACGGGGCACTATCGCAACGGCATCCTGCTGGCGCCGTACACCGCCGATGTGGTGACACGACAGATTCTCGACAACGATCACGACCCGATGCTGGAACTCACACGGCCGGAGAGAGCATAGGCCTCGGCCTTGAGAACCAGGCCGAGCTACGTACGGGAGCTCGAGCCGGTACGTAGCTCGGGCTGGTTCTCAAGCCCGAGAGTACCGCTCCCTACTCCGCGACGTACCGCCACGGCGCCGTCGGATTCGCGCGTCGCCAGATCGTGAAGAACGGGACCGGCGGCTGAGCAGGGGACGTGCCCGCTGGAGCGTTTTGCCGGATGTAGCCGAACGTGACACCGAGGTCGCCGCTTGAGGCGACGATGGCTGAGTCGGCAGACCAGTTAACGGGACTGGTGCTCGACGGTTCAGTGCCACCAACCGCCTTGCCAATCGCGTCCGCGCCCATCACAAAGATCGCGTCGTTCGGCCCGCCCATGTTCATGGCGTCGGCCGAGCCGTATTTCGCGAACGCGGCGCCGATGCCGATCATCTGCGCCTCGTCGGAGAATGCCTGCTCCGCCGCGATCAGGCTCTGGCGATGGCCGGCGAGTGTGGCCGCGTCCGAGGCGACGGGTTGCAATTGCGCCGGCAGTGATGGTGCGAGCACGGTTGTGTTGACGTCGCCGGCGGGACCCAGCCGGCGTTTGTAAGCCGCCACTTCCCATCGCCCGTCGCGCTTCACCCAATAGGCCAGATACTTGACCGGCACGGTCGTGCCGTCTGGCCGTCGCAGTGTCATGAATCCGAAGGTGAAGCCGTGGAGGCCATCGGCCGCAATGCCGCTGCGAACCGGTAACCACTCGATGCGGCCATCGATGTTGTCTGGGTTGCCGCGCAACGCTTCCGTCGCCGCTGCGAGCCCTCTGGCAAATCCCACTACGGGCGCCTGCATCGCCACGTCTGGCGCAAACATGGCGGTCAGCGCGGGTATCACCGTGGTCTTCGCGCCGGCGACCGAGGCCGCGCGGTCGGCGGCCAGCAGTTCGTCGGCCACGGACTGCGGAGACTGGGATGGCAGAACCACGCCAAGCAGTAACAGGGTCAGCAGTCGGATCGTCATCCGGGCACTCTACCTTGAAGTGGCGGGTCGGCAACCGTCATGGGACGAATGACCACGGGGCGTACGTGACTGTCATCGGTCCTTGAGCCGACGCACGAATTTGAGGCCCGACCAGACGTCATTAACGGCGCAGATCTTCACGTCAACCAGGCCCGCGCCGAGCCCGGTGCTGCGCACCAATGCCTCGGTGACGTCGGTGACAACTTTCGACGCCTTCTTCGGCCACGCGATCCACATCATTCCGGCCGGGGCCAATCGAGCCTTCCAGCGGACGATCCTCGATTCAAGCGTGCGGGCCTCGTGCGCAAACAAGATGACGCAGTCGAGCGGCTTGTTGCCTCCGGTGACAACGACCACATCGTCGGGCAGGGGAGCCAGTTCCTTGAGGAAGCCGTCAGGCTCACCGGCCAATGCAAGCTGGTGCCCTGGCTTGAGGCCAATCTTCTGCACGAGCGTTTTCCCACTGTAACCGGCCATGACGCGGCAGTGTAGGCTAGTATTTCCCTATGAGCCAGACACGACTGTTCGGAACCCTTGCCTTTGGCCTGTGCGCGGCAGTTGGCGTGATGTACGCCCAGCAGCAGGGTGTGGACCTGCGGCCGGCCAATGCGCCAGACCAGAAACCCGCGTTCGCCGGCCAGACCGATGCGCCTGAGCGCCTGACGAACGTCGCGTTTGAGGTCGTCACTGTGGCCCAGGGCCTTGAGGCTCCGTGGGGACTCGCGTTCCTGCCTGGCGGCAAGATGCTCGTGACCGAGAAGCCCGGCCGCCTGCGAGTGGTGGCGGCTGATGGCACGCTGTCGGCGCCCGTTGCCGGTCTTCCGACCATTGCCACCCGCGGACAGGGTGGGTTGCTCGACGTGGCGCTTGATCCCGCGTTCGCCACGAACCAGTTGGTCTACTGGAGCTTCTCCGAAGCGCTGGAAGACGGTACCAACCATACCGCTGTTGCGCGCGGTAAGTTCGTGGACGGCGCAGAACCGCGCATGGAAAACGCCCAGGTCATCTACAAACAGGCGCCCTCGATGCGATCGAACGGCCACTTCGGCAGCCGGCTCGCGTTCGGCCGCGACGGCACGTTATTCGTCACGCAGGGCGATCGCCAGATTGAAGCGGGTCGTCTGCTGGTGCAGCAGATGGACAAGCTGCAGGGCAAGATCGTGCGCATCAACCCTGATGGTTCGATTCCCAAGGACAACCCGTTTGTGGGCACGGCCGGTGCGCGTCCGGAGATCTGGTCGCTCGGTCACCGCAACGTACAGGCCGCCGCGATTAACCCTGCGACGGGCGAGCTGTGGGAAGTGGAACACGGGACGCGCGGCGGTGATGAACTCAACATCGTGCGCAAGGGCAAGAACTATGGCTGGCCGGTGACGGCCTACGGCATCGAGTACCAGGGCAAGCCGATCACTGGCGGCATCACGGCGCAGGACGGCATGGAGCAGCCGGCGTACTACTGGGATCCCGTCATCGCCCCGAGTGGCATGATGTTCTACACCGCCGACCTGTTCCCGGCATGGAAGGGCAGCCTGTTCATTGGCGGCCTCGCCACGACCAACCTCGTGCGGCTCGATATCAAGGGCGACCGCGTCGTGAGCGAAGAACGCCTGCTCAAGGACCTGCAGCCGAAGCCCGAGCGGATCCGCGACGTGCGCCAGGGGCCCGAGGGCGCCATCTACGTACTGACCGACAACCCGCAGGGCCGTATCCTCAAGCTGGTCCCAAAGAAGTAGCTGCGCCAGCATGCCCAGCCTGAACTCCACTGAACTTCGCGCGGCGCTGGCGGGCTTGCCCGGCTGGGTGGCCGACGCGCCGGCCATCAGCCGAACGTTCACCTGTCCGTCGTTCCCAGAGGCGATGGCCTTTGCTGGACGCGTGGCCACCTACGCTGAATCCGTGGATCACCACCCCGACCTGCTCATCAGCTATCGCAAGGTCACCGTCACGTGGTCCACGCACAGTGCGGGCGGCGTGACCGCAAAAGACCTGGACGCGGCCAGGGCGACCGACGCGGCGTTCCCGGCCGGAACGTAGAGCGCGCATGAAGCTGAAGTCCTCCTACTCCGCTCGCGAGGTCGCGGCCCAAACCGGGCTGACCGGCAAGCAGCTGCAGTGGTGGGATGAGGCGCGCGTCTTCCAACCTTCCATCGCGCCGCGCAAAACCGACCAGGGCGGCTTCACCGAGCGCCGGTACTCACCCGTGGACGTGCTGGAACTCTTCGCCCTCGCTGAGCTGCGGCGGCGCGGCTTCGATAACGCCACACTCAAACAGATGATGGAGGCCCTGCGCGACTACTTCCGCCGCCGCCTGTCTGAAACGCTGGACGATGCGGGGGATTTGAGGTTGCTGACGAACGGCGTGGGCCTGTTCCTTGAGACGAGACAAGGACACGTGTTCGACCTGCTCGTGGACCCGACTCAGGCGCTACTCGGCGCCGAAGTGCTCCGGCTGAAACCCGTTAAGGGCAAAGCCGTCAGGAAGAAGCCGGTCGTCACTTAGGAAATGAGGAACTGGCGGAACTGGCGGAACTGGCGGAACTGCCAGAACTGGGAGATCCCCCACTTCCGTCAGTTCCCCAGTTCCGCCACTTCCGTCAGTTAATATGCCTAATGCCTCGCACAGCCCGCCTGTTCGTTATATCCCTACTTTTCGGATCAGCCTCCCTGTCCGCCCAGTCCGGAGTTCCCACCCCTGAGTCGGTGATCGGGTTCAAGCCCGGGGCGGATTTCAAGCTGGCCACGTACGACGACACGATCAAGTACTTCAGGGCACTTGATGCGGCGAGCGCGAAGATGCAGCTGGTGCCGATGGGTACCTCGACGCAGGGACGCACGTACTACGTCGCGCTGATTTCCACCGAGCGCAATCTGGCGCGCGTGGATCGGTACCGCGAGATTGCGCGGCGCCTTGCGTCGCCTGAAGGCCTCACCGAAGATCAGGCCCGCGCCCTGGCCCGCGAGGGCAAGGCCATTGTCCATATCGATGGCGGTTTGCACTCCACCGAAGTGGCTGGCCCGCAGCACACGCTGCAGCTTGCTTACGACCTGCTGACCACGCACCCGAATGAGCCTGGCCGCGACGAGCAGGTGCAGCGCATCCTCGAAAACGTCGTCTTGATGCTGTGGCCCACCATCAACCCCGATGGCCATCAGATGGTGGCCGAGCACTACATGAAGAACGTCGGTACGCCAGGCGCAAGTACCTCGCTGCCCGTGCTGTATCAGGAGTATGTCGGTCACGACAACAATCGCGACGCGTACATGCTCAACATGATCGAGTCGCGGGTGATGGAGCAGGCGTGGCGGCAGTGGGAACCGCAGATCGTCTACGTGCATCACCAGACCGCGCCATTTCCCACCCGTATCTGGCTGCCGCCGTTCGCCGAGCCCATCGCGCTGCATGCGCCGTTCCTGATGTCGCGCACCGTGAACACCATCGGCATGGCCATCGCGCAGGGACTGGAAGAACGCGGCCAGGTGGGCGCCACGCACATGGGCACCGGCTTCGACGCGTGGTACGCGGGGTATATCGACTACACGCCGATGTTCAAGAACATCGCGTCGTTCTGGACCGAAACCGCGCTGGCGAACATGGCGGCGCCCCGCGACTACACCATCAAGGACATTCCGCAGGCCTATCAGGACCTGCGGCCACAGAGCCTGTATGCGAGCCCGTGGGCGGGTGGGCACTTCGGCCTGGGTGATTCCGTTGCCTACATGCACACGGCGTCAATGTCGGTGCTCGACTACGCGGCGAAATACAAGGACAACGTCCTGATGAACCGGTGGCGGTCGGGGATGGCGCAGATTACGCAGCACCGCGCGAGTGGTCCGTCCGCGTACGTGGTGCCCAAGACGCAGCGCGATCCGGTGGCTGCGGTCGAGATGTTGAAGCGGATCGCGTTTGGCGGCGTCCGGGTGTCGGAATTGACGGCGGACTTCACCGTGGGCGACGTGACGTACGCGGCCGGCAGTTGGGTGGTGCCGACCGATCAGGAATTCATTGCGCTTGCTCGCGAAGTGCTCGACGTGCAGAAGTATCCCGACATTCGTGAATCGCCCGGCGGCGCGCCAGAACAGCCCTACGACGCCGCTGGCTGGACGCTGCCGCTCTCGATGGGCGTGGCGATGCAGACGGTCGGCGCGTTGGACGACGCGAAGCGGGCGGAGTTGAAGAAAGTCCTGAAGCCGCTCGGTCAGGTGGCGGCGCCCACTGCGCGAACGTCACAGTACGACTCGGTGGGCGGGGCCGACCCGGCGCCGTATGACAGTGCGCCTGGACTTGGCTTCGAGACCATTCCGCTGGCTGCGGCCATCGTGCCGCCCGCGGGCGCCATCACCGGCACCGGTTCATCACTCGCGATCGATCCCGCGCAGAACAACGCGTTCCGCGCCGCGAATCAGGCATGGAAGAGCGGCGCCACCGTCGGGTGGGCGCCCGGCGCCGCAGGCGCGTCAGGCCGCTATGTCATCTCGGGTCTCGCGCCCGAAGCGCAGGACACCATGGTTCGGTCGCTCGCTTTGCGCGCCGAACGTGTCCCCACGCCGGCCACGAACCTTCGCCAGCCCCGAATCGCGATGTTCAACCCAGGCGCGAGCATGGACGAAGGGTGGACGCGCTGGGTGCTCGAGCGGTTCGAGTTTCCCTTCACCAAGCTCTCTGCCGACGAAATTGCCGCGGGTGATCTCCGTTCGCGTTTCGACGCGATTGTCGTGACCGACGAACCACGCGGCGTCCTTGTCGGCGCGGGTCGCGGAGGCCGCGGTGGGCCCGCCGGGGCGGGTGGCGCTCCGGGAGCCGGCCGGGGAGCCGGAGCCGGCGCGACGGGGGCACCGGCGTTGCCCGAGGGCGACGCGAATCGCGTCAAGGCGATCGATGAATTTGTGCGCGCGGGCGGCACGCTCGTCTGCCTCAACCGAAGCTCGGCATTCGCGATCGACCAGTTGAAGCTGCCGGTGCGCAACGCGCTTTCGGGACTCGGCCGGCAGGAGTTCTTTGTCGGCGGCTCGTTGGTCAACGTTGAAGTTGATCCGTCGCAACCGGTGATGGCCGGCCTGCAGAAGACCACCGCGGTGTTCTTCAACTCAAGCCCGGCGTTTGAAACACTCGTCGGGTTCAAGGGCACCATCCTCGCGCGATACGCAGAGACGGGCTCACCGCTCGCGTCGGGCTACCTGCTGGGCGAACAGCACCTGCAAGGCAAAGCGGCCGCCCTGGAAGTGCAGCACGGAGAGGGACGCGTCATCCTGTTCGGCTTCCGCCCACAGTGGCGCGGCCAGACCTTCGGCACATTCAAGGTGATCTTCAATTCACTGACAGGGGTGAGATAGAAATCGGGGTCCCGGGGTCCCGGAGTCCTCGCGAAAACTACCTCAGAGGTCGTTTTCACTTCCACAGCGGTTGAAAACGACCTCTGAGGTAGTTTTCCACGGCTTCGCTCTTAATCAATCGGGAAGATCGTGCCCACGTCGTCGGCCGGGCGGGGGATGACGTGTACGCCGACGAGGTCGCCGACCTTGCGGGCGGCCGCAGCGCCGGCGTCGGTCGCGGCCTTCACTGAAGCCACATCGCCGCGCACGATGGCGGTCACGAGGCCGGCGTCCACCTTCTGCCAGCCGACGAACGTGACGTTGGCCGTCTTCAGCATGGCGTCGGTGGCTTCCACCATCCCGACGTAGCCGCGTGTTTCGACCATTCCCAGTGCGTCGCCGGATGGGGCCGATTTGGGAGTCATCAGGTCAGGACTTTACCACGGGTGAGAGAAGGGCGGCCAGGTCGGCGAGCGCGATCCGGCCCGTGTAGATGGCCATGCCCAGGGCGACATGGACCTGCATCGCCTGCAGCGCCTTGACCTCGTCAAGCGACGCCACGCCGCCGGCAGCCGTGATCTCGTGACTGGTAGCGGCGCGGAGCCGGCGGAACCAGTCGAGGTCGGTGCCCTGCATCGTGCCTTCCTTGTCCACGTAGGTACAGAGGAAGCCCGAGCAGTACGGCTCAAGCTGCGACACCACATCCTCGGCTGTGAACGACGTGGCCTCTGTCCAGCCCTTCACCACGATGCGGCCGTCGCGGGAATCGAGCGCGATGATGACGCGGTCAGGTGTGACCGCGGCCGCAATGTCCGCCAGCAACGGGGCGTTGATACCGTCACCGGTGAACGCCGACGTGCCGACGATCACGCGATGAGCCCCAAGGTCCAACAGGCGTCTCGCGCGCACCGCGGTTCGCACGCCGCCGCCAACCCGGCACACCGCCTTCGCCGCAATCGCCTCCACCAGCGCGGCGTTCTCGCCAGACCCCATTGCGGCGTCAAGGTCGATGACCTGTATCTCGGGAAAGGCTGCGAAGAGGCGCAGCATGGCGTCTGGAGACTCGGCCTCGAGCGCCTTGGTCCTGCCCTGGACAAGCTGGACGACCTTGCCGCCCATGAGGTCAATGCACGGGAAGATCATGCGGGGCGGACCTCGATACCGCTCGAACGCAGAAACACCTTCAGGTCTGCGATTCCCTGCGTGCCATCGTGGAAGATCGACGCCGCAAGAGCCGCTGAAGCGCCGGTGTCCGTGAACACGCGGGCGAAATCTTCCGGCCGGCCAGCGCCCCCGGACGCGATGACGGGAATCGATGTCGCATCAACCACGGCGCGAGTCAGCGCCAGATCGAATCCGGTCTGGACGCCGTCGGTGTCCATCGACGTCAGCAGAATTTCGCCGGCACCAAGGCTCTCGCCCTGCCGCGCCCAGGCAATCACGTCCAGGCCTTCATCCACGCGTCCACCTCGCGTAAACACATTCCACGCGTCCAGTTTGCGCCTGGCGTCTATGGCCAGCACCACCGCCTGCGCTCCAAATGCCGACGACAGCTCCCGAATCAGCTCAGGCCGCCTCACCGCTGCCGTGTTGACGCTCACCTTGTCGGCGCCCGCCCCCAGCAGCGTCCTCGCGTCGTCAACACTTCGAACACCGCCGCCCACGGTCAGCGGGATCGACACTTCGCGCGCGGTGCGAGTCACCATGTCGATGAGGGTCTGCCGGTTGTCACTCGACGCGGTGATATCGAGGAACACGAGTTCATCAATCCCAAGGTCGCTGTAGCGCGCGGCCAACTCTACCGGGTCGCCGGCATCGCGCAGGTTCACGAAGTTGACGCCCTTGACGACGCGACCGCCGGTGACGTCGAGGCAGGCGATGATGCGTTTAGCGAGCATCGGTCAGAGCTCCACGAAGTTCTGTAATACCCGGAGGCCGGCGGCGCCGCTTTTCTCAGGATGAAACTGGACGCCAAAGACATTCGCACGCTCGACCACGGCCGAGAACGGCACGCCGTAGGTGCAGGTGACAACCGTGTCAGGGCCCACAGGCGCATAGAAGCTGTTGGCGAAGTAGAAGTACGGCGACTCGCCGGTGTTCGCGAGCAACTTCGAGGGCCGCAGGGCCTCCACGTTGTTCCACCCCATGTGTGGCACGCGCAGGTCGGCGTCGAAACGATGAATCCGGCCCGCCAGCAACCCCAGGCCGTTGTCGTCTGGAGCTTCGTCGCTGCCCTCGTACAGCGCCTGCATGCCAAGGCAGATACCGAGGAACGGCACGCCAGCGCTGATCCGAGACAGGAGAGCGTCGCGTAGGAGCAGCTCGTCGAGGGCGCGCGTCATCTGACCGAAGTGACCCACTCCGGGCAGAATCACCTTCGACGCGGCCCGCAGCCCTTCCGAATCGCGGACCACCTGAACAGGCGTCTCGAGCCGCGCGAATGCGTTGCAGACGGACTGGAGGTTGCCGGCTCCGTAGTCGACGATCGCAATCACAGCAGGCCTTTTGTGGAGGGCAAGTCGTCCTTGAGTCTCGCGTCCATCGCGCACGCCACCCGCATCGCCCGGGCAAAACACTTGAAGACCGCTTCCACCTTGTGATGGTTTGACCGGCCGTAGAGCACCTTGGCGTGCAGGTTTGCGCCTGCGTGATGCACGAAGCCGTCGAAGAAGTCCTCCAGCAACTCGGACTGCAGGTCGCCGACCAGGCGCACGCGCACGAGGTCGCTGTAGACCAGGGCGGGCCGGCCGCTCATATCCACGGCCACCACCGCGAGCGTCTCGTCCATCGGCATGACGAAGTAGCCGGCTCGGTTGATGCCGCGTTTGCCTCCGAGCGCTTTCGAAAAGAGCTGGCCCAGCACGATCCCCACATCCTCGACGGTGTGGTGCTGGTCCACGTCCAGGTCGCCCTGTGCTTTCAGGGTCAGGTCGAACCCGCCATGTTTGGTGAACAACTCGAGCATGTGGTCGAAGAAACGAATCCCCGTGGAGATGTCGTACCGGCCGCGCCCTTCAAGAGAAAGCGATCCTGTGATCCGGGTCTCTTTTGTGATGCGCTCGACAACGCTCTTTCTGACTGCCTTCGCCTTTCTCATAACACGCCCTCGATCTCATTGATGTTTTCGATGATCGCGACGGCATCGGCGGCCGCGAATAAGGCGACCAGTTCGTCACGGCGCGATCCATTCGCGGCCGCGATTCCGATGAACGGCACGCCCGCACCAGCCGCACTCCGCGCATCGTCAACCGTGTCGCCCACATAGGTGATGCGTTGCCGTGGATGCCTGGCGGCAATGTCGAGCAGCCCGTCGGGCGCCGGCTTTGCCCGAGCCACGTGATCGGCGCAGATCATCGGATCGAATACCTGGGAGGGAGCGAACCGGCGAAGAGACATGTCGGCTTCGTACTGCAGCCTCCCGGTAAAGATTCCCAACTGGAACCGGCCTGCGAGCCGTTCGAGCAGCCCCGGCTGCGGGAACCACTGCTCGCGCAGGATGAGCCCGTTGCCGTCTGTGCCGAGAAAGAACTCGTTGAACTTCGTGACAATGGCGTCGTGAGAGACCTGCACGCCGAAATCCGCGGCGATCTTTTGCGACAGATCCCAGTCGTTGTTCCAGCCGCCCTGATTCTTGTACTCCTGGATCCGGTCTCGTGAGACGCGTTGCCCTGTGAAGTGGAGGACGCACTGCACCACAGACTCCCTGTAGCTCTCGGTGACTTCAGTGAGCACCCCATCCATGTCGAAGATCAACAGGTCCTTCACCACAACTCCTTCAGGTCACTGAGAAATCGCGCGGCCTGCGCGGGTGTTCCACAAGTCACACGGAGGCAACCGGGCAGTTCGTAGCTGCGGTCGCGCACGAGGATGCCGCGCTGCCGCAGGGCGTCGCGAATCGGAATGGCGCGCTGGCCCACCTGGAAGAGCACGAAGTTCGCCTGGCTGGGATAGCTCTCGATACCGAGTGCGGCCAGTCCGGCAACGATCTGTTCGCGGGCGATGAGAGTCGACCGGACGTAGTCGCCGACGTACGCCTGGTCACGGACCGCTCCCCGGGCCGCAAGCGCCGCGAGCGTGTTCACTGAATATGGCGACTGCGCTTTGCGGAGGTGAGCTGCGTTGGCCGCAGACGAAAAAAGGCAGCCGATGCGCATGGCGGCCATCCCGTAGGCTTTTGAAAACGTCCGGCACACGAAGAGATTCGGATAGGCCCGCAAGAGCGGCAGTGCCGTGATGCCGCAGAACTCGAAGTACGCCTCATCAACCAGTACGGCTGCGTGAGGCGCACGCTCCAGAATCGCGGCGATCACGTCCAGCGACGTGGCCGCGCCCGTCGGGTTATTCGGATTCGCCACCAGAATGGCTTTGGTGGCAGGACCGATCGCGGACAGGAGTTCCTCCACAGGGAACTCAAGCCCGGGCTGTCGGTACTCGACCTCGCGAACGACCGCGCCTGCCAACTCGGCATAAAAGCGGTACATCGCGTAACACGGCTTCAGCAGCAGGACTTCATCGCCGGAGTCCACAAAGGTGTTCACCAGCACCTGAATGGCCTCGTCAGTGCCATTGGTGAGCAGCATTTCCGACTCGGCCACGCCGAAGAACGCCGCAAGCTCACGGCGCGACGCCTCGTACTCGGGATACATCGTCATCGCTTCCGCGTTGGCGTATTTCTCCAGCGCGGCAATCACGGCCGGGGAACAGCCCACGGTGTTCTCGTTGAAATCAAGACGGAGGGCGCCTTCACGACCACCGGCTGGCGGGTGATAGGCCGCCATGCGAAGGACGGCCTGACGAGGCGACAGGTCAGACATTGCCCGCCTCCCCGCGCATCTCCACGGACCGCGCATGCGCTTCCAGTCCTTCAGCCCTGGCCAGCGTCGTGATCGCGGGGGTCAACTGCGTCAACGCCGCCGGCGAGAGTTCCTGTACCGAGATGACTTTTACAAAATCAGCTGCCGAGAGTCCCCCACGCAAACGTGCTGCTCCCGAGGTGGGCAGCACGTGATTGGGGCCCGAAGCGTAGTCACCCGCCGCCTCCGGACTGCTGGGGCCGAGGAACACGCCGCCCGCGTTCTCGATGCGATCGAGCCACGCCGGCTCGTGCAGGGCGAGATGTTCGGGAGCCAGGGCATTGGCGAATTCAAGTGCCTGGTCGATGTCATCGCAGAGCACGATGGCACTGCACTGGTCGATGGCCGTCCGGGCCACTTCGGCTGTAGACAGTGTCGCCAACTGCAAGTCAATCTCGAGGGCGACGGCGTCTGCAAGCGATCGCGATGTTGTGAGCAGGATCGCGGACGCATCCGTGTCGTGTTCGGCCTGTGCCAGCATGTCTGCGGCGATCCAGCGCGGATTCCCCTCCCGCGCGATGATGACAATTTCCGTGGGCCCGGCGACAAAGTCGATGCCGACGTCGCCCGCCACAAGTTTCTTCGCAGCCGCGACGTAGATGTTGCCGGGACCGACAATGCGCTCTACGCGGGGAATGGTGGCTGTGCCATATGCGAACGCGGCAATCGCCTGAGCGCCGCCGATTCGGAATACGTCACTCACGCCATACCGGTGCGCGATGCCGAGCGTCTCTGCACTCGGGTGAGGCGAAGCAACGCAGATACGCCGCACTCCCGCCACCTGCGCCGGCACCATCGTCATCAACAGCGTCGAAGGCAGAGGATACCGGCCCGCCGGAATGTACGCGCCCATGGATTCGATGGGGCGCACGATTTGTCCCAGCCGCCGGCCGTCGGAGTAATCGACCATGCCGCTCTGTGGTAATTGCGTCCGCGCATACTCGGCGATGTTCAGTGCAGCGGTCTCGACGGCCTCCCAGAACGACGAGGGCAGTGACTCGGCAGCAGTTGCGCACTCTGCCGGGCTGACCAGGAAGCTGCTGCCCTCGAAACCGTCGAACTGGCGGGCATAGTCGAGCAGGGCGGCGTCGCCGCGGGTGCGCACGTCGCGCAGAATCGGCGCAACTATTGCCTCGGCTTCTTCGAGCCGGGCAGTCCGCCGGCCGAGCAAGGACTTGGCGTCTTGGTACGAAAGGATGCGAATCACGGCTACATCACGATCTTGTTGAGGGGGTATTCGACGATGCCCTGCGCGCCGGCTTTCTTGAGCGCTGGAATGATCGTGCGAACAGTGGATTCATCAAGGATGGTGTTGACCGCCAGCCAGCCGTCTTCCGAGAGTTGCGACACCGTCGGCCGCTTGAGCGCGGGAAGGACCTGGAGCACGGCTTTCAGGTCCGACGCCTCGACGTTGAGCATCAAGCCGACCTTGCCCAGCGCGTTGATCGCCCCTTCCAACAGCATTTTCAGGTCCTCGAGCTTCCGGCGCCTGGGCTCGTCCTTCCACGCGGCATGGTTGGCAATCAACTGCGTATTGGACTCAAGAAGCGTTTCGACAATTCGCAAGTTGTTGGCTCGCAGTGACGAGCCGGTTTCGGTGACCTCGACGATGGCGTCGGCCAGGACGGGCGGTTTGACTTCGGTTGCGCCCCAGGAAAATTCGACCTTGGCCTTCACGCCGTGTGTCTCGAGCAACCGGCGGGTGAAGCCAACCAGTTCGGTGGCGATGACCTTGCCTTCAAGGTCAGCAATCGACCGGATCGGAGAAGACTCCGGCACGGCGAGTACCCATCGAACTTTGCCGAAGCTCTGTTTGGAGTAGACGAGGTCCGCAACGGTGTGAACGTTCGCGCCGGTCTCCATGACCCAGTCGAGGCCCGTGAGTCCCGCGTCAAGCACGCCGTCTTCCACGTAACGCGCCATCTCCTGCGCGCGAATGAGCATGCACTCGATCTCCGGATCGTCGATCACAGGAAAATAGGACCGGCTGCTCACCGTGATGTTGAAGCCTGCGCGCCGGAACAGGTCCACGGTCGCGTTTTCGAGGCTGCCTTTTGGGATGCCGAGCTTGAGCTTCACCATTACTGGCCTCCGTAGACGAGCGCGGGCTCGTACGTGCGCGATTCGGTCTCGCGCCATTCGCCGTCAGAGAGCTGGCGGAAGAAGCAACTCGCGTAGCCCTCGTGGCAGACGCCGGGGCCAATTGCTTCAACCTGCAGCAGCAGGGTGTCGGCGTCGCAGTCAGTGGCGATGCCCTTGACTGCCAGCCGGTGACCGGACGATTCCCCCTTCATCCAGATCTTGTTGCGCGAGCGCGAGTAGAACGTGGCGAAACCTGTTTCAACGGTCGCGCGGAAGGCTTCTTCATTCATGAAGGCCACCATGAGGACGCGGCCGGTGGCGTGATCCTGGATCACCGCGGGGAGGAGGCCGTCGAGTTTTGAAAAGTCCAGAGTCATAACAAATCCCAATCTGCGAAAAACGAAGCCCAAAAACAAAAAGCCCGCCAGGCATGGTGCCGGGCGGGCGGAAAATCATTGAGTATGGTGCTTCTATAGGAAGAAAGCGGCCCGGCGCGGCACAGGATGGCCGTGATGGTGATGATGACGATGGTGCCGGGGCTGAGCGAACATCAGACTGACAACATAACAGAGCACAAGATGTTCGTGCAAATGCGGTTCACCAGTTGCGGCCGCGCGCGGCGACGGTCAGCGGCGCGAGTGTGCCCTGATCGTTCGCCAACCAAAGGCGATCGGAGAGGTTCGTGACGGTGCAGGCGTGGTTCGGGAGCACACGTACTCGATCGCCAGGGCGCAACGGTGATGACTCGGGCACGCGGCAGATTGCGTGTTCTTCTGACACGCGCTCAATGACAATCGACGCGTCGGGTAGATTCTCGTTCGACGACAGGAAGACCGCCCCGTAGCCGGGAAGGTCCGTGAATCCTCTTGCTCCGTCTGAGGTCAGGGTTTTGCTGCCGCAGTCGAGGATGGCGCGGTCAGGCGCCGGCCGGCTCACGACGGTGGCGACGACAAAGAGCGCGCAGTTTTCATACGTCGCGGACCCCAGGCCGACCTGGCTTCGGTCCAGGAATACGTAGTTGCCCGGACGCATCTCGGTGATGCCCCGCTGCGTGGACGCAAGTGACGCTGCGGGCGTGGACCCCACACTGATCTCGTCCACGGCCACACCGGCTTCACGCACACGCTTCGCCAGGCCGGTCATGATCTCGGTTTCCCTGGCCACGATGGCCGCGAGTGCGGACGGTGATTCGGCGTTGTAGGTATGTCCCGCGTGGCTCAGGATGCCGCGGAAGGACAAGCCCGGCAGCCGCGCGATGCGGGTAATCGTGTTCACCACATCATTCGCTTCTGGATTCACGCCACACCGGTGGGTGCCCACATCCACCTTCACCAGGATGTCCAGGACTTTCCCGGCGCGCGTCATCGCGCCCGACCAGTCAGCGGCCACGTCTGCGTCATCAACGATGATCGACAGGCGCACCCGTTCCATCAGCACGACCACGCGATCGGCGTTGGATGGGTTGACCGGGTAGGGAAGCCGGATGTCGTTGATGCCCGCATCGGCGAATACGGCGGCTTCCGAGAGCTTCGCGCAGCAGATGCCCACCGCGCCGGCCTCAATTTGCATGCGGGCGATCACCGGGCTCTTGTGGGTCTTGGCATGCGGTCGAAGTCGGACTCCGGCGTGGTTCGCCAGTGTCTGCATTCGGGCGATGTTTGCCTCCAGGCGGCTGGACGAAACGACGGGATAGGGTGAGCGAGGTGATAACGGCATGCCGGTATCCTAAATGATCGAAAACGACCTCTGAGGCTTGAAAACGACCTCTGAGGTCGATTTCCTCGACGCGGGTTGGAAATCGACCTCAGAGGTCGTTTTCAATTTAGAATCCAAAGCTGGGGGTTTACGTCACATGACTAAGTTTGCACGACGAGTGATTTCTGGTGGAGCCGCGGCCGTAGTGGTGGCGGGCGCCGTATTGGCCGCCCAGGTGGCGACCACACAAAAACCGTTCGAGCCCAAGGTGGGTCAGGCCGGCAAGGACGTGGTTTGGGTACCCACGCCGCAGCCGACTGTGGACGCGATGCTCGACATGGCGAAGCTGACCAAGGCCGACTTCCTCGTTGACCTGGGTTCCGGCGACGGCGTCACGGTCATCACGGCTGCAAAGCGCGGAGCCAGGGCCATGGGCGTGGAGTTTAATCCCGATATGGTTGCGCTGGCGCGCCAGCGAGCCGAAGAGGCGGGGATGTCTGCACGCGCCACGTTTGTCCAGGGCGACTTCTTCAAGACCGACTTCTCAAAAGCCAACGTGCTCACGATGTTCCTGCTGCCCAGCCTCAACGAACAGCTGCGGCCGACCATCCTGAACATGAAGCCCGGCACGCGCGTGGTCACCAACACCTTCCGCATGGGTTCGGGCGACGATGAGTGGTTGCCTGAGGCGGAGAAGCGCGTGGACCCCTGCGAAACGAGCTGGTGCACGGCAATCCTCTACGTCGTCCCCGCCAAAGTCGAGGGTGTCTGGAAGATGGGTTCGAACACGCTGACCTTCACCCAGAAATTCCAGATGGTCGGCGGCACGCTCGGCACGGCCGCGATTAGCGAAGGCAAGCTCCTGGGCTACGACCTTACGTTCACCGTTGGTGGACAGCGCTACACAGGCAGGGTGAGCGACGACGGAAGGATGATCAAGGGCACGAGCCCGGCCGGGGCCTGGACGGCTGCGCGGTAACGGCTGCCGTGTAGCTGTCGGCGTAATGGCGAAATGCCACAAATGTCCGAAATGGCGAAATGTCTACATTGCCTGAGTGGTCAAATGGCTGAATGTCCCGGATGTTGAATGGTTGAATCCCCTTCGAACCGGGTCATTCAATCATTGCGCCAAGGACATTCAGACATTCTCCCGGCAATGGTTTGTCCGACATTTCGCCATTTCGGACATTTGTGACATTTCGCCATTACGAATGACGCCAAGTGTCCGCGCGCGCCTTCAGCGAATGAGGCCCAGCTTGCTCTTGGCCGTGTAGTTCGGGAAGACCGAGCTGATGTCTTTCGCGCCGAGGTGGCCGCCGAGCACCTCCGAGAAGACGTCGCGGAAGTCGGTAGTGATAGCAAGGTCGCGTCCTTCGTAGCGCTGTTCGCGTTCGAGGCCGGGCCACTTGCCGTAGACCTTCCCGCCCTTCACATCGCCACCAAGCAGCAGCATTGCGTTGCCGTGGCCATGGTCCGTACCCCGCGCGCCGTTCTCGGACACCGTCCGTCCAAACTCCGACATCGTGAGTACCATCACGTCTGCCATGCCGTCGCCCAGGTCCTGCGCGAAGGCCGCGATGCCGCTCGCGAAGTCGTCGAGACGATTGGCGATCTGCGGTCCCTCGTTCGCGTGGTGGTCCCAGTTGCCTGACTCGGCGAACGCCACCTCGAGGCCCATGTTGGCCTTGATGAGCTGTGCGATCTGCTTGAGGGCCTGGCCGTAACCGCTGTTCGGATACACGGCGCCGTTCTGTGGCGTGTACTTGGCGAGGTCCACCGACTCCAGCTGTCTGATTGCGTCAAAAGCCTCCTTGCTCGTGGGCTTGAGCAGCGAATCGGCGGCAGCTGCGTACTGGGCCTCGAACGACGATTGCATCATGTCGCCCCGATCGCCGGCGCGCAGACCGAACCGGCCGAGCTGGTCGATGGCCAGCGCCGGCGCCGTGCCCTGCAACGCGCGCGGCAGCTGCTGCGTGAGCGACACCGCGCGAAACGCGCTCGCCTCTTCGTGTTCCTTCGCATGCAGGTATCGATTGAGCCAGCCGTCGCGTGTGCTCTTGCGCCCAGGCGTGCCGCTCTCCATGTAGTCCTGCGCGTCGAAGTGCGAGCGTGTCGGATCGTTGGAACCGGTGGCGTTGACGATCGCCAGTTCGCCGCGCTTGAAGTACGGCTGCAGCGACGCCATGCGCGGATGGAGGCCGAAGAACCCGTCCAGGTCCACCGCGCCACCGGCCTCGCCCGGTTTGGCAATCGCGATCGACGGCCGCGCCTGGTAGTAGGCCTTCTCGCCGAACGGGACGATCATGTTGAGCCCGTCCACCGCGCCGCGCTGGAACACCGTGACCAGCACCTTGCGCTTCGTCTGGGCGGCCTGTGCGGCCCTGGTGAAAAACGCCGGCGCGAAGCCAAGACTGACGAGGGCCAGGCTGCCGTTCTTGAGGAAGATTCTTCGGTTCATCATTTTGTGCCTGCTTTCTATCTGGTGGAGGGGACAGTCCCACTTCGTCAACGGGACAGTCCCCTCATCTTCATCTTGGCCAAACGGTTACCGTTTCTGGAATTCCGGAGAACCCAGGGTGAGCGCCACCAGTTGTTGCGGCGACTCGGCCTTGGCCAGGGTGTCGCGCGTGATTTGCGACGCGTTGCCAAGGAGCAGTGACTGGACCAGTGCGTTGCGGCTCGCCTCGGACGTGTTGGGCGCGAGCTGGCGGACGTTGAGACGCACGCCACGGAGCTGGCCGTTCGACAGCTGTACGGCGAAGTTCAGCCGGTTGAGTAGTGCGCCCGTGTTGACCCAGTCCTCGGCGGTGTCGCCCCAGCCGGTGGGCGGCTGCGCGCCGTAGAGCGGCATCCCGAGCGATCGCAGCGCGCCAACAAGCGGCTGAGGATTGTTCATGTCCGCGCCCGATGCGCGCACGGCCGACGCCACGAACTCGAGCGGCGTCTTCACCTTTGCGAGCCGCGCCTCGGCCGAAAAGAACTCGGGCGACGTGATGATGGCGCGCGTCACTTCGCGCAGGTCGCCCTTCGTATCGAGGAAGACCTTCGCTGCGCGATCAACCACCGACGCCGGCGGCTCGTCCGCCACGAAACGCCGCGCGAGTTTGGTCGCAATGAACTTCGCCGTTGCCGGATGGGTCGCGAGCAGGTCCAGCACGCGTTCGCCGTCCGCCTTGCCGCCGGCGTCGATGGTCTTTCCAAGCACCACCTTCGGGTCGTTGTCATGCATCACCGCGTTGAACTGGAAGCTGCCGCCGTCCCTGGGCCGGTCGATCGTCCAGCCGGTGAACGCCCGGGCCACCGCAATCACGTCGGCCTGCGTGTATCCGGCATCCACACCCAGCGTGTGCAGTTCCATCAACTCACGGGCGTAGTTCTCATTCAGGCCCCGATTGCGAAGCTGCTGGATGCGTTCGGCCGGCGTCTGGTTGCCCTGCTGGTTCGGCGGCGGAGGTTGCACGCGTCCCCGTCCCCGGCGCATTGCCGCCTGCTGCTGGCGCGCGGCCTGCTCATCGGCCTGCTTCTGCGCGGCTTTTGGATCAACACTCTGGAAGTTATCCAGGTAGAACAGCATCGCCGGACTCTGGGCTACCGCGCCAAGCATGTCGCGGAAGTTGCCAAGTACATACGGCCGAATGGCCTCGCGTTCGTACTCCGTCAAATACACCCGCACCTGGCCCTTGCCAGAGAACACATTGAAGTGGTTGAACCAGAAGTCCACCAACACTTCCTCGAGCTGGCGCTCTGACGTAATCGCCCGCACCAGCCGCGCCTGCATCAGGTCTTGCAGGATCTGTTGCTCCTTCTGGCGCGCCGCCCGCATCTCGGGCGACTGGTCGCGGTCCTGTGGGCGCTGTGGCGCACCCGCCATCGTCGGATCACCTGCCATCGTCTGGCCGGCGGCCTGGCCAGCCATCGTCTGACCAGCCATGGTCTGCCCCGCGGTGGCCTGTCCAGCGGCGCCTGCGCGCGCCGGCTGATTGGCCTGAGCGCGCTGCTCCTGCCGGCGCAGCTGCTCGGCCGGACCGTAGTAGTCGCGCGCCAGTTCCGCGGTGGAAAGGCCGATGGTCGGATACGCGGCCAGTCGCGCCTTGAGGCCGGCGTCCGCAATGCGTTCAGGATGCAGCTGTTCCTCGATGTACGCGGCCACCGTCATCTGCTGCACGCGGGCGATGTCACCGGGGGACGGGCCGTAACCGAGACGGTTCAGCACATGCGCCACCGTAGCATCGTCGGCCGTGCGGGGCACAGCGCTTGATCCTTTTTGCGCGAGAACGACCGGGGCGAGAAGGACCACCGCCAACGCCACCACAGCGCCTGCCGTGCGTCCGAGGATTCCTGGGTAATTTGTCATACAACCTCTTGGACCCACAGAATCAGTGGATGGTAAAAGACATCTCGGATCCCTCCCTATTGGACCAGATCCTGGACGCCTCGTATCCCGTGTGGGGGGAAGGCCTCTCAAGGGCCTCCTACGGGTCGTGGAACCGGGCTCTGGGGATGACTGCCTGGGGGCGTGAGCATCTGGCCAGAGTCGGGTTGATCGAGGGCGACGAAGTCCTGGTCTCGGCCAAGCGTTATCTGTTCGATGCCCAAGCCGATGGGCGGCCGATCAAGGTCCTTGGAATCGGCGCCGTCTTCACCCCGGAGCATCGGCGCGGCCAGCGACTCGCCCCGAGACTGATAGAGGCGATGATCGACGATGGACGCGCACGCGGGTGTGATGTGGCGTTGTTGTTTTCGGAGATTGGGGCGGACTACTACGCCGGCCTGGGATTCACGGTTGTCGAGCGCCCGCGCCTGACCATTGATGTGCCGCGAAATCGCCGGGGCGCGCCTGCCGTGCTGGTGCGCGCGGCAGAGCCGGGTGACTTGCCGCTGCTGTCCGAGATTTCAATGCTCTACGCCAGCGGCGCGGGCTTCGCGATCGATCGGCCGGCGTCGCTTCTGGAGTTCGGTGTTCTGCGGCGCCGGCTTCTTGCCGGGCTGGGGCCCGCCGGCCTTCGGTCGCTTGAGTTCTTCGTGGCCGAAGAGGGTTACCGCGCCGTGGCGTACGTGGTGGTGTCACGCGGCCCTGGCGGTGTCGTGCTCGAGGAGTGCGGTGACCGCGATCCCACGGGTGCCCGGGTGGGCGCGATGCTCGAATCGCTGGCTGAACGCGATCCCTCACAGCTGGACCGGACCATGCGCACTGTGTGGCCAGAGACGTTCCGTCCGCCCCAGCTTCAAGTGATCAAGAGCGAGCCGTCACCCGAAGTGATGATGGTTCGTTCGATCAGCGGCGCGGCGCCCGACTACTCGCGCTCGGTGTTCTGGCAGACGGACGTGTTCTGAAGAAAACGACCTCAGAGGTCGTTTCGCTGCACATTTCCGAAACGACCTCTGAGGTCGTTTTCTTCACCGCCGTTTGAGCGTGCGCACGATCGCCCGGGCGGCGTTCAGGCCTGACTGGCCGGTGAGACCGCCGCCAGGATGGGTTCCCGCGCTGGCGAAGTACAACCGCTGAATCGGTGATTGGTATTGCGCGGCGCCCTGCACCGGTCGGCTGACCCACCACTGATCGAGTGTCTGCTCGCCGTGGAAGATGTGGCCGCCCGCAAAGCCCCAGTGCGTCTCTAGATCTTCGGGAGTGATGACTTCGCGTTCAACGATCAGCGCCTCAAGGCCCGGGGCGTGGGGCGCCAGCGTGTTCATGACTGAGCGATACAACGCTTCGCGTGTGCCGGACCAGGTTCCTTCGCGCAACGTCCGGGGCGCGTAGTGCACGTACACCGACATCACGTGCTGACCTTCGGGCGCGAGCGTCGGGTCGTTCACTGTCGGCACTGCAAGTTCGAGCCAGGGGTGCGGCGAGTGGTGGCCATACTTGGCCGCATCAAACGCGCGCTCGACGTAGTCGATGTCGGGCGCAATCAGCAGGCGTCCTTTGAGCGGCAGGTCGTCCCCATGCAGTGCGGCGAATACCGGTGCGGCCGAGAGCGAGAGGTTGACCTTCGCCGTGACGCCTCGTCCTCGCACCTGACGCATCCGCTGCAGGAACGACGGGGCCAGGTCGGCCGGGTCCACAAGGTTGAGGCACAAATGTCGCGGGTCAATCGCGCCGACCACGGCGTGCGCGGTGATCTCTTCGCCTGTCTCAAGAACGACGCCTGTCGCCACACCCTCGTGGGTCAGCACACGGGCAACCCGCGCCTGCGTTCGAATCAGCGCGCCGGACGCTTCTGCCAGTTCAGCCAGCGCTTGAGCCAGTGCGCCCGGCCCGCCGACCATGGTGACACCGCCACCAACGGGCATCGGGTCTTCGGCCATGCGGTTGAGGAGCATTGCGCCGGTTCCGGCCGACCATGGACCGAGCAGATGCCCGAAGACCCCGCGCACGCCCACCGCAGCCTGGACGAGATCATGTTCGAACCACTCTGCCACCAGGTCCGCCACGGCCATGGGCGCATATCGCGCGAGGCGGCCCAAATCGCGTCGGCCTAGCGCACGGGCGCGGCGGCCAGTGCCGAACAGGTCGAGCAGTTCCCTGTAGGACGGGGCGTCGATTGACGGCGGCGCATGCCGGTTGAGGTTGGCCATCACGCCCGACAGACGTTGCATGGTCAGCACGAAGGACTGCCACGCGCCGGCGTCATGGGCCGACACGCGGTTGATCGAGGCGGCCGTCAGGATGTCGTCGCGATGGAACGTGACGCACTCGCCGTTGTGGCCGAGCGTTGTGAGCACCGGGTCCGGCAGCAGGAACTTGAGTTTGGCGCGGGCGAGTGCGGAATTGCCGCTGTGAAGCGCGCGCACCACGTCGGGCGCGAGCGGCCCCAGCGAATGGCTCAGCCGCGGCGCACTGAATCCCCGAGTTGATGTGTTGGTGACGGCGGCGCCACCAACCCGGTCGTGCTGGTCCAGCACCAGCACTGCGAGCTTCTGCCGCGCCAGCGTGGCTGCGGCCACCAGTCCATTGATCCCGCCGCCGATGATGACGACGTCGATCATCGGCGCATCGCTTTCATGGCCGCGTTGCGGCCGGGTGCGCCCATGATGCCGCCACCAGGGTGAGTGGCCGAGCCACACATGAAGAGCCCCTTGATTGGCGTGCGATAGTCGGCCCAGCCTGGGGCCGGCCGAAGCACGAACAATTGTTCGAGCGTGAGTTCGCCCTGGAAGATGTTGCCCTCAGACAACCCGAACGTCCGTTCGATGTCGAGGGGCGTCAGCACCTGCTTGTGCAGAATCAGGTCTTTCAGGTTTGGAGCGTATTCGGAAATGGTGTCGATCACCGCGTCGCCGAACGCATCGCGATGCTGATCCCACAATGGCGCGTCACCTGTGGAGGGTTCGCGCAGATCGTACGGTGCGTACTGCACAAAACACGACATCACGTGTTTGCCCGGGGGCGCGAGCGTGGAGTCTGTGAGGCTTGGTATGACGATGTCGATGTAGGGACGCCGCGAGTACTGACCGTACTTCGCCTGATCGTAGGCGCGCTCCATGTAGTCCACGTTCGGCGAGATCGAGATCGCGCCACGCAGGTGTGGGCCAGCGCCTTTGAGTGCGGTGAAGTCGGGCAACCCATCGAGCGCGAGGTTGACCTTGCCCGACGAGCCCCGGTACTTGTAGTGGCGGATGTCCTCGACGAAGTCACCGGGCAGGTGTGCTTCGCCCACCATTTTCATGAACGTCAGACGCGGGTCCACGCTTGAGAGCACGGTGTCGGCCAGCACGTAGTCGCCGTTCTCGAGTACCACTCCGGTGGCGCGGCCGTTGCTCACAAGGACCTTGCTGACTGGTGCTTCGAGACGGATTTCCGCGCCCGCCGCCCGCGCGGCTGATGCAATTGACTCGGACACCATGCCCGTGCCGCCGCGCGAGAGGCCCCACGACCTGAACGCGCCGTCGATCTCGCCCATGTAGTGATGCAGCAGCACGTAGGCCGTGCCCGGGGATCGCACGCCCAGGAACGTGCCGATAATGCCCGATGCAGACATCGTGGCCTTGAGCACATCCGTCTCGAACCACTGATCGAGAAAGTCCGCCGCGCTCATCGTGAGCAATTGCGTCTGGTTATACCGGCTTGCGTCCGGCATCGCGCGGAAGCGGGTCAGGATTTCGAGGAGCGGCTTGAGGTCGCGAAGTTTCCGCGAAAAGGGATCCGACGGCGTCATGCCGAGGATCGGTTTCGCGAAGCGGCTCATGTCCACCATCGCCAGGCCGTACTCGTCATACGCCTCGGCGTCTACACGCGAGTGGCGCGAAATCTCACGAAACGTCTGTGCGTGATCGTTGGTGCGCCACAGGTAGTCGCCACTCGGCATCGGCGTGAACGTGCCATCAAGCGGCAGCAGTTCCAGGCCGTGCTTCGCCAGTTCCAGCTCGCGGATGATCTCGGGCCGCAGCAGCGAGACGACGTAGGAACAGACCGAGTACTTGAAGCCGGGGTAGATCTCTTCGGTGACCGCCGCACCGCCCACCACATGCCGTCTTTCGAGGACTAAAACCTTGCGCCCTGCACGGGCGAGATACGCGGCGGCTGTCAGGCCATTGTGTCCGGCGCCAATGACGATGGCGTCGTAGTGCGAGGGCATCGGGGCATATTGTACGGGGAGTCCGGGGTCCCGAGTCCAGGGGCCAGAGTCCTTGGGCGGAGGGGCGGCGAAACCCCTGGACTCTGGACCCTGGACCCTGGACCCCGAGTAATATTCCTCCATGCCCGTCGGTACGCCGTTTCACGACCGCACATTGCCGCTGTGCCAGAGCCTCAACTACCGCGATTGGGCGGGGTACTACACCGCGAGCGCATACGAAACCCATCACGACCACGAATACAACGCCATCAGGAACGGCACGGCCCTGATCGACATCTCCCCGCTGTTCAAGTACATGGTCACCGGACCTGGTGCTGTCCACCTCGTTGACCGCGTCATCACTCGCGACGCGCATCGAATGCGGCCCGGCCAGGTCATCTACACCCCCTGGTGCAACGAGCAGGGCCGCGTGCTGGACGATGGCACAGTGACTCGACTGGGGGAACAGGCGTTCCGCTGGACCGCAGCGGAACCGAATCTGCGTTGGTTCCGCCAGCAGTCGGCCGGTCTGGATGTTCAGATCGAGGACGTCTCCGAGCAGGTGGCGGCACTCGCGCTTCAGGGCCCCACCTCAGCAGCCCTCCTGGGAAGCATCGTTGACGGGGACATCGACGGGGTGAAGTACTTCGGGATGACCAGCGTGAAGATTGCGGGCGCCGACGTCGATGTTTCGCGCACGGGTTATACCGGCGATCTCGGCTACGAACTGTGGATGGATCGCGCCCAGGCACTCAAGGTCTGGGACGCCATCGTTGCGGCCGGACCCGCGCACGGACTGCTGCCCGCGGGCATGCTGGCTCTGGACGTCTCTCGCGTCGAGGCCGGCTTGCTCTTGATCGACGTGGATTTTTTCAGTGTGCGAAAGGCCGTAACCGCGGCGCAGATCTACTCGCCGTTTGAGCTGGGCCTGGGCCGGCTCGTTGATTTCAACAAGGAGCGCTTTGTCGGCCGCGCAGCTCTGGCGGCCGAACATGCCGTCGCCCCGAGACGACGCATCGTCGGCCTCACGCTCGACTGGCCGTCCGTCGAGCGGCTGTACGAAGCTGTCGGTCTGCCCCCGATGGCGCTCGCCACCGCGTCCCGCGTCGCTGTGCCGGTGTACGCGGGCGGTGTCCAGATCGGCCGCATGACGTCGTCCACCTGGTCGCCGGTGTTGAAACAGATGATCGGCCTTGCCACGGTCAACGCATCCCACATGGCGGTCGGCACCAAGGTGGAGGTGGAGCACACCGTGGAGGCTGTGCGCCACCGTGCGCCCGCGACGGTGACGATGACGCCGTTTTTTAACCCGGCGAGAAAGACGGCGTGAAACTCGGCACGGCCGTGCTCATCGCGAGCGCGCTGTGCACAGTGTTGGCCACGCGGGTCTTTGTCTCTTTCGACGGCCAGCGCGCCAAGATTGTCAGGGACCCTATCGTGGCCGAGGAAGGGCGCGTGCGGGTGGAAACCGCACACGACGAGCGAGCCCAGGCACTCGCCGCGCCAGTCGCTGTGATTGCGCTCGTCAGGAATGACGGGTCCGCGCCCGCAGATTTTTCGATTGTCGCCGACGGGCACCCGGTGTGCCAGGTACGCGTCAAGGCCCGAGTCAGTCAGCGCATTGACTGCGCGGCCGTGCAAGGGTGGGTGCCGAGCAATAACCACGTGATCGAGGTCGTGGGCGCGTCCGGCGCCTGGGCGCTTGAGTCACTGGAACTTGCCACGCACCATGGCTCCGGCTCTAGTCCGTTGCCGTTCGTGATCCTGCCGGAATACTCGACGCAATACGAACGGCCCGGCGCGGCGATGCTCGTGGTCGCCTGGTTGTTGATCGTCGGCGCCCTTTTGGTTCCTGCGGCCGCCGGATGGCACGCAGTCGCAGTGAAGACACATCTCGTGCTGTCGTGTGGCGTTGCAGTCATCCTGACGGCGCACACCGTGTCGCCCTGGGTGTCGCCGTTTCTCCTTGCGATGCCACTCGGCGCGTTCGTCAAGGCGATACTTGTGTTGCTGGCCCGGCGGATCTGGTCATTGATCATGCACGTAAGGCCCGCTCTGGAGCGGGCCTTCCGGCATCGACCTCTGTGGCGACCGATCCCTGACGCGCTGGCGATTGCCGCGGTTGTGGCGGTTATTGGCGTTCTGTTTGTGCGACATACCGTCACCGAGTTCGACGGGAACCTCAGCGGCCTGCTGCGGATATCCGGCAGCGGCTTTGACCGGTCACCGCTGTTCGAGGGGCGCGACGACGTCAGGGCCAGCTTGTTCCTGCAGCCCGACGAGGGCTACGACGCGCAGTTCACATACTTCGCGGCATTCGATCCGCTTCTGCGACGGTTTCGATCGACGCCGGAGCGGTATCGCGACGTCGCCGATGCGGCGCCGTATCGCTTTGGGCGCATCGGTTTCTCATGGCTGGTGCGTGTTGTGTCTGGTGGTCGCTGGAAGTGGTACCCCGCTGCCATGGTCGGCCTGGTGCTGGCCGGTGTTGCGCTGTCGGCATTCGTGCTCGCAAGGCTCGCTCAAACTGCCGGCGCCAGCGCCTTGTGGGGATTGATCGTCCTGGCCATGCCTGGGTTCTGGGCGTCGGTCACCATGGTGTTGCCCGAACCGCTGGCTGCCGCGTTCCTTCTGGCGGGGTACTGGTGTGTGACGACGCGGCGCATCGGGCTGGCGGTGGCGGCGTTCGCCATGTCCCTGCTCATTCGCGAGACTGGCGTCCTGTTCGTGGCGGCGCTCGCGATGTTCGCCACGGTGCCCAGTGTCACTCGCCGTGATCGACTCTGGCTGCTGAGCGCCGTGCTGCCGGCCGTGGCTTGGCGGGTCTATGTCGCCGCGGGATTCTGGCCCGTCTGGGGATGGGATGGTTTCTTCTATCCCGCCCCGACGCTGACGATGCCGTTCGTGGGTATGGCCGGTCTGTGGTCGGTGCTCGCTCGTGGGGACTATCACGCGCACGTGCCTGAACTCGCGCGGGCCGCCATCTGGTTGTCGGTCCTGCTCATTGCAGTCGCAGCGCTATCGGTCGGCTTGATCAAACGGGCCGGGCGTTTCATCGGGATTACCTTCATGGTGTACGCGGTGATGACCCTGTCATTCACCTACCCGACGGTGTGGGGTCATCCGGCCAATGCTCAGCGAGCGTCGTACGAGGTGTTTATCCTGCTCGCACTGGCTTCGTTGGGCGTCATGCGATATCCCCGGCACCTGCAGGTGGCGGTCGCCGCCTGTTGGGCGGGAGCAGTGGGGTTCATTCTGTTTGGGGCGCACGACTCATTCGTCATCTGGGACGCGTTATGGTGATACAACTTCCCGAGCCAACATGAGCGAACCCACCGGCCGTCTGCGGCGAGAACTTGGCAAGTGGGACCTGACCGCCATTGGCGTGAACCAGGTCATCGGCGGGGCGGTCTTCCTCATGGCCGCGCCTCTGGCCACGCAAATCGGCGCGTGGAGTGCCATCGCGGTTGCGCTGGTGGGCATCCTCTCTCTGATGATCGCGCTGAACTTCGCCGAGGCCGGCAGCCGGTTCGACGGCACCGGCGGCGCGTATCTCTACACGCGCGCGGCGTTCGGACGGTTCTTCAGCTTCGAAGTGGGCTGGATGATGTGGGTGACCCGCGTCACCAGCTGGGCCTCAGTGGTGAATGGGCTCACCACGGCGCTTGCGTACTACTGGCCTGCGCTCGGGGCCGACCAACCGGGCTTGGCCCGCGAAGCGGTGATCACGGGCGTGGTCCTCGCCATCATGACGATCAACGTGCTCGGCATCCGCCAGAGCGCGTGGGTGGTGAACGCACTGACGGTGGGCAAGCTCACGCCGCTGGTGATCTTCATCTTCCTTGGCCTGCCGTACGTGGCGTTTGACGCCCTTCGCCCAGAGGTCGCCCTGACCTGGACGCAGATTTCGACGTCGGCTCTGCTCCTGATCTTTGCGTACGGGGGCTACGAGGTTGTGGGTGTGCCTGCCGGAGAAACCCGCGATCCGAAACGCGCCGTCCCCTTCGCCATGGTCATGACCATCGTCATCGTCGCTGTGGTGATGACGTTGGCGCAGGTGGTGGCCATGGGTACGTTGCCCAATATTGCGGGGTCGCAGCGGCCGCTGGCAGACGCGTCGCTGATCTTCATCGGTGCATGGGGTGCCCTGTTGATGACCACCGGAGGCGCTGTCTCCATGACCGGGAACAACATGGGCCAGGCGCTGTCCGGGTCGCGCAACTTGTATGCGCTGGCCGAACAGGGTGATCTTCCACTGGTGTTCGGCCGCGTCCATTCGAGGTTCCACACACCGGCTGTGGCGATCGTGGTGACTTCGCTTGTGGCGCTCGGGCTCGCGCTGTCGGGAAACTTTGTCACGCTCGCGGCCAGCAGTGCGGTCAGCCGGTTGATGGTCTATGCCGGGACCTGCGCGTCGGTGCTGGTGCTTCGGCGGCAGGGGCCTGCGGCATTCACCATCCCCGGTGGCCCCGTCATTCCCGTGGTCGCGTTATTGGTTTCTTTGGCTATTCTCGGCGGCGCAACCAAGTTGCAGCTGCAGGTCGGCCTGGTCGCGCTCGTTGTGGGTGCCGCCCTGTACGGCGTGGCCCGTTGGAGATCTCGATGAAACAGGTGTTCATTCTGGGTGTGGTGATGGCGGCGATGGCGATTCCGGTGTTTGCGAACGCGCAGATGGTGATTGTGGTGCGGCATGCCGAGCGGGCCGACGATGGCGCGTCGCCGGGGACGTCGATGACCGCGAGCCCGGACCCGGAGTTGTCGGAGGCCGGGAAGGCGCGGGCGCAGAAGCTGGCGGCGATGCTCGGTGATGCGGGCATCGCGGCCATCTACACCACCGAGTACAGGCGCACGAAGGACACGGGGGCGCCGCTGGCGGCGAAGGTTGGTGTGGCCGCCGAGGTGGTGCTGGCACGCGACGCGGCGGCGCTGATTGCGAAGATCACGTCGCACAAGACAGGCGCGGTGTTGGTGGTCGGCCATTCCAACACCGTGCCCGCAGTCGTGAAGGCTCTGGGTGGCTCCGCCGTGACGATGGCCGATGACGAGTACGACAGCATGTATTTCGTGGCGGCCAACGGCACCACCACTCGCATTCGGTTCAAGCCGTGACCAGTCGCCGGCGGTGGCGATCGCGGTGCGCCGTATTTGTCCTGGCGAGCGCCGCTGGTGCCACGATTGGCGCCGGCCCTGAGGCGCAGCGGACTGGCGCGCCCTCGCCCCCGGTGCTGGCCCGGATGTGGGACGCGGAGCATGTGTCGTCGCCCGTGTCGCCGCTTGTTGACCATGCCGAGGTGAAGTCGCGCATCCAGACCATTGCCGCGTCGGGCGGCGGTGTGGTGCGGGTGCGCGAGGTGGGGCGGTCCCTTGAAGGCCGTGAGGTGTGGGACGTCACATTCGGCACGGGGCCCCTCGTGGTCCTGATGTGGTCGCAGATGCATGGCGACGAGCCGACCGCGACGTCTGCGCTGTTCGACATCTACGAGTACATCCGGCTGCACGACACGGAACCAGCCGTGCAGCAATTGCTGTCGGCGCTGACCGTGCACACCGTGCCGATGCTGAATCCCGACGGCTCGGAGCGATTCCAGCGGCGCAACGTACAAAGTATCGACGTCAACCGCGATGCGTTGTTGCTGCAAACCCCGGAGGGGCGTCTGCTCAAGTCGCTCCGGGACGAGTTGAACCCGGCGGTGGGATTCAACCTGCACAATCAGAATTGGCGCACGACAGTGGGGAAGCCGCCGAAGGGCGCGGCCATCTCGCTGCTTTCCGTGGCCCACGACGAGGAGCGATCGGTGAGCGCCGGACGGCTCTTGACCAAGCGCCTTGGCGCCGTGGTCCGCGATGCGCTGGAGCCATTCGCGCTCGGGCGTATCGGCAAGTACGACGACAGCTTCGAAGTGCGCGCCTTCGGAGACAACCTGACGCTCTGGGGGACACCGGTTCTGCTTGTCGAGACCGGCCCGTGGCCTGAGGCCAACCCTGATCCCATGTTGGTGCGCCTGAATTACACTGCCCTGATCCACGCGCTGCACGCGTTGGCGGATGGATCTGTGCACAAGGCTGATGCGGCGCGGTACGACTCGCTGCCGGAGAACCAGACGGGCGGGTTCTACACGATCATCCGCAACGTATCGATCCTCACAGGCACTGGCATCCCGACGTTTACGGGCGACGTCGGCCTGGTGGCGAACCGGCGGGTGCGGATTGAAGACGGCAAGCGCGTCCTTGTGACGCAGCATTCGATTGACGACATCGGCGATTTGCGGACCGCGGGCGGCCTGTTCGAGGTCGATGGCACGGGCAAAGTGCTGGCGCCGCTGCAGCCCGGTGCCGAGGTTGGGACGGAGTTGGCGATGCCCGAAGGCAAATGGGATTCGGCGATCGCCGTAGGCGCGCCAGCCAATCTGATGCTGCTGTCGCCGTTGCCCGGCGGCAGGTATCGGGTGGAGCGGGTGTTTAAGACCTCTGAGGTCGTTTCCTAGAAAGACGGGGAAACGACCTCAGAGGTCCTTGTTAGTGGAGCAGTGATGAAAATTGCGGTTGTCGGGGCGGGTGCGGTGGGTGGGTACTACGGAGCGCTCCTGTCGCGGGCGGGTGCGGATGTCAGTTTTGTGGCCAGGGGCGCGCACCGGGATGCGATCCGCGCGAATGGGCTGCGCATCATCGGCGTCCAGGGCGATTTCACCGTCAAGGTTGCCGCTGAGGATGACCCTGCGCGCATCGGCGCCGTTGATGTCGTCATCATCGCGGTCAAAACCTACGACAACGACACGGCGTTCCCGTTGGCGAAGGCGCTGATGCGGGAGGGGACCACCGTCCTGACGCTGCAGAACGGGGTGGACAGCGCCGATGACCTCGCGCAGGTTGTAGGCAAGGCCGCGGTCCTTGCGGGGCCCACCTATATCGCGACCGCGATTGACGCGCCCGGTGTCATTCGCCAGACGGGTTCTCACCGGCGGATTGTGTTCGGCGAAGTGTTTGACCCTCCCGCCGAGGTGACACCGCGTGTGCGCGCGTTGGCCGACCTCATGCTTTCGGCCGACATCCACGCCGAGCCGGTTGCCGACGCTCGGGTGCCGCTGTGGGAGAAGTTCATCTACCTCGCGCCATTCGCCGCGTTTACGGGTGCGGCCCGGCTGCCGATTGGCCCGCTGTGGGCTGACGAGGAATCGCGCGCGGCGTTTATGGACGCGGTGCGCGAGGTGGAGCGTGTGGCGCGCGCGTCGGGCATCAACGTGGCGGCCGACACCGTCGAGAAGATCGCCGCTTATACAGCCGGAATTCCCGCCAGCACGCGGTCGTCGCTGCTCATCGATCTCTCAATCGGGAAGCGGATCGAAGTGGAGTCACTGCCGGGTTCTGTGGTTCGCCGGGGACGCGCGGTCGGCGTGGACACGCCCATGATGCGCGCGCTCTACGCGGTCCTCAGGCCCCATTTGAAATTGGCCAATGAGGCAATGGGGCAATGAGGCAGTGACCCATTTACAATGAATGCACCTGAATGATCGTCCTCTTCACCTTCCTCGCCGGCATAGGCGCAGGCGCCTTTGGCGCCTTGCTGGGGTTAGGTGGGGGCATCTTTCTGGTTCCCTTCCTCAACATCGTTCTGGACGTTCCCCTCGAACAGGCGATGGCCGTCAGTCTTGTCACGGTCATTGCGACTTCGAATTTTGTCTCGCTCGCGTCAGCCGGACAGAAGTCGGCCAATGTTCGTCTCGCGATGTTGCTCCAGCTCATCGCAGCCGTCGGCGCGATCGCGGGCACGTACATGCTCGACTACATCTCGCCGCGCACGCGCGAGCAGATCTTCGGCGGCACCGCTTTGCTCGTCGCCGCGGTCATCCTCTCCAGACTTAACCAGCGCAACGTGTTGCCCGGTCACGTTGACGACGTGGGGTTTCTGGGCGGCTGGTTCCAGGATCACGACACCGGAGAACTTGTCGCGTACCGGCTGAAGCGCGTTCCGGTGGCGGCTGGTGTTGCCGCTGGTGCGGGAGTGATTTCCACGCTCGCCGGCGTCGGCGGTGGAGTGCTGGTGGTCCCCGCGCTGAATTCATGGTGCGGCGTGCCGATGCGCGTGGCGGCGGCAACAAGCGCAGTGATCCTGGGCGTGACCGCGATCCCTGGCGTGGCGGACAACGTGGCACGCGGTCACCTGCCCAGCCCCGTGTTGGCCGCGGCCGGTGTGCTGGGTGTGCTCGTGGGCTCCCGCGCCGGTTTCTGGATCGGCCCGAGAGTCAAAGTGCGTTCACTGAAGATCCTGCTGGCCTTGGTGCTTTCTGTGGTGGCAGCCGAATACCTGTTCTTCAAATGACGAACCACCAGGAATTCTCTGCGTTGAAGCGCGCCCTTCGGCTCGCATTGATGGCCACCTCCGCCACGCTGGCGATGGGCCTTGCGTTGTCCCTGTTTGTGTCCGGGCCTGCGGCGCCGGTCGCTCAGTCGATGCTGTGGCTGGGCCTGGGTATGCTGGTCGCTATTCCGATTCTCAACGTCATTGACGTCGTCATCATCGAGTGCCGCCTCAAGGAATGGCCCTTTGCCGCCGCCGGCGTGGCTGTGCTCGTGCTGCTCGCGTACACGGTCGCCGAGAAATTGATCAAATAAGGGGACGGGTCTCGACCTGTGGAAAACTCTGGGCCCGAAAAACGACCTCTGAGGTAGTTTTCACGAAGGAGGGATCGAAAACTACCTCAGAGGTCGTTTTTGCCTGCGGAGTTTTCCACAGGTCGAGACCCGTCCCCTTAGATCTCGTACGCTGCGCGGACGGGCTTGAGCGGCCGATCGAACCACAGCGGACGCCGCGTGCCATCCGGGCCAGGTGCCGGCCGCGTCTTGGCCATCCACTCCAGATAGAGTGCGTGCGACTTCGCGGTATCCACCATCACGTCGCCGTAAGAGTCGTCCGGCCCCGCCTTCTCGAGCCGCACGCGCTGATGCCAGCAATGCATCCCGCTGACCGGGTCGGGCTGCACGGGGAACGTCAGGTTCTGGTGCACACCGATTTCCGTCCACCACACGCGCGCACTATCGGCGTCGTTGCTCTTGAACGGCTGCGTGCCATGGACCTGGCGCATTTCATACTTGCCGTCGGCGCTGCGCGCGATTCGCACCAGCGCCGACGCGTTGCGGGCGCCGCCCTGGTCTTCGTCAAGCCGCCATCGTCCGAGGTGGTGCGACATGGCGACAACGCCGGGACGTATACCTTCGGTGACCCATGCCCTCGTGACAAAGAAGCCGATTCCCGTATGGACCTTCACCAAATCGCCAATCGCGATGCCGAGCTTCTCAGCGTCGCCGGACGCAATCCACAGCGGGTTGCTGTGAGAGATCTCATACAGCCACTTCACCGGCGCTCTGGTGTGAATCAGAGTTGGCAGTCGGAAGTTCGGCAGCAAATCGAACTCGTTCTCCGCCGGGTTAAGGTCGCGCCAATAGACGTGCCCGGTCACGTACCGCGGAATCGCGTGCTCGGGCCAGCCCCAATCGGCCAGGGTCGGTGAGAAGAACTCAAGCTTGCGTGACGGCGTATTGAACCCGGTCATCCGCGTGCCATCGATCTCCACACCACCGGTCTCCACCGGCTGCTCATGCACCTTGCTATACGCCACGTCGTCTACCTTGAAGACGCCGTACTTGCGCATGTATTGGAGCGGCGTCAGTTCTTCCTTCTTCGCCGCTTCGGGCAGGCCGGGCACGGAGTTTTCGAACATCCAGCCGTAGTACTCATCGACCGTAATCTGCTTGCCCTCGCGATACGGCGACTCAAAGTATTTGCGAATGCCGAGCGAGCCGTCCGGATCGATCTTCCACGAGAGCGCGATCCAGAATTCCGACTCTTCCCACACTTCGCCGGGGTTGGCCTCGTGCGTAGCGCCAACTGGCGTGCCTCGCTTTTCGAGAGCGACTCGTCGCACGGGCTGCCGGAACCCAAGCCAGCGTCCCGCGTGCGTCTCCTGGCTCATCGTGTCGTGCCGCTCGGTGCCCAGTCCCATTGGCAGCACGTAGTCGGCGAACCAGGCGGTCTCGCTCCACATCGGCGTGAGCGCCACGTGGAGGCCCACCTTCGATTCGTCTTCCAGCATCTCCATCCACGAGAAGCCGTCGGGGTTGGTCCACAGCGGGTTGTAGACGCGCGTGAAGTACACGTCGAGCTTGCCGCGGCCTTCTTTGAGGAAATGCGGCAGCAGGAAACTCATCTCGAAGAACGCGAGAGGGAACTCCTTCGGGAACAGCAACTCGTTCCAGTACTCGGGAGCCGGCGGCGGATTCGGGTGCTTCGGCACGAATTTGTTCGTGACGTGCAGATTCACTCCGCCCTTCTCGCCCACCGCGCCCATCAGGACCACGAGGAAGTAGAGCGCGCGGGTAATCTGCCATCCCCACAAGTGACCGGCGGCCGCGGCGCGCCAACTGTGAGTGGAAAACGCCGTGCCGGCATCGGCAATCGCTTCAGCCGCTTCCAGAATCTTGTGCGCCGGGACGCCCGACTCGCTTTCAGCGTACTCAGGCGTGAACTGCGCGTATTCCTCTTTGAGGGCGATCTCGAATGCGTCAAACGTCACCGGTAGGTCGGGCCGGCTCGCGGTCAGGTACGTCTCCCAGTTCACCCAGCGCTTGACGAAGTCGCGATTGTACTTTCCGGAGTCGATCAAATATTTCGCGATGGCCAGCAGGATCGCGCCTTCTGTGCCCGGCTTGGTCGGCATCCACACATCGGCCTTCGCCGACGTGTTCGACATGCGCGGGTCCATGACGATGAGCTTGGCGCCTTTGGTTTTGCCTTCGATGATGCGCTGCGCGTGCGGGTTGAAGTAGTGTCCCGATTCGAGATGTGACGACAGCAGTAGGATGGTCTTTGCGTTCGCGTAGTCGGGAGAGGGACGGTCGGCACCCGTCCACAGGAAATGCGCCAGGCGGGCCGACGATGAGCACACATTGGTGTGGCTGTTGTGGCCGTCGATGCCCCACGCCTGAAGGACGCGGTTCACGTAGCCGTCTTCACCCGGACGGCCGACGTGATACATCACCTCGCGGCGACGGTCTTCGAGAATGGCCTTTCGGATGCGACCGCCGATGTCTTCCAGCACCTCATCCCAGCTCACGCGCGCCCACTCGCCGCTGCCGCGCTTACCGACGCGCCTCAGGGGGTACAGGATGCGGTCTGGGTCCTCGAGCTGATTCGGTGTGACGACGCCTTTGGCGCACGTACGGCCGCGGCTGCCAGGGTGCAGAGGGTTGCCTTCGATCTTGCGAACGTCCAGCGTGTCTTTGTCTACGTAGGCGATGACGCCACAGCCCGACTCGCAGTTGAAGCAGATGCTGGGAATGATCCAGTAATTGCGCCGGTCCTTCTTCGGCCAACTCGTCGATTCGAAATCGACATAGTTGTCCCAATCAGACACGGGCGGATGCGATCGGAATTCAGCCATTTACGAAATCGGGACGCATTGTCCCGCCTCTACCCAGATGTATTCCCACGCCAGGCTGCCCGCCAAGGTGACGATAGCCATCGGAATCAGCGCCGTCATCGAGAAGCCTGTGGTGGCGGCCACCGCAAACAGGGCGAGCGGCGCCAGGCCGCCGAGGCCAAGCGCGCCCACCCAGAACATCCGCGCGTATGCGCCCCGGCGAATCGCGCGAACCGCCAATTCGTGATGTAGCGTCGGGCTCGGCATCAACAGATTCTCGGACACCAGAATCAACAGATGCAGTGAGGTCGCCCCCGCCAGTGTCCAGCCCAGTGTGCGCACCACCCACGGATCCACGGTGGTGAAGAGGGCCGCAATGAGCAGGGCGGCGGCGCCTTCCATGGCGGCCTGCGCGATGAGGTCAATTGTCGGAAACGGGCCCTGCCAGAGATCGCGGGCCAGTCCCTGCGCGAAGAGCAGGCCCGTGTACGCCGTGGCCGCCAGCGCGACAGGCACTGTCACGACCGCGAGCACTGTAATCAGCGACGGTGCGCCCAGGAGCCAGGCCAACACCCAGAGGCCACCGACAGCCCCATGGGCCATCAGGATGAACGCACCGCGCGCCATCCAGGAGCTCCAGTTGGGCCGGGTGAGGATGTAGTAGAACCGCTCCGGTCGTTCCAGATCCATGACGAGCACGACTGCCGTCAATGCCGAGAACACGGACGCCACGAGCGGCGCGGCCAGACCCGACAGCGCGCTCCGGTCGCCCATCAGCCACAGGATTGCACCGATAAAAAGGGCGCCCGTCGAGATGCCTTTGGTCAGCAGGTACAACACGAGGTCAATCCCCCAGGCCTTCTTGTGCGGCACGTCGTAGTCCACGCGCGGGTCGCCTGGGGACTGCGGGTCGGGGTCCTTCGAACCCAGCGGCCGCAGGTGTACGCCACCTTCCTTGAACATGAAGGGGCGTGACGCAATCTCGGGCCGGATAATGCTCTCGTCAGCAGCCAGGTAAAAGACCTTCGGGCCCGTGCCCTTCTCCGGCTTGCGCACCGTAAACGCCTCGCGCTCCACAATCTGCGCCACCTCGGTGGTGGGGTCGTCCATGTCACCGAAGATCCGGCATTCTGTGGGGCACACACTGACGCACGCCGGCTCCAGATGATTCTCCACCCGGTTCGCGCAGAAGTTGCACTTCTCTGCGGTGCGTGTGTTCGGATCGATAAAGAGCTGATCGTAGGGGCACGCGGCCATGCACGCTTTGCAGCCAATGCACGAGTCGCCATGTAGATCGACGATGCCGTCGTGACGACGGAAGAGGGCGCTGGTCGGACAGATCTTCATGCACGGCGCGTCTGCGCACTGGTTGCATAACACCGGCAGGAACAGCCGCTCCGCGTCCGGGAAACGGCCCTTCTCGACCGTCTTGACCCAGCATCGGTTCACGCCGACCGGAATGTCGTGCTCGGCCTTACATGCGATCGTGCAGGCGTGACAGCCGATGCACTTCTTCAGATCGATAACGAAGCCGTAATTGGGCACGCGTGTGGACTATAACCCGCCTCCGCCGCAAAACGGCTCCGGCGGGCAGGCACGTTATCGATTTGCGAGAGTTGGTACCTGCTTCGCGTCGATGATCCGTTCGTCTGCCGTCACCAGGGTCAGATTCAGAACACGGGACGTGGCCACCAGCAGAAGATCAGCGGGGTCGCGATGCGGCAGGCGAACGTCAGCCACCGCTGCGGCCACGTCGTGCGACAGCAGTGCTTCACGCAGACTGCCCCTGGCTTGTGGCAGCCACGCCTCGAAGTGGCCTTCAATCCGGATTCTCTTTTTCTCCACCAACTGCACCACTTCCCACGTGCTGATGGGCGAGAGCCACAGCTCATTGGCAGGCTTCGCGAGGGCTCGCCGCACTTGAGGCGTGAGCCGGTCTGGGGCAGAGAGGCTCCAGAGCCAGATATGCGTATCGAGCAGCAGCCTCAATCCCGCATCGCTTCCCAATCGTCCGGGTCCGTCACAGGCCCGACGATGTCGCCGAGAATCGTGACCGTGCCAGCCATGCTGCCAAGCCAGCTCTTGGGCTGTGCGGCAGGCTGCGGCGGCCCGATTTGCGCCACCGGCACGCCATGGCGCGTGATCAGGATAGGCGCGCGCGTCTTGCGCACGCGCTCCACCACTGACAGGCAGGTCGCCTTGAACTTGGAGATCGCCATCTCTTCCACGATTGTGAGTATAGACATGGTCACACCATATAGTCAAAAACCTATTAATCAACCGTTTGTGTACATCAAAATGATCACGCCACTCCACGATTCCTCCTTTTAGTCCCTTTTCACGTACAGCCGTTCGACATCCTGATTCAGGCGATCCGTCAGTCGAGTTCTGACCGAATTACCCAGACCCGGATCCGCCAATCTGGCCGCAATGGAAGCGATGCGCAGCTGGACGCGTGTGGCCTCCCAACGCGGCACCGGCAGCTGTTCCACAAGGCTGGTCGTGACGTGGCCGCCCATGAGCAGCCGCACCACGCGGTTGAGCACGGCCGAGTTGAAGACTCCGCACAAAAAATGTTGCTGTTCGATCGGTAGTTCGTTGCGCAGGCAAAACAGCGTGTGTGTGGTGACCACGCCGGCCGGCATCACCGCCGCGATCAACGTGAACTGATTGCCTACGCCCGACACGTCCCGATACGCGAGTCGCGGCCGGGTGAAGCGCCGCTCGGACAGGCGTCGCTCGGCCGTCTGCGCCCGGATGAAACGCTCGCACTGCTCGACGTTCACCACAAACGGAGCGATGTGTTTTCCATCGGCCACCGGCAGGCCGCCGGACCCGGCCTTTGTGCTGAAGGCGTCGCGGTCGTCGGTGGCATTCAGTTCCCGGCTGAATCGTGCCTGCCAACCATCAGCACCGCCAATCGCTGGATGCGCACGCATCACCTCCAGCAGCCACACCATGCCGTCGTCATCACGAAGGTCGGGAATGCGCCTGGAAGGTCCACCAACTTCGGCCACTGCCTCGGCGGACAGTTGAATGGGCAACGGGTCTTCAGCGGCTGCGGTCATCTCCTGAATGGTCTCGGCTGTAGTCACACCAAAGCGCGCGTGGATATCGCGGCGCGGCCCTCCGGGAGCCGCCACCACCACAGCGAACCTCAGTCCCCGGTGAATTGGAAACAGCCCCCGCGCGTTGTCGAATCCGACGATGGTGTCGAGGGCGGCGGCGTCAACAAGCGCCGACCGTAGCCCGCTCGCCCCGTCGTCTACCGCGAAGCCCCAGGGGACGACCAGGCCCACGCGGCCTCCTGGCCTGACCAGCGACAGGCTTCGCTCGACGAAGGGTTGGTACAGGTTGAGATGCCCGCGCCGGCAGAGGGGAAACAGTCCCGACTCGCGGACGAACGTCACGAGCGGATCGCGTACGGCAGACCTGCGACCTGACGAACTGTCGCGCCGCACCATTTCCCAGGGCGGGTTGCCAATCACCGCGTCGAATCCGCCTGTCGGCCGCAGCACTCCGCCGGAGTCATAGAACACTTCCGGGAATTCAAGAGGCCAGTGGAAGAACTGTTGGGCAGCCGACGTGGCAGTGGCAATGCTCGCAAGGCGACCAACTTCGGTGCTGGCCAGATCACCAGACCCGCGCACGAGCGCGTCTCCTCCGGCGCGAATCTCGGCCGGGGACGGACGACGGGTGCCAGCGGGCCAGAACCATTGCGCGCACCAGAGGCTCACAGCCAGCCGCCAGCGCGAGAGTGGGTGCGAGTCGTCGCGTAGTTCCGCCCACGTGGCTTCCTTGCGCCGGACGTCCTGCACTGAGTCGTCGGCCTGAGTGCCGAGATCGGCGAGCGTGGGCACCACTCGTCGCAACATCACTTCGAGGCGCGAACTACCGGAATCAAACAGCGGGAGTTCGTGCGTGCTTGCGCCGGGAGACCGCAGAAGGTCCGCAGGCGACGCGCCGACCAGGCTGTTGCCGGTGCGGAGTCGATGGTCCAGGAAGCTGAGGGGCCGCGCGTGCGCCAGAGTGGCCAGCCAGAGCGAAAGACGCGCGACCTGCACCGCCACTGGATTGGCATCCACGCCAAACAGGCACTGCTGCGCGATGCGTCGTCGAAACGCGGCGCGATCGGAGTCAGTGACATCCGACTGCGCGCAGCGGCCATCGCGGACGAGCGCACGTTCGTAGGCCGCGCCCATGTACCGGAGCGCCGCGACGAGGAACGCGCCGGAGCCCATCGCCGGGTCCACCACACGAAGTTCGAGCAGCCGGTCGGCGGATGCTTCTTCGACCAACGGCGCGAGGGTGCGTTGTACGACGAAGTCCGCCAGCACCTGTGGCGTGTAGAACGTGCCGGTGTCTTTGCGCTTCGCGGAGTGGCGCCTGGCGGATGGCCTGTGAACCTGAGCCCCCGGAGTGGCCTCAACGTCCAGCACCCGTTCGTAGACGGCACCGAGTTCTTCGACGCCAAGATCAGCGTAGGAGATGGCCACGCGACCCGCTGGTTCACGGCGCGTGCCGAGGGAAACAAGTGCCCGACTGACGGCGAGATCTCGCGCGTCGCTGTCGCGTGTGCGGCGTCCGCCACCGCGCGTGGACTCCAGCGTCGGCGCTGCCTGCGAGGAAAAGAGATGACCGTTGAAGGGGAACACCTGCAACGTGTCCACCTGGCCGCCCTGCCGGGACAGGCGGCTGATGGCCGCCAGGCCGTCCCACAGGCCGCGAGCCGGCGTGGCGCGTAGGGCCTCGCTGCATAGCGACGAGAGCGTGTAGGTGTCGCGATAGACCGGATGGTGACGAGGCACGAGATCGCGCGACTCGGCGAACATCAGGAAGAGGATACGGTAGACGAGCGTGAGCGCTTCGCCCGTGGGTGTGGCGCGTGTGGCTCGCGTCAACACTTGTGTGAGTTCTGCGAGCGCGTCGATCACGCCCTGCTGCAGATCCACGCGCACTCTCGCCGCGTCTGTGCGGGCGGCATCGAGCCAATGGTCGAGCGCGCCGGTGTCGAATGCCGCAGAGCCGGCGAGCATGAGGAAGATTCCGAGTGAGCCAGGGTCGGCCGCAGCGGGAAACGTGAAGTCGAGACTGCGCCTTGTGACGTTGCCCGAGGCAGGCACGATGGAGAGCGTGGGTGGCGCGAAGACGCAGCACCAGTTGGCGCCGGCATCCCGAGCGGCGCTTGTGGCCTCACGAAACAAGGCGGGCGGGCGATCGGCCCACGGCCTCACGAGTAACGCGATCGTCTGGCCACCGGGCGTCAGGAGCGTCGCCGTGGCGCCCCCAGGCGCGAACCGTGGATTACGCGCGCGGAATCCGAGGCGGCCGAACAGGGGCATGGCCGCCGTGTCGAAAAGCGTTCGCACGCCTGTGGCAGGGCCACAGGCGTGCGAGACGTCGCGCCACCAGCGCGCCCATTGCGCCTGGACGCGCTGGTCGCTCGTGGCGATCGGCGCGATGCGCTCGGCCAGGAACCGCGCCGGCAGCAACCAGCCGCCGACGCCCGGCATTGTCACCGGCGCGCCTCCAGGATCAGCAGCGCACGCGCGGGCCCGACGAGGACGACGTCCTCGTCGGGCCCGTACGCTGCGGCGCTGTCGCCAGGCGCGGCTGCTGTCAGCGCGCGCGCGTCAAACAGTCCCGGCTGCTGTGGTGCAGCCGGGACGTCCTCCGCGAGCGCGGCCGCGAGCCGGCGCCGGCGGCGCCGCGCGCGGGCGCTGAGCGCCCGCGCACGGCGCACCAGCGCCGGGTTCGGCCCATCCGCGCCGGTCGCCAACCCCAGGTGCCGCTCCACCACATCGCCCGCGCCGCTCACCAGCGGGATTTCGACGATGGTGATGGCGGGCGCGAGTGGCGCGGCGCCCGGCGCGGCAATCACGCGCCGCATCAATGCGAGCGGCACCACGGCGCGCGGCACGGCCGCCGGGTCCGGGCCGCGCCAGTGGGCGGCCAGCGCCCGCTGGCGCGTGAACCAGCGCGCGAGACTGACCGCCGCGCGCGTCCAGCGCGTGCATGAGGGCAGCGGCGCGGCGGCACAGAGGTGCTGCCGCGCCGCCACCCGCGCCCGGAGCGCGTTGTCTGCCTCATGGCGGACGCCGAGCATCGTCACGTGCACGGACCGCGATTGACCGATGCGGTCAACGCGGCCCACCCGCTGCTCCAGTCGCATGGGTGTCCACGGCACGTCCACGTTGACCACCCATCGCGCGCGGTGTTGCAGGTTGAGACCCTGACTCGCCACGTCAGTCGCCAGCAAGGTGTTGGCGCGACCCTCCAGGAATTCGCGCAGGGCATGGCGCTGCGCGGTGCCTGACAAGCCGCCGTGCAAGACCACCAGGTGCCGCAGGTCGGTCAATGCGCACCGGCCACCGCCTGCAACGTGTCGCGGTATTCAGTGAAGACGACCGCGGGTTCGTCCGACCGTCGCAGGAGATCGCGCAAGCGCGTCAATTTCGGGTCGCCACGCCCAGAGGCCATGGCGCGCGCGGACACACCCTGAAGCCGCAACAGCCATGTGCGCTCTTGCGCGGCCGACAGGCCTGCGTCGCCGGCGAGCACCGCCCACTCGTCGCCGGGAACGAGGTCCGTGCCGAAGAACTCGAGCTGCACCCAGTCGGAGCCGGCCGCTCCCGCTTCGGCGCTGGTGACCAACGCGAGGCGTCGCTCAAGGGAGGCATGAAACGCAGCCAGCGATGACAGCGCGCGCTTTCGGAACACGCCACAAATCAGGCGCAGACCTTCGCACGGTGATGACGGCTGCGCGGTGCGTTCAAACGCATCGATGGCATCAAGGACCTGCGACAGGCCCGGTCCGGCGTTGACATCCACACGCCGTGTGCGACGAGACGGTCGCGCGCCGGCGCGGCGGAAGATCACGAGTGCGTCGGCCTTCGCACCAGTGGCGCCCAGATCGATCAAGCGGCGGAACCGCGTGTCATCGCCGTCGTGCGGCGTGGCGGTGAGCAAAATGACGCGCCGGGCCGAACGTGCGATCGTGTCGATCGCCCAGCGGCGCTGTGAGTCGCCGGCCATGGCGTGGGCCTCGTCAATCACCACCGCGTCAAATCCGCGGCGCGGCAGGGTCTCGAGAATGTGTGGCTGTTTCAGGTAATCAGGCGAGACCAGCCACACGCCTGCACTTTCCCAGGGATTGCTCAGGTATGGGCGGTCGGCCCGAAGCCGAGCGAACGACGCGGCGTCTGCCGCAAACACGGGCACACCGAAGCGCGTCTCCAACTCGTCTGCCCACTGCGCCATGAGCGGCGGCGGCACCAGCACAAGCACTCGCGCGTCTGCCTCGCGCCGCAGCGTTTCGGCCACGATGAGCGCAGCCTGCACGGTTTTCCCCAGGCCCACGCCATCCGCGATGAGCACTCGCCGTGCGCCCGCGAGCACTGCCAGCGCGGGCTCAAGTTGATACGCGAAGAGGGTGGTGCGCGCGTGGACGATTGATGTGGGCGTGGACGCGGCGCACGCGCGGGCCGAACACGCCGCAAGCCAGGCGAGCGCACGCTGGCGTGAGACGCCCCGAGTGCGCCCCGGCTGGTCGCTGGTCCACGGCTCGACGGGCAGCAGGAAGGTCCGCGGACGCGTAGCGCGCCCATCGTCCACCACCACACGCGTCAGGCCGGCTCCCGTGTGGGTGGCCTGGACGCGCCAGCGCTGTTGTCGGATCCAGATCAGATCGCCTTGTACAGGCAGGCCTCGCACCTTCTGCCACTCCCCGAGGCGCTCGACATTGCAGAATTTGCCACTTTGACCCGTTGGCACGGGCTACGTGGCGCCTGCGCGCCTCTAGGAAAGCAAGGGAAGGGCCACTTCTTGGAGGGCGTGGCTTAGAGCCGCGCCAATAGGCTACGGGTGCGTGGCCACCACTGTGGTGGTGATGCCGCCGCGCGCGGTGAACGCGCCGGTCACGGTCATACGCCTGGGCTGGCAGGCCTGCACCAGGTCGTCCAGGATCTTGTTGGTGGCCGCCTCGTAGAAGATGCCCTGGTTGCGATAGTCGAGCAGGTAGTACTTCAGGGCCTTGAGTTCCAGGCAGGTCTGGTCCGGTATGTACTGGATGCGGATCTCGCCAAAGTCGGGCAGGCCCGTCTTCGGGCACATGGAGGTGAACTCCGGGCACCGGATGTCGATATCGTAGTCGCGGTCGGGGCGGGGGTTCGGGAATGTGTCGAGCGGTGCGGCCATGCTGATATTGTAGATGGCAGGACGTGGGACCCGGGACGTGGCGAGTCAGGATTGACACTGACCGGGGGGGCGGGGCTACGATACCGGCCGCCACACGCGAGCACGCAACCGAATTGACGGACGATTCAGGAATGGAGACACCGATGGCAGACGCCAGGCGCATGGGGAAGATGGAGTTGTTCGCTCACTTCGCTGACAAGTTCGACTTGAAGCGCACTGTGGTGCGAGACCTTTTTGACGAGTTGCTGGTGTTGTCCGAGAAGGAACTCAAGCGGACAGGCGAGTTTTCGGTTCCCGGCATGTGCAAGCTGGTCGTGCAGCATCGCCTGGCGCGAGACGGGCGCAACCCGGCCACCGGTGAGACGATCAAGATTCCGGCCAAGACCGTGGTCAAGGCCCGAATCGCCAAGCAGCTGAAGGACGCCGTCCTTCCGCGCAAGTAGGCTTCGCACTCGCTCGCACGGCCGCCGCTTCCGGCCGACAAGTTTGACACCCGTGGTCTGGCGTCACGCTGGCCCACGGGTGTCTTTTTTTGTTAACGTGACAGCTGTGGTACACGAATACGACGTAGTGGTCATTGGCGCGGGCACGGGCGGGTATGTGGCCGCCATTCGCGCATCGCAGCTGGGCCTCAAGACCGCCGTGGTCGAGCGTCAGCCCACCCTGGGCGGCACTTGCCTCAACTGGGGCTGCATTCCAACAAAGGCCTTACTCGAAAACGCCCACGCCCTGAAGATTGCGCAGGACGCGAAGGAGTGGGGCATCGTGCTGGGCGACGTGAAACCCTCCATCGATATGGCTCGCGTGAACGCGCGCCGCATCAAGGTGGTCACGGGTCTCACCAAGGGCATTGAGTTTCTCTTCAAGAAAAACAAAATCGACTGGATCAAAGGCAGTGCGCGGCTGGCCGGTGGCGGTCAGGTCAACGTCACCTCGCCAGAAGCCGCCCCGCAAACTCTGCACGCCAAAGAGATCATCGTCGCCACCGGGTCGTACGCGCGCAGCGTTCCCGGGATCGACATTGATCACAACCACATCATCACGAGCGATCACGCGATTGCACTGAACGAAGTGCCTGCCTCCCTGGCCATCATGGGGAGCGGCGCGGTGGGCGTGGAGTTTGCGTCGATTTACCGTCGGTTCGGGAGCGCCGTCACCGTGATCGAATTGCTGCCGCGATTGGTGCCCAACGAAGACGAAGCCGTGTCGGCGGAGCTTGAGAAGGCGTTCAAGAAACGCGGTATCGCCGTGAAGACGGCGACCAAGGTGACCGGCGCGATGGTCAAAGACGGCAACGTGACCATCGACATGCAGGGCGCCGACGGCAAGACAGAGACGATCACGGTGTCGAAGCTGCTGGTGGCCACGGGCCGTGGTCCAGTGACCGATGGCCTGGGCGCCGAAGAGCTGGGCCTTGAGATGGAACGCGGCTACATCAAGGTTGATTCACTGTTCCGCACGAACGTGCCGGGCATTTCGGCGGTGGGTGATGTCATCACGATGGGCAATGGCGCCCATCCCCAGTTGGCGCACCTGTCGTCGGCGGAGGGCATCCTGCTGGCCGAGCGCCTGGCGGGCATGGAGGTGAAGCCCCTCAACTACGATCAGGTGCCCGGCTGCACCTACTGCGATCCCGAGATCGGCAGCATCGGCCTGACCGAGCAGGAAGCCATCGCGCGCGGGTTCGATGTGCGCGTCGGCGTCTTCCCCTTCGGCGTGCTTGGGCGCGCGAAGATTGCGAACGAGACCGAAGGCTTCGTGAAGATCGTGGCCGAGAAGAAATACGACGAGATCCTGGGTGTGCACATGATTGGCCCACGGGCCACCGAACTGGTGGCCGAAGCCGGAGTGGCGCTGCGGCTTGAGTGCACGGTGGAAGAACTTATCCGCACCATTCACGCGCATCCCACCATGTCCGAAGCGGTGGGCGAGGCCGCACACGCGGTCCACGGAGCGGCGATACATTCGTAGTCGGGGTCCTGGGGTCCCGGAGTCCCAGGGTCTCCGGTGAACGTAGCGCGGCCTGGCAGTGAATTGAAACGTAGCTCGGCCTGTTCCTCAAGGCCGAGATCAAGGGGAAGAGAATGGCAACTGAAGTAGTAATGCCCCAGATGGGCGAATCGATTGCGGAAGGCACCATCGTCCGCTGGATCAAGAAGGTCGGCGACGCGATCGATCGCGATGAGCCGCTGTTTGAGATCTCCACCGACAAGGTGGATGCCGAGATTCCGTCGCCCGGCGCCGGCGTGCTGCTCGAGATCATGGTCAAGGAAGGCGAGACCGTGCCGGTCAACAGCGTCGTGGCGCGGATTGGCGCGGCAGGCGAGAAGGCCGCAGCGGCGCCTGCGCCGGTAGCCGCAGCCGTCGCCCCGAACGGCGCCAGCGCGCCAGCCGCAGTTGCGGCCGCAGCACCTGTGGCCGCGGCGCCCGCGGCGGTGGTTGCGCCCGTCGAGTACGCGAACGAACTCGAAGCCCGTCTGCGTACGAAGTCGTCGCCCGTTGTGCGGAACATCGCGAAAGAACACGGCATCGACATCCGGCAGCTCAATGGTTCCGGCATTTCGGGCCGTGTGACGAAGAAGGACATCCTCGACTTCGTCGAGAGTGGAGCGGCCACGATGGCCGCACCCGCAGTTGTGGACGTTGCGCCAGTGACGGCAAAGGCAGCGCCGACGTCGATGCCGGCCGCTCAGGCACAGGCTCCGGCAGCGAAGTCTCCGTTCGCCCCTGGGGAGAACGTGCGCATCGAACCGATGGGCATCATGCGCAAGAAGATCGGCGAGCACATGGTGTCGAGCCTTCGCACGTCGCCACACGTGTACTCGGCGTACGAGGTGGACTTCGGCCGCATCGACGAGATTCGCCTGAAGAAGAAGGCCGAATACGAAGCGGCCGGGGCGAAGTTGACCTACACGGCCTTCATCGCCAAGGCCACGGTAGACACCATCCGGCAGTTCCCGTTCTCCAATGCGTCGATCGATGGCGAGAACATCATCTACAAGCGCGACATCAACCTCGGTATTGCCGTGGCGCTCGATCAGGGACTGATCGTGCCGGTGATCAAGAACGCCGACGAACGGAACATGCTCGGCATTTGCCGCGCGATCCAGGACCTGTCAGGCCGCGCGCGCACCAAGCAACTGAAGGCAGACGAGGTGCAGGGCGGCACATTCACGATCACCAACCCGGGCATCTTCGGTGCGGTGTTCGGCTTGCCGATCATCAGCCAGCCCCAGGTGGCCATTCTCGGAGTGGGCAGTGTGGACAAGCGCGTCGTCGTAATCGACGACATGATCGCCATTCGCCCGATGTGTTACTTGACGCTGGGCTACGACCACCGCCTGATTGATGGCGCAGACGCCGGCCGTTTCCTGCAGGCGCTCAAAGAGCGGCTTCAGAACTTCGACGAGGGATGGGTCTAGGGTCCAGAGGTCCAGGGTCCAGGGTCTAGGGTCCGGGGTCCAACGTAGCTCGGCCTGCTCCTCAAGGCCGAGAATTGCGCTGCGCCAATTGCCAATGACTGACATCTCCGTCCGCCGCCTCGGCCGTGTCGACTACCAGGCCGGCCTCGATCTGCAGGCGGTGTTGGTTGAAGACCGGCGCGCGGGGCGCATCGGCGACACGTTGCTGCTGCTCGAACATCCGCCCGTGATTACCCTCGGCGTGAAGACGCGCCTTGGTCCCAAGCACATCGTTGCGTCAGATGAGGAACTCAGGCGTCAGGGCGTGACGGTTCACGAGACAGGCCGCGGCGGAGACGTGACGTATCACGGCCCCGGGCAGCTCGTCGGGTATCCCATCTTCGACCTGAAACCCGATCGGTGCGACGTGCACAAGTACGTGCGCGATCTGGAAGAAGTGTTGATCCTCGCGCTTCGAGAGTTCAGCATCGAGGGTGTACGCGTGAAAGGCCTGTCCGGAGTGTGGGTGGGGCCTGAGGGACAGGAGCGGAAGATCGCCGCCATCGGCGTTCGAATCAGCCGCTGGATTACGAGTCACGGTTTTGCGCTCAACGTGGCCACCGACCTGCGCCACTTTCAGCTCATCGTTCCCTGCGGCATCGCGGATCGTGGCGTGACGTCGGTGGAAACGGAACTGGGCCGTCTCGTGCCAATGCCCGAGATCGAGGACGCGATAACGCGGGCGTTCGACGTCGCCTTTACCCGCGCGTCAACGCGTTCATGAACTCCACGCGCTCCTGGGGACTGAACGAGGGGCTGTGATGTGCCAGCACACGGCCGTTGCCCAGCGATACGGGGAGCAGGGCAGCGCCGCTGCGGACACCAAACTCCTGGTCAACGATCGTCACCGCCGGAATCTGTGCGCGGGTGCCAGAGAGGAGGCCCTCCACAACGGGCGCGGTCGCTGCGGCAATCGCGTAGGGACCCGTCGGCCACAGGCCTCTGACCTGCTGTGAAATCGCCACCAGCCGATGAGCAGGCACACGGTCGGTGATGAGGGTGCCGCCGATGGTGGCGCTGGACCACGCGATGACAAACGCGGGCGGACGTCCGGCCACAACAAGGGACACGTCCGCGCCGGACCCGTTTACTTCGAGGGCCACCAGTGCGCGCGCGGCACCCGCAAGCGCGGCGGCCGCCGTGCCAATGATGCGGTCGGCGGGCACGCCAAGTTCCCGAGCAACTGCTTCCATCAGCCATGTCTGTTTGGGGCCGGCGAACACAAACGGCGCCGTCGCGCCGGCGTTCACAAGCTGGCGCACCAGCGCCAGCCCGCGATCACCTTCCCATTCACCAGATTCATGGCTGTCGGTGATGACGATGATGCTGGCACCGGCGGCGGCAAGCACGTCGCCCTCACCAGAGACACGAGTGTCGTAGCCCTCAACCGGGCCGGATTGCCTGATGTCGAGCGCCTTGCCGGCAGCCACGGAAGCCGCAGCATCGATCAGGCAGATATCCCGCACGCGAGCGCGGCGCGCAAGTGTCTGCGCAATACTCGCGCCGATCGGTCCGGCTCCGAGGATGGCAACAGTCGGCATCGCGCCTCTATTCTAGCCGCCAGCAGCACCCCAGCACCCCAGCACCCCAGCACCCAGCACAAAGCACAGGAGCACCCGCTAGAATAGCCGCGTGCTGGAACACTCAACCACATGGCTCGCCATAGCGTTCTTTGTGGCGGCGGTGCTCTATTCGTCAGTCGGCCATGCCGGCGCGTCCGGCTATCTGGCGGCGATGGCGTTCGTCGGGATGGCGACGCCGATGATGCGGCCCACAGCCCTGGTGCTTAATCTGCTTGTTGCGTCTATCGCGACGATTCGGTTCTCCCGCGCGGGATTCTTCTCGTGGCAATTGTTCTGGCCGTTCGCCCTCGGCTCGATCCCGCTGGCCTACATTGGTGGCGCCATCACATTGCCGGGCCACTGGTACCGCACTCTGGTGGGACTCGTGCTTTGGACCGCCGCGCTGCGCTTGTGGCTGGATATCCGCCTGGTCGCAACCCATGCGCCACCGAAGGTGGTGGCGGTATTGTCCGGATCGGCTATCGGCCTGCTCGCCGGGCTGACGGGCACCGGCGGAGGAATTTTCCTGAGTCCACTCCTGCTGTTCATGGGCTGGGCGCAAATCCGTGAGACGGGCGGCGTCTCGGCGGCTTTCATTCTGGTGAACTCCGTTGCGGGACTCGCGGGCAATCCGGCGAGTCTGGGCAACCTGCCTCCACAGTTGCCGCTTTGGGGCTGTGCAGCGTTTGTCGGCGGGCTGATTGGGGCGGAACTCGGCAGCCGCCGGATCGGCACGCCCGCGTTCCGGCGGTTGCTCGGGCTTGTACTGCTCATCGCAGGTGCGAAACTGGTGTTTTCATGATCACATATCGCGTTGGCAACAACATTCCCGTAGGCGTCGTGAAAGCGTTGTATGAAGCATCCACGCTTGGTGCACGGCGGCCGATTGATGATCCCGGTACCCTTGAAGCGATGATGCAGAACGCCAACCTTGTGGTGACGGCGTGGGACGGCGATGCACTCGTCGGCATCTCCCGCACGTTGACCGACTTCGTCTACGTCGGCTATCTGTCGGACCTCGCGGTGCACGAACGGTGGCAGCGCCAGGGCATCGGCATCGGCCTCATCGAAAGGACGCGCGCCGCCATGGGGCCGAAGTCGAAGTTGATCCTGCTCGCGGCTCCAGCCGCCGTTGACTACTACCCGCGCATCGGCTTCACGCACCATCCGCAGGCGTGGATCCTCGCGGCAACAGACCCCTTTCCCACGAGCGCCTCGTCGTGACCTGTGCCATCACCGACTACCCGGAACCACAGACCCTTGAAACCCTGTCGCGACAACTGCCGCACATTCAGCAGTCACCCAAGATCGAGGGCACGCTTGCGTTGATCGTCCGGCGGCCCCAGGTTGACGCGCGCGAAGTGCTTCCTGAAGGTGAGCTGAATCTGGCGGAGGGACTGGCCGGCGACACGTGGAACAGGCGGAGCAGTTCACGCACGCCCGACGGGTCGCCGCACCCGGACATGCAGCTCAACCTGATGAATGTCCGCGTGATCGAAGCGATCGCCGGAAGGATCAAGCGGTGGCCACTCGCCGGCGATCAACTCTTCGTTGATCTCGATTTGAGCCAGGCTAACGTGCCGCCGGGCACCCGCCTGTCGATCGGCAATGCGACCATAGAGATCACCCCGCAGCCCCACAGGGGGTGCGATAAGTTCGCCGCGCGCTTCGGCGTTGACGCGCTGAAGTTCGTCAACTCGCCTGAGGGCCGGCTCCTGGGCCTGCGCGGCGTGAACGCGAAGGTGATTCGGCCTGGACGAGTTCGAACCGGCGACGTTGTTCGTAAATTGAATCCGCTCTAGCGCGTCGGTTGAGTCCGCCACCCGGTTGCGGGCTCCCAGGCCCGGATGTGGCGCGGGCCGTTGCGATCGGGGCACTGCTCGCGCGTGTGATCGAGCCGGCCTTGTTCCTCAAGCGTCCGATGCACGGCCCAATATTGGTCGTTGAATTTCGCGCTGAGCAGATCCAGCGACCGTGAGAATTCGTAGATGGCGCCGATCGCGCCGTGAATCCCATCGTCAGGCGCCTCGGTCTCCGCCGTGCTGACAATGATCCGGTCCGGCGTGAGTTCCACCACAGCCCGGTTGAAGCGGGATTTTGTGGCGAGGTTCACTTCAGTCCGCGGCATGACGGCCATGCGCAGCGCAGCCACCGGACCGCAGCTCTCGCAATGTGACGGGGTGCCGGGCGGCTCGGGGCCCTGACCATCGAGTTTGGACGGGTCGAGGAGGGCCACCATGCCGCCTTCGTGCGGATTCGAATAGCCGCCGACCAGCAGTCGATCGGACCCGAGCCAGCGGACAATTTCTATCCAGCCGGCGTGGACGAATGTGCCCCGCCGGTTCCAATTCTCATCGAGCACCGTCACCAGCCCTGGGTCCCAGGTCCAATGGTGGCCTGCAACAGCAATCCGGCGCGAATTAGCGGTGCTGTCAATCGAATAACTCGTGATCACCCAGGGCGCGCCGTAACTGCGACCCTGGACGCGTACCTCATCATCGAAGGAAAACAATCGCCTGACGCGGCCGTTCACCGCGTCCAGCCAGGTCAGGAGCCCGCCTTTGCCCGTGTCGTCGCCAGTCTTGGCCATCGACGTGGCGATAAACACGGCAGGGTCGCCGTCCGAAGCCACGCGAAGCGGTTCGTCCCTGTCGAGCAGGACGCTCATCTCGCTCGGCGGAAACGCATGGTGCCATCGCTCCCGTCCATCGCGATCGAGGGCCGTGACGCCGCCAGGCGATGTCTTGAATCGCAGATCGCGCACATCCATCGCGCGTGTGCCGACGCCCCATGGCGCGCTAATCGCAGCGATGATCAGCGCGGCACCGGCCACCAGGCTACGCCACCCCACGCTCGCCGCTCCGGCCCGTTCGGGCGGCATCGGCCCTGCGGTGACCGGCGACAGGGGAGGGCTCGCCGCGTCCGGCACAACGAGCATGGACGAGGTCTTGAGCCACTCGTCGATCTCATCGGTAAAGGCGAAGACCGAATGTCCCCGGCCGGAGCCACTGACCCGCCGCACCGGCAGGCCGAGGGATTTTTCCCAGCGGCGAACGGTCGCGATGTCGCGATCCAGGTACGCCGCAACGGCCTTCCAGGAATCCAGCCGCCTTTCCGCGGATTCAGCACCCATGGTTGGCCCATCTTCTCCGAAAAGAGCGCTAATGCGCACATTTGCTTGTTGAGCTCGTCCGGGCCGCTGAGCGACGCTGCACCCTCGGTAACGCAGTCAAGAGGAGGTTTCATGAGGATGTCGACAAAATGGTCGTTTCTGGTCAGTGCCTGGGTTCTAGCGGCCAGTTGCGGCGGCAATTCTTCCGGTTCCACGCCGACGACACCCACCCCGGTTACGACCACCTTCCAGGGCACGATTGCCGGCGCGAACAACCAGACCGGAACCTTGACGGTCACAGTGCAGGCGCAGGTCGCGGCTGTGTCTGCACGGTTCTTCCGGTGGCCATTTGTCGCCACGCTCCACGCGCAATCGAGCGTCTCGGCGACGGGCAGCTTCCGCCCCGCCGGAGGCGCCACAACACAACTGACCGGCACTTACGACACAACGACGCGCGCGATCAGCCTGAGCGGTGGCGGTTATACGTTCACCGGCGCGGCGGCCGGTGCGACCATCGGCGGTAGTTATACCGGCCCGGGCGGTGCGGCGGGCGCGTTCTCAAGCCGCAGCACTGCCGGCGGCACGGTGACGGTGTATTGCGGCAACGTGTTCGGCGCCCCGCCGGACACCGGTGTCGTCACCGGCGTGTTCAACCTTGCCGTGTCCGACCAGTCCGGCGCCGTGTCCGGTGCGTTCATCATCAGCGCCGATGATCCTGATACCGTCGGAATACTCGCGGGGCAGGTGACAGGCACGGCGGTCTCCCTGACAGGTACCGCGACGGCCGGAAAGTCCGTTGGGGCAACCGTGAGTGTCACCGGCACGATTCAGGGCGGCGCGTTCAGTGGAAGCAGCAACACCGGGAACCCCGCTTCCGGGAGTACAAGCCGATGCCAGTGAACAAATTCTTCGCGCGGTGTTTGCTACTCGCGTGCCTTGTGTCCGTGAGCTGCCGCGGCGGCGAGGGCTCCAGCCCCACGTCGCCGACCGGCCCCGGCGGCACCAGCCCGACCGCCGGCGTGTGGACGGGGACGTTGACGCGGCCGGGGAGCCTGGGAACCCTTTCGCTACGGTGGGACGTGACGACCAGCGCCGGCGGGCTCACGGGGGCCGATGACCCTGACCAATGGCGCAGCGACTGTCACGGTCACCGCCCGTGGCGCCACTTCCGGGAACGATGGGCAGGGCTATGCCGTTTTCGTGTCGTTCAACCAGAACGCCGGCGAGGCCCCAGCCACCGGTTGCTCAGTGCGAGGGAATTCCACGGGCGCCATGGCAGGCGAACCGTTTCCAGCGCCGCACGCGCATCACGATTCCCACCTTCAACATCTCGTGCTCGGGGTGCAGAGGCGGGTTGGTTGACACGGGCTATTCCAGCCCGCTGTCGAACTTCCTTCAGGAGACCGTGCGCCTGGAGCTCTCGAAGTAACTGCGCTGGCACACCGGCATCAGGCACGCCAGCGCCAACACCACAGCGAACGCGCCGGCCTGGGTCGTTGGCGTTACCATCAGATCATGCGATGCCCCTCGATGATGCGGGCCGGCGCCGCTGCAGTCCTGGTGGCGCTGGCGGCGTGTGACTCCCCGTCCGCCCCCGACACGCCGGAGCCGCTCCTCCTGACGGGCATCACGCAACCCGGATTCAGCGGCTACGATACGCCGCGTCGCCTCGTCATCCGGACACAGGCGGACTGGGAGGCGGCGTGGGCCACGATCTGGCTGCGCACCATCTATGTGCCTGCACTCCCCGTGGTGGACTTCACCAGTGACGTCGTCCTCATCGCGGCGGCCGGTCAGAAGCCGGCTCTGCACTTCATCGCCATCGAGGCGGCTGTTGCCACACGCGATGCCGCCACGGTGACGGTGCGCTCGTACTCGCCGCTGGCCGGTTGCGTGACCACCCCGGTCATCACCACTCCCGCCGACGTGGTCAAGATGCCGCGGCGCGACCGCATCAGTTTCGTCGAAGAAGCCGTCGTACGGCCCTGCTAGTACGTTTTCGCCTTCCGTGCGGTGTCGGATGTAGGGCGTACCTTCAGGGCGCCTGGCCCGGATGCGGTCAGCGGGCGTCAAACACCTGGCGTTCGCAGTGCAGGCGCGTCACCACGTGGCGATGATTGAACATCTGGCGCAACCCGACCTTGACCGTCCAGCCAAAGAGCGCGTTCACCACGCCGCCTCCCGGCAGCGCGAACGTCACGCGATCGGTCAGCCGGCACCGTCCTCCCTCCTCCATGAACTCGTGGCGATGGACCCACGAGGTGAAGGGGCCGGTCACCAGCTCATCCACGAAGAGCCGGTCCTGTTCGAACGCGGTGTGGTGCGCCGTCCAGGTCATCGGGCCGATCTTGATGACCACACGCGCACCGGTTCGGATTCCTCCGCTGCGACTGATGACCCGCACCGGCGGAAACGCGGGAGAAAGCAGGGGCAGCGCGTCCTCCCGCTCATGAAAGGCGAACACCGCTGACACAGGTGCGTCGATCAGGCTGCTCTTCACAAAGGTCGGCACACCTGCCATGGTAGACCTATGCACACTGCAATCGTGACCGGCGGAACCAAGGGCATCGGATACGGCATCGCAGAAGCGTTGCTCAAGGCGGGCGGCAAAGTGATGATCACTGGCCGGGATGCCGCAAGCGTGGCCGCCGCCGTGGAGAAGTTGGGAGCCGGCGCGGGTGACAGCAGTCGCGTGATCGGCCGGGCGGTGGATGTGCGTGATCGCGCGGCGGTTGACGCGATGGTTGCTGAAGCCGTCAGCAGGTTCGGGTCACTGAACACGCTCATCAATAACGCCGGCGTCGGCCTCTTCACCGCAGTGGAGCAGACGACCGACGATGACTGGGCGCGTGTTATTGAGACGAACCTGACGGGGGTGTTTTACTGTTCCAGAGCCGCGATCCCCGCGTTGAGGCAAGCCCGCGGCGGATGGATCATCAACATTGCGAGCCTCGCCGGCCGCAACTACTTCGCGAATGCGTCGGCGTACTGCGCCTCGAAAGCCGGCCTGGTGGCGTTCAGTGAGGCGCTGATGCTCGAGGTCAGGAACGACAACATTCGCGTGAGCGTGGTGATGCCTGGCTCGGTGGCCACCGACTTCTCAGGTCCGTCGGGGAAACACGAAGACGAGTCGTGGAAACTCACACCTGCCGATATTGCCGAGGTGGTGATGGACCTGCTGCGCCATCCCTCGCGCAGTCTGCCCAGCAAGGTCGAGATTCGCCCGGCCAGGACCCAATAGGGGGACGGGTCTGTTTTCCACAGAAACGCTGGAAATGGGGACAGGCCTCGTCGTAAGGCACCCCGAGGCCTGTCCCCATTTCGCGCGTTTCTGTGGAAAACAGACCCGTCCCCCTAGCGATGGGAAGGTTGTGGGGCGAGCGCCCAGATGACTGCGGGCACCCAGAGGCCCAGGCCGACGAGGGCGGCCAGCAACCGGGGATCGACGTGCCACAGGTCGAGCGCCACGGCCGTCGAGTAGGCCACCGCCGACTGCACCAGGGCCATCACGATGAGTTCAGCCGAGAAGACGCGGCCGCGAAACTGATCGGGCACCCGCATCTGCAGCAGGACGTTGCTCGCCACCCATAACATCGACCCGAACACATGCGCGGCGATCACTACTGCCGCAGCGAACCAGATCGTCGGCACAATCGCCAGCGCTGTGTAACAGGCGCCCGCCACGAAATAGGCGGGAGCAATCAGGCGGACCAGATTGCCCTTCCTCGCCGCAATGAGACTGATGATGAGCGAGCCGGCAAACGCGCCAATGCCTCGCGCAGCGAAAAGAATGCCGATGCCCGCGTCGCTCGAGTCGCCGATGCGAAAGATCCGGTCGCCGAACACCGTGAGAAGCAGGAGTGCGCCACCGACAATGGCCCATCCGCCCTTGATCAGCGCGATTCGTGCCACGTCGCTATGCCGCCGCATGTAGGAGAGGCCATCCAGAACTCCTTGAAGGCCCATCGCTGCGCGCTGAGCCGCGTCCCTCGCGGGCACACGCATGCGCCACAGGAACACGGCCGATGTGAAAAATGACAGCGCATTGATGACAAATGCCGCGTCGCGGCCCAGTACCACCGTGACGCCGCCGCCGAGCGACGCGCCGATCGCCAGCATCGCCGACCACGTACCCGTCGAGATGGCGTTGGCGGCTACGAGCTGCTCGCGCGGCACGATCGACGGCACGGTGGCCGAGCGCGCCGGCTCGAAGAAACCCGAACACGCCACCATCACGCCCGTCACGACATACGCGAGCCACACAGTGTCGGAAGACCGGACCAGGATCAGGCCGAGCACGGCCGCTCCTCTGATGATGTCGGCGGCAATCATGATCCGGCGCCGATCGAAGCGGTCCACGATCACCCCGGACACGGGCCCGACAATCGCGACCGGCAGCAGCTGCATCACCATCATGCCGGCCACGGCCGTAGCCGATCCCGTCAGTTCAAACAGCAGTGCGTAGAGGGCGACAACGTTGAACCAGTCGCCGAGTTGGCTGACGATTTGTCCGAACCACAGCAGGCGGAAATTGCGATTCTCTCGAATGAGAGCGATCAGCGCGCGCATGGTGGCCGCCGGCGCATGCTAAAGAATCCGCCTGAGCACGGCTTCATCCACGTTCCGGCCCGTCAGCATGACGCCGACGGGACCGGCGCCGAGGTCGAGGCCGCCCTGCAGCAGCGCCGCAACCGCCGTGGCTCCCGCGCCTTCAGACACCAGCCGCTCGCGGTAGATCAGGCTTCGCATCGCCGTCTCGATCGACGACTCGGCAACGAGCGCCACGGCATCCACCAGATCGCGCACAAGATCAAACGTCTGGCTTGCCGGCTCAAGGTTGCCTGCAAGGCCGTCGGCCAGAGTGGGTTCCACTGTGACCGTCGTGATCTCACCGGTCGCGAGCGCCGCAGTGAAAACGGGCGACCTCTCGGCCTCGGCGCCGATCACCCGAACGTCGCTGCTGTGACCGCGTGCGACGAGCGCAGCCCCCGCCAGCAGGCCTCCGCCGCCAAGCGGCACAACGATGGCCGTAAGCGCTGGTTCATCCTCAAGCATTTCAAGTGCGACGGTGCCCGCACCCGCGATCACATCAGGGTGGTTGTAGGGCGAAATGTAGGGTGCACCGCTCCCGGCCGCGTCCGCGCGAGCCCCCGCCTCGGCCTCGTCATAATTAGCGGCCTCCACTAACTCGGCGCCTTGTGCCAGCAGAGCCGTGCGCTTGGCATCCGGTGCACTGACGGAGAGATGCACGCGGAGGCGCAACCCAAAGTGCCGCGCCGCAATGGCCATTGCCGTGCCATGATTGCCCGCCGACGCAGTCACGACCGTTGTGACATCCGGTCGCTCGGAGTGAAGCACCTGCAGTGCGTTGAGCGCGCCACGAATCTTGAACGACGCGCCCGGCTGAACAGATTCGATCTTGAGCCACACGTCCGCCTTCGCCCGCTCCGACAGCCACGCCGACTTGAGCATCGGCGTTCGGCAGACGCGGCCCGCCCGCTCATGCGGATGCCCGCCAGGCGCCGAGCCGCCGCCTCGACATCGGCTCGTGTGGGAACGCGGACTCCGGGATAATGGGACATCGGTCATCGATTATGCATGTGTGGACAACCTCGGCGCCCCCCTTCTACAAAAACGGCTACGTTGTGGCCTGCGAACGCACCCGCCAGGCCATCGTCATCGACCCTGGCGACGACGTGGCAGAGCAGCTGGCGGTGGTGAAGCGGGAGGCGGTGTCGGTCACGATGATTTTGCTCACGCATGCGCATCTTGACCACGTCACCGGCGTCGGTGCCGCGAAGACCGCGCTGGGCGTGCCGGTGTGGTTGCACAGCGACGACCTGTTCCTCTATGAGCGGGCGGCCGAGCAGGGACGGATGTTCGGGTTGCATGTGAACCCACAGCCCAAACCTGACCGCTTTTACGTGGAAGGCGAATCGCTGGCCTTTGGCGACTACGTGGTGGACATCAGACACACCCGCGGCACTGCCCGGGAGGTGTGTGCCTGGCGATTAGCAAGGCCGGCCAGGACGGCCGGGAGCTGTTTGTGGGCGACACGCTGTTTGCGGGGTCGATCGGCCGGACGGACCTGCCCGGCGGTGATTTGGACACGCTGCTCGCGTCAATCCGCAGCGAGCTTTTCATTTATCCAGACACGACGCTCGTGCACTCGGGCCACGGCCCCGACACGACGATTGGGGAGGAACGGCGCCACAATCCGTTTCTGCAATAGGGGGACGGGTGTCGATCTGTGGAAAACTCCGCAGGCAAAAACGACCTCTGAGGTCGTTTATTTTTTCAGAGGGGGAAAATAAACGACCTCAGAGGTCGTTTTCGGGCGCGAGTTTTCCACAGATCGACACCCGTCCCCTTATCAGCCCTCTGTCACCGTAAATGACACGCGGCCGACACCGAGGACGTCGTCGGGGCGGAGGACGGCGCGGGCCGTCGGAGTGCCGTTGACGGATGTGCCGTTGGTGCTGCCGAGGTCTTCCATCACCAGTTGTCCGGACGCGTCGGCCGTGAGGCGGCAGTGCACCCGGGAAACGAGTGGCGCCTCGAACACAAAGTCTGCGTGGGCGCCTCGGCCGATCGTGCGCGCGGTGCCAGGGGTGAGCCGCAGCAGTCGCGGCGTTTCGTCGTTACTTTGGAGAATCCAGCCAGCCATGGCGCTAGAGTGTAGAACGAAACTTGGAATCTAGCGCTTTACTGGCAGGACCTCTTTCAGCCACGAGATCAGCGCGTCGGTGATTTCCGGCGACACGGTTCTGACCGGTAACGACGAATATTCCTCAACTTCGCCCGTTCGGGCGGGCACCAGAAGGGGATTCACACCCGGCACCACCACCTTGCGAGCGACGGCCGAGGACCTGCGCGCCGGGCGTTTGCCAGCGCCTCAAGTTTGTCTGCCTGATCGGGCGGCACCTGCGTGTCGAGCGAGCCCCTGCAGCAGCAGGATCGGCTGATTGGTCCGTCGCACCACCTGGGCGGGATCAAACAGCAGCCAACTCCGGAACCACGCCGTGTCTGACTGTCGTCGAAGTTCCGGCGGCACCGATTGCCAGCCCGTGCCGGAAATGACAGCGTCCATGATCTTGTTCTGCAGCGCGATCTTCTCTTGTTTCGCACTTTCAGGTTCCTGCAGTTTGTCCAGCGCACGGCGCTGCTGCATGAGTGTGATCTCGCGCCCGGTTTGTCCCGGCGCCGCAAGCAACCCCAGCGCGCGAACCTGTCCGCGCATCTGACTGCCCACCAGCAGCGCCACGCTTCCGCCTTCTGAGTGTCCGACCACCGCCACCCGATCGGTATCCACGTCCTTGCGCTTGCGAACCCAGTTGACCACTCCGCGCAGGTCCTCGGCATACGCTTCGATCGAGGTGCTCTCAATACGACCGCCGCTCTGGCCCACGCCGCGTTTGTCGTAACGCACCACGAAGAACCCGGCATCCGACAATCGCCCCGCCCCTGGCCGAGGATGGGAATGCCGAACACGGTTTCGTCGCGGTCCTGCGGGCCGGAACCCGACACGAGAATCACGACTGGCGGTTTGGCGACGCCTTCGGGTTTCGTAAACGACGCCGCCAGGCTGAAGCCGTTGGCGGGGATGAACGCCGCTTCGTCGCGCGGATGGCTGAACGAATCAAGCCGCGACATCACACCCGACAGGTCGTCACGCACCACGGCCAGCGAGGCCACAGGAATGGCCAATCTGGCCAGCCGTCCGCGTGAGTCCACCCAGACTTCCACCTGCAGTGCGCCGCCTGGATTCTGGAACGACACGTCGAACTGCCGCAGTTCGTATTTCGTGGTCGACGTCTCCATCCGGCGCTGCGTGATCTTCGTCACCGTGGCCTGCACCTCGGCCTGGGGCGCTACATAAATCGGAAAGGTCGAACCCGGTTGCGCCGTGTGCAACCGCAGCGCCAGCACTTCGTAGGCGCCGTAGAAGTTGTTTGGCAGCGCAATCGTGTCCGACGACACCTTGTGTGAGAGCCGCGCCTGTTTGCCCGCCTGCACCACGTCCGACGTGGCCGTTCCGCCGCTGAATGACGTATTCAGCAACAGGCCCTGGCCGCGCATCTGGCCCGAGACTTCAAGCGACTGCGTCTGCCAGTCGGCGCCGTAGCGCGCCACGAACTTGTCAAAGCTGAATTCAAGAGGCGGTCCGGTGCGCCCCGTGGCGGTCACCACCCAGCCGCCTGAAGGCCGCGTGACCGTGACTTCCTCCGAGCCGATGCGCTGGCCGCGCAGAAACACTGTGAACTCGGCCCCGCCGGTCTGGTCTTCTTGTCCGGCCTCCACGGATTGTCGGGCCGGCACGGCGCTCCACATTGTGAACGCCACAAGCCCAACGCTAAGATGCCTGAACCACTGCTTCATGACTCCCCAGTATCGCACCATCGCGACAGGCGCCGGATGGCTCGACGTCAGCGCTCGAGGCCGTCTGCGATTCGATGGCCCGGACGCGGCATCATTCCTGCACGCTCTAGTTACTAATGACGTCGCAAGCCTGCCTGTTGGCCGGGGCGTTTACGCCGCCTGGCTCACGGCGCAGGGGCGAATGGTCACCGACATGCGCCTGTTACGTGTCGCCGAGGGTGTCCTCGCCGAGGTCCCGGCGGGCCTTGCCTCAAGCCTGGCCGTCCGCTTCGATCACCTGATCTTCGCCGAGAAGGTCGCGGTGGTTGACGACACCGGCGACACACGCGCTCTCAGCGTATTCGGCGGCCGCGCGGCGCAGGTGGTGGCCGATGCCACCGGCATTCCTGCTGCCCGAATTGCGGAACTCTCGATTCTCGACCATGTCGCGCATGACGGCCTTACGGTCATCCGTACAGAAGACGTGACGCTCCCGAACTTTGAAATCTGGATGCCCACGCTTCGATGGGACTCGGCTGTGGCCGCAGTGACTGCCGCAGGCGCCGTTGACGTGCAACCCGCCGGTACGGCGGGGCAGGGCACCATCTTCGACGCTCTCAGGATCGAGGCCGGGCATCCACTATTCGGTGTCGACATGACAACGGACACGATCCCGCTTGAGGCCGGCCTTCTCGACCGCGCCATCAGCACCACCAAGGGCTGTTACGTAGGCCAGGAGGTCATCATTCGCATCCTGCACCGTGGCGGTGGACGCGTGGCAAAGCTCCTGGTCCAACTTCTGGCGGACCCGGACGTGACGGATGTTCCCGATGCCGGCACTCCGGTGTTCGATCAGGGCCGCGAGGTTGGGGCAGTGACGAGTGCAGCGCCTGGACCAGCCACCGGTCGGGTGGTGGCGCTCGGCTACGTGCATCGCGACAGCGCCGAGGGTGGGCGCCACGTGACTGTGGGCTCGTCGCTCAGTCGCTGGACGGTTCAACGTGAACCAGCACATCCGCCACCCACGGCAAATCCCGCTTGAGGGTGGCTCGCACGTGCCCGCCAACGGCGTGTGACGCCGCCACCGTCATCAACGGGTCCACCTCGATATGCAAGTCGATGTGATATTGCAGTCCGGTCTTGCGCGCAAACATCTTGTCGACGCCTTGCACACCAGGCACCGTCTTGGCCACCGCGATCACTTCAGCCGTCAGTTCCTGGGGCGGCATCGTGTCCACAAGCTCGCTGGACGCACCCTTCACCACCCGCAGGCCGGTGATGACCACCACGATGCCGACGACGAATCCGCCATAGTGATCGGCCACAAGGAACCGGCCCGGGTCGTACATCGCCAGGCCAACGGCCGTCAGAGCCGCCACGGCCGACAGGATGTCCACGGCATCGTTCCAGGCGTCTGCGACCAGGGCCGAACTCCGGATCTTGCGTCCGACCCTGAACTTCCATGAAGACATGACAGCACGAAGAACGATGGCAACCAGCAGCGCCACAACTGCGCTCCGACCCGGGGTACATGGCTGGCGCCGATGGCCTGAAGCGACTGGTAACAAATCATCACGCCGCCGGCTGCGAGGATCACGCCCACCAGGAAGGCCGACAACGTTTCAAAACGCCCATGCCCATACGGATGGTCATCGTCGGCCGGCCGGGCCGCCACGCCCATGCCGATGACGACAATGCTCGAGGCCAGCACATCCCCGGCGAATTCGAATCCCATCGCCAGCACGGATGTGGAATGCGCCCAGAGACCGACAATGATGTTGCTGAGCGCCAGGAACGCGCTGACGCCGATTCCCAGACGAGCGACGCGGCGTGCCGTCCGGTACGACTCCTCAACCGCGCTCATCCTTGTATTGTGCCCCCGGATTGCAACGGCCCTTTCCGCTTGGTGCTACCCTCGGGTGTTTTATGTCGACCCCCATCCTCGAGTTCGTGCTCAAGAACTACAAGAACTTCAACTCCCGGGCCACGCGCGATGCCTTGATTGCGTATTGGACCCATGTCGACAACGGCGGCCGGATGTTCTGGGCCATGGCCGGCGCGATGTCTTCGGCCCAGTTGGGCATCACGCTGGCCCCGGCGATTCGGGAAGGGCTCGTGCACGGTCTTTCAGTGACCGGCGCGAACCTCGAAGAGTCGTTGTTCCGCCTTGTGGCCCACGACAGCTACAAGGATTTTCCGGAGTACCGCTATTTCACGAAGCAGGACGACACCCGGATCCTCAATGAACGTATGCGTCGCGTCACCGACACGAGCATTCCGGAGGATGAAGCGTTCCGTGCTGTGGAAAAGTTCGTGGTGCCGATGTGGAAGCGCGCCAGCGAGAAGGGCGACCGTCGCTTCTGGCACGAGTACTTCTACGAGCTCGTGCTGACGATTGGCGAAGACCTGTACGAGGGCAACCCAGAGGAGTCGTGGCTGCTTGCTGCGGCCAAGGCCAATCTGCCCATCGTCGTGCCCGGATACGAAGACTCGACGTTCGGCAATATCTTCGCTGCGCATGTGAAGGTCGGCGACTGCAACGCGAGCATCGCGAAGTCGGGTATCGAGTACATGGGCGCGTTCTACGATCAATACGGCGCGTTGTCTGAAGGTGCCGGCGTCGGGTTCTTCCAGATTGGTGGAGGAATCGCGGGCGACTTTCCGATCTGCGTGGTGCCCTCGCTGAAGTACGACATGGAAAGTGAGGCCAAGCCCTGGGCGTACTTCTGCCAGATCTCGGATTCCACCACGTCCTACGGGTCGTATTCGGGTGCCACACCCAATGAAAAAATCACCTGGGACAAACTGACCGAAGACACACCGATGTTTGTCATCGAGTCTGACGCCACGATCGTGGTGCCTTTGATGCTGAGCGCGCTGCTCGAGTGCAAGCGGCACCCGGCCGAGGCCCGGGCGCTGATGGAGTCTGCCGTTCGATAGTGATGGACACTCTCACCGGCTGGGGCCGGTTGCCTGAGACCCGGGCGCGAGTTGCTCGATGAAGACTTCGAGACGCTCACTCGCGGCGCGGTGTTGTCGCGCGGGCTCGGCCGTTCCTACGGCGACTCGTCGCTGCCGGCAAACGCGTCCGATCGAATAGCCAATTCCCGCTTTGCGAATCGCATCCTTGCATTCGACACCGGCACAGGCGTGCTTCGTGCCGAGGCGGGGCTTACGCTCGTCGATTTGGTGCGGCTCATGTTGCCCCGCGGATGGTTCCCACCCGTGGTGCCGGGTACGAAGTTCGTGACGCTTGGCGGGATGGTGGCCAGTGACGTGCACGGCAAGAATCACCATCGCGAAGGGTGTTTCGGCGCCCACGTGCGTGCGCTTCGCGTGCGGCTTGCCGACGATCGGATTGTGGAGTGTTCCCGCGAGTCAGACGCCGACTTGTTCGACGGCGTCGTTGGCGGGATGGGTCTGCTTGGGCACATCCTGGAGGTGGAGTTCGCCATGCACCGCATTCCATCGCGGTGGATCTGGATGGAGCGCGAGCGTGTTCCCGATATCCAGGCCTTTCTCGAAAGTATTGCGACCGCGGCTCCGCAATGGCCCATGACGATGGGCTGGATCGACTGCGTGAAACGCGGCAAGGGCATGGGCCGCGGGCTGTTGATGGCCGGCCGATGGGCCACGGCTGAGGAAGCTCCTGCAGAGCCTCCCGGTTCGCCCCTTGAGATCACCATGCCGGTGGAACTGCCCAACTGGGCACTTAATCGCACCACCACCGGTCTCTTTAATGCCGGCATCTTCTGGGGCCACGTCCGCAATCGTGCCTCTGGCACAATGGCGCCCGATCGATTCTTCTTCCCGCTTGACGCCATCCTCGAATGGAATCGCGCGTACGGCCCACGTGGATTCACGCAGTATCAGTGCGTGGTGCCGCGCGCGGCCGGACCAGCGGCGGTGCGCGAGTTCATGGAACGGCTGACGACGCTCGGTGCGGCGTCGCCGCTTTGCGTCATCAAGGACTGCGGGCCTGAAGGCCGCGGCGTGTTGTCGTTCCCCATGGAAGGGACGTCGATTGCGGTGGATATGCCCGTGTCAGCCGATATTCAGCGCGTGGTGAATGGGCTGAACGAGTTCATCATCTCGGTGGGGGGCCGCGTCTATTTGACGAAGGACCGCTTCACGACGGCCGAGCACTTTCGGGCAATGGAGCCGCGCCTCCCGCGGTTTCAGGCGCTCAGGGCCAAATGGGATCCCGCCGGGCGGTTGCGCAGCGCGCAGTCGCGCAGGCTGTTTGGAGACAAGGCATGAAGGCAGTGGTATTTGGCGGAACGGCGGGCATTGGCCGCGCGGTAGCCCAGAGACTGGCCGCACGTGGTGATGCCGTGTTCCTGCTGGGCCGCGACGAGTCGAGCCTCGTACGCAGTGCGGCGGACCTCACGGCGCGGCATCCACAGCAGGCACGCGTCCAGTGGGCGCTGTGCGACATGGAATCTCCTTCGGGATTTTCCGCTGCACTCGACGCTGCCGATGTCGCCCTCGGCAACTTCGACGCGGTCATCGTCACCGCCGCGATGTTCGCGACGCAAGCCGAACTGGAAGCCGACGTCGAACTCACGCGGCGGTTGACGACGGTGAATTTCGCCAACACGGTGACGTTCTGCGAACACGTCAGGAAACGGCTGCTCACACGCGGCGGAGGATGGCTGACCGTGGTGTCTTCGGTGGCCGGCGACCGCGGGCGCAAGCCAGTGGCGATCTATGGTGCGAGCAAGGCTGGTGTCTCCACCTATCTCGAGGCGCTTGACCACAAATTCCGTGAGGCCGGACTCTGGGTGTTGTGCGTGAAGCCCGGCTTTGTGAAGACCGCCATGACGGCGAATCTCAAGGCGCCGCCATTTGCGGGTGAGCCGGACGGCGTTGCCCGCGACATTGTCTCGGCCATGGACCGCAAGCGCCCGCTCATTTACACTCCGGGCATCTGGCGCCTGGTGATGCTCGTAATCAAGCACCTGCCACGATTTGTGATGCGCAAGATCGGGTTCTGAGGGGGATCCACAGAGGGGGACGGGTGTCGATCTGTGGAAAACTCGCCCCCGAAAACGACCTCTGAGGTCGTTTATTTTTCCCCTCTGAAAAAACAAACGACCTCAGAGGTCGTTTTCGCACTCGGAGTTTTCCACAGATCGACACCCGTCCCCTTGATGTGTCAAAGCATACGATTTAGACTGATTCGTATGCGTACGACATTGGACTTGCCCGAACATTTGATTGAAACCGCGCGCGAGGCGCTTGGATTCAAGTCCAAGACCGACACGGTAGTGTTCGCCTTGCGAGAGGTCGTCCGCAGGGGCCGCACCGAGGACCTGAAGGCCCTTCTTGGCAACGTCAGGTTTGAGTTCGATCCCCTGGCCTTGCGCAAGCGCGACCGGCGCCGCACGTGATCGTCGTCGACACCTCTGTCTGGGTTGAAGCCATTCGGCGACCCAGGGGAGGCACCAACGTCACGCTCAAGGAACTGCTCGACGCAGACGAAGTGGCGCTCGCGCTTCCCGTTCGCCTTGAGTTGATGGCCGGCATTGCCCGAAAAGACCGCCGTGCGTTTGGGCGGGCACTCTCGGGTTTGCCTGTGCTGATGCCCACCGAAGAGATCTGGCGCCTGATCGAATCCTGGGTGGCGCCCGCGGCTGACAAAGGCCAGCGCTTTGGTGTGACCGATCTGCTCATTGCAGGCCTGGCCCACGAGGCCGGCGCACTGGTGTGGTCGCTTGATGCGGACTTCGACCGGCTGGAGGAGCTCGGATTCGTGCGAGCCTACGTGGTCAGCGGCCGTTGAACACGAATCCGCCCAGTAGTAGGGATGAGCCCATGACGGCTGCGCGACCATGCGCAACTTTCGTGGTTCGAAGTGCTTTCGAGGGCCGCCTCAGTTACTTCCGCCCGATCTCTGTCAGCACTGTGGTCAGGTATCGGGCGTCCGCGGTCGCGTCAGGCGTCAGGCCCGGTTTGAGCGCTCCCATCTCCATCGCGAAGTCGATGTTCCGCTGCATGAAGCTGTCAGCCAGGCCGCCATTCAGGTCCCACACTTTCTGCGCGAGGTAGGCCGTGGCGGCGGCGGCTGCGCGGTCGGGTGCCAACCCGAGGCGGTTCTCGATCTCCCTGGCGAGGACCGCAGGATCCTGAATCGCCCGGGCCGCCAGCACCCACGCGCGGACGATGTCTCTCGCGGTCTCAGGGTACCGGTCGAGAAACGGGCGCGGCGCCACGACGACGGCGCCGGCCAGTCCGGGGAAGTCGGTGCCGAACACCGACAGGAGGTTGAACCGGGCCTTGTCGTAACGCTGCACCTCGAGCAACGCCATCAGGTCGAGAATGGCGCCACCTGTCCGCTGTGACAGGAGTGCGGCCAGGCGGTTGTCGGCGCCGGCGATGACGACGGGCTCAACTTCTGTTCCGGGGGCACTGCGTCGCGATGTAGCGCCTGAAGGCCAGTGTCTGTGCTGACACCAGGTTGGGCACCGCGACTTGTTTCCCCTGCAGGTCCGAGCATTGTTTGATGCCGGGTGCCGTGACGAGGCACCTGGTGTGGCCGCCGGCCTCCATGATGACCGTGATGCCTGCCCCTTGCTGCATCGCTGCCAGCGCCCCTGGAAGGGAAACGACCGCGATGTCCGTCTGGCCGGAGACCAGGCCCTGGATGGCGATGACGTTGTCGCGATAGGCGGTGGCCTCCACGATGTAACCCGCCTTCTGCAGTGTCTCCCGCGCCATGAGCCGCGGCACATCGGAGACATCGGGCTCAGCCGGGAGTTCCATCCGGATGGTCTGCGCCCGCGACTCGCCGGGCTGCGGCGCCGGCGACCCGCCGCACGCTGCGACGACGCCAAGCAGTGCCAGGACCAGGGCGGCGGAGGGCCTCATGTCCGGTCCGCCTTCGGCGCGCCCGCGGCCCGAAACCGGCGCGGCATGTAGAGCGGCGAGTACTTCTGGCGATCGGTCCAATAGGGTTCCATGCGTTTGACCTGAAACGTGTGCGCGTTCTTCCACATCATCCGCGCGACGTCAGCGGCCGGAGACGCCTGTCTGAGCGCTTCCATCACACATTCGATCACGGCCGACTCGCTTTCCAGCTCGATCCGGGGGCTGACGATCAGGTAGAGGCGCGTGAACCCCTGTTGGTCCTCGTCCTCCATCAACTGGTAATCGAACGTCGTGCCGCCGAATCGTGCGGGCAGCGTGGTTTCGAGAATGTCGACCATCACATCGCCAATCAGGGTGACGCCCTCGCCTGTCAGCTTGCTGTAGCTGCGCACTTCGCGCAGGTGCGTGGTGTAGCCGTGCGACTCCAGCTCGCATCCGCAATGCCGTTCCTCCACGATCCCGAAGTCGTCGGTTTCCACGTTGAGCATCACCTTGGGTGCGATCGGAAGGAGCGTCGTGAGCACAAACGCCGGTACGGTGGCCCCGAAGGCTTCTACCCAGTGCGGGTTCGTGAACAATGCATAGGTGTCGGTCAGAAGGTGGTAGTCGCTGGCCCCCACTCTTCTGGCACACCCTGGGCCCGGGGCCCCCGCATCAGACATGCCGTAGTTCGAGATGAAGCGGGCGCCGACGGCTCTCGATTTGTGGCACTTTGCCGTCGGTTGCCGGTTCGCCGGCGCCCGTGAAGGTCACGCCCGACATGTCAAGGCCGGCCTCGCGCGCGGCAATAGCGACACGTACCGACCGGCTGGTTCCGCCCCGGATGAGGGCGCGCCCGTGTGTCCTGGCGGTTGCGACGCCCCATTGCGCGATCGTGAGGGCCTGATCCATCGGCACGAACTCAGGCATCGGGACGCGAGTGCCGGCGGCGCGCATGCAGGCGATCAGGTAGTACGTCCCCGCGCCGTACTTGAGCCAGTGCTTCGAATCCCGCCACCCGACTGGGCAGAACCAGCGCGTCGGCATGGCACCGGTCAGCGCGCCAGTCAGCAGTTGCCCGAATGTCCGGTCCGGAAGAATGCCTCGCCAGTAGGCGGTCGGCACGCCGATGAGGTTGTGCGCCGACAGCGCGAGCAGGCGTTGGCTGGCGCGGGCGGCGATGTAGTCAAGGTCGATGGCGATCTTGATCGCCGGACCGGTCGACCCACCCGTTTGACTCGCCAGATCCCGCCGCGACAGCGGGTTGTCGAAATCTGAAGGCTGGGTGACGAGGGTCAGGCCATTCCGTTCAATCGGCTTTCGTCCTTTGAATTCCTCGAACGTCACGTAGACCCCGGCCTCGCGCAACTGCCGCAGCGCTGGTTCGACGCCATGCTTCGTGACGAGTGCCTGGAAGTCGCCCAGCTCACAGCCGGCGTGCTTCAACAGTGCCAGATAGGGGCTGGCGGGGTTGCCGTACACGCCGAGCGTGACCGTGCGCATGAGATTGGCTTCGCGCTGGTCCATCCGTTCCCGCACGATTCGCCGGGCGTCGTCGATCGTGATCCGTTGCTTCAGGAACCGGCGAAGCGCAAAAGGAAAGCGCGCGAACATGGCCGCGTATGCGAGGTTTTCGTTCATGTGGCCTCCGTCCACCGCGTCATCCGCCGCTCCACCCACCGGATCGTCGACGTGCAGGCCAGCGCAAGAGCGATGATCGCCAGCAGCAGACCGAGCACGCTTGCGGCGTCGAACCGCCCGCCGTACTTCCGCAGCAGCGCGCCGATGCCGACCACCGCGATCAGCATGTCGCCCTTGATCATGGCTCTGACGCCGCGCCCCATGCCCATGCGCGCGCCGGCCATGATCAACGGCACCGCCCCTGGCAGCAGGATTCGGGTGAACACTTGCCGCTCGGTCGCGCCGAACGCTCTGGCCATTTCGATCGAACCAGGATCGACGCTCCGCACCCCGCTGCGCGTGTTTACGATGATGATGACCAGGGCCGAGAGGAAGATGAACGTGACTTGCGTCAGACGGCTCGTGCCGAACAGGCTGAACAGTACCGGCACGAACATCAGACTGGGCGTGGCCAGCAGGATCGTGACGTACACGCCCAGGAAGGCGTCGACGCGGCGATGACGTCCCATCAGGATGCCGAGCGGTACGCCGATGCACACGGCGGCGGTATAACCCATCACCAGCGAAATCAGACTGGCCGCAATACTCGACGGAAGCTCGCCGCTCCATGTCATCCGCCATGTGGCGGCCACGGCGGCGCTGAACGGCGGCAGGAACTCAAATTGCCAGACGCGTCCGGCGATCTCCCACACGACCATGCCGGCCGGCAACGAGAGCCAGCCAAAGCGCCCATCCTGCATGAACCTCATGCCGGCGACTCCGGCGTCGGGGGCGGCTGCATCCCTCGAAGTTTTCGCCACAGATAGGCCTTGAGCTCAAGGGCCACCGGGTTCAGATCCAGATCGTCAGGACGAGGACGCGTCACGGCGACTGGCAGAGACTCCAGGACCTGCCCGGGGCGCGGGCTCATCACCACCACCCGGTCAGACAACCTCACCGCTTCGTCGATGTCGTGGGTGACGAACACGATGGTCTTGCGCGTCCGCTCGGACAGCGCGAGCAGATCTTCCTGGAGCATCCGGCGCGTCTGCGCGTCCACTGACGCGAAGGGCTCGTCCATCAGCAGGATGGCCGGGTTCACGGCAAGTGCGCGCGCAAGCCCGACGCGCTGCTGCATGCCACCCGAGAGCTGACGTGGGTAGTGGCGCTCGAAGCCCTTCAGGCCCATGCTGTCGATCAGATCGCCTGCGATGGCCAACCGCTCCGCCCGCGGCATGCCGCGCAACTCCAGGCCGAACGCGATGCTGTCCGCCACAGTGGCCCAGGGCAGCAGCGCGAAATGCTGGAACACGAAGGCACGGTCGTGGCCGGGGCCCGTCACCGGTACGCCATTGATCTCGATCGCGCCGCTGTCGGGCAGCACCAGGCCCGCCATCATCTTCAGCAGCGTGGTCTTTCCACAGCCGCTGGGGCCGACAATCGACACGAACTCATTGGTGGCGATCGTGAGGTTCACACGGTGGAGCGCCATCGTGGCCTGGCTGCCGTGGCGGGCCGGGAACGACTTGTGGACGTCGCGAACAGTGATCATCCCACGGCCACCTGCTCGGCCCAGGGCGTGATGCGGCGTTCGATCCACCGCACGGCACTCAGCAGGAGCACCGACTCGAGGGCCACGAATGTGACGGTGGCGTACAGCTTGTCGGCCGCGAACATCCCCTGATAGTCGAGGATGACGCGGCCGATACCAACCGCCACGAGCAGGAGCTCGACCGCGATCATGCCGTTGAGCGCCCGCCCCAGCCCCAGGTAGTAGCCGGCCATCATCGAAGGGAGCGCGCCGGGGATCAGCACCGTGCGCCAGAGCTGCAGTTCGGTGGCGCCAAACCCGTGCGCCATCTCGATCCAGGAATGCTCAATGGTCTTCAGGCCGGCCCGCGTATTGACGACGATCACGGCCAGCGAGAAGAGAAACACCACCAGCGTCCGCGCGGGCAGTCCCAGGCCCACGGCGAGGATGATGACGGGAATGGCCGCGGAGATGGGTGTGGCCAGGAGCAGGTTCAGGTACGGATCGCACAGGCTCTCAACTGCGCGCCACCGGCCCATCGCCAGCCCGAGCAGGGTGCCCACGATGACGGCGCAACCGAACCCGAGCACGAAGGCCTGGTGACTGACCCAGATGGCGTCCCAGAAATCCCGCGTGGACACGATCTGGACAAACGCGGCGGCCACATCCAGGAACGACGGCACGAACATGCTGGAAACTGACCGGGCGATGAGTTCCCAGCTCAGCACCAGCAGCGCGAGCGAACCGATCCGTACGACGCGGTCGTTGTGCCGAGCCTCCATCGCGAGCGGACTAGAACAACACCTTGATTCCGAGCTGGAGCTGGCGCGGCCCGCCGAAGCGCGCGGTCGAAGGCGCGTAGAGCATCTGGCCTGCGGTTGCCACCGGTTCCTCGGGGGTGCCATACACGCTGACACCGTCGTTCGCGAGATTCTTGTTGCTGGCACGTGTCGCGTTGAGCAGGTCCACGAGCAGTTGCAGCTCCGGCAAGCCACGCACGCGTAGGGTCTTCGCCAGGCGCACGTCGAGGTTGAAAAAAGCGGGCTGCCTGAACGTATTTCGACCGACCATCCGGCCGTCGATGATCGCCCGGTCGTTGTTGTCGTTGCCGTCGCGCTGCTGGTCGCTGCCAATGACGGCCGTGTACGGCACGCCCGAACGTGTGATGAGGACCGTTGACAACGTCAACCCGGCAGGCAGGTCGGCGACGGCGCTACCTACGAAGCTGTGGCGGACGTCGTTTTTCGACGGCGCCCACTCAGAATCCAGATCGAACGAATTGAGCGTCATCTGGCGGCTGATGCTCCGCTCGTTCGAGTCGTCGTCCCAGTTCCGGGCGAACGTGTAGCTCATTTCCCATTGCACCCGGGTGCCGGACCGGCCGTTTGCGGTAAACACGAGGGCGTCGTACTCGGACCTGGCCGTCGACTCGTTCACATCCAGCGCAGCGATGGTGGGATTGGGGCGCGCGGACGGGAACACCGGCAGGCCGGTGCTGGTGATCGTCGGCGCAAAAAGATTCCGGTCGACCCGTCGCTGCAGATGCGTGGTGCGGTTGCGGACGACACCTACAGAAACCTGCAGGCCTTCCGTCAGTCGGCGCTCGACTGTGGCAGAGAGGGCCGTGGTGTCAGGGTTCTGAAAATCGGCGGCGAACCCGAAGACGCGTTGTGGAGGCACTCGAACACCGGGCGGCAACGTGACCAGCCCGTTCGGGTACACGAGGTAGTTGTAAATCGACGAATCCGTGCGGCTGTCGACGGCGACCGTGGTGATGCCGTTGTCGGTGAAGACGCGCTGGAAGAGATTCGCCGGCGTCCGCGCGTTATAAAGACCTGCGCTCAGGCGCACAAGCGTGTGTCCAGCGCCCGCAACGTCCCATGCGAGCCCAAGCCGTGGTTGCCACATGCCCAGGTCGTTCGGAATGCGCGACGTCTCCACGATCGCAGGATTGGGCCGCGGGGGCTGGGGATTCCATTGCCCCTCCCACCGAAGCCCGGCCGTCAGCGTCACCTGCGAACTCAGGGCCACCCGGTCCTGCACGAACAGCGCGAGTTCGCGCTGCGTGGCTTCGTAGTACTGCTCATCGGGATTGGTACTGGGCAGTGTCTGCCGGTAGCGCGAGACAATGCCCGCCTTGTAGTTGGCCAGCGACGTGAAGTCGTAGCGGCCCAGGATGCGGCCTTCCTGCTGCTGGCGCGAGGGCGTGATGTTCACGTCGAGCCCTCCGCGAAGCTCGTGGCGCCCTCTGATGGCCGTGAGGTTGTCACTCACCTGGAAGCGGTGCGCCTCGAAGAAACGCGGCCGATCGAAGTCGGCGCCGATGGATCCAAACCCGCCGATGACGATGCCTGGCCGGTTGACGTTGGGATTCTCCGCGCGGTCGTCCCGCGCGAACTGCATCCGGACTTCGTTGACCATGACGGGCGAGACCACGGTCACGACACCGACCTTGACCGCGTGACTGGTCACACGCCGGGAAAAATTGGCCTCTTCGGCCGCGTCGACCTGTGGTGACGCGAAGTTGGAGTTTTTGCCCGCGAGCCGGCTGAAGGTGTATTGCAGGTCAAGTCTGTGGCCGTCTGAGATGCGCCAGTCCAGTCTGCTGAACAGGGCGGTGGGATTGTCGGTGCCGAACTTCTCGCCCTCGAGCGCCTTCAGTTCGGCCGGGACCACAACCCCCGGCGCTTGTTCCTGGAATTTCACCACGAAGGGCACGCGGAGAAAATTCTGCTCGAACGCGCCGAAATAGAACGCCCGATCCTTCACCACGGGCCCACCAATGGCCCCGCCGAACTGGTTCTGCTGGTTGTCGAGCTTTTCGTTGAACGCGTTGGCCGAGGTCAGGTGCCGGTTGCGGTTCAGATAGAACGCCTCGCCCCGAACATCGTTGGCGCCGGAACGCGTGACGACATTGACGAATCCGGTGCTCGTCCGGCCAACCTCGGCCCCTGCGCCGCTTCGAACAACTTGAAACTCCCGGACGGCTGCCTGAGGAAAGAAAAAAGAAGACTCATTGCCGCCGCGCTGGTTTCCCACAAGCGGGTCGTTGAAGTCGGCCCCGTCGAGGGCGAGATTGGCGTTGATCGACCGCTGTCCGCCGATGACCAGGCCGGATCGATCCGACTCCTGGGCCACCGCCGGTGTCAGCAGCACAAACTCGGCGAAATTCCGTCCGCGCACCGGCAAGCCGTCAATCAACTTGAGATCGATACGCGCTGCCGTCGCTGCTCCGCTCGTATCCAGCGGAGCCCGTGCGTCCACACTGACCGATTGGGTGATGCCAGCGATCGCGAGCTGCAGGTTGACCACTTCGGCATGGCCCACCCGCACGATGATGCCTGCACGGCGGCTGGGCGCAAACCCCTCCAGCGTGGCCTCAATCGTGTACGCGCCCACCGGCATGGCGAGCGCCGAGAAGCGGCCGCGCTCGTCGGTCAGCGTTCGACGGATCTCGCCCGTGTCGTCGGCGCGAATGCTTACGGACGCGCCGGGAACGGGTCTGCGCTCAGGGTCAACAACCACACCTTCGATAGCGCCGTTGCCGGCGCCGGACTGTGACCACGCAGTGGCGGGGAGGAGCAGAAACAACAAACAAATAACGACGGGTCGAGTCCGTGCAAACACGGGTAGAGTCTAATCGAGAACACGAGGCGCGCGGATGCTCCGTCCCAGTGATACAAGTTCGGCAACGGTGACGACGCGCGTGCCAAGCAGCAGGGCTGCGTAGATCGCCAGCGCGACAACGAACAGGGTCACCTGAAGAGGCCACGACGTCGCGAACCAGACGAGCGGCAACACCAGCAGACCCAGCGCCGCAGCAGAAGCGGCGGGCCGGTACGAGTACAACAGTTCGTGACGAAGACTCCAGCTCACATACGCGGCGTTGAGCGTCGATCCGGCAAGCACCGCGAGGCAGGCGCCGAAGCTGCCGGCGCCGCCCGCCAGCGCCAGACCCGTGGCCCAGAACGCGGCCAACTCCACTCCTGCGGCCGCGGCGGAGAGTCCTGGGCGATTGGAGACGAGCGCCTGCAACCGGCCGACGCTGCCCACCGCTGTCGCGAGGAAGGCGATGCCCAGTGGGAGCAGACCCCGGGCCGCCGGCAGGTACTCCGGGCCCAGCACCCACGCGATTGCCAAATCGCCAATGAAGACGATGGCGATGATGCCTGCGACCGCAGCCACCGTCATCCACGCCAGCAGACGCCCGACCCAGGCGGCTGAAGTGCTGCTCTCTCCTCGCTCGTTCCAGAACATCAACAGCGGCGCGAACGAAATCGCCCCGTGCCACAACGCTTGTGTGCCGGCCGCGAACATGCCGTACGCGACAGCAAAAAATCCGACTTCGGCGAAGTCGCCCGTCGTCAGGTGCACAAGCGACTCGCCGGTACGATGCGCGATGGCCAGCAGGATGTTACCGCCGGCGAAATAGGCTCCCGTCCGCAGGAACGGCGTCAGGAACGTGCGGTCGGGCCACATCTCGGACCAGCGGATGTGTTCGCGGGCCATCCACACACCGATGATGAGGACCAGCACGTTGGCGGCGAACCACCCGGCGCAGGCCCCGCGCAGGCCGGCCAGGCTGAAGCCGATGAGGACGGAGACCAGGGTGAACGAGCGACGGAGCAGGTCGCCCAGAGCCCAGCGGCCTGCCTGGTTCAGACCGAGGAACAGCGCGAAGCAGATATTGCCAACGGTGCGGGCGAAGACCGCGCCGGCCATGAACACCAGCGCGGCCACATCGATGTCACGCAGCCAGAACATCGTCAGCGCCAGATAACAGGCGGCTGAGCCCAGGCCCAGGCCGACGCGCAGGGCGAGCAGGCTCGACACAAGCTTCTGGAGGCCCTGCAGGTCTCCGCGCACGATGAACGTGGGAACGCTCCGGGTCATCATCGAGATCAGGCCCAGGCCACTGAGCAGCCCGAACCAAAGCGACACCGAGGTGATGAGCGCGTACTGTCCGAAGGCCTGCGGGCCCATCAGTCGAGGTACAAGCAGGGCGAACAGCACCCCGATGACGATCTGAAGACCGCGCTGCGCCATGACCCAGCTGGCGTTGCGAAGCGCGGCGTCCGCTTCGGACGACATTGGAGCGATGGATGAGCGCATCGACGCCGCCAAGTCTAACAGGCGCGTCGCGGTGTCGGTTGGTGACCTCCCGGAGGAGGGTGGCTTCAGGCCCTGATGAAGGCGAGCAGGTCGGCGTTGAGCGTGTCGCCGTGTGTGTCCGCCAGACCGTGCGACCCGCCCGGGTACACCTTCAGGGTCGCGTCCTTCACGAGTGTGGCCGCGGCCTGCGCGGATGCGCCAATCGGCACGATCTGGTCATCGTCACCATGGATGATCAAGGTCGGCACGTCGAACTTCCTGAGGTCGCCGGTGAAGTCCGTCTCCGAAAACGCCTTGATGCAGTCGAGTTGATTCTTCAGCCCGCCCTGCATGCCCCGGAGCCAGAAGGCGTCGCGGACGCCCTGGCTCACCTTTGCACCCGGCCGGTTGGCGCCGAAGAACGGCAACGTGAGGTCGGTGAAGAACTGCGAACGATCGGCCGAGACGCCCGCCCGAATGTCGTCGAACACCTTCATCGGCAAGCCACCAGGATTGGCGTCCGTCTGGAGCATCAATGGCGGCACCGCTGCCACCAGCACGGCTCCGGCCACGCGCCTGGTACCGTGGCGCCCGATGTAGCGGGCGACCTCTCCGCCCCCCATTGAGTGACCAACCAGGGTCACGTCCATGAGATCAAGCGTCTCGATCAGTGCCGACAGGTCGTCGGCGAAGGTGTCCATCTCGTTGCCGTCCCAGGGTTGGCTCGAACGCCCGTGGCCGCGACGGTCGTGGGCGATGCAGCGGAAGCCGTGGGACGCCAGGTAGACCATCTGGCCGTCCCACGCATCGGCATTGAGCGGCCAACCGTGGCTGAAGACCACGGGACGCCCAGCACCCCAGTCCTTGTAATAGATGTGCGTGCCGTCCTTGGTGTTGATGCTGCTCATTCCGTCGTTTTCCCGTCGAAGTGTTCCGTGTCGGCCTCCGCGTCGGCGCGGGTGTGGTGGACGACACCGTCCCGGTGATTCGGCGGTGCATAGAGCGTGTAGAGCTTTAATGGCCGATCACCGGTGTTGATGATGTTGTGCTTCGCGCCGGCCGGCACAACAATCGCGAACCCCGCGTGCACCGGCGTTCGAACTCCATCAAGAACCACCTCACCAGCTCCCTCCTCAACGCGAAAGAACTGGTCGAGCGTGTGGACTTCAGCCCCGATCTCTTCCGCGGGCTTCAGGGCCATGAGGACCAACTGACAGTGCTTCGCTGTATACAGCACCCGTCGAAACTCGTCGTTCTTGACGGCGAGACCCTCGATGTCTTGCACAAAACCCTTCATCACAACCCCTCTCGCCTACGCCCCGGAATCCATTACCTGATTCTCCATCCGCAGGCTGGGGACCGCCTGTTTCGTATTGAACACAGGCCGCGATTGGCGCCGGTTGATCGAGGGCCGCTGGATGCTGGCATGATATGGGGCCAATGATCCGCGACCAGATCACGGTCTTCATGCCGGTCACGCACTACCACCGGGCATACCTTGAGCAGGCCGTCGAGTGTGTGTTCCAGCAGACGCGCTCCGACTGGCGCCTGCTGATCGTGGTCGATGAAGACCAGCAGCCACATTTCAGGAATCTGCTGCCTGCGGCGATGGCCGACCAGCGGGTCCGATTGATTCCCAATCAGGGCCGCTTGCTTGGCGGCGCCTATAACACCGCCATGCGCGCCGCCGAGACATCGTTCATGGCAGTGTTGCTCGGCGACGACCTCTGGACGCCCGACGCCGTCGAAGTTCTCGGCCAGGCCATCCGTGACAATGACGGCGCGGACTTCTTCTACAGCGGCCGTCGTTACATCGACGGTGCCGGTCAGAGGCTGAGTTCCGATTACCTGCCGACGCAGCCGGTGACCACCGAAAGTTTCTCCACTGGGTCGCCTGTAAAACATCTGTTGTGCTGGCGGGTCAGCAAGGGACTGGCGTGTGGTGGCGTGGACGAGACGCTGAACAACTTCGCCTCAGACGACTTTGATTTTCCGTGGACGATGCTTGACCACGGCGCGGTGTTTCAGCCTGTGCATCGCGTGTTGTACATGTGCAGGGATCACCGCGATGGCGTTCGGTTGACCACGCATGTGCCTCGGAGTGTTCAGCGGCGGGAGTTGCGTCGCATCCTGGAGAAGCACGGAGTGCCACCGGCGCAGGCGCGCAGACGGGTCCGCGCCGACAGCGGCAACTACCTGCGCCAAAGCCTCTTCCGGAACCACCTGCACCGCTGGCTGCGCGAGCGGCTCGGGTTCGACGCCACACAGGGTTGGCGCGAGCCCTACCGATGACAGGTCAAGCCGGCGTCGTCGCCACCGTTGTCGTCGCGGCCTACAACGAGGCCGAGACGATCGCGGGGTGCGTATCTTCGCTGCTGGCCATGCGTGTCCCCAGCGGCGCAGTCGAAATCATTGTCGTCGATAACGGATCCACCGACGGCACCCGTGACGCTCTCGCCGCTTTTGGCGATCGCATTCGGGTGTTGACCGAGACGACGCGTGGGGCGGCGGCTGCGCGCAATTGCGGCATCCGGGCGGCACAGAGCCCGGTCGTGGCATTCACTGACGCCGACTGTGTGGTGGAACCCGGCTGGCTGGCCCACCTGATCGCTCCGCTGGCGGATCCGACTGTTGGTGTTGTGGGCGGAAGAATCCTGAGCTTGCCAGGCGCAAACCGCATCGCCCGCTTCGGAGAAGTGATACACGACCACCACGACGCAATCGAGGTGCAGGAGGACCCGTACGTCATCTCCATGAACTGGGCCTCACGGCGCGAGGTGCTCCTGGAAACCGGACTGTTTGATGAAGCCCTGCTCCGTGGGCAGGATGTGGACTTGTCGTGGCGCATCCGACAGGCGGGTTACCGGTTGGTCTACGCGCCGGACGCTGTCCTGAGGCACCACAACCAGCACACCGTGTGGGGGCTGGCGCACGAAGGGTACGTCCACGCCAGGCACGCGGTGCGCGTCGGCAGGAAACACGGCCTTGTGTTCGACGTCCCTGGTGGCGTGAAGAGGACGCGCCTGCGTCTGTCCGCCGGTTTCAGACAGGTTGCCCGCGGTCCCGAACGGGTGGACGGGCTGCTCGGGTTGGTGTTTAACACCGGCAAGACTGCCGGCGAACTCGCGGCGTTGATGCGAGACTCCAGGCAAGGGCGCTGACATGACGCCCCCACGCGTCCTGCTCGCATCCACCGAGCCGCCCGCTGTGGGCGGCTCCAGTACGGCGTCGCTTGACCTGTTCCGCCGCATGCTGGCCGACGGCTGGGATGTGCACTACGTGCACGTGCTGCACGACGTTGATGCGGCTTTCCATCAGATGGACTTTGAGGGAGGACTCGGTGATGCAGGTGGCATCCCGAACCTGCACTACTGCTGCGTGCCTGAGTTGTCGAGCAAGTGTCAGTCGAGTCTGGCATCACTCGTGGCAGAGATTGCCCCGGCTGTGTCTGTGGGTTTTGGGTTCCTCGCCACAGGCTTGCTCAAGGCGGCGGCGCCTGACGGCCGCGTCATTTTCGTCACGGGCACCTGCCGTCAGGCTCAGGACTTCGTCACAACCGGCCGAGCGCGCGACGCCATGGCACTCGAGGGTGGATTGTCGACCGGCGCCATCACGCCTCGTATCATCAACAGAGGTGAAGAAGTCGCGCTTGATCGCTGTGACCTGCTCGTGACGCACTCCGAGCAGACGAAAGCCATGTTCGAGTGGTTCTTCGCCGAGTCGATTGGAAAAATGTATCCGTCCACCGTGTCGTTCGCCGAGTGGATCGCCGCTGGCGCCGAGCCCTGGAGACACATGGCTCGCGCTTTCGCCGAGCGCGACATTGACGTACTCTTCATCGCGAGCGATTGGGGACGGGTGGAAAAAAATTATGCATTGGTCTCCCGGCTCGGGCGGCAACTCAGCGGCCTCCGCGTCCACGTGGTGGGCGACGTGCCGCACCCCTTGCGATGGGCCGTGCACCATGGCTTCCTGCCCGCCAGGCAAACCCTCTTCGAGCTTATGAGCCGCGCCAGGAGTATCGTCTGCCCATCGCTGATTGATGCAGCGCCAGGGATTCTGTTCGAGGGCGCGGTGATGGGATGCAACCTGGTGGCATCCAGGAACTGCGGCAACTGGAAAGTGTGCCATCCGGATCTCCTGGTCGAGCCCTTCGACGAAGCACACCTGGCCGAATGCATCCATCTGGCCACCACCCGCAGGTACGACGACCGCCTCGATCACTTCAGGACCCAGGGCGCCTACCGGCAGCTCACCGCGATCATCCAGGCGATCACACAGCCGTTTCAGGCGCAGGCGATCTGATGCACCCTGTCAGCGCGGTCGTCCTGTCAGTCGGAGAGCCTTACACGCAGCGGGCCATCGACAGCCTTTCCAGGCAGTCATTGCCGCTGGACGACATCATCGTCATCGAGCATGTGTCGCCGTTCTCGCGCGCGATCAACGAAGGCGCCAAACGTGTGCGCACGCCGTATTTTGTCCAGGTCGACTCCGACATGATCCTGGATCCGGCATGCGTCGAGACGCTGGTCGCCGGCATGCGGCCCGACACGGGCATCATGGTGGGCGAGCTGAGGGATGCTCTTTTGGGGCAGACCGTTGGCGTCAAGCTGTTTCGAACCGAGTGCTTCCGGGAGACGGGCGTGCCCGACTCCATCGCGCAGGACACGGATTTTGTTGCACGGCTGCGTGCACGAGGGTGGCGGACACACTACGTCGCTGCCAAGAGTGCGGATCCACTCGCACTCCGGCCTACCCTCGGCGAGCACAAACCCGAGTACACAGAAAGCTACACCTACCGAAAACTCCTGGTTGACGGCGCTCGTATCCGTCACCGCGCAGCGAAACACGGTTTGTTCTGGCAGATGGGCGCCATGGAAGAGAGCCGGCACCCCATGGCGGTACTGGCTCAGGTTGCCTTTTCGCACGGCCTCTTCCAGAACCTCGAGCGAGACGAACTCAGGCCCGTGCCCCGCGACCCGAAGTGCGACGAACTCGTCGCACACCTGGCGAGCGAGACCCGTCATGCCGACATTGGCGAAGGTCTGCCTGCGTTGGCGCGCGAGGGACGCCTGGGAGACATTTTCAAGCGCTTTGTCACCGCAGGCCGGTCACTGGGGCGGCACCAGGCCGGCGCCACGTTCCGCGATGTGTTCAACGGTTTGTCGGGGACCAGGCGCAATCCCCGCGCGCTCGTGGCGAAGATCGCGTTGTCACATGGCCTGCTGATGAATGACACCGACCGGGATCGCCTCCCGGCTCATGAACGGGCGCTTAGAGACCTTGTCGTGTTCGGACTTGGCACCCGGGCTACTCGATGGCAACACATTCGCGCCCTTGCCATGCTCGCTGCGCGGCGGGATTCCCGGGCGGTCCCGTGGTGACTGCCGGCGGAGGCCGGACGCGGCTGCTGGTGATTATCACGCCTCACGCCCGGGCAAACCGTGCCCGGGCCAGACGCAACGCGCCGCAGTCTTGCGCTGCAAGCCGGCGTTGACTGCGAGGTGGTGTTCGCCGGCAAAGGCGACGTGGCATCGCTCAACGCCACGATCGAGGCGAGCCGTGCGCCATTTGTCACGTTCCTGCAGGATGGGGATGTCCTGTGCCCGGGCGCGCTGCGCACCATGTGCGACGCGCTCTCCGACCATGATCCCGACACTGTGGCGGTGGAGGCACTGGCGCTGCCGATCGACGGCCGCGGCACATCCCGTGAAGGTGCGCACGCGCGGGCAAAGACCATCCTCGCGAGGGCGCGCGCAGAACAACCGCATCGGCGTTCTGCCGCCAACGGCGCCCTTCTCACAGTTCGTCGCGGAGCGAACGCGCCGCCGCTGGCCGGGACTTCGGTGGACGAAGCCTTGCACCAGACTATCGACACACTGGCCGCGAACGGCAGGATCAGGCGCATCGTCAGAATCGTGTGCGCCCGACCGACGCAGGCGGGACAGCGCGCACCGGCCATGACCCGTATGCCGGCGTGGCGGTATCGGCTTCGCCACCTGTCGCGATCAGCGCGTGCGGTGCCCCTCGCCGCGGCGCTCCAGCAATGGCGCCACCCGTACGAAGTCTTCTGTGCGTTGGTCAGGCGCTGGCCGAATCAGGGCCTGCGCCCAACACCGCGGGTCACGACCGGCCCACCGGAGAACGAATTGCCTACCTCCTGTGGAGGTATCCGTATTTCACGGAGACGTTCATCCAGCGTGAGGTGCAGGCCCTTCGCGGCGCCGGAGTGGCCCTCGAGGTGTTCGCGTTGGAACCAGATGCCCCCCCGGTCCCTCACGACCCCGCGTCGCCTTTGGGTTCGGTTGTGTACTTCGGCCCCGTAGACGTGGCCGGTGGAAGGGCGGAGATTCGCCGCCATCTCATGCGGCGACCGTGGACCGTGTTCTGCCTCTGGTGTTTCGTCGCGGCCCATCGGATCAGTGGCTACACCTCCTGGTGGCGTGACCGGGACATCCTGTATCTGGGCGCACAACTGGCGTCCGCTCTGGCCACCCGAGGAATCACCCATGTGCATGCGCCCTGGGCCAATCGATACGCCGCGGTGGCGTTCATCGCATCACGGCTGACCGGCGCCACCTTCACGGTGCAGGCGCGCGCCTCTGAAATACACCGCACAGTTCAAGTGCCCCTGATCGCTGCCAGGTTGAAGTTCGCCGCCTTTGTCATCACCAACTCCCGGTACAACGCGCGCGACCTGGCTGCCCGGCTCGTGCCCGTGGGGGCGCCTCCGATCCATGTGGTCTACAACGGCCTCGATCTGTCGCGGTTTCGTCCGACGCCGCGCGCCGACCGGTCCGGACTTCGCCTGCTCTCGGTAGGCCGGCTTGTGGAACCGAAGGGCTTCCGGCACCTGCTGTACGCGTGCCGTCAACTGCGTGATCGGGGACTGAACGTGTCCTGCGAGATCATTGGTGGCCCAAGCGAGCCAACTGATACTGCCGCGTGGGTGGAGCTGCGGATGTTGCTGACATCCCTCCAGCTTGAATCCGTTGTCCAGTTTCACGGCTCGCAGTCCTTTGCGTCCGTTCTGCGCGCCTTCGAGCGTGCCGACATTTTTGTGCTGCCGTGTGTGCGCGGGCGCGATGGCTCCCACGACATCACGCCAAACTCGTTGATTGAGGCGATGGCCATGGCCTTGCCGGTGGTCTCGACCACGAGCGGCGCAATTCCGGAGATTGTCGATCACGAGATTGACGGATTGCTGGTTCCGCCCGGCGACTGCGATGCACTTGCCGATGCGCTGGAACGATTGGTCCGGGACGGAGAACTTCGCGAATCACTGGGCGCCGCGGCGCGCCGGAAGGTGGAAGTCCGGTTTGAAGCCGGCAAGAACGTGGCCCGTCGAGTTGAACTGTTCGGCCGCCTACGAACTTCGCCGGCGGGACAACCGGGCCACGCCGAGGTTCAGCAGCCTGCGGCCCGCCGCGCGGACACCACGAACTGAGGCCCCACCCGGCGGCGGCAGGTCGAGAAACGTCCGGTTGAATACCTGCGGGGACAGCCTGCCGGCAGGCATCGCCTGGCTGGCGGCAAACCACATGGTGCAGCCTTCCGAGGCCTCGGGCGAAGGCAGGGCTTCGCCAAATGGCGATGCAAAGTACGCGGCCTCGACACCCAATTCCCGCTGGAGCCACGCCCGGCCCTCGCGGATCTCACGGAGGCTTTCAGCCGGCGAAAGGCTGGCGTGATCGGTGTGTGACCAGCCGTGGTTCTCCAGTGCGACGCCCGCGTCGCGCAGGGTGACGAGCTCGTCGCGGCTGAGCGTACGAAAATGGGGCGGCACCTCAGATACCGACACGCCCCACTGCGCCCCCAGGTCCATGACCAGTTCCAGGCGGGCCTGTTCCTCTGTCAGCACACACAGGCGGGCCTTGATGTGCCGGCGCAAGGCCTGGCGCTCGGCGTAGGTGCTGCTGAGACCATCGAGCAGTGCGTTCAGCACGAGAAACGCGTAGGGCGCTCCTGACTCAACCTGGCCCGGGTTCACGAACAGCGTCACGGCGTGACCCAGCTGCCGGGCGAGCATCGCCGCATCAGCAGCACCGCAGATAGCGTCGTCAATCGTGAGCGCATCGCCGCGACCGGCGATCGCATCAACGAGCGGCACAAATGGCGGGACAGACGCCAGGTACTGAGCCATCACATCCGCATCGCAGATATTGCGAAAGCAGAACGTCTTCGGAATCACGGCCGGGGCAATCCCGTGAATGGTCAGCACCTGTCCGGACATTAGAAGCTCCACCCATTCTTGAGTCGCTCAATCAGCCACGTCGATCCTACCGGGGTCAGGTGGTGATCGTCTCGGAACAACGGCTGGCTATCCTCCGTGGCGAACACGCATTCTCCGCGTGGACATTGTATGGATCGCACATCCACTACATCAGGCATCAACTCGGACATCCGCAGGCTGTACTGCATCTCGCGCTGGACCATCCGGGAGTCAGGGCTGCATCGTTCAGACAACACCGAATCGGGAATCAGCCAGGCAGGCGCGTTTCGGCATGCGACCAGCGCTTTCCCCGGACGCATGACGTCGCCCATCACGATGACGGTATGTCCGGCAGCGCGAAGCTGGCTCTGCAGGTATCTGGTGGGAGCCACCATGTCTTCCGGTTGATCCCGTTTGGCCCCGGACAACACGACCACTGCCGGGCGAACGCCTCGCAGGAAACTCAATGCTGCGCGATTGCGCTCCACACAGGCCCCGTCGTCTCGCGCATTGCCGCTCTGCCTGACGTAGCCCTCGAACCCGCTCTGTGCCACGCAGCCGGCAAGGAACATGACGTGGACATTAAACGACGGGTACGCGTCGGAGAAACCCGACACAAGGTGGCGCGCGTGGCTGTCTCCCCAGATCAGGATGTCACGCGAAGAGCCACGGGCATTCTGGCAGGTGACCAGATCCGCGGGCATTTGCGCATCCGTCTGCCGGCAGTGTGCAAACTCCATGGAGCGCCACTGGTCGTTGGAACGCGCTCGTCGTTCAACAGGAATGCGCCACTCCCAGCCGGCCTGCGTCCACGCTGCAGCCGCCGGCACCGCGAGCAGCATGGTGGTGACGGCGCCGATTGCGAAAGTCCTGCGACCGCTCCAACGTGACGGGGCACCGCCGCGGAGTGGCAGTTCGACGAAGCGATACATGAGCGTTGCGCCAACGGCGGTGACGATCAGCAGAGCAGTCTTTTCGACGGAAGTGACTTCACGGAAGGTGTACGCGCCGTACAAAACGATCAGCGGCCAATGCAGGAGATACAGCGAGTAACTGGCCAACCCGACCGCAACCGTCAGGCGGTTGCGCAACAGCCATCCCGAAATTGGCGCCGTGCCTGCGTAGATAACCAACGCCGCGCCCGTGCAGGGCACCAGTGCATTCAGAAATGGAAACGGCGTCTGGTTGGTGAAACGCACAGCTGCGTATCCAATGAGGGCCAACCCAGCCAGAAGCAGGCATTCAAGAACCACGCCGCGCCGGCTGCCAACCTTCGTCAGCCACACCATCAGCGCACCGATACCGAATTCGAAAACCCGGAGCGGCGTCTGGTAGAAGGCGGTCGCCTGACCGTCCTCCCAGCCTAGAAGGACCCACCCGCTCAGGCACAGGCTGATGATGGCTGCGGTCGAGAGTCCGATCACGGTGGTGCGATTCGAGCGACCGAGCAGCCCCACCATGAACAAGGGCCAGATCAGGTAGAACTGTTCTTCGACACCAAGCGACCACAAGTGCAGCAACGGCTTGGTATGAGCCGCATCGTCGAAGTACGACGCACCGGACCAGAAGAAGACGTTGCCGAGATTGAGTACTGAAAAGAGCATGGATCCGCCGAAATGCTCGAATCGGTCCGGCGGCAGCAGCAGGAAGGCTCCAACAGCGGCAAGCGCGACGGTGCAGAAGAGCGCGGGCAGAATGCGCCGCGCCCGTCTTGCGTAGAAGCGGCCCAACCGGAACCCGCCGGCACTCCGGTATTCGTCCACGATAAGGCGAGTGATGAGGAAGCCGCTGATCACGAAGAACACATCGACGCCGACGAACCCCCCGGAAAAAGGCCCGATGTTCAGGTGAAACATCATGACGAGCAGCACCGCCACAGCGCGCAGTCCGTCGATGTCAGGCCGGTAGCTGGCCCCGCGTGGCGGCGTCACCATCATCCGGCGTGCTGGCGTCCCAACCACGAGCGGAGGGCGCTCATGACACGCTCCCTCCGTGATGGAACACGGCGTTTCAGCCAGCGCCCGTCGCTCTTCATGTCCACATAGAGATGGCAGGTCGTGCAGGGGATGTCAGCGCGCGCAGGCTGTTGCCCTTGCAGCATTTGACGGGCGTAGGACATTTTTTCGCTGTTAATGCCGGGCAGGAGGCCGTCACGGAAGGCATTCTCAGGCCCGAAGTCGCCCCAGAAGTTCCGACAGCAGCCAAGCACCTTGCCGTCCCAGTTGATCTGCGGGGCGTCCCACAGTTGGTGGCAGATCGACTCCATGTAGTCCACGCCACGTTCTTCCTTGAACTCTCGCCGTGACGCTGCGCCAGCCACGTCCCGCAGGCTCTCTTTGTCTTCGACCGGCGAGAAGTCTGGGTCCCACGAGAGCTTGACTTCAAAACTCATGCCGAGGTCTGCGGCCATGGCGCGCGCCGCCGGGATCTCGTGTTCGTTGTGGCCGAACGCGACGAACTGCCAGGTCAGCTTGGGAACAGCAGACTGATAGTCGCGCTTGTGCCGGTTGATGGTTGCGATATTGCTGAGCACGGTATCGAGCTTGCCTCGGACTCGGTACTGGGCATAGGTCTGCTGCGTGGCGCCGTCGATGGAGCACAGGATGGCGCGAACGCCATACTTGACCAGGCCCTCAAGCACATCGGGGCTCGCGTAATTCAGGTTCGCCCCATTCTCAACGCGTAACTCAACGCCCCGCTCGTGTGCGTATCGGAGCATGGGCAACAGGTCAGGATTGAGAAACACCTCGCCGTAGTTGGAGAGCTCAATGACCTTCAGCCACGGATTGTCATCGAGCAATCGCGTGAACGCGTCAAGGGACAGCAGCCCACTGCCCACCACGGGGTGAATCGCCTTGGTGGTCGTCGGGCAGGACGGACATCGCAGTTGGCAGTGGGAAGAGACCTCGAGCCTGATTTTCGACGGCCTGACCAGCTCCATTGGCCGACAAGCATCTCACGGATGGGCGGCCCGTTCAGCGGCTCAACAGATCCACCAGGCCCCTGTCGGCCTCGGGCAGATCAAGGAACCCGAGATCGGCGCGGGCCACCCAGCGCATTTCCTGCCCGATCTGCGGTGTCGGCTCGCCAAGGAGCGTGACGCGCCGAAAGTGCAGGCGCACAGTCCGTTCAGGATAGGCGTGCTCCACGGTGAAGATTTCTTCCCCCACTGTGCAGCGCACCGCAAGTTCCTCCTTCAGCTCGCGAGCGAGGCACGCCTCATGGCTCTCCCCCTCATCACACTTGCCGCCGGGGAACTCCCACGTGCCTGCCAGATGTGTGCCCTTCAGCCTGCGGGTCATCAGGAAGTGTCCGTCGCGTTCGATGACGGCCGCGAGGACGATGATGATCGGGGAAGTCATCGGCGCTTTGCCACGAAGGGATACGTCTTGCAGCCGCGTTTCATCACGCAGGCGGGACACAAGGGCGCACGAGCGGTGCAGACCGTGGCTCCGAAGTCCATCAACGCCTGATTGAAGTCGAAGACGTTTTTGTGGGGCAACATCGCGCGCGACAGTTCCCAGAGCCGCTTCACCATCGCATGGCTCTTGGGCTCACCCTTTCCTACAAAGATCCGGAAGAGCACGCGCGCCACATTGGTGTCGAGTATTGCGGCCCGTTTGCCGAAAGCGAAACTCATCACCGCGCCGGCGGTATAGGCGCCGATGCCCTTGAAAGACAGCAGCGTCTCTTCGTCTCCGGGCAGTTCGCCGCCGTATTTCTCCATGGACTCGCGCGCGATCGCCTGAAGGCGGCGAGGCCGGATGTTGTAGCCGAGCGGATACCACGTACCGACGACCTCGGCTTCGGACGCTTCGGCGAGCGCTTCAAGACTGGGGTACTGCCCGAGCCACTCGTGATACTTCGGCAGCACCCGGTCCACCTGGGTCTGCTGCAACATCACCTCAGAGACGAGGATGTGGTACGGGTCGCGTGTGTTGCGCCACGGCAGGTCGCGCCCGTTCTTGCGGTACCAGTCCAGCAACCGGCGTCGAAACCACTGGCGTCGCGTGGGCAGTGGCAGGGGGGATGGCTTCTTCACAGTCGCCACTATAATCGGCTGACGCCAATGAAGATTTACACCAAGACCGGCGACAAGGGCGAAACGGGCCTGTTCGACGGCACACGAGTCAGCAAAGGCGACCCCCTCGTAGAGGCCTACGGCGAGGTGGACGAGGTCAATGCCTGGCTCGGGTACGCCAGGGCCGAAGGTGTGGACGCCGAGGTTGGCGCGATGCTCGAACAGCTCCAGCGCGACCTGTTTGCGATTGGCGCCATGCTGGCCGACCCCCGGCACCGCATTGCCGTCCGCGTCGAAAAGGCGCTGCTCGGAGAGGCCGATATCGCGCGGCTTGAGGGGTGGATCGATACCCTCGAAACCGGTGTCGCGCCCTTGCGGCGGTTCATTCTCGCCGGAGGCACCCGCGCGGGTGCCGTGCTGCACCTTGCGCGAACGGTCTGCCGCCGCGCTGAACGGCGCGTCGTCGCCCTTGGACATGAGACAGCCGATCCGATTGTCCTCATCTTCCTGAACCGCCTCTCAGACTTGCTGTTTGTCATGGCGCGTGCGGTCAACGCGCGCGCGGGCGTCGCCGAAACCGAGTGGTGAGCCCGGGATCCGCGTGCTGACGAACGAGGCATACGCGATCTGCCAGCGGCTGGCGCGCCAACACTACGAGAACTTTCCGGTCGCATCCTGGCTGATGCCGCCCGACGCGCGCCCTCACATCGCCGCCATCTACGCCTTCGCGAGAATCGCCGACGATTTTGCCGACGAAGGAGAGCGGGAAGCGGGCGACCGGCTTGCGCTGCTGGCAGACTGGCAACGCCGCCTTGACGAGGCCGCTGAAGGCCGCGTGGTCCTTGTCGGGAACACTGAACACGATGCCGTCTTTGTGGCGCTGGCCGAAACACTCCGCACGTCAGCGGACGGCTACGGCCTTCTTCGCGATCTCCTCAGCGCTTTTCGCCAGGACGTGACGACCAAGAGGTACGAAACCTGGGCGGATGTCCTCGACTACTGCCGGCGGTCGGCCAATCCCGTCGGCCGCCTCGTGTTGCTCGTCACCGGATACCGCGACGAGGCCATGGCGAAAAGGTCCGACGCAGTCTGCACCGCCCTGCAGTTGACCAACTTCTGGCAGGACCTGGCGCGGGATTGGCGCAATGGCCGGCTGTACGTCCCACTCGAGCTCGTTCGCCAACACGATGCTCAAGTCGCGGATTTGGATCATGGGAACTGGACACCCGAGTGGCGTGCGGCTCTCGCCGACGTGGGCTCCCGAACCCGGGCGTTGTTTGCGGAAGGGCGGCCCGTGGCCGACAACGTGCGCGGGCGGCTCCGGTGGGAACTGCGCGCCACCTGGTTGGGAGGCCGGCGCATACTCGACCGATTGACCGCGGCAGACTACGATGTCTTTCGCGCCCGGCCGTCCCTCGATTGGCGCGACGCGGCGGGGATTGCCGCAGGCGCAGTGACCTGGCAGCGTTCGCGCGTGACGTCATGACCCGAAAGACCAGCTTCTATTACTCGTTTCTGGTGCTGCCATCAGCAGAGCGTCAGGCGATCACCGCCGTCTTCGATGTCTGCCGCGCGATAGACGATGCGGTGGACCTTGAGACGGACCCAGTGCGGGCCGCATCCGCGCTGAACCTCTGGCGCGAGGAGGTGGCCCGCGTTTTCGCAGGGACGAAGCCCGCGACTCCGCAGGGCCAGGCGCTGCAGCCGTTCGTCAAACCGTTTCACTTGCCGAGGGAGCAGTTCGACGCCCTGATTGACGGCGTTGGCATGGATGCCGCCCCCATGCGCTTCCAGACGTTCGAGGATCTCGAACCCTACTGTCACCGCGTGGCATCGTCGGTCGGTTTGATGTGCGCCGAAATTTTCGGCTACAAGGATCCCGCCGTGCTCACCTACGCGCGTGAACTGGGCGTGGCGTTGCAATTGACAAACATCCTCCGCGACGTTGGCGTGGATTACCGGCGCGGTCGTTTGTACCTGCCGCTCGCCGACCTGGCGGCCTGCGGCTGCACGGAAGGAGACATCCGTCGCGAGGTGGAGCAGCCCGGGAAAGGTGTGCAGTCACCACAAGTGCGCGCGGCACTAGTGCATCATGCCGCTAAGGCTCGCGCATTCTTCGCGCGCGCTGTGGCTGTACTGCCTCGCGAAGACGCTTCGCGATTTGTGGCCGCCGAGATCATGCACGGCATCTACTTCGAGCTGCTCAAGCGGATTGAAGCCGCCGACTTCGACGTGTTCAGCCAGCTCGTGCGAGTGCCACGCCCGGCGCAGGCGCGGCTGGCCCTCCGCACATGGTGGGCGCTTCGCCGTGGCCGAATCCCGCAACACTGACACGTGCGACGTCGTGGTCGTTGGCGCAGGCTTCGCGGGTCTGAGCGCCGCAGTGCGCCTCGCTGTGCGCGGCAAGGCGGTGACGGTCGTCGAAGAAGCGCCCAGGCTGGGCGGCCGTGCGACGGCGTTCACCGATCGCGAGACCGGGCAGAGGCTCGATAACGGTCAGCACGCGCTCTTCGGTTGTTATCGCGAGACGTACGATTTTCTGCGCGTCATCGGCACGATCGATCTCGCGCCACTCGATCCCACACTTCGGTTGACGATGGCTGATGGGAGAGGACGGACGTCTACGCTGACCTGCCCGGCGTGGCCGCCGCCGTGGCATCTGGTTGGTGGCCTCCTCAGGTGGAAGGCGCTGCCATTGGGCGATCGCCTCGCTGCCACACGGCTCGCGGGCCTGCTCTCGTCCGTCAGGCGCGAGGGCGCCGAGCGCGCGGCCGCGCGGGTGTTGTCGGATCTGACCGTCACTGACTGGCTACGTCAACATGCCCAGCCGGCCTCGCTCTGCGAGTGGTTGTGGCATCCGCTGGCGTACGCCGCCCTGAATCAGGACCCGCGCGTGGCCGCGGCTCGGCCGTTCGTGCGGGTGGTTGGTGAACTCTTCGGCCCCTCTCCCGTTGCGTCTTCGCTCGGCGTGCCCAGCGTGCCGCTCGATGAGTTGTATGCGGAGCCCGCTGTGCGATTCATCGAGAGCCGCGGCGGGAGAGTGTTGCGTGGAACCCGAGCGCTGGTGGACGTGGACCCGGTGGCGCGGGAGCACCGGGTGTATGCGGGCGACGAGATCCTGCGTCCCGGTGCGGTCATCAGCGCGGTGCCGTGGCATGCGTTCGACCGTTTGTGGCGGCACGAGGTGCCGGAGCGGCTGGCCGCAATTGCCGGAGCCGCGCGACGGATGGAGTCGGCGCCGATCGTGACGGTGAACCTGTGGTTCGACAGGCCGGTGATGACCGAGCGCCACATCGGGCTTGTCGGGACGCAGTTCCACTGGGTGTTTAATAAAGACGTCGGGTGTCTTTTTGACGAGGGTCAACAAAAAGACACCCGACGTCTTTATTCACTCGTCGCCAGCGGAGCCGAGGGTCTGCTGCGCCAGGAGAACCACGAATTGGCGGCGCTGGCTGAGCGCGAATTGCGAGCCTGCCTGCCGGGCGCTGCCGGGGCGGCGTGCGTACGTTCGCTTGTGGTGCGCGAATCCCGCGCGACGTTCTCACTGGCTCCTGGCGCGCCGCCCAGGCCCGGCACCCAAACGCCCGTGCCCGGGATCTTCCTTGCGGGCGATTGGACTGACACCGGACTGCCCGGCACCATCGAAGGCGCCGTCCTGAGCGGTCACCGTGCCGCTGCCGCAGCTATGATGACTCCGTGACATCCGTCATCGTCCACTATCAGGAACTGGCGCTCAAAGGGCGGAACCGCCCATGGTTCATCCGTGCGCTGGTGCGTAACATCCGGACGTTGCTCGCGGACCTTGATCTGGTGCACGTGACGCCGGTGGTTGGCCGGCTCGAGGTCCGGTTTGCGTCGGGCGACCACTGGCCTGAAGTCCGCTCGAGGTTGGCCAGGTTGCCAGGGATCGCAAATTTTGCACGGGCCGTACATGTGCCGGCCGACGTGGATGTGATGGCCGCCACGGTCCTCGACGGCCTGCGTGGGCTTGAACCGCGGCCTTTCCGGATCAAGGCACGGCGCGCCGACAAGAGATTTCCGGTGCCATCGCCCGAGATTGAGCGGCGGGTCGGCGCCTGTGTCCAGGCAGAGTTGGGATGGCCGGTCGATTTGTCCCACCCGCAGTCGGTGATCCGCATCGAGGTGCTCTCGGGCGAAGCATTCATCATCTTCGACCGCGAACCTGGCGCGGGCGGGTTGCCAATCGGCAGCGGGGGCAAGGCCGTGTGCCTGCTCTCGGGAGGGATCGACTCGCCGGTCGCCGCGTGGCGCGTCATGCGCCGCGGCGTCACGGTCCAGTTGGTCCACTTTCACAGTTACCCGATCCTCAATCAGGTGTCGCAGGAGAAGGCGCGTGAACTCTCGGCGATTCTGGCGCGGCGCCAGTTGATGTCGCGGCTGTACCTGGTGCCGTTTGGCAGCATCCAGCAGCAGGTGATGTTGACGGTTCCGCCTGAACTGCGAGTGGTGATCTACCGGCGGTTGATGGTGCGCATCGCGGAGCGCATTGCAGAGAGGGTCCACGCCGACGCGCTTGTCACAGGCGATGTGCTCGGCCAGGTCGCGTCGCAGACGATCGAGAACATCCGGGCGGTTGATGACGCGGCGACCATGCCGGTGCTTCGACCTCTGATCGGGTGCGACAAGGAGGAGATCACGCAGGATGCCATTCGTCTGGGCACCTACGAAACGTCCATCATTCCCGACCAGGACTGCTGTACGTTGTTCACGCCGAGGAACCCGGCCACACGCGCCGCGCTTGAGTTCGCCCGAGCGGCCGAGGCCCTGCTGGATATCGAGACCCTTGTCTCGCAGGCGCTCCGCGACACTGTGGTGGAAGAGCGGACGTTTCCGACCGGCCCCGGACTGTGCGCCGTGGTCGAGAATGATAAAATGCGTCGTCTATTGGCGTAGGAGAGAGACATGAAGATGACTCCGGGCAAGCTCGCGGGAATGAAGGCCGTGTCGGACGCGCGTGGCGTGATCGCTGCCGCGGCCATGGATCAGCGCGGGTCGCTCAAGAAGGCGCTGGCCAAGGAAAGCGGCAAGGACGTGTCCGACGCCATGATGGAGGAGTTCAAGGGCCTCGTCACCGAAGTGCTGACACCCCACGCGAGCGCCATCCTGCTTGACCCCGAGTGGGGCATCGGCCCGTCGAAGCGCCGGTCAAAAAATGCCGGCCTGCTGCTGGCGTACGAAAAGACCGGCTACGACTCGAACACCCCAGGACGGTTGCCCGACCTGCTGGACCATTGGTCGGTGCGCCGGCTGAAGGAAGCCGGTGCGGATTGCCTGAAGATCCTGCTCTACTACACGCCGTTTGATTCCAAGTCCATCAACGAGTTCAAACACGCGTGGGTGGAGCGAATCGGCGACGAATGCCGGGCCAACGACCTGCCGTATTTCCTGGAGTTCGTAGGCTACGAGGAAGGCGCCGACGAAAAGGGACTCGAATACGCGAAGCGCAAGCCCGAGGTGGTGGCCGGCGCGATGCGTGAGTTCACCAGGGACCGATACGGCGTGGATGTCATGAAGGTCGAGATTCCCATCAACATGCAGTTTGTTGAGGGCGCGAAGTCCAACAAGACCGGCCAGGTGGCCTACACGCGCGAAGAGGCCAAGCGTCTCTTCCTTGAAGCCGCAACGGCTTCAACCAAGCCGTTCATCTATCTGTCAGCCGGCGTGAGCAACGCGGAGTTCACCGAAGGTCTGCAGGTGGCCGCCGAGTCTGGAGTCCGTTACTCGGGCGTGTTGTGCGGTCGCGCGACGTGGAAAGACGGCATCTCCGTGTTTGCCAAGGAAGGTTCCGATGCCTTCCGCGCGTGGCTTGAGACCAAGGGCGTGGAGAACATCAAGAACGTGAACGAGGCTGTGAAACCAGCGAGCCCGTGGTTCTCTGTCTACGGCGCGAAGAGCGCTGACGAGCTCGGCTGAGGCGGCACGCGCCGCCGGCTACGGCTTTCGAAGGATCTCGGTGCCCGCAACCGCGCCGTAACAGGTCGAGCCCGTGTAAGGAATCCGAATCTGGTTGCCTTCAAGGGTCGCAGTCCCCGACAAGGAGACCGGGCAGGTTCCTCCGTTCGGCATCGCGCCGATCCCGATCGCGCTCCAGGTGAGCCGCGTGGCGTCCAACGTGCCAGACGCCGTACCGTTGACCGCCACGTTCCCCCAACACTTCGCGCTCCAGTTCCCGGATGCGCTCGTGAGCGAGACACTGGTCACCGACCACTGAAAATTTGTGCAGGTCTCCTGCACCGTGCTGGCGGCCACCGAGGCCCAGGTCCCGCTAAACCCAGCCGTTCCGGCTGCCGGAACAGTCGGGGCTGTCGGGTTTGACTTGAATGAATCCAGGCACGACTGGCCCGACACGGCCAGAATCAGGGTGAAGGCGAAGGCTGAATAGGTCACCCAGGGATTATCGGCCAGAGCCCGGCGCTTCTATAATCCTTTGATGGCGATTCTGAAGGTCTCGCGGCTTGGGCACCCGGTTCTGCGGGCCAGGGCCCATGAACTGGACCCCAAGTCCATTACCTCCGAGGGCGTGCAGCGCCTCATCGATGACATGTTCGACACCATGCGCGAGTACTCCGGAGTGGGACTCGCCGCACCTCAGGTGCACGAAGGCGTGCGCATCTTTGTGGCGGGGCTGCGTCCGGGCCCGCTCGGCGCCGAAATCGGGGAAAACGATGACATGCCGATGATGGCGCTCGTGAATCCGGAGGTCACGCTGGTCGGCAAGCCCACGTCGATGGGCTGGGAGGGCTGTCTGAGCATCCCCGAGATTCGTGGCCGCGTACCTCGCGCAGCCGTCGTCCGCGTAAAGGCCTGGGACCGGACCGGCGCCCAGGTGAGCTTCACGGCCAAGGGCTTCCCGGCGCGGGTCATCCAGCATGAATTCGACCACCTCGATGGCATCCTGTTCCTCGACCGGATGGAATCCTTCGAGTCGCTGAGCTATCTCGAGGAATACGACCGTTACTGGGCGCGCCACGAAGGCGACGATGAGGGTGAAGAGTGAGCAGCGAGTTCACCGACTCGGAACGAGCGGCGCTGGCGCCGTATTTCACGAACGTCGACCTGCCTGTCTTCGCGCTGATTAACCTGCCCGAGACCGTGAAGGGCGCGTTGTTCGCGCGGTATTCACGATCCGCGAAATCGCTGCGCCGACTGTTTCTGGATGAATTCCTGGAGCAGGTGTCAGGGGACGCCGGCGCAGTCACCGGCGGAGTGGGCGCCACGCGCGCCGACCAGCTCTACATGCGGATCTTCAACGAGTACGGAGACGACTCTGTCGCCCAACTCGGCGGAGTGCACCTGGCGTGTGAAGACGTGTCGAACCTGCTGACAAAGGTGCTCGAACGTGGGCGGCTGATGGCGTACCTGGAGCAGTCCACCCGGTACATCCCGTACACCCAGCGGAAGGGTGATACCTGGCGCTACCTGGTGCCGGCGGAGCTGGACGGCCATCCCCTGAGGGCGCGGTATGTTGCTGCGCTGGATCTGGCGTTCGAAACCTACGCGCGATGGATCGACCCGATGCGCGTCTGGTTTGAGGCGCGGTATCCGAAGGCACCGGGAGACTCCGACGCTGTGTACAAGTCGGCGATTCGCGCGAAGGCGCTGGACACGTTGCGGGGCCTGTTGCCGGCGGCGACGAGGTCGAATGTCGGGATCTACGGCACGGGGCAGGCCTACGAGTCGCTGCTGCTGCGCATGCGCGCCCACCCCCTGGTCGAGATGCGCGAGTGTGCGGACGTGATGCTCACGGAACTGCGCAAGGTGGTGCCGGCATTTTTCACACGTGTGGATCAGCCTGACCGTGGCGGACGCTGGAGCGCGTATTTCTCGGACACGCGAGACGGGATTTCGGCTGTCGCGGCGCGCGTGACCAGCGGCGAGCCCGCCGAGGGCCGCGCCGAAGTGGTGCTCTCCGATTTTGATCCCGACGGCGAAGTCAAAGTTGTTGCTGCGGCCCTCTATGCCTCGTCGTCTCTTCCCGACGACCAGTTGCTGGACGTGGCGCGGCGCATGAGTGCTGACGATCGGGCGGCGGTGCTCGCCGCATACGTTGGCGAGCGTGCCAATCGACGGCACAAGCCTGGGCGCGCGTTCGAGCGCACGGGCTATCGCTTCGACGTGTTGACCGACTATGGGGCGTTCCGCGACCTGCAGCGGCATCGGCTGTGCACGATCGACTGGCAGGCACTGTCGATGGCGCACGGCTACACGCAGCCGGAGGCGATCGTTGACGCCGGTGGCAACGACGACTGGCGACGGGTGATGGAGACCTGCGCGGACGCCTACGAAAGTCTGGTGGCTGCAGGCCTGACCCAGGTCGCGCAGTATGTGGTGCCCATGGCGTACCGCGTGCGGTTCGTCATGGACATGAACGCACGCGAAGCCATGCACGTGATCGAATTGCGCACCGCGCCTCAGGGCCATCCCGCCTATCGCCGTGTGTGCCAGCAGATGCACACGCTCATTTCTGAGCGCGCGGGTCACCACGCCATTGCGGCGGCCATGAAATACGCGGACCACTCGGAGGTGGAGCTCGAGCGATTGCAGGAAGAGCGTCGGCTCGAGGCGAAACGAGGCGCGACCTCCCGTGTCTGAGGTATCGCCGTGGCTGATGGCCATTCGCCTCCAGGTGCGCTTTCGCGATTGTGATCCCCTGGGTCATGTGAACAACGCGGTGTACCTGACGTACCTCGAAAACGCGCGATTCGCTATCTGGAAGGCGCAGGGTGCGACAGGCATGATTCTCGCCAGGGCGGAGGTAGACTTCCGGTCGCAGTCGCGCTACGGCGATGAACTTGAAGTGCGGCTGCGTCTTGAAGGGTTTGGCCGGTCAAGTTTTCGCTATGAGTACGAAATCGTTGACGTCCCTTCGCAGCGCGTGGTCGTGACGGCCAAGACCGTGCAGGTGCACTTCGACTACGCGGCGCAGGTTCCGGTTCCTCTGTCTGAAGAGCTGCGCGCCAAACTCAGCACGCCCGTTGCGCCATGATCCAGGAGACCCCACGATGAACCCGACCGTCCTCGTCGCTGCCCTCACGGTGATGTTGTTTGCGCAGGCCCCGCAACAGGCTCCCAGGCCCATCGACGCCGGCCAGAGTTTGTGGGCCGAGGAACTGACCTGGATGGAGATTCGGGATCTCGTCAAGGCCGGCACCACCACCATCATTATCGGCACCGGCGGCGTGGAGCAGAACGGGCCCTACGTGGCGGGTGGAAAACACAACTTCGTGCTGCAGACCGTGCTGCCGGCCATCGCGCGGGCGATCCCACGCTCGCTGATTGCGCCCATCGTGAAGTTTGTGCCCGAAGGACGAATTGAGCCGACACCGGGCGGCCACATGGCGTATCCCGGGACGATCAGCCTCGAGCCGGCAACGTATGAGGCACTGCTGACGGACATCTGCCGCAGCTACAAGGCCCACGGGTTCATCGATATCGTGTTGCTCGGCGACAGTGGCGGCAATCAGACCGGCATGCGGAACGTGGCAGAGGCCCTCAATGCCAAGTGGGCCAACGAGACGGCGCGTGTTCATCATCTGCCCGAGTACTACAACGAAGATCGCTGGAGCTACGATTTCCTGAAGACGCTCGGCATCACGCAAATCGACAAGACGCCCGGGCGCACTGCCGACGCTCGCGTGGACACGCGCAACGGCATGCACGACGACATCTATTACGAAGCGCAGATCGCGGTCGTGGACCCGAAGCACATTCGCGCCGAGGAACGCCGAAAGGCGGGATTGCTGAATCTGCACGGTGTGGACATGACAGACGTGGCGAAGGTGGTCGAGATTGGGAAGAAGCTGGCGGAGTATCGGGCCGGGATCACGGCCCGTGCGCTGGAAGCGTCGAAGCTGAAGCTGCGTCCGGTCAAATAGGCTCGAACGATGATTTCAGCTTCCGAGGCCCTGGCCCTTCTTCGCGATGGCAATCGCCGGTTTGTGGCCGAAGTCCGCAGCTCCGACAACCCCAGCAGCCGCACCCGTCGCCTGGAACTTGCAGCCGGCCAGGAACCGTTTGCGATCATTCTCGGCTGCTCCGACTCGCGAGTGCCGGCCGAGCTGGTCTTTGATCAGGGGCTGGGTGACCTGTTTGTTATTCGTGTGGCCGGCAACATCGTGGCGCCGTCGCAGGTGGGCAGCGTGGAGTTTGCCGCCGAACGTTTCGGCACGCGCCTGGTGGTGGTACTCGGACACTCCAGTTGCGGCGCCATCGTGGCCACGGTGGAGGAGTTGGGCCGGCCGACGCAGGATCAGTCCAAGAACCTGCGGTCGATCGTGGACCGCATCAGGCCCTCGGTGGAGCCCCTGCTGGCCACCGAACTCAAACATCAGCCCGACGAGCTGGTGCATCAGGCCGTCCGTGCGAACATTCGCGCGTCTGTCAGCCATCTCAGGCACGGCTCAGAGGTGCTCGAACAGCTGATCGCGCGCCACGGACTCATGGTCGTTGGCGCCGAATACTCGCTTGAAACGGGCGCGGTCGATTTCTTCGACGCACCCCCAGAGGATTAGCCCCGATAATCGCTCTACCTGCGGTCGAGTAGTGCCTTGACGTCGGCGTCGGTGGTCTCCGTGAAGTCGTCGTACCACTGGCCGACGGCGCCAAACCACTCGGGACATGCTACGCAAATCAACTCATCCACCAGAGCAGCAATGCGCCTGGACGTATCGGCGGCACCCACAGGCACGGCCACCACGAGGCGGCGCGGTTCGAGACTTCGGATCGCGGCGACCGCCGCCTCCATCGTGGCTCCGGTCGCCAGTCCGTCGTCCACCAGAATGACGATGCGGCCTTTCAGGGGCGTGGCGATGCGGCTGCCGCGTAGGAGACGGACGCGCCGGTCCAGTTCCAGGCGCTCGCAGGCTGCCACCTCTTCCACATCCCGTTCCGAGATCCCGAGGGCTGTGATGACGTCCTGGTTCCGGATCTCGACGCCACCCTCGGCGATCGCACCCATGGCCAACTCGGACTGCCCTGGCACACCGAGTTTGCGGACCACGAAGATATCGAGCGGTGCGGCCAGGCTCGCCGCGATTTCCGCGGCCACGGGCACTCCGCCGCGAGGGAGCCCAATGACCGTCACATCCGGGTTACCGGCATACACTGCCAGCCGGGCAGCCAGTTGTTTCCCGGCGTCCTGACGGTTGCGGAATCGCTCAGGATTCACCGTCGTCTCGACGCCAAACGGCGCGGGCGAATTTGTTCGCATGCGAAAAGCCGTAGCGGATTTGACCGCCGAACGCGCGGTTGAGGGCGTGGCCCAGCCTCTGCGTGAGGTGTTCCGTGGTGGTCGCGATGCTGAAACTGCCGCGCGGGCCGTTCTCCCATCGCATGATCCGGCCTGTGGGATTGTCGTCGGCCGCCCGTCCCGCCTCGTTTCGCAACAGCGCTTCCAGTTCGTGACGGTGGGCGGCCACAAACGATCCCTCCAACTTGAGGTGTCCCCGTGCCACACCCGTCGCGACGGCTGCGCACGCTGGGCAGGTCGTGGAGATGGCCGGAGCCGCCAGCGTCACGAGGCCCGTGTGCCCAGGGGCCACCCAGCGGCGTTTCGCATACACGGCCCCGCAATGCGGGCAGTATCGGGGTTCAGTCGGCGCGCGTTTCGTGCGGTGGCGGCCGCCGTCGTAGTCCACCCGCTTCGTGAACGTGGCGTTGGTGTAGGGCTTGGTGGTTCGCATGCCCAGTGCTCCTGCAACGTCCTTGCCGAGGTCAAACACCCAGACTCGGCCATCGCCGACGCCGGTCCGGTGTCAACATCCTCCCACTGAGGAGGATCCCGCATCGGCGTTGACTTTCGCACACCTGAGCGCGGGCTGGCTTGGCGTTCGCCGGGCCGGCTGACTGGCAGCTGTACTGCAAGGGTCAGCAATGTGACACAAGGCCTTTGGTCTATCGTCCTGGCGGCTGGTGCCGGCCGCCGGTTGGCCATGCTGACTGGTGGCGTACCCAAGCAGTTTTGGGGTCCGGAGGGAGAGCCGTCGCTGCTCGATGCCACCTTGTCGCGGATGGCGCCCCTGTCTGCCCCTGACCGCACGGTCGTGGTCGTTGACCGATCACATGGTCCGCATGTCCACTCGCTTTCGCCCGATCGGGTCGGAGCGGTGCTTTTTCAGCCTGCAGATCGGGGAACGGCGGCTGGGGTGCTGCTTGCGCTAACCCCGGTGCTGGATGCCGATCCCGAGGCCGTGGTGGTGCTGACACCCTCGGATCACGGTCTGCGTGATGCGAGACGCTTCCAAAGCGGGGTACTCGGTGCAGCGAAACGGGTTCGCCGGGACGATCGGGTTGTGCTGTTCGGCGCGGCGCCCACGGGCGCGAACGACGACTATGGCTGGATCGTCCCGGGGCCGACCGATCAGATGAGCGGATTGCGGCCCGTGAGGGAGTTCGTGGAAAAGCCGGCCATACCAGAAGCCGCGCGCCTTCTGGCTCAGGGCGCACTGTGGAACACGATGGTCGTAGTGGCGCGGGCCTCTGCCTTGCGCGCCTTGTTCGCAAAGCACCTGGGCGAGCTTGACCGTGTGTTTGATGCGGCGCGCAAGTTGCCGCCCGAAACACGGGAAGGATATCTGTCTGACGCCTATTCCAGGATGGAATCGCGGGATTTTTCCCGCGACCTCCTGACGCCGGCGCGTGACCTGCTGGTGCATACATGGCCGAGGGCACTCGGCTGGTCCGACCTGGGAACTCCAGAGCGTCTGGCAGCCTGGTTTCGGAGGCCCGAGCCGGCCCGTGCCGGCCACGCGCTCGACGCGGCTTGAGGGGCCGGCCACATGATCGAACTGGTCTGGGATCAGCAGCGAGCCGGCACGGCGACGGCGGCATCCGGACGATCCATCACCGTTGGCGAAGACGCCGAGTTCCAGCCGGCCGAACTTCTGGCGACCTCGGTGGCCTCCTGCCTGATGTGCGCCTGCGTCAAGCTTGCCGCGGAGGCAGGGGTGGACCTGCTGAGCTTCACTGCGACCGCCCAGCTCATCACCGATGTCACGTTGCCGGCTCCACTGATTGACGTCCGTGCACGCATGGTCACCTCGGACGGGGTGCCGGAGGCCCGGGTGCTCGTCCTGTGGAACCAGGCGCTGCGTCAGTCGGCGGTCGCCCACCTCCTGGGCGAGCGCCTGCGTGCTGAGATCGAAGTGACCCGGCTATCCGCAGCCGCACCCCCGGGGAAGAAGAAGAGGTGAGTGGTGCACACGCTCGCCGAGTACTACGCCGACCCTCATGTACGGGCGCGGATGCGCGAGTACCTTGGTGCGTCTGCGGAAACGCCTTCCGGCTCGGCGGCTTACGTGGCCAGTCTCAATCGGCAGTCGCGGCGGCCGATCATGTGGGAGAACGCAACCAGGCGGCCGTTGTCGCGGCTGGACGAGGCGTGGACTGATGAATCGGACATCGCCCGGTCTCTGCTGGACGCCCGCTGTCTGGTTTTCATGTTCGAGCTGGACTACCTGAATCCCGACGCGCCGGCCGAACCGTTCGTCCATCCTTCCGAGGTGCTTCGGAGGCTCGAGCCCGCCTATGAGGCTGTGCGCTCGGTGGTTGAGTCGTTCGGCCTGTGGCCCTATACCCTCGTGACGGGGCGTGGTTATCACTTCACCGGCCGCATTCCTCTGACCGCAGGCGTCGTCGGGCGGCTGGCGGATGTCGTGCCCACAACCCCAGCGTGGCTTGAGACTGTTGCGGTGCGAAGTTTTGGAGGGCCGCCGTGCCCGGTGTCAGTCCAGGTCGCGCGGGCCTGGACTGGTCTGGGCTGCCTGGTCGAACACCTCGCCCATCTGGTGCTGAAGGCGCAGAGCACAAGCGCGATGCCCATGGTGCTGAATGGCACGCCGGTTGGTGTCGGGCGGATTGGACGCGAATGCGTCTCGCTGGATTTGTCCTACGTCGGTGACCCGCTGGATACGCGGTATGTGCGATGCGCCTTCAGCGCGTACCAGACTCATGCGTTCCGTCCCGACATCTTCGGTCATGACGTCGCGACAAGCGCGCTTCCACTGGCCGCCGTCCCCCGCGCCTCCCACTCACTGTCGGCTTTCCTGCGCCTGGGACGTTCCTTGAACGCCGGCAAGCGCGCGGCTCGGCGCGGTCCGGCGACCCTGCCGGACGTCACCGTGGGGATCGAGCGCCTCCTCGATCACTATCTTGGGTCACCGCTGGCGGCGTTCCATCGCCAGTTTTATGAAGAGCGGAAGCGGGGATCGTCCGTCCGAGGGCGGGTCCCCACGGGGCTGCCTCCATGTGTGGCGGCGAGCCTGGGGCGACCCAACGACCTGCTGCTCAGGCCGGCGCACATCCAGCATCTCGTCCGGACTTTGCTTGCGCGAGGGTGGTCCGCTGCCGAGGCCGCCCAACTCGTGCAGACGACGTACGAGGCCGACCACGAGTGGGGAGACCGCTGGCGCACCAGGATGGACGCGACGACACGGGCCGAGTTCGAGGTCCGTGTGTTCGCAGGAATGGTGTTCACCGGGACCGATCGCCTGATTGACTTCAATTGTGTCTCTGCCCAGGAGAAGGACCTGTGTCCGCACTCCGATTGCCGTTACGACCTTCGAATCGATCGCGACCGTCTCAGGCGCCAGAACCGATGACCCCTCGCATAGGACTTTCCACTGGGGCCTGCACTGATCGCCCCATCCTCGACATTCTTCCCGCGCTCGCGGCCAGTCGCGCAGCAGCGCTCGAGGTCAGTACCCCGCCGCGGCATTTTGATGTGTGGCAGCTTGGCGAGATTGAGGCGCTCTCGGGGGAACTGCGGAAGAGAGCGCTGAGCGTGGTGTCAATTCATGCGCCATTTGGGGGCCTGCTGGATCTGGCTGAACCCAACCCACATCACCGCGTGGCGGCGATCGGCGCGATTCTCGCGGCCGCCCGGGCGGTCAAGCAACTCGGAGGATCCATGGTCGTGGTGCATCCCAGCGACCTCGAGCGAGCGCGCCACGACGTCGGGGCGCGTCTGGCTGACTGCACCAGGAGCCTCGCAATCCTCGCGGAGAACTGCCGGGCACTGGATGTGACCGTTGCGGTCGAGTCGCCACTGCCGCACCTGATTGGGGGCCATCCCGATGAGTTCGACGCCATTCTGGACTCACTTGACCCGTCGGTGAGGGTGTGTCTGGACACAGGGCACACAGCCCTGGGCGGACACTGGCGGCGATTTGTCGACGTCGCAGGTGCCCGACTTGCACACGTACACGCGCACGACAACAGGGGGCATTGGGACGATCACCTGCCGCCCGGCGACGGGACAATCGACTGGGGCGAAGTTCGGGGAACGCTCGAGGCCGCCGGCTTCAACGGATGGATCATGCTGGAACTGGCGTGTCCTGGTTCCGACCCCGACACCTACTTCCTTCGCGCCGTGGAAAGGACCGCCGAATTGCTGGGTCCCTGGCGTGATTAGGTGATGCTTGACTCTTTGTGAAACATTTCACATAATTGGCCCAATCGTTTCCGGCCCGACTACAGTAATTGACCCGCACGGCTTCCTTTCCCCGGAAGCTGCTTGTCAACGCAAGACGAATGTCCCGCCTTTGTAATTACTTCCTCATAGCTCTCTTCCTAAATACCTGGGCCGGGAACGAGCTATCTTCCCAGGCGGCCGCAACGCCGCAAGCCAGAGGCGAATGGGTGGCGCGCCAGGTGCAGGACCGCGACACCGGCAACGATGGCCGTTCCACCATGCGCATGCGCCTGTTCGACCGGCAGGGCCGCGTCCGCGAGCGCGTCCTCTCCACTTTGAGCCTCAAGGGCGGGCCCGGCAGACCGGTCCCCGGTGACCGTTCCCTGACGCGCTTCACGTATCCCAACGACATCAACGGCACCGGCTTCCTCGTCTGGGAAAACCCGGCCGGTGAAGACGAGCGCTTTCTCTACCTGCCATCCCTGGGCCGTGTGCGCCGCATCGCCGGCAACGAAACGCAAGACAGTTTCGTCGGCAGCGACTTCACGTACGAAGACATCGGCGGGCGCGAGTTCAACGACTACACCTACGCGCTGCTCGATGAGAACGGCACGTGGACCTCGCCCGACGGCACGTCGCATCCGGCGTTCCGCCTTGAATCGCGCGCCAAGGCCGCCGGCGCCCGGTTCCCCCGCGTGGTGTCGCTCGTCAGGAAAGACAACTTCGTGGTGGTTCATGGTGAAATCCACAACAGGCGCGACGAGCTGCAGAAGACCTTTTCGGTGAAGAAGCTCGACCGCGTCAGTGGCATCTGGACGGTCATGGAGATGGCCATGTCTGACACCACGGCGCGCACCCGGACGGAGCTGGTGGTGGAGAAGATCGAATACAACGTCGGACTCAAGGAGGCTGACTTCAGCCGGCGTGAACTCGAGCGGGGCGCGGGCCGTTGAGTCTTCGGGTCGCCCAGTTCATCTACCGCTGGCGGCTCTACCTCTCAGGCGCCATCGTCATCGGCGCGCTCATCCTTGCGCCGCGGGCGCAGATCCAGGTCATCGACAACGACCTGACGGCGTGGTTCTCGCCAGACGACCCGGTGTACCAGGACTACGTCCGCTTCAGGGACGAGTTTGGCGGCACCCGCACGGTTATCGTTGCCATTGAGGCCCCGAGCCGCGAGCGCCTGTTCAGCGAGCAAGGCTTCGCGTTTCTCGACAAGGTCAGCGGCGATATCGAACGGGTGCAGGCCGTGCTGCGCGTCAGCAGCCTCGCCACCGCGACGGTTGTAGACGTACTGCCGTCGTCCGGCGTCAACGACGACGGTGGTCTGCAGGTGCGGCGGCTGATTGAAGACCTGGAAACAAAGAGCCCCGGCGCGGTCGGACAGCGCGCCATGGACGACGAGCTTTTCCGTGGGGACCTGATCTCCGAGGACGGCACGGTCACGGCACTGATTCTGTTCTTCGATGAGGCCCGGATAGACGACGTGCGTGCCGAGGTGCTCACCGAGATCCGCCGGCTGGTTGATGCGCAGTTACCCACCGGATTCAAGGCGCACTACAACGGCAGCCTCGAGATCACGGAGTGGTACAACCGGGTCACGCTCGCAAATCAAACCACGTTCACGCCACCCATTCTGGCCCTGACCTTGCTGGCCTTGTTCGTGATGTTCCGGTCGGTCAAGAAGACACTGCTGACGTTCGGCGCAATTCTCGTCAGCCTGTTGTGGACCCTCGGGCTCTACGACCTCTTCGGCTTCAGCTACAACGTGTTGAGCAGCATGATCATCCCGCTGGTGGTTGTGCTGGCCGTGGCCGACGACGTGCACATCCTGCAGCACTATGGACTGGAGCGGCGCACTCGGAGCCGCGAGCAGGCGTTCGTCGGTACCGTGAGGCACCTCATGGCCCCGTTGTTCGGTGCGAGTGCCACAACCGCATTGGGCATGTTGTCGCTGGCCACAAGCCAGGTGGTGGCCGTGCGCGAGTTCGGCATGGGAGCCGCCATCGGCGTGATGGTGGACTTCGCCATTTCGATCATCCTGGTGCCGACCATGCTCGGGTGGGTGAAAGAAGAGCGCGTGGCAGCGCCTCAGGAGTCGTGGTTCCTCGGACCACTCCGTTCGGTGGCAATGTTCTCCACGCGTCACGCGCGAGCGGTCATGGCGGTGGTGATCGGGCTGGTGGTGCTGGCCGGGGTGGGCATGTCTCGCCTGCGGGTGGACACCAATCACATCAACTTCTTCAGTGAGCGTCACGAGCTGTATACGTCGGCCCAGGTAATGGATAAGAAGCTCGCCGGAATTTACACCTTTCAGGTCTTTCTGGAAGGGGCGCCCGAATCCATGCAGCAGCCAGACATCCTCAAGCGCATGGACCGTTTGAGCACGGAGCTCAAGGCGCTGCCGTTTGTCAGAAAAGTCACGTCGGTGGCCGACTACGTCAAGCGCGTGCACCGCGAACTGAACGATGGCCGGCAAGAAGCCTTCGTGATTCCCGAGACGTCGTCTGAGGTTGCTCAGGAGTTGCTGGTCTTCGGACTGGGTGATGAGGGGCGGGCGGAACTGGAACGCATGGCGGCGAGCGACTTCTCGCGCGCCCAGGTGACGGTCAAGCTCGCCTCGATGAGTTCCGATCTCGTGTTTGTACAGGTGACTGAAGCAGACCGTCTGGCCCAACAGATCTTCGCCGGGTCTGGAGTGAAGGCCACGGTCACTGGATCGGGCCGGTTGTTCAGCATGCTGGATCACTACCTGGTGCGGTCGCAGATTACGAGCTTTGCGACGGCGTTTGTCACCGTGTTCGGCGTGATTTTCCTCGTGTTCAGGTCGTGGAGATTCGGGCTCCTTTCGATCGCACCAAATCTGGTGCCGGTGCTGGCCGTCTTCGGGGTCATGGGCTGGCTCGGCATTTCGCTCAACGTGGCCACCGTGATGGTGGCCAGCGTCGCGCTCGGCGTCGTTGATGACGACACCATCCATTTCATCAGCCGCTATAGGCGTGAGACGGCCGCAGGAGCCACCACCGACGAGGCGATTGAGACCGCCACCACGCAGGAGGGCCGTGCGGCGCTCACGACTGCTGTGATCAATTGCTGCGCGTTCGCCGTCCTGACGCTCTCAGAGTACCGGCCCAGCGCGTGGTTCGGTGGCCTGCTGGCTTTGACGATGGTTATGGCGTTCCTGGCCGAGGTGTTCATTCTTCCCGCGATGATCAAACTGTTCCCCGCGCTGTTTGGCGCCGAGCGTGTGCATGCCCAGGGAGTTGGCCGGGCGTGAGCGGCTGGTGGTTAATTGCCACGCTTGTGGCCCAGGTGCCGGCATCGCAGACCGCGGCCACGCCGCCTCCGCGGCCAGGCAATCTGGTGGTCCATGGCGAGGTGTCCGCACTGGCGGTCACGTACCCGAAGCAGGAGGACACGCGCGAGTTGCGCACGCGCGCGCTGCTCGACATCACGGCGTCGCCGAAGCCGTGGCTGCGGCTGCGCCTTGAGGGAACGGCGGAGGTTCTGTGGGCCGACCGTGGTGGCAGTGTGAACGATGCCATTGCAACTGTGCGTGACGCATGGGCTGAGGTGCGGCAGGACAGCTTCGAGATTCGAGCGGGATACGGACGCTTGGTCTGGGGCCGGCTCGATGAGGTCATGCCCTCGGACGTGATCAATCCGATCGATACGGCGACGTTCTTTCTCGAAGGGCGCACGGCCGCCCGGTTGCCGGTGGCATTCATGCGCACGCGTGCGTTCCTGCCTGGCGACACAACGGTCGAGGCGGTCGTCGCGCTGCCGGGCCGCAGGGGCAGGTTCGATCGACTGGACGAAGAGACGTCGCCGTTCAACCTGACCAGGGATCTTGTGTTGCCTGCTGGGGTGCCGGCGTCCGTGATTCGGCGCGAATCAATACCGGCGTCATGGGGGAATCTTCAGGGCGGCGTCCGCGTTTCAACCACCGCCGGTCGTGTGGACATGAGCGTGTCGGTCTGGCGCGGGTTCGAGGGGTTCGGTCTCTTGAGCTTCGTGCCGTTCACGCTCCCGACAGGATCCGGGCCGACTCCGTCGGTTGTGGGGCAGTTGGTCGAGAGTTATCCCCGGCTCACGATGATTGCAGCGGATGCGGAAACGGTCCGCGGTGGTTGGGCGATACGAGGCGAAGTGGCCGGGTTCGTGGACAAGACTCTCGACGGGACGTTGGGGCCCATCAAGGGAAAGGCGATTGATGCCGGAGTCGGGGTGGACCGAGCGGCGGGAGACTTCCACGTCTTTGGTTCGCTCGTGTGGCACCGCGAATGGTCAGCCACCTCGTCGTCTTACACCCGCGACCACCTCAATGTGATTGCCTCACTTGACCGTCGCTTCTCGCGCGAGCGTACCTGGTGCGGGTCTTTGGAGTGGCAAATCCCGAAGACCGGTCGGGATTCGTTCGCGGCCTTGCGTCCTGGAGCGTGCGCGACAATCTGACGCTGGAAGGTTCCGGCGGCGCGTTTATCGGCCAGGGCACCGACACGATCGGGAAATTTTCGGACAGAGACTTCGTCTCTGTCCGGATGCGGTATCAATTCTGAGGGGGACGGGTGTCGATCTGTGGAAAACTCTGAATGTGAAAACGACCTCTGAGGTCGTTAATTTTTTCAGAGGGGGAAAATTAACGACCTCTGAGGTCGTTTTCACCGGGAGTTTTCCACAGATCGACACCCGTCCCCCTATCTTGATCCCCCAGGTTGAAGCTTGATCCAGATCCCCGCGAACAACCCAGGCACCCTGACCGGCCCCGGGAACAATACGTATCTGCTTGATGGCGCGGAGGCGACGCTGATTGATGCAGGCGTCGGCCATGCGTCGCACATCGACGCCATCGCTGCGCACCTCGGTGGGCGCGCGTTGGTACGCGTGCTGGTGACGCACGGGCATCCGGACCACGCGTCGGGCGTTCCCGCGCTGCGCACGCGCTGGCCGGGTATCGAGGCCTGCAAGTGGCTCGCAGACCCTGAGCCCGGGTGGCGGCCGTTGCGTGACAACGAACGAGTTCGTGCCGGCGATACGTGGCTATCGGTGGTGCACACGCCGGGGCACGCGCCCGACCACGTGTGTTTCTGGCAGTCGGACACGCGCGAGGTGTACTGCGGAGACATGATGACCGCCACCACCACCATCATGGTGCCGCCGGCCGCGGGCGGCGGCAGCCTGCGCGCGTACCTCCACTCGCTGCGGCGGCTCGCTGAACTGCAGCCCGCGACGGCGTGGCCGGGACACGGCCCAGTTATCACCCGGCCCGTTGAGCGCATCAACGAGTATCTGGCTCACCGCGCTGAACGCGAGCGCCAGGTTGTGGCGTGCCTCGATGCGGGCGTCACCGACATCGACGCGATCGTGACGTCCGTCTATACTGAAACGCCGCGGGCGTTGTGGCCTGCTGCCCGGCTCACCGTCGAGGCACTTCTGGAAAAACTGCGCGAGGATGGCCGACCCACTCATGCCTGATTCATCGTCTTCCACACTGGCCACTATTCGCCGCTTGTTGCTCGCATTGCTGGTGTTTGGCATGGCCGGCACCACTGCCGAGCTGTGGCTCATGGGCCACTACGAAGACTGGAAGCAGTTGATTCCGTTTGGTGTGATGGCCCTGTCCACACTCACCGGCTTCTGGCACGGTTCCGCCCGGACCACCTCGTCCGCAAGCATGTTTCGGCTCAGTATGTTGCTGCTGATGGTGGCCGGCGCTACAGGATCGGTGCTGCACTACCGGGCCAACATGGAGTTTCAGTTAGAGATGGACCCTACGATGGGCGGCATGGCACTCTTGTTGAAAGTGCTTCACGCCAAAGCGCCACCGGCGCTGGCGCCTGGAAACATGGCGCTGCTGGGGTTGCTCGGTCTTGTCAGTACATTGGGAATTTCCCGCACGTTTCATAAGGAGTAGCTCATGTCCCGTTATCGTTCCCTGTTCGTCGGCGCCATGCTTGTTGGCGCGCTCACGTTTGTTGCCGGATCCACAACCCACGGTCAGGTGGGCGCGGGCCTGCTCGACGCCAACCTGGTGCCCGAGGCCGAGCTCGTGGCCCTGCCGGGCATGACCCCGGCCATCGCCAAGGCGCTCATCGCGGCGCGCCCGTTCCCGAGCATCGTGGACTTCAACACGTTCCTCGTGGGGCAGAAGCTCACCAAGGAGCAGATCGACGCCTTTTACCTGAAGGCGTTCGTCCATGTGAACCTGAATACCGGCACCAAGGAAGAGATCATGTTGATTCCCGGCGCTGGCGCACGCATGGTGCGTGAGTTCGGTGAGTATCGTCCCTGGAAGACGTGGGGGCAGTTCGACAAGGAAATCAGCAAGTACGTCGGTCAGCCTGAAACCGATCGGCTGAAGAAGTACGTGTTCATTCCGGTCAACCTCAACACCGCCACCAAGGAAGACATCATCAGCATTCCTGGCGCCGGCAACCGGATGGTGCGCGAGTTCAACGAGTACCGTCCCTGGAAGACCAAGGAACAGTTCGAGAAGGAAATTGGCAAGTACGTGGATGCCAAGGAAGTGGCGCGCCTGTGGCGCTTCGTCGTGATTCAGTAACGATGCTCGTCACGCCTGAGGTCCTGCACAATGAGCTGCAGGGCGCACAGCCTCCGCTGCTTCTGGACCTGAGGCCCGCAGAGGAATTCGCCGCCGGCCATCTGGCCGGCGGCATTCATTTGGACCTCTGGGGCCTGAGCCTCATCGACACCAGTGAAGCGCCATTGCGCGCCTTCATGTGGATGATCGGACACCTCTTCTCGCTGCGAGGTGTGACGCCCGGTCGGCCGGTGGTGGTGTAAAGCAACTCCGGCATGCGCGCGGCCCGCGCGTTCTGGTTCCTCGAATACCTCGGCCACCCGAATGTGCGCGTCCTCGACGGCGGCGTGGCTGCCTGGACCCGCGCGAATCTTCCACTGACAACAGATGCTCTTGCGCCTGTGCCAAGCACCTGGCACGGCGAGGCCGACCCCAGTCGATTGGCGACATGGTCGGACGTGAAAGAGCGGCTCGGCAAGATGGAAACCGCGATCGTCGATACCCGTAGCGAAGCGGAGTACTACGGCGAGGCCGTCCGCGCCAAACGCGGCGGTGCCGTTCCTGGCGCGGTGAACCTCGAGTGGACCAACAACCTCGCGCCTGACGGCACCTACAAGTCCAGCGACGAGCTGAAGGCGATGTACGCAGCTCTTGGTGTCACGCCGGACCGCGAAGTCGTCACGTACTGCCAGGGCGGCTACCGCGCCGCTCACACCTACCTCGCACTTCGTCTGGCCGGCTTCCCACGCGTCCGCAACTACACCGGGTCGTGGAAGGAATGGGGCGACCGAGAGGACCTACCGCTGGAAAGACCCAAGCGGTAGGGTCCAGAGTCCAGAGTCCAGAGTCCAGAGTCCAGAGTCCAGGGTCCAGGGTCCAGAGTCCGGTTGCGCGTAGGCCTCGGCCTTGAAGGCCAGGCCGAGCTACGTTCAGAAAGTCATAGACAGGCGAAGCTACGTGATCGAGTCCGTACGTAGCTCGGGCTGTTCCTCAAGCCCGAGTGTGAGCAATGCGCAAGTGAAAACGCCCTACTGCGGCCGCAACACAAGCGTGTTCACGGTCGCCCCAGGCAGGAACGGTGTCGGTTCGCCCTTCACCCACGCCTCATGGCCATCGCGATAGTGGGGCGACCTCGGATTGCCTGACTGGCCAGTCGCCATGTGGAAGTACCCGGCGGCTTCGTTCCCTGGCGAGACCGTCAGCCGTTCTGAGGCTCCGGCGGTGGGGCTCTGCACGCGCGGCATGTGACTGTCGCCCGGCATCCCCACGCGCGGCATGTCGAACCAACGTCCGAGGAATGGCACGGCGCGAGATCGGATGCTGAATCGCCAGCGTGTTCGCCTCGCCCCACGTGCGGTCTTTCAGTGCGCGGCCATCAGTCGTCAGCGCCGCTACCGTCTGATCGACGGCGTCCAGTAGCAGCGCGTTCCAGTCGCCATACGCGGGGTTGAGTAGATGCGCCGGCCGAGCGGAGACCATCGCCCACACTGTTCCCTCCAGGCTGCGGCCAGGCGTCGACGGATACGCAGGGTCCATCGTCCTCAGCTTCGCCACAAACGGCGCGAACACCAACTCGGCCGTCTTCAACCTGAACTGCCGCGCCAGGCGATAGCCAACTGAATCTGTGGACGCGCGACCGCTCCAGCTTTCCTGCAGCAGGCGGCGGAACTCCGCGCGCCCTGCGTTGGTGCCGGAGCCAATGGTCTCGATCGCGAGCGAGCGCCAGCGTTCCATCAGCAACGCGCGGTCGTCGAGTTGTACCGCCAGCATATCGGCGGTGGTGATGCGCTCCAGCTTGCGGATGCCGTCGAGGATCTGCCTCGCGCGCGCGCCAGGGTCGTATCCGCCGTCGCCAAGCATCGCCAGGTACTCGCCCGACACGATGCGGTTGTTCGCGGTGACAATCACTGCGTCCGCGGGATTGACGATGCGCGGGTAGGAGGCGGAGTCGTACCAGCCACTCCAGCGGCGGGTGCCATCGGCCCAGGAGACTGGGAGTTGGCCGGTGAAGCCCACGCGCTTCGGAATGCGACCGGCGACCGTCCACGCAATTTGCCCGCGGCTGTCGGCGATGACGCAGTTCTGTCCCGGGATGCCGGCCTGGTTCGCCACTGCAATCGCCTCCTCGAGGGAAGCCGCGTGCTCCATCTGCGACATGCGGAAGTTCATGCCATCAGGGCTGTGCGCCACCCAGGCAATAGCGAACAGCCTTCCCTTGTGATCGGGCGCGGCCACCGGTCCCCAGATCGTTTCGCGCACCTCCAGCCACTGGTCCTCCTCATCGTCTACGCCGATGCGCTCGCGAGTGACGTCGAATGCGCGCGGACCTTCCGGTGTCAGGTAACGGGTGGGGTCGCCTGGAACCGTCTCGATGAGCACGCGGTCGCTCCAGTCGGCCGTGGTGTTGGTGAAGCCCCACGCCACATGGCCGTTGCTGCCGACCACTACCGATGCGGTGCCGGGAAGCGTGATGCCCGAAACCTGATGGGGACCGCGGTCGTCGGTCCAGGCCAGAGACGCGCGGTACCAGATATTCGGCACACTAAGGCCGAGGTGCATGTCGTCGCTGATCAGCGCCCGGCCATCTGACGTGCGGCTGCCGGCCACGGCCCAGTTGTTGCTGCCGCGGGCGTCTTCCGGTGTCGCCAGTCCGATCGACGCAAGGAATGACTCGCTCGCCACCGCCTGACTTGCGGCCGGCGAAGCAGGCACGGCGTTCCGCAGGTCGAACACTGTGGCGGGTGGAGGCGTTGGCGGCGGCAGGGCCTCGCCATGCATCGGCGTATCCCACTCACTGCTCGTGCTGTTGAGGAACTCAGCAAGGCCGGCGGGGAAGGCCTCGTGCAGAAGCGCTGCGCGCGCCTCGCCACCTGCGGTGGAATCCTGCAGGCTGAAGAACATCGATGCGATCACGAGGATCGAGTCTTCGCGGGTCCATGGGGCCGGCGTTTGACCCAGCAGCAGGTACTGAACGGCAATGCGTCCAGGGCCTTCAGGCCCGCGTTGACGCCGTCAACGTAGGCGTCGGCCAGGGCGAGATCGGACGGGCTGGTGGCGGCGATCACAGCGGCCGCGCGGTGGCGAAAACGGTGCAGCCTTGCGCCCTGGTCAGTGGTGAGGGCGGCGCGCCCGAAGAGTTCAGACAGTTCCCCGGCCGCACGGCGTCGCGACAGGTCCATCTGGAAGAAACGATCCTGCGCGTGGATGAAACCAAGGGCGCGGGCGACGTCGAGTCTTGTGGAGCCCTTGATGGTCGGCACTCCAAGCGCGTCGCGATCAACGGTGACCGGAGCCGAGAGTCCTGCAACTGTGAGGGTGCCATCGAGTTGCGGCAGGCTGCGTCCCAACTGTATCCAGGCCCACCCTGCGGTGATCAGGGTAAGAAGGATGACCAGGAGCAGCAGCCAACGGACCACGCGCAAGAGACGTCGCATTGGCGTATTCTACGCGGTGCATGAGTGCACATCGATCCCGTACCCTTCTCATATCTCTGACGTGTGTTGGCCTCGCTGCCGCCTATGCGGCCACAGCGCGGCCGGACGTTGAGGCGCAGACGCCTCGCCCCGGGTCTGCCGACTCCATCACCGAGCGCAGCCTTCGGGCGCACCTGGAATTCCTCGCCAGTGACGCGATGAACGGCCGGGCCAGCAACAGCCGCGATGAGTGGATCGCCGCCACGTACATCGCCTCGCAGTTCCAGTTGTGGAACCTCGAGCCGATGGGTGATAACGGCGGCTACGTGCAGGCGGCCGAGATCCTGCGCGAGCAGATGTCGGCGCCGGCCGTGCTTTCAGCGGGCACGAGCCAGTTCACGCACGGGAAGGAAATGCTCGTGACTGCGCTGACAGGCGCCAAGGTCAGCGGTCCTCTGGTGAAGCTTGCTCTTGGTGCCACATCGGTGCCCGCTGGTTCTGTCGTCCTGATGCCCGAGGCGCCGGCAGGCCCGCCCGCAGCAGGCAGTCGCGGTCGTGGCGGTGCACCACAGCCCACCGTCGGCGCAGCTCTGGTCATCACACTTGCGACCCAGACGCCCGAGCAGTGGACGACTGCGGCCGCGCGTCCGGTCAGCGCCGGGTCCCGCTTTGCCAAAGTGACGCCGCCGGCTGGCGGCCTTGTGCGCACCGCTCGCGTGGCGCTCAATCGCGACGCCTACAACGCGGTTGCCGCGCTCGCTGAGGGCACGGCGATTTCTCTTCAGGCCGAACTGAGCGCAACCAAGGCCTTCACATGGAACACCGTCGGCCGGCTGACCGGCAGCGACCCAACCGCCCGCGAACAATTCGTCGTTCTCGGAGCGCATCTGGACCATATCGGCATGCGCGAGAACGCGCCCGGACCCGACAAGATCTATAACGGCGCTGATGACGATGCCTCGGGCACAGTGGCGGTGATGGCGCTGGCGCAGGCGCTGGCGGCGGGCCCGCGGCCCAAGAGGACGCTGGTGTTTGCGCTGTTCGGAAGCGAAGAGGGCGGCGGCGCGGTGTCGGGGTCTTCGTACTTCGTCGAGTTGCCGGTGGTGCCGATCGAGAAGATGGTGGCGCAACTACAGTTCGAGATGCTGGCGCGTCCTGACCCGATGGTGCCGGCACGCAGTCTGTGGCTCACTGGTTATGAGCGCTCCAACCTGGGGCCCGAGCTGGCGAAACAGGGCGCGCGTCTGGTGCAGGACCCGCGCCCGGACCAGAGCTTCTTCACACGATCGGACAACATCAAGTTCGCACGCAAGGGAGTGATTTCGCACACCGTGTCGAGCTTCAACCTGCACACCGACTATCACCAGGCGGGTGACGAAGTCAGCAAAGTGGATTTCGTTCACATGCTTGATGCGGTACGATCGATGCTCGAGCCGGTTCGCTGGCTCGCCAATTCCACATTCACGCCCGTCTGGGCACCCGAAGGTCGGCCACGCTAATGATCAACGTCATCGATTTCATCAACACCAACCGCGACCGATACGTCCGCGAACTCAAAGACTACCTGGCCATCCCTTCGATCAGCGCGCTGCCCGAACATCAGGCGGACATGAAGCGCTGTGCCGAATGGACGGGCGCCGAGATGACTCGCGTCGGCCTCGAGAACGTGCGGCTCGTGGAGACCCCAGGCAACCCGGTGGTGTGCGGCGACTGGCTGCATGCTGAGGGCGCGCCGACCATTCTGTTCTATGGCCACTACGACGTGCAGCCGGTGGACCCACTCGACCTGTGGGAATCGCCGCCCTTTGAGGCCACCGTGCGTGATGGCGAAATCTACGCGCGCGGCGCGGCCGACGACAAGGGCCAGGTGTTCATGCACTTCAAGGCGATTGAAGCGCACATGAAACAGAACGGCCGCCTGCCGGTGAACCTGAAGGTGATCATCGAAGGCGAAGAAGAAGTCGGGTCCAACAACCTGGACGACTTCATTCGCGCAAACAAAGCGCTGCTGGGCGCCGACGTGGTGGTCATTTCCGACTCCGCGATGTTTGAGCGGGGCATTCCATCGATCTGCTACGGCCTGCGCGGACTCACGTACTTCCAGATCGATCTGCGTGGTTCGAATAGCGACCTGCATTCGGGCGTGTTTGGCGGGTCCGTGGCCAATCCCGCGATGGTGCTGGCCCAGATGCTGGCGCAGATGCGCGACAAGGGTGGCCGCATCAAGATCCCCGGGTTTTATGACGACGTCCGCGAGTTGACGGAGGCTGAGCGCGCAGAGTGGCGCAAGTTGCCGTGGAACGACAACCGATACCGCAAGGAACTGGGTGCGCCGAAGTTGTTTGGCGAGTCGGGTTACACGACCTTGGAGCGCCGTTGGGGCCGTCCGACCTTCGAAGTGAATGGACTGCTCAGCGGCTTTACCGGAGAAGGCGCAAAGACCGTGTTGCCGGCCACGGCCATGGCCAAGGTCAGCATGCGGCTTGTGCCCGACCAGCATCCCGACAAGATCGCCGCGCTGTTTGAGGAGTACGTGCGCAAGGTCGCGCCGAAGACTGTGGAGCTGAAGGTCACCCGCATGCACGGCGGCAAGCCGTGGATGGCGGACTTCGACAACATCTACGTGCGCGCGGCAGGCCGTGCGATCGAACAGGGCTTCGGCAAGGCACCGGTGTTCTGCCGCGAAGGTGGATCAATTCCGGTGGTCTCGACGTTCCAGGAAGAGCTGGGCATTCCCTCAGTGCTCTTCGGCGTCGGCCTGCCAGACGAAAACGCCCACGCGCCGAACGAGAAACTCGACCTCGCAAATTTCCACGGGGGCATAGTGTCGGCGGCGATCTTGTATCAGGAGATCGCCAGACGTTAGCAATGGCGAAATGTCACAAATGTCCGAAATGGCGAAATGTCGGACAAACCAATTGCCGGGAATGGCCGAATGTCCAAGGCGCGCAATGAGCGAATGACCTTGGAGCAGCAGATTCAACCACTGACTACCAAGGACATTCGAACATTCTTCCCTGCAATGGTCTGTCCGCAGTTCGCCATTTCGGACATTTGTGACATTTCGCCATTACAGGCGAAGCGCCCTTATTCCCAGCGTAGCGCACGCATGGGGTCTACCCGTGAAGCGCGTCGCGCTGGGATATACCCCGCGCCGAGCGCAACAAGGCTGAGCACCACGAACGCGGCGGTGAAGACCACCGGGTCGTGGCCCTTCATACCGAAGAGTTGTTCTTCGGATTCAGCAATGCCGCCGATGGCCCAGGCCATCGCGAGCCCAATCGTGCCTCCCACCAGAGCAAGGATGGCGACCTGTTTAAGCACGAGCCCTTTGACGTTCGAACCCTGCGCTCCCAGCGCCATCCGGAGACCGAACTCGCGCGTGCGCTGCGACACGGTGAACGCCAGGACACCGTAGAGGCCGATGGCCGCCAGGAGCGTTGCGAGAGTCGCGAACGCCGCCGACATCGTGCTGATCAGCCGATCGAGAAACACATTCTCCTGCACTTGCTGCGGCATCGTCTTGAGCTCCTCCACGGGGAGGTTGGGGTCCACTCTTGAGACGATCGTATTCACGGACTTGAGGAACTGGCTCGGTTCAATCGCTGTGCGGATATAAAACGACATGGAGCCGATGCGTTCGTCCTGTCGATAGGGTGTGAAGAACAGCGCCGGCACGGCGTCCTTCACCTCGCTGTATTTCGCATTCTGCACCAGCCCGACGATCTCGATGTCGAGCGGGCCGTCACCACCCTGCTTCATCAGTGTGCCGACGGCTTTGCCTTCGATGCCGAACTTTTCGCGAAGGCCTGGTTGACAACGGCCACCTTGGGGCCACCGAGTCGATCGGAGGCGGTGAATTCGCGCCCGCCGATCAGTGGGACGCCCAGCGTGCTGAAGTAATCGGGCCCCACTTCGTTGTAGTTGGAGTGGTTGTCGATGTCGGGACCATTCTTGAAACCCTGCACGTTTACGCTCGTGCCCCAGTTGCTTCCGGCCAGCAGCGGCACCATCGAGGCGCTGACACTTGTCACGCCGGGGAGCGCCGACAGTTCCTCCTCAATCCGTTCGAAGATCGCTTTTGATTTTTCAGACGGGTATCCGTTCAGCTCAGGTGACACCGAAAACGTCACAAGGGTGTCGAGCTTCACACCCAGGTCAACGCGGCTCACGTTGAACAGGCTCTTGGTGAAGAGGCCGGCTGACGCGAGCAGGGCCATCGAGAGAGCCATTTGCACGGTGACCAGTCCCATGCGGAAGCGTGCGGCCGCTCGCGCGCCCGAGGGCTGGCCGGCAGTGCCTTTGAGGGTGCTCGCCAGATCAGGGCGCGTGCTGTGAATGGCAGGGAAGAGACCGAATAGGACACCAGTAACCAGGGAGAGCGCTGCGGCAAACGCCATGACCGGCCAGTCGAGTTGAAACGCCAAAGTCGCGGCTGCGTCCGCCGGCAGGATGGTGGCGATGGCGCCGAGGGTCCAGCGAGCCACGAGCAAGCCGCCGAGGCCTCCAAGGATGGCGAGCAGACATGATTCGAGCAGGAGTTGACCGATCAGACGACGACGGCTGGCGCCAATTGATAGCCGCACCGCCATCTCGTTTGCCCTGGCCGCCGATCGCGCGAGCAGGAGGTTCGCGATGTTGGCGCATGCGATCAGGAGGACGACGCCTGTCACGGCGAAGAGCAGGTTGAGTGGCGTGCTGGCCTCCTCATGCACGCTACTCTGGCCGCGCTGGCCTTGGGTCAAGATGATGGGCTTGTTGCGGAATCGCTCCATCGTGGCGTCGCTCATGCCGGTCTGCAGCGGCGCCTCAACTTCGTTGATGATCGTGCGATAGCGCGTGGACAGCTCGGTTTGGGCCGCGTCGATACTCACTCCCGGCGCAAGACGGCCAAAAACGTAGGCCCAGTAGCTGCGCCGATTGTCGAAGCCCTTGAAACTGCTCTCCATGTGAGAGCGCATCGTGATGGGAACGAAGATCTCGGGATTTGATCCCAGCGTGGTGCTTGAAAATCCCTTCGGCGCGACGCCGACAATGGTCAGCGGGCGCCCGTTGGCGATGATCGTCCTGTTGAGCACCGACTCATCGGCACCAAACCGCGCCACCCAGTAGGCGTGACTGAGGACGACGACCGCCGATTCGCCAACCGCGCGATCGTCGCCGGGACCGAGGAGTCGTCCCAGCGCGGGTGCAAGACCCAGCGTGGGGAAGTAGCTGCCGGACACGAGCATGCCCTCACCACTGAGGGTCTGGCCCTCGTACGAGAGGTTGGTGCCGAAACTCCGGTGGGCGGCCAAGCCGGAGAAGACCTTGGTGTCGCGCTCGAGGTCGCGAAACATCGCGTAGCTGAAGACCTCGTCGCACCCTCCCGCCTGACTGCACGATTGCGAGCCTGGTTTCGGGCCAGGAGCCGAGAGGTTCACGAGGCTGTCGGGCGACTGCACGGGCAGGGGCCGAAGGAGCATCTGATTGAAGAGTGAGAAGATAGCGGTGTTCGCGCCAATCCCCAGAGCCAGCGACACCACGGCAATGGTCGTGACAAATGGGGCCTTGAACAGGGTGCGCAGGGCGAATCTGAGGCTGGTCATTCCTCCATGAGACGAGAAAGCACTGACCGGAGTTGTGAATGACTGCCCGAAATCGCAAGGTCACGGCGTTGCTCGCCTTCGCGGTGGTACTGGCGATAGCGGTTTGGTCCTACATGTCCGGAGGCACCGTCCGCGTCCTGATGGACGCCGCTGGCGGTTTGGGCGATTCCGGACAGGCTCTGGACGCATTACGCGCCGCGCTGGACCGCTGGGGGCGCCTTGCGCCGGTGGTTTATGTGGCGGCGGTGGTGCTCGAGGTGCTGGTGGCGCCGATTCCTGGCACGCTGCTGTATGCGCCCGCCGGCGCCCTGTTCGGCGGCCTGATGGGCGGCACGTTGTCGCTCGTCGGCAACACCCTGGGAGCAGCTATCGCTTGCGGGGTCGGTAGCGCGCTCGGCGAGGACGCGCTGGCGAGGCGCGTTGAGGGAACGAAGGCCGCTCAGTACCGCGATGCGATTCGCGCGCGCGGCCTGTGGGTGGTCCTCCTCCTGCGCGTCAATCCACTGACGTCGTCAGACATCGTGTCGTATATGGCCGGGGCGGTGGGGGTGCCGGTGTGGCGGGTGGCGTTGGGGACGTTTATCGGGATGGCGCCCCTGTGTTACGCCCAGGCGTACCTGGCCGAGCAGATCTTCGAAATCCTGCCCGGCGCCGTGTATGTGCTGGTGGCGGCCGGCCTGTTGTACGTCGCCGCCCTCGTCGTCTGGCTCACCCGCAAATAAAGATGTACACAAAACGACCTCAGAGGTCGTTTCGCAAACTCTCGCACCCGAAACGACCTCTGAGGTCGTTTTCCTGTAACGTTCTTGGCATGACGGTTGCGGATATTGCCTTCCTCTTCGCCTACACCGAATCGGCCAACGAGCAAATTTTCGACGCTGCGGCGGCGCTTTCGCACGAGCAAACCACTCGCGCGGTCGGAGGCAGTTTCCCGTCGATTCGCGAGACGCTCTCGCACATGGCCGCCGCCGACTGGATTTGGCTCTGCCGGTGGACGGGCGAGAGCCCAAAGGGCTGGCCGACCTGGGCCAACGGTTCGGTCAGCGAGATTCATGAGGAATGGCGGCGCATCCATGCCGCGCGCAAGGAATTCATCCTCGGCCTGGCCGACGCCGACCTGGACCGCGAGATTTCATTCACCCGGATCAACGGCGACGCCGATCGCGCGAAGCTGGGTTTTCTGCTCCTGCACGTGGCGAACCACGCCACCTACCATCGCGGCCAGGTGGCCAGCCAGATCCGCATGGTCGGCGGCGTGCCGCCTTCCACAGACCTGCTGCGCTTCCGGCCGTGAGCCTGACGAGCGAAAACGACCTCTGAGGTCGTTTCCAACCGTGTGTGTACACGAAACGACCTCAGAGGTCGTTTTCAGGTGCGAATAAACGTGCCCTGACGCAAATCTGAGAGGGCCTGGCGAATCTCGTCCTGCGTGTTCATGACGATGGGGCCGTGCCAAGCGACGGGTTCGCCCAGAGGTTTGCCCGAGACGAGCAGGAAGCGAACGCCCTCCGGACCCGCTTGCACCGTGACTTCGTCGCCGCGATCGAACAGCACCAATGACCGATTGCCCGTCAGGTCCAGCACCGGGGCTTCGTCGATCTCCCCCGTGGTGTCGGTCAGCACGCCCTGCGGCGCAGACGCATCGCGAAATGACCCCGCACCGGCGAAGACGTATGCAAACGCATGTCGCGTGGTCTCCACCGGCAGCGTTTTACGCACACCGGGTGGCACCGAGACATCCAGATACACCGGATCGGCCGCGATACCGTCCACCGGACCTCGTTTCCCCCAAAACCCGCCGCACACAATCTTCACCCGCGTCCCATCGTCATCCACGACGACCGGGATGTCTGTCGCGTGCACTTCCTGATACCGAGGCGCGGTCATCTTAAGCGCAGCAGGCAGGTTGGCCCAGAGTTGGAAGCCGTGCATGCGGCCGTCCGCGTCACCGGTGGGCATCTCCTGGTGGATGATGCCGCTTCCCGACGTCATCCACTGGACATCGCCGGCGGTTAGTGCGCCTTCGTTACCGAGACTATCGCCGTGATGGACCGTGCCGGCCAACACGTACGTGATGGTCTCGATGCCGCGATGTGGGTGCCACGGAAAGCCGGCGAGGTAGTCCGCGGGCCGCTCGCCCCTGAAATCGTCGAACAGCAGGAATGGATCAAACTCCGAGGTGGTGCCGAAGCCAAAACCGCGATGCAGCTTGACGCCCGCACCTTCCAGAGTTGGCTGCGCGGAAACGATACGTGACACGGGACGAATCGACATTGGGGGGCCTCTAGTCCCCATTCTAAATCGCCTCCGGGACCCCGGGACCCCGGGACCCCAGACTCAGCGAAGCGCCGTCGCAGGGTCGACGCGCATCGCCCGGCGCGCCGGCAGCGCACCTGCGGCAATCGCGATGGCGAGCAGCAGCGCCGATACGCCCACAAACGTCAACGGGTCGGCAGGCGAGACGCCAAAGAGCATCGCAGCTGCCAGTGGCGTCAGCACAAACGCGGCACCGGCGCCGATTGCCACACCGAGCGCGCCCAGCGTGGCGGCCTGCGCCACCAGCATCGACCACACCTGTCCTGGTGTGGCGCCGAGCGCGAGCCGCACGCCCACTTCACCCGTCCTTTCCGCCACCACCAGCGAGATCACGCCATAGACCCCCACGCCGGCGAGCATCAGCGCAACCACTCCGAAGGCACCGACGAGCCAGAGCACGAATCGTCGCTCGCCCACCGACTCGCTGCGAAGTTCATCCATGGTTCGGACGTTTGATGGCGGGTCAATGCCCATCTCCTTCAGCGTCGCCCGAAGGCCGGAGGCCAGCAGGGCGGGGTCGCCTGTTGTGCGCATCGCCATGAACGGTCCGATCGGCGGGCCCTGCAAATGACTGATGTAGATCTCGGGCTGAGGTGTCTCCTCAAGGCTGCTGTGCCTCACACTTCCCACAACGCCGATGATCCGCAGCCAGCCGTCCGCCGTCGGATTCGGTCCCATCTGAACCCTGCGCCCAACCGGTGACTCATTCGGGAAGACTTTCGCGGCGAGGGCGGCGTTCACAACCGCTATCGGTTCTCCGACAGTTCGATCCGCGTCACTAAACACGCGGCCTTCAAGCACCGGAATTCGCATCGTCCCGAAGAAGTCGTGGACTGAACGACGCATCTGTACTTCAGGAAGATCGGTCGGACGAACACTCCGGCCCTCAACACTCAACTGCGTACTAACCTGGGTGCTGCCCAGTGGCATGCGCGTGGAGCCTCCAATGCTTGTCACGCCAGGCAGGGCCGCCAGCTTGGTTCGCAGTTCCTCGTAGAACTCGATCCTGGCCCGAGCGTCGGCGTAGCGTGCGGGCACGCTGACCTGGAAGGTGAGCACGTGGTCGGTTGCGAACCCCGGGTCCACGCTGAGCACTGCCGTGAAGCTGCGCAGCAGCAGTCCGGCGCCGATCGTCAGGAACGTCGCAAGCGTGACTTCGGCGACGACGAGCGAGGAGCGCACCAGGCGCTGACGGGCGCTGGCGGTATTCCGCTTGGAGTCACGCAGGCCGTCTTCTGGCTTAGCGCGCGCTGATGAAATCGCAGGTAGCAATCCCGTCAGGAGGCCCACCACAACAGAAAGCCCGAGTGTGAACAATGCAATCGGGAGCGACACCCGCGCCTCGGTCACCCTCGGCAGATCTGCCGGGGCGATCGCGAGCAGCGCGGAGGATCCAATCGCGACCACCCCCATTGCCGCCATGCCTCCCAGCACCGACAGCACCACGCTTTCCACAAGGGCCTGCTGCAGCAAGCGTGTGCGGGATGCCCCGAGTGCGGCTCGAACGGCCTGATCCCGTCGTTGTCCACTGGCCCGCGCCAACAGGACGTTCGCGATGTTGATGCAGGTCAAGAGCAGAAGCACGCCGACGCCAGTGGTCAAGAGGATCAGCGCTGGGCGGATCTTGCCCACCGTCTGATCGAGCAACGGACGCACCGTGACGCCGTACCCGGTGTTCGACTCCGGAAGCGCCTGCGCACGACGGTCGGCGATCGTCTTCAGTTCCGCTACGGCTCGGCCGAGCGGCTCGCCATCCTTCAGCCTGCCGATGACCGAGAAGAAGTGAATCGTCCGGTTCGGCTGGCCCGTGGCGTCCACCATGCGCGTTTCGGTTGCCGGCGTCAGTAGCCGCCACGCGTCGGCCGATTGCGCGCGTGAAAACCCGCTTGGCCCAAGCATCGACCGGTACGGAAAGATGAAATCCTCTGGCATGACGCCGACAATCGTGAGTGGCGTTCCGCCAACCCGCGGGAGTGGCTGGCCAACCACTGAGCGGTCGCCTCCGAAGCGACGCAGCCAGTAGGCGTGGCTCAGCACCACGGATTGTGCATCGCCCTCCTGCAGTCCTCTGCCCAGCGACGCCTGTCGCCCGAGCATCCGGAACATGCCCGGTGTGACGGTTGATACCTGAATCGTCTCAGACGAGTCCCCATTCGGAATCTGCAGGTTGACCAGGAACGAATACATCCCTTCCACCTGCGACAGCGTGGTGGTCTCGCGTTTGAACGCATCGTAGTTGGCCGGCGACATCGGGTAGTTGCTGTCGCCAATCTTTGTCTGATCGCTCCAGAGCGCTACCAGCCGATCCGCGCCGGCGTAAGGCAGTGGCTTGAGGAGCGCGGCATACACCGCAGAAAAGATTGCGCTGTTCGCGCCGATGCCAACGGCCAATGTCGCCACCGTCATCGCGGCGAAGACCGGTGACTTGCGGATGTGTCGCAACGCGAGTTGCACGTCACTAACGATGGATTCCCATGTCATAAGCAGGCTCCGAGGTGGCGATGAAGAGTGGGTGGCGTTGTGGATCCGCTCGCGGCGATCGGCTGATCTCTCAGCCAGGCCGGATGCACACGTGTCCAGCAGGCCGGTGGCGAGGGCGAAGGCGCCACGCAGCACATTGCGCGCTCGCGCAGCCGCTACGCGGCGAAGGAACGTGTCCTGCAGGTCGTCGCCAAGCCTGTCGCGGAACGCCCGCGGATAGGCTCGTATCGCCAGGCGATGCCACCGGGAGGCAAAACGGTTCACGGACGCAACTTCCTGGAAGGCAGCAATCGGCGCGCTCTGGCCGCGACGACCTGGCCTTCAAGCCTGGCTGCCTCAAGCGCCGCGACTTTGCGCCCATGTGTGGTGATGCGGTAACACCGGCGACGCTCATCCGTCGAATCTCTGGCCGCCGCCTCTTCAATCAGCTCGTCCTCGAGAAGACGCGCCAGCGACCGATACAACGTGCCGGTGCGCAGCGGCAGCAGTCCACTGAGCCGTGCCTCAACGGCCTGCAGGATGGCGTAACCGTGCAGCGGCTCGTCGGCGAGCGCGAGCAGGATCTCGAAGGCAACAGGAGTCAGCGGCAGCAGCGCGTCGGGCGATCGATAGGACATGACTGCACCAAGAATAGGTGCATCAAGAACGTATTTGCAACTGGACGGAAGCGGACATTGCCGCGCGCCGCTTGCCGGCGGCGCGCCTCAGGCCTTGTGCATGAGCGCTACGAGTTGATCGAGCGCGCTGCCCCAGCCCTCGTGAAAACCCATCTCGCGATGCCGGGCAGCACCGGCCTCGTCAGTGTGGATGACGGTGGCCGTATACCGTGAGCCCGTGCCGTGAGCCTCAATGCTGATGATGGCCGTGAAGAAGAAGGCCAGCGGGCTCTCCGGCGTTTTCGACGGGCGATAGCCTGGCCCAAGGGCGCTGGTCCACACAAGCTTTCGTTCGTGCACCACTTCCAGAATGCACCCAGGGTCATGGTCCATCCGCTGACCCTCCGGCGACTCCATGACGGTTTTAAAAATGCCGCCAGGCCGCAAATCTACTTCGCACGAGACCGTTTTCCACGGCGCGGGCGTGAACCACTGCACCATCAACTCGGGCGTGGTCCACGCCTTCCAGACCAGAGCGGGTGGTACGTCGATCGTGCGTTCCAGTACGAGGTCGAGCGCGGGGTTGAGCGTATTCGGGTGCATCATGATTTCGAGCGATCCTTCATCTGTAGTAACAGTGCGTCCAGTTGGTCGAGTCGACTGGTCCATCGCGCCTGCTGTCGGTTCAGCCAGGCATCGGCTCGCGAGAGTGAGGCCGGCACCAGGGTGTAGGTGCGCACGCGGCCGGTTTTTGTGGATTTCACGAGGCCACAGCCTTCCAGAATGTTCAGGTGTTGCGTGAACGAAGGAAGGGCCATGTCGAATGGTTGCGCCAACTCGGTCACGGGCGTGGGGCCGCGGCTCAACCGCTCAAGCACGGCGCGCCTGGTCGGATCGGCCAACCCTCTGAAGATCGCATCGAGCGACGTCGGGGACAGGTAGCCACGCGTCTCTCGGTCAGCCGTGTGTCGGTTAGGCACAAACCTAACTATACGCAGGCTGAAATACTTATGTCAATACCTAAGTAATTGGTCCGGACGTCAGCTCGGTCCTATTTCAGCGCCGTGATCGGATTCACCTTGGTCGCGCGAAGGCCGGCCAGGCCGCCGGCGGCCACTCCGGCGACAAGCAACCCGGCCGCAGTGACCACATACGTCACCGGATCGGTCGGCGTGATCTCAAACAGCAGGCTGGTCAGCATCCGGGACGAGAGCAGCGCCACCGCGAGGCCGGCGAACACGCCGGCGGCTACCATCACGGCGGTGCGGCGCATGATGTCGATGACGATTCCCGGCTTGGTCGCACCAAGGGTCAGTCGCAGCGCGATTTCCGCCGAACGTTGTGAGACGCTGTACGCAATGACGCCGTAGACACCAACGATGGCAAGGCCGAATGCGACGAAGGCGAAGAGGCCAAACAGCGACGTTTGAAAGCGCTTCTGCGCCGCGCCCATCGCCAGAGAGTCATCGAGTGTGCGCACGGTGGTCACGGGCTGGTCGGAATCGAGTTCGGTGACCGCGGCCCTGATTGCCTCCGGCACTCCCGCGGCTCCTGGCGTAATCCTGACGGCAATATCCCGCAGGTGCAGCGGATACAGCGCGGTGTGAGCCGCGGGGAGGTATACCTGTGCGACCACCTCGGCCGCTCGGGTTCCGGTCTCGTCGGTCCGCCCCGTCCGCCGGACGTCGCCGACGACGCCCACCACGGTGATCGGGGGCATACCAGGTCCGCGGCGAATGACACGCCCGATCGGACTTGCGCCACCCAGAAGCGTGCGCGAGAACGCCTCATTGACTAGAGCCACGCCCGCGCTGCCCAACCGGTCGTCGGCAGCCAGGGCGCGGCCCTGGACCAGCGGGATGCCAAACGTCTTGAAGTAGCCGGGGCTGACCGCCTGAAACCCCGCCTGCCGGAATGTTGGGTCACCCTCGAAGACCATACCGCTGACCCAGTCGCCCCGCAGCGGCAATCGATTGCCAAACGCCACATCCGTCACACCGGGCGTCTGCCGAAGGCGGGCCTCCAGTGATTCGAAGAATTTCAACCGGGCTTCGGGTGTGCCGTACCGATTCGGTGGAAGAGCCACGGTTGCGGCCAGTACGTTCGTCGAACTGAATCCGAGGTCCACCCGCTCAAGCGCCATCATGCTGCGAATCATCAGGAGAGCGCCGACCAGCAGGACCGCGGAGAGCGCCACCTCGGCCACCAGCAATGCACCCCGGCGTCTGACTACCCAGGCTCCGGCCACCGAGCGGTCGCCGTCCTTGAGGGCCTCAACGGGATCGATCCGTGCGGCTTGCAGAGCCGGCCAGGCGCCAAAGACGAGTCCGGTGATGATGACCGTCACCACCGTGAACGCGAGTACGCGCCCGTCGAGTCCGGCGTGTTGGATGTGGGGGAGTGAGGCGGGCGCGATCGCCACCAGGCCGCGCGTAATGGCCCAGCCAAGGAGAACGCCTGCTGCGCCGCCTGCGGCGGCAAGCACCAGACTTTGCACCACTTGCTCCATGACCACACGATTGCGGCTGGCCCCCAGCGCGAAGCGGACGGCCATTTCGCGCCGCCGGCCCAGCGCGCGTACCAGCAGCAGGCCCGCCACGTTGACACACGCCACCAGCAGCACGAGACCCACGGCCGACAGCAGCACGATCAGCATCGTTCTGACATCACTGACCTGGTCCGCGCGCAGGGGCGCAAGCGCCGCCCGGGTCTTCCCCATATCAGGGAAATCGCGCGCCATTGCCTCAGATACCGCCGCCAACTCCTGCCCCGCCGTCGCAGGCGACGCGGACGGGGCGAGTCTGGCCACCACCTGCACGATGTGCTCCTTGCGGTTGGACAGGGAGCTGGGCTCAAAGACCATGGGCAGCCATATCGACAAGGGATCGGCCGCGCCCGGCTGGCTCAGCGCCACAAAATCCGCCGGCATGACACCAACAATTTCGTGCGTCTCCCCCAGCCGCATCGTCTTTCCCAGGACATCAGCCGCACCGCCGAACCGCGCCTGCCACAACGCGTGGCTGATGATGACCACGCGTTCCCGACCCGCGGTGGTTTCGTCCGCCGTGAACCCGCGGCCCAGCGCGGGCACCACACCCAGTGTCGAGAAGTAGTTGGCCGTGACCTCTTCGCCTGACAACCGCTCCGCCACGCCCCCGCCGGTGAAGTTCCGGCCGACCGATGCGTACGCGGCCATTGACGAGAGGGACCGCACCCGCGCGGCGTAGTCGGCCAGATTCGCCGGCGCCACGGCGATGCGCTCTGGCGGCGCCGGCTCCGCAGCCACGCCAGGGCAGAGAGCCCTTCCGAGATCACTTCCCACACCGCCACCAGGCGATCGGGCTCGGCGTAGGGCAGGGGCCGCAGCATCACGGCGTCCACCACACTGAAGATGGCCGTGTTTGCACCAATGCCCAGCGCCAGGATCACCATGGCCGCGCTGGTAAACCCCGGCGTGCGGCGCAGGTGCCGAACGGCCAGGCGCACATCCGAAGTCAGCGCGTCCACCACGCGGAATCCGCGGGCATCGCGAGTCAGCGCACGCGCCTGTTCCATGCCACCCAGTTCGACCAGCGCGGCTCGCCGCGCCGCTTCAGGCGGCAGGCCCCGGCGCACATGGTCTTCGATCAGGAACTCCAGATGACTCTGGAGTTCGGCAGCCGCGTCCGAGTCCACAGCCTCCGCCCGGCGCCACTCGCGCAGGCGCATCCACCAGCCTCGAAGACTCTCCATCACGCATCCCCCGTGGGTTCATCAAGGAAGCGGCCGACCACCGACGTCACCAGCGACCACTTCGTCGTCTCGGCCGCCAACTGGCGTTCGCCGCGCGGCGTCAGGCTGTAAAACTTGGCCTTGCGGTTGTTGTCCGAGGTGCCCCAGCGCGTTTTGATCCAGCCCTGATGTTCGAGCTTGACCAACGCCGGATACAACGTGCCCTGGTTGAGCTGCAGCGCCCCACCGCTGACCTGTTCAATCCGGCGGGCAATGCCGTAACCATGTTGTGGGCCGAGGGTCTGCAGCGTCTTGAGCACCATCAGCGCGAGGGTGCCCTGCAACACGTCCGTTCGTTCGCTCATGTTGGTAGACTACACGAGCGTCATGTTGGAAAGCAACATGAGAAAACGACCTCAGAGGTCGTTTCGCAATCTCGCCCGAAACGACCTCTGAGGTCGTTTTCTCCGCCGACCCAGCCTATTTCCCCGACGGCTCCGCCAGCGACACCGCGAGCAGCACCAGTTGCTGGGCGCCGGTCTTGGCCGAGTCGATGTGCGCCCATTCCTGGAGCGTGTGACCGCCACCGCCGCGGGAACGCCCGACCGAGATCGCGGGAATTTTGAGGACGACGCCGACGTTGGCGTCGGTGGAGCCGGTGGGGATGGCCTCGCGTCCAGCGGGCATGGGCACATCCAGGAATCGCAACACATCAATTGCCGTCTGTACCAGTGGGTGCGCGCGCTGGGCCGTGAGCTGATCGGGCCGGCCACCCGCCTCCGACTTCTGAATCCACTCCCGCACAAACTTCACGCGGTGTGCCTTGCCCGCGGCCTCGCATTTGTCCACGATGGCCGCATCGAGTTTCTGGAGCATCTCGGCATCGACCGTACGCAGGTCCACGGTAAACGTCACTTCCTGCGGGATGGCGTTCACGACGTTGCCGCCCGAGAGCATGCCGCCCACGTTGTAGATCGCCGGGATCGGGTCGTTGGCCGGCGGCAGGGGAACGGTGTAAATGTCGGTGATGCACTGCGCGGCCGCGCGAACGGTGTTGGGTTGGTCGCGTGACTGCAGCGTGTGCGCGCCGTCGCCGGAAAACTTCATGCGCGACCAGTAGATGCCGAGCGCGCCGTAGTTGACCGGGCCCAACGCGCCATCGACGCCAACGAGCATGTCAGTGAGGCCCGGGTGTTTCTCGGCCCAGTGATACATCCCTTTCAGGCCGACCTCCTCCTGTACGGTGAAGAGGAAGATGATGTCGCCTTTGGTTTCGATCTTTGCGTCGCGCAACGCCCGCATGGTCTGCAACTGGCTGGCGATCGAGGCTGTGTTGTCGAAGATGCCCGGCGCATGCAGCGTGCCGTTGTCTTCGCGGCGCACCTTGAGCGGCGTATCGAGCGGATGCACCGTGTCCATGTGGGCGGCAAACACCACCGTCGGCCCGCCGCCGGTGCCTTTGCGCACGGCCCAGACGTTGCCGACCTCATCGGTCTCAGGCGTCATATCGAGCTTGCGGAGTTCCGCCTTCACGTAGTCGGCGCGCTTCTGTTCATGTCCCGAGGTGCCGGGGATCTCGGTCAGCAGGATCCACTCTTCCACCTGTGCGTCGAAGCGGCGATCGATGTACGCCAGCGCCAGTTTGACGTCGGCCCTGGCGGCGATGGCCGGCGAGAACTTGGTGGGGAATGGCGTCTGGGCGGCCCGGATGTGGCCGAAGGAGGTCAAAAGCACGCCGGCGAGGACAAGAGAGAACATTCGGGACATCGCCACGCATTATAGAATCAGGCGCGTAAAGGACGCCTGCTGTGCCCAAGAAAATTTGCGACAACATCCTCGAGGCCATCGGTCACACGCCGATGGTCCGCATCAACTCCCTCACCAAAGGTGTCATTGCGGCCACCGTGCTGGCCAAGGTCGAGACGTTCAACCCCGGCAACTCCATCAAGGACCGTATGGCCCTCAAGATGATCGAGGACGCCGAACGCGACGGCCGGCTCAAGCCCGGCGGCACCATCATCGAGGGCACGTCGGGCAACACCGGCATGGGCCTGGCGATTGCGGCCGTGGTCAAGGGCTACAAGTGCATTTTCACCACCACCGACAAGCAGTCGAAGGAAAAGGTCGATGCGCTGCAGGCGCTCGGCGCCGAGGTCATCGTGTGCCCCACCAACGTTGAACCCGAGGATCCGCGCTCGTACTACTCCGTGTCGTCCCGCCTCGAACGGGACACCCCGAATTCCTGGAAAGCCAACCAGTACGACAATCTCTCGAACTCACAAGCCCACTACGAGCAGACCGGACCCGAGATCTGGGATCAGACCGAGGGCCGCATCACTCACCTGGTCTCGGGCGTCGGCACTGGCGGCACCATCTGCGGCGCTGGTCGGTACCTGAAGGAGAAGAACCCGAAGATCCAAATACTCGGCATCGACACCTACGGCTCGGTGTTCAAGAAGTACAAAGAGACCGGCATTTTCGACAAGAACGAGATCTATCCGTACGTGACCGAGGGCATTGGCGAAGACTTCCTGCCGCAGAACGTGGATTTTTCGGTCATCGATCACTTTGAAAAGGTCACCGACAAGGATGCGGCGGTGATGACCCGCAGGATTTCGCGCGAGGAAGGCATCTTCGCCGGCAACTCTGCCGGCTCCGCCATGGCGGGCCTGTTACAGATGAAGGCCCGCTTCAAGGCCGGCGACCTCGTGGTGGTCATCTTCCACGACCACGGCACCCGCTATCTCGGCAAGATGTTCAACAACGACTGGATGCGCAAGATGGGCTACCTCGACAAGTCGGGCCTGACCGCGCGCGATCTGGTGACAGCCAAGAAAACAGTGCCGATGCTGTCCATTGAAACCACCGACACCGTCGCCCAGGCGGTGCATGTGATGACCGAGCACGATTTTTCGCAAATCCCCGTCATGCAGGCCGGCCGCCTGGTCGGTTCCATCAACGAGGGCCGCCTCTATGGTGCGCTGGTGAAAGATCCCGCCATTCGCACCCAACCGGTGTCGTCGATCATGCAGTCGGCATTTCCCTTCGCCGATATTTCCACCGGCATCGACGCGCTGGCGTCCATGCTCACGGCAGACAACCCCGCCGTGCTCGTCCGCGACTTCAAGAGCGATGAGACCTATGTCATCACCCGCTCGGATATCGTCCGGGCGCTGGGGTAAGCCCTACCTTACATGGAGGCATGAAGGAACTCATGACGATAGTTCGAGTGGCGGTCGGTCTGATAGTCGTGGCGGCAGTGGGTGTCTCGATCGCCGCATGTGGCTCCACTCCCTCCGGTTCGCCGGCGCAGCCGATGTACGACCAGTTCGATCGCGACTGGCAGTACTGGATGGCCCAGCACCCGGAAGTGGCCGTAAGTCTCGGCGTCCCTGGCGGCGAGGGGCGTTGGACCGACTACTCCGCAGACGCCATCGCCACCCGCGCCACCTACGTGCGCGAGAGCCTCGAACGAATCAAGTTCGTTGACCGTGCCACGCTTGGTGAGGCCGACCAGCTCAACTACGACCTGTACCGGCAGCTGCTCGAAACAGCCGTCGAGGGGCTCGACCTGCAGAATGACGCGATTCCCATCAGGGGCGTGACCGCCCGCAACCTGATGATGCCCATGAACCAGATGGAGGGCATGCAGCAGGACATCCCACGCACCATCGCCCTGATGCCCACGCAATCGTCCGCGGATCTTTCCAACATCGTCACTCGCCTACGCGGGATTCCGGCCGTCGTGGACCAGACGATCGCGCTCATGCGGCAGGGCATCGTCGAGAAGATGACGCCTCCTCGCATCGTCCTGCGCGACCTGCCCGGCCAGGTCCTGGCGCAGGTGGTGGACGAGCCGCTGTCGAGTCCGATGCTCGCCGCGTTCGTGACCCGGCCGTCAGGTGTGCCGGAATCCGAGTGGCCGGGCCTCGTAGAGCAGGCCACCGCCGCGTATCGCCAGCAAGTAGCGGTCGCGTTTCGGCGGATGCACGCGTTCCTCGTGGACGAGTACCTTCCCGCATGCCGGGATTCGATTGGCGCCAACGCCTTGCCAAGGGGCGATGCGCTGTATCAATACAACGCGAAGTGGCACACCACGACCGCGAAGACGCCGAAGGAGATTCACGACATCGGCGTCGCTGAGGTTGCGCGCATCCGCGCCGAGATGGAGAAGGTCATCGCGCAGGCCGGCTACGCGGATCGCTTTGACGACTTCGTGCGCTTCCTGCGAACCGACCGGCGCTTCTACTACACCGATGCCAACGCGCTGGTCAGCGGCTACCGGGATGTGGCGAAGCGTGCGGACCCCGAGTTGGCGAAGTTGTTCGGACGGCTTCCCGGCACACCTTACGGCGTGATTCGCGTCCCCGATGCCGTGGCACCGTCGCAGACCACCGCCTACTACGAGCCCGGGTCCCTGGTCGCTGGCCGCCCGGGTTACATGTTCGCGAACACGTACAAACTCGACGCGCGGCCGAAATACGAGATGGAGGCGCTGACGCTGCACGAAGCCGTGCCCGGCCACCATCTGCAGATCGCCATCGCACAGGAACTGACCGGCTTGCCGGAGTTCCGCAAGCACTCCAGCTACACCGCCTACGTGGAAGGATGGGCGTTATACGCCGAGCGCCTCGGCGAGCAGATGGGCTTCTACAAAGACCCCTATTCGCGCTTCGGCCAGCTCACCTACGAAATGTGGCGAGCCGTCAGGCTCGTGGTGGACACGGGACTCCACTCGATGGGATGGACCAGGCAACAAGCGATCGATTTCTTTCTCAAGAACACCGCAAAAACCCAGCAGGACATCACCGTCGAGGTGGACCGCTACATCGTGTGGCCCGGCCAGGCGCTGGGTTACAAGATGGGCGAGATCAAGCTGCGCGAACTCCGCACGGCGGCGGAAGCACAACTCGGAACAGCCTTCGACATCCGGAGCTTCCACGATGAGATCCTCGCCTCGGGAGCGGTGCCCCTCGACGTGGTCGAGACTCGCGTCAAGTCGTGGATCGAACGCGCGAAGGTCCACTGAGCCACGCCACAGATCTTCCATCAGAATCTTCCTCCCAGTCTCGGTGCCTCCTGTGATCCGTACGTTAATGTTTAAGGCTATGGCTAACTCGAAGATGAGGGGATCGCGTCGACTGAGCGTCTGTTTGTGCGGGGTATTGCTGCTGCTGGCGGCATGCAGCCCGCCGCCTCCGCCGCCGGTCGGCAATCCGCGGGTGCCTGCCGGTGCCAAGAGCACAGGCGGAAAACACGCGGTCATCGAGACGGGCTCAGGCGCGATCGAGATTGAGTTCTTCGAAACGGACGCTCCGAAAGCGGTGGAGAATTTCCGCCTCCTGGCCGAACACGGTTACTACGACGGCCTTATCTTTCACCGCGTGCTGAAAGGTTTCATGCTTCAAGGTGGAGACCCTCTCGGCAATGGCAAAGGCGGCCAGAGCGCGTGGGGCGGGTCTTTTCCGGACGAAATCGCACCCGACTCCGAGCTCTACAAAAACGGCTACCGCCGGGGAATTGTCGCGATGGCGAACAGTGGCCGGGACACCAATGGCAGCCAGTTCTTCATCATGCACGACAACTATCCGCTGCAGCCCGACTACGTGATCTTCGGCAAGGTCACTGCGGGACTCGACGTCGTTGATGCAATCGCCAATACGCCGACGACGATGGGTGAAGATGGCGACATGAGCCAGCCCGTGACGCGACAGGTGATCAAGAAAATCACGATCCGGCCGTAAGCGACCGATAGACGGCTTCGTATTTTTCCACGCAGGCACGAAGCGAGAATCGCTCGCGCGCATCGGCACGAGCCGCTTCTCCCATCGCGATCCTGGTTGGTGAATCGTCCAGCAGGGCCAGCACTGCCCTGGCCAGTGCCTGCGGTTGCTGCGGTGGCACGAGAAGACCTGTCACCCGATGCCGAACCAGTTCGGCGTTGCCACCGGAACGGGCGGCAATGACCGGAACACCTGCAGCCATGGCCTCGAGGATGGCGTTGCTCAGGCTCTCGCCGATCGACGGCAGCACGAGCACATCAAAGTCTCGAGCGGCGTTGCCCTCGGAAAAATCGTCCACGGTCATGCGCGGCACTGTCCGGGTCAGGCGCCGAATTCGAGCTGTGTAGTGGCGGCTCTCGGCGTGTGAATGCTCACGGCCGAGGATGGTGAACGTCACGTCGCTGCGCATCGCGGCAATCGCGGCCGCCGCCTCAATGAAGTCTTCGTGCCGTTTCTGGGCGGTGAAGTGCGCGATCATGCCCACCCGGAATGGGCCTCTGGTGTTGCGCCTGCGGCGCCGGGGCACCAACTCGACGCCGTTGTGGATGACCTGGGCCATCGGTACGGCCCGGCCAAACTGCCTGCGGATGAACTGCGAGTTGCAGACGATCGCTCCGGAGAGCAGCTGGATCATTTCAAGTGTCAGCTTCTCGTCAGCGTTGGTGCGCGCGCCGCTGCCGACCCCGACGTGGCCGCCAAGGCGCCAGACATGCGGAACTCCGGCTAGATTCGCCGCCATCGCCAGATGTGAGGCGTAGTAGTTGGACTGCACGAGGCCGATGCGATGCCTCTGGATAATGTCCGCCAGCACCTGGATGCCCTTCTTCGAGAAGTAGGGCTCGGCAACTACGGTCGGAAGCCCCAGCGCCGCGAGGTGCGCAAGTGGCCCGCCCGCCTTCGGGGCAACCGCGATCGGAGTGAACCGGCGCCGGTCCAGCCGCGGAAGCACCCGGGCAAGAAAGCGCTCAGTCCCGCCGAAGCTGGCGGGATGAATCTCGAACAGGATAGGGACACTCATTGGAGGCGCGACAGCGCGGCTCGAACGCCAACCTGATCCGAGCCCAGGTGCACCCGATAGGTAGTGGCCGACCGCACGAGCAGTGAGTAGATTTCGAATTGTGCCTCGACGGCCGCCGGCCCGAGCACCGACGAGGGAAACTCCTTCGGCGTTTGTTTCAGACACTCAAGCAGGGCATCAGCCGGCTTGAGCTTCTCAAGTCGCGTCGCCGTGCCGCCGGAGACCTTCGGGAACAACAGGTACTTCGCCACGGCCGGCGTGCGGCGCTTTGATCGCCGATCGGAGAGGTCAACCTGGTATTTCCATTGCCGGCCTTTTCGGTGCCGGCCGGCCGTCACCGAAGGCCGCCACTCCGGCAGCAGCCGCAACGTTCGGTCGGTGACGTAGACGCTTGTGTCGAGTCCCAGCACCTCCAGCGCCTGCCCCTTCACCCTCAAGAACGCCGCATCGTCGGCGATGAAGCGGAAGCCGCACGAGAGCAGGTTCAGTGTTGTCGTTGACTTTCCACTGCCGGAGACGCCCGGCAGCAACGCCGCAAAACCGCCCCGCTCGACAGCCGCGCAGTGCCACGCAAGCACGCCACAACGTTTGAGCACGTCGAGCAGGACCGGCTCGAACACGTAGTAGTAGACGAAGTCCGCGTCCCACGCCGGGAGCGATCGGCAGTCGAACTGCCACGGGTGGTCGTAGCAATAACCCGTCAGGAGGTAGCGCTTCCCGTCGGTGAGGAAGATGACGTGATCGTTCGAGAAGCCCGCCCACTGTTTCAGGCGCGGCAGGGCAGGACCGCCACGGTCGGTGAAGCGGAACACGGCGTGCGGCCTGCGATTCCGGCTGGCAGCAACGGCAAACGGCTTCCAATGCGTCAGGACAAGTGCCCGGAGTGCGCGGTCGTCGGTCTCGACGTGAACGTCTACGCCGGCAATGCGAAAGGCGTCGATCATGACGCCAGGGTCAGCAGTTGTTTGTCGATCAATTCATCGATGAAGGCCTGGACGTCGGCGACAACATCGGCCTGGTCCACCTCAAACTCCGTGGCCACCTGCCGTGCAATCTCCTCAACCGTACGACGCCCGTCGATGCGGGCCCAGATGGCCACGCCTGAGGTGTTGACTTGTGCAAACTGGCCAGTGACCGGGTCGAGCAGGATGGCCTCCGAGCCGAACTCACGCCACTGAACGCTCTCGCCTCTGGCCGGCACACGGCCGAGCGGGCTGCTCATCACGGTAGAATCCTAGCACGCGTTTTTATGTGCGGTATCAGCGGCCAGTTGAAGTTCGACGCGACGCCGGTGGACCGCGGCCTCGTGAGGCGCATGACGCGCACCCTCGCTCATCGCGGACCTGACGATGAGCGCTTCTATTTTGAAGGCGCGGTGGGCCTGGGGCATCGGCGCCTGTCGATCATCGACGCCGCAGGCGGCGCGCAGCCGATGACGATGGGTGGCCCGCGCCCGTTGCGTCTCGTGTCCAACAGCGAGATCTACAACTACGTCGAACTGCGCAGCGAACTTGAGGCGGCGGGGCGCCAGTTCACCTCCCGCAGCGACACCGAGGTCATCCTGCACCTGTTTGCGGCAGAGGGCGAGGCCGCCTTCCTGCGGCTCGAAGGGATGTTTGCCATCGCGATCTGGGACGAGGCCGCCCAGACGTTGTATCTCGCCCGCGATCGCTTCGGTGTGAAGCCGCTGTACTACTGCCACGACCGGTCTGCGTTCATGTTTGCGTCTGAATTGAAGGCGTTGCTCCAGTCCCGCGACCTGGATCGCACGCTGGACCGCACCGCAATCGACGGTTACTTCGGATCTCTTGCGTTGTCTGAGCCCCGAACGGTGTTCAGGAGCGTGCAGAAGGTCCCGCCGGGTCACATGCTGGCCGTGAGGCGCGGTCGTGTGAAACAGACCTGCTACTGGAATCCTGCGCCAGAAATGGTGAGGCGCCCGCCGATCGGCGACCAGGAGGCCGGGCTTCTCAAAGAAATCGAACGGAGTGTGCGGATCAGCCTGAGAAGCGATGTTCCAGTCGGCGTGTTGTTGAGCGGTGGCCTGGACTCGAGCACCGTGACCGCGATGGCGGCGCGCGCGAGCGGAACCCGCCTGCACACGTTTTCCGCCGCCTTTCGTGAGGGCGACTTCGATGAGGGGCGCTGGGCTCGCCTGGTCGCAAAGCGCTTTGGTACGCGGCACCACGAGGTGCTGGTGACGAAGTCCAAGGCCACCGCCATCGCACACGAACTTGTCGAGCACTTCGACGAACCGTTCGCGGACTCGTCGTCCATCCCGATGTACGCGGTGTGCCAGGCGGCGAGCCGGGTCGTGAAGACGGCGTTGTCGGGTGAAGGCGCCGACGAGCTGTTCGGCGGTTACCCGTGGCATGGGGCCGCCCACTCCGATGACCACCCGGCGCGGATGGTCTTCACCCGGGAGGAACGCGATCAGTTGTACGCCTCCCGCTGGAGGCGGCCGGCGGGCTCCCTGCCGACGGGGCAAGGGCTTTCGCACCTCAAGCGTTCGCTCCTTGCGGATTTGCGCACGTACCTGCCGTCGGACATTCTGCAGAAATCCGACCGCGTCTCGATGATGCACTCGCTGGAACTGCGCGTCCCGTTTCTCAACCACCAGCTCGCCACTTTCGCCCTGCAACTTCCGGATCATCTGAAGGTCCGCGGCGGAGTGCGGAAGTATCTGTTGCGAGAGGTCATGAAAGACGTGCTGCCGCGTGAGGTCATCTCGCGGCCAAAGAAGGGGTTCAGCATCCCAATGGATCTCTGGCTGTGGGAGAAGGGGCCGTGGCGTGACATGGTCTACGACACAGTGTTCAGCGCTTCGCTGCGTGGCCGCGGGCTGTTCGACGTCGCCGTCCTGCAACGCATGCAGCGCGAACACGAACGGCTTGAGCGGTTGCACGGATACAGGTTCTGGACACTGTTCATGTTCGAGAGCTGGCAGCGGAGGTGGGGCGGATGAAGGTCACCGTGGCGATGCCGGCGTACAACGCTGCGGCGTTCATCAACGAGGCAGTCGAGAGCGTTCTGGCCCAGGACTTTGATTCCTTCGAACTTCTGATTGTTGATGACGGCTCGCGTGATGCGACCTGGCGGCAGCTGCGGAAGTACGCAAAGCACGAGAACGTTCGGCTATTTCGGAATGAAACGAACCGTGGCGCCGGAGCCGCCAGGAATCGGCTTCTGTCGCTCGCTCGCGGCCGATACGTGACGCCCTGCGATGCCGATGACCTGCTCCTGCCTGGCGCCCTGCGGCGCCTCAGCGGCTATCTGGACACACATCCGCAGATTGGGGTGGTGTACGGCGCGGTGCTGGAGCTGATGACGGACGGGAAGAACCGGGTGGTCCGCCCGCCGATGGTGCATGGCAAGAACGCGGGCGATGCGTGGGACCTGATTGAGAATCCGATCAATCACGCCGGGTCCATGAGCCGGACGGCGCTGGTCCGTCAGGTGGGCGGCTACGACGAGTCGGTGTACTCCGTGGATGACTGGAGCCTGTGGATGAAGCTCGCCGAAGTCGCCCGGTTCAAGTATCTGCGCGGCGAAGTCTACTACCTCTGGCGTCGTCATCCACAGAGCCTGACGCAGACCGACCCGAACTGGCATCGCGACGTCGGCAAGATCCGCGATGAAGCGATTCGGCGTCGGTACGGAGTTGACGCACTTCGGAGGCCGGGTCTTCAGACCCGGCAGCCACGCCGGACCTGAAGGTCCGGCCTCCGTACGGATAGGGTGGTCAGCTTTCGTTTCCGCAGCGTCGCCAGGAACGCGGTCACGTCTTTGGCGACGGCTGTGGGCGACGCCCCATACGCGGTCGCGAGCTTCTTCACGATTCCCGCCACGGGTGTCCGACCATCAATCGCCTTCCAGATCGCGAGCGCGGGGCCGTCCAGTTCGTAGTACTCACCGGTCATCAGGTTCAGAAGGACGCCGGTTGGGCCGGTCTTTTTCCATTTCACGTGTCGGTGTTTTGCCGGTATCACTCTGGCCCTCCCGAATAAACCCGAACACCGAAGGGTTCGATGACCTCGTCAGCGATCGCCGGCAGCTGCAACGCTACCGGAGCGGCCGACGCGTTCACTACCAGGAGTACATTCGCCCCTTCATGGCGCTTCACCCGGCATTCGATCGACGGAGGCAGCCCCTCGGGTCGCCAATCACTGTCGCGCGCGGTAAAGACCGCGCTCATGCGCGCGATCTCGCCAACCACTGCTGAATAGTACGTCCAGAAGATCCGGTTGTGCCACCTGGCCCTCTCGAAATCCGCATGGGTGCGGTCCAGATCCTCGTGCAGCACCGGTGGAATGCCGCACGCCAGATTCGGTCGCATCGGGTTCACCGCACCGTAGTGATGCAGGCCATTCGCGCCGGCAATCACCGCGTGGTACACCATGAATCGCGCTTCGTGAAGTGACGGGTAGGCCGCGTCACCATCCTCGATGCAGTTCCACGCCCAGGCCTGCAGCACCGGCAGGATGGGCTTGCCCGGGGCGTAGGAGCGCCAGCATTCCGTTTGTCTGCCGACCACGGCTATCGAGTGCGGCCAGCCCGACTCTACCAGTTGCATCCGGCTGCCCCATCGCGTCGTTGGGACTGGGTAGCAGCTGAACCCATACACGTCAGCCAGGCGGCCCCACTCGCGCATGTCCTGCTCCTCGGCCAGCGTGGAGAACCACTGGTTGCAGAGAATCGGATGAAACGGATCGATCGCCCGCACGAGCTCGCAACCCTTGTTCGTTTCCTCCCACGACACGTGATTCAGCACCGGCTCATCGTCCATCTCCCAGAACAGCAGGGCGGGGTGCGGGCCGAACCTGGCGACGAACGCCTTCAGCTGGTCGAATTGGCCAGAGAGCCGCCCCGGTGGCCGGCACCAGACGTACAGGCCGGCACGATGGATGCGGTCGAGGTCACGAGCCGACTCGATATCGCCATCGACGAAAACGCAGTTGAAACCCATGTCACGCAGGGCACGAAGACTGTCACCGCTCGTGTCCGCAATCTCGTCTCTGGCGTAATAGAGGCCGTTGGGGAAAAACGGCTGGCCGTTGACCATGAGTGTGCGGTCGTCGCGAACGGTCACCCTGGTCGGGACATCGCGCAGGCGGTCAGAGGCGCGGATCCGCGGTGGTGGCCTGGTGCCAGACCGCATCCAGCCGAGGCGCCGGAGCACACCGCCGGCGAGGCGGCGCAATGTCACGCCTTCGCCTTCGTGCGGGCGCGCTCCAGGCGACGCAGGTTTGCCGCCGCGGGCTTGAATCCCGGGTGGAGGCGCACGGCCTTCCGAAACTGGCGCACCGCCTTCGAGTGGTGTCCGAGGTCCTCGTAGAGGACGCCGAGCGAGTTGTTCGCAAGCAAATGGCCGGGGTGCAGACCGAGCGCAGTCTGCAACGCGGCCAGTGCCTCGTCAGGCTCGCCGGCTTCGGCCAGCACCATGCCAAGCAGGGCCCAGGCGTCGGAAGAGCCTGGGTTGATTTCGGTGGCGTTGCGAAGCGCGCGCGCCGCGGACGCATAGCGCCCGTTCTCGAAGTCGATCATTCCGTAGAGCTGCCACGCATCATGAAAGTGCTCATCGATCTTGACGGCGCGTTTGAGCAGTCTGAGCGCTTCCGCGTCACGTCCTTGAGCGAACAGTACACGGGCGACGTTGAGGTAGGGATACGGCTGTTGTGGATAGCGCTTCAGGTGCGCTTGTTCCCCCCCCAGGCGATCGAGCTGTTTGCCCGCAACGAACTTGGCGCCGCCCTTCAAGTACTGAAAGTGATGGATCGTGACATCTTCGCGATCCTCGATCCGGCCCTTGAGCCGCTGCAGGGAACCGAGCGGCGTCGGATGCGGCGTCGGGCCATCCTGGTAGCGAACCCCAGGCAGGTTCCGGAAGAGGCGCAATGCGGTGGTCTTCATCCAGCCGGGGCACTGTGAACGTCGTTCTTCGGCAGGGTAGCTGCGGTCGTTGGGGAACCAACGCCACATGAGGTCGTGTTCGACGGTGTAGTTCCGGACCGGAAGACGATAGCCGATTCGCGTCCGGCTCCTTGCAAGGCGCACGATCGCTTCATGGTCACGGACCGCGATGGTCTCGTCGGCGTCAAGCACAAGAATCCACCGGCACTGCGCGGCCTCAATGTACGTGTTGCGCGCCTTGCGATAATTCGTCCAGGGTGTCCGGATCACCCGAGCGCCAAACGAGCGCGCGATATCTGGTGTTCGATCCGTGGACCCGGTGTCCACCACCACCAGTTCATCGGAGAATGGCGCCGCGCTGATGAGGCAGTTGGCCAGCAGCTGTTCTTCGTTCCGCACGATGAGACAGGTGCTGATCAAACCTCGCATGCTAGGATTATTTTATGAAACCCGCCGGCAAGCCAAACAAACCAAAAGCCGGCACCGCTTCGGGTGCGGGGAACAAGGCGGCGAAGGTCTGGAGCAAGCCTCGGATCACCCGCCATGGCAACATGCGTCAACTCTCACAGATGTCAGGCTGAGGGCCGGAAGATCATCCGGCCAGACACCTGCAGGCACTTGTAGAGCAATCGAAACGGCGTCTGCCACAGGTGCTCTACCTTCCACAGCGACTGCAGGGAACGCAGGAACGCCAGCAGCTTGCCTCCGAAGCGGCGATCGGACAGGCGCCGCCAGCATCGAGCCCAGAACCTAACAAGCAAGAGTGAATGCAGTGCCATATTCGGGCCGGTCCGCGCCCGATACGCCAGGCGCTCAAGCCGCGTCGCCGGCATCCGTCCGATCGTCTCCACGACGTCATTCGGCACCGTCGTGAAGCGCTGAAGGTACGGCAGCGTATCGGCCATCGGCAGCATCAAGCGTCGCTGCCGCGTCCGCTCAACCACGTGTTGCCAGTCCACCCCCGCGCGGATGAGCATCGCGGCATCCGCGACCCACCGGAACGATGGCATGGCGTTCCACTCAGAGCCGTGGGCGCAGACGAGCAGCAATTGGTCGGCAGCCTCGAGTGTGCGCGTGGCTATTCCCGCGACGTCGAGTGAGATTGCCCGTTCCCACAGATCGTCATCTTCCTGATCAATGCCCTGACGGAAGGTCCGCCAGTGCAAATCGCAGACGGTGCCGTTGGCATTGCGGAAGTCGACCGTGCGCCCGAATGGGATCAAGCGTTCGGGAGAAAAATACGGAGATGTCCACCCGGCCGCAGTCATGATGCCGATTGCGCGCGGGGCATCCTGGGGCCGTACGAGCAGGTCGACGTCGGCCATCGGCCGGAGCGCGGCATCCCGGTAGTAGAGCAGGGCCAGGGGAACGCCCTTGAGCACCAGCACTTCGATGCCAGCCTGCTGCAGGAGCCGGATGAGCGCAGCGGTGTCCTGGAAAAGGAGTTGGTTCCTGATCCAGACTTCCGGATCCTGTGGCTCACCCACATTGTCATGGACGAGCGGCAGCAACCGCCGCGAGCCCCAGTCGAGCCCGTCGATGTCGGCCGTGCGATGCCATTCGTGCCAGGCCGCGTGGGAGGCAGGCGGCTCACCAAGCGCCGCCAGCAGCAGAAGTTCCTGTAGCGCGTCGGGCCGCCAGTCTGTGCGCGGCGACTGTTGGGGCGGCACGCCGGTATCCTATAAGCTTTCGGCGTGAAGCGCGCCACGGTTCCGGCACTCGTCCTGATCGCGTGTCTCTTATCAGCGGGGCTCGGTCTGCAACTGGGCCGGATGAGGCAGGCCCTGACGTCTCCCAGCGAGTACGTGATGCTGCCGATCACGTTTGCCTATTGGGATAGCGCGCCGGTCTCACGCCATCTTGGTCTGTCGTTTGTCGTCCCGGAGGATCTGCCCCAGGGCCGCGCCTACCAGCACCTGACCCAGGCCTGGCTGGGGCTGGCGTATGTGCTCATGAAGCCGCTCACGTGGTTCGGCGTGCCCTATGCGACCGCGCAGAACGTGCTCGCCTTTTTCACGTTCGGCGTCATGTTGTGGATGGTGTCCGCCGCAGTGTCGTTGTCGCGGCGCGACGGGTCGACCGACCTCTGGGCGACCTGGGCCATCTGGGCCCCGCTGGTTGTCCTCGGCTTCAGCGTCGTGGCGACCCTTCCGTCGCTATGGGTGGCCTCCATCATCGGGAACCCGGAGGACCAGCATCGGTACCTGGCGGCCATCGGTGTGGCCTACATCAGCGTCCTTGATTTTCACCGGAGGCCGCTCGGCCGGGCCGGATTCCTCACCGCAGTGGGTGTCGCATTGGTGGCGCCGATGTACGCCGCCTGCCTGTTCATCACGCTCGCCTTTCTCGCCACGCCCCTGGGCGGGTCCAGGTTCGCAGGATTGCAGTGGGAGCGCTGGCGTTCACAAGGACTCATCTTCGGCCTCGTCATCGCCCTCGGCATTGGCGTTCCCTACGTGATGTTGTGGATCGGCGGCTGGCAGGGCGTGGGGAGCAGCGTCTTTTTCAGGGCGGGTCTCGATGGCGGCACGCAGTACTTCACGGACATGTTTCAATCCGTCATCAACCCGTATGACGCAGGTGGCAGAGATTGGCGTCTCTATCCGTTAATCGCAGCGGCGCCTCTCGTCGCAGCCGGCACGTTCGCGCTCTCCAGGTCCCTTGCCGTACGCATGTTCCGGCAGCTGTTCTTCTGCTGGTCGATGGCCCTCCTCTGGATCGTCGTGTTTCCGCAGGCAGTATCAATCCACCCGTACCTCTTTGACTTCGGCCTGCTGTTTCCGGCGGCGTTCTGCATCGCGTTCTGGGTGGTTCAACCTGAAGTGCAGGACGTGCTGATGGAGCGACGCCCACTCGCCCTCATGATGTTCATTGTGCTGACTGGGTTGCTCGTGACGAACTACATCGACCTGGCACGCACCTGAGCTCCTTGACGCTCACCGCCGACCGGTTTCAGGCAATCTGGCGTTTTGCTTCAGGCGCTCCTCGTCCACACTGATGAGCACCAACGCCGGGTCGTCGGTAATCAGCGCGATCTGATTCGGCATCTGGACCAGATCCCGTATCCGCGAGCCGATCTGAATGCCTTCCGAGTACAGCACGCGGCTGTTTGCGACTTTGAGCCTGAAGAGCGTCCGCGCCTTGAGAGAACCGACCAGCAGATCGCCATTCCACCGGTCGTGAAACCCTGCCACTTCAATCACTGCTGAGATCGCGGGTGAAGGCACCCACGCAAAAATGGGCTCGATGAATCGTGCCGTCGCGTGAGGCATGGCGGGCCATTCAAATGTGCCGTAACCCACGCCGTGGGTCCGGTACGGCCAGCCGTAGTTGCCTCCAGCGACGAGAACGTTCAACTCATCGCCACCTTCAGGGCCGTGCTCCGTGCTCATGAACGTGCCGGCGGTTGTCCACACAAGCCCCTGCGGATTCCGGTGACCGGAACTCCTGACCGTAGTCGCCTTCGTGGTCAGGTCATGGTCGAAAATTTTTCCGAATGGCGACGACGGATCCTGCGCCGCGAAATCAAACGGGCTCACCGGAATCTGGCCGACGCTGAAGTCGCCGACACTGAAGTAGAGGCGCTCTCGGGTCACCACCATTTTGCCGCCCGTGCCGCCGCGCCTTGCGGCATCTTCGGACAAGTTGCCGGTCTCGAATACGGTCTGCCACTGACCCTGCCTGGCCAGTGTGGTCTTGTCAATCGCAAGAGAGGCAATGGTGAAGCGCACGCCTTCGGAAGGCACCGGGCGCGCAAGGTGACTGACGTAGATCGTGCCGCGACTTTCGTCGTACGCGAGATACAGCGCCTTGGCGATCGCCGGCGGCGCGTCGTAGTCCATCGGCCGCAGGGCTGTGTTTTCAAAGACGAAGACCTGGCCGACACGGTCCATCACGAGAAGCGACTGTTCCACCCGCGCCACCGCGCCGCCTGGAAGGTCCTCGCTCGCGGTAAACCGTCCGGTGCCCGCGATCGGCACGGTGGTCAGGAAGATCGGCAGCCGGGAAGTATCAAGGATCCGCGTGGATGGGACGGGCGGCCGCATGCCCTGCGGCGGCGTGACTGGGAGGGCAGGCGCCGGAGTCGAGAGCCACGTCGAAGGGTGGAAATACCTGCCGATGACAATCCCCGACCCGAGCAGTGCGGCGGCGGCGATCACCACTCCGGCCGCTCTCATGGCCAGGCGACCGTCAGGTGGACCGCCTTTCTTGCTGCGGACACGATCACCTTCTGCTTTCCTGGAATGACGGAATCTATCATCGCGCCCAGGAGGCCCCCGACCGCCGCTCCACTGGCTGCGCCAAAGAGGAACGCGACCCCCTCGAATGAACTGCACGGGTCACTTTCGCAAATGGCGTTCGCCGCCCACGTGAAGAGCGCTCCGCCTCCCAGTGCCCCCGTCGAGGCTCCAATGATGATCCCGTTCTTCAGGCTGTCACGGCCTTCGGCCAATGGCACATCGCGACGATAGCGCCCTACCGGAACCACCGCACCCAGCATGCCTCGCAGTCCGCCGTTGTCGCCCGCGTCGAGGCGCAGATCGCCGCGCAGGGCCAGCCACGGCGCGGCTTCGAACTGCACGGCCGGTCCAAGTTGCACGGCCAGGCCCCGGTCAACATATGTATGCGGCGGAAAGATCTCCGGCCCATCACGGCCGTTGATGATCTGCTCTGGAAACACCATGACCCGCCGGCTGCCGCCAACCCCGAGTACGCCAAACACCCTCCAGCGTCCGGAGGTAAACAGGGTCTGCCTCCAGTGCACGGTGTATGCCTGGCTCGAGATCCGCGTCCCGAACGGATCGGTGTTCGCGTTTCTGAAGTCGGCCGATCCTTCGACCGCCGTCAGGGGCGCAAGCGAGAGCGTCAGGCGTGGCGACCAGGTCACGGCCCCCGCTTGTCCGTTCTGCACGGATGCCTGCACGCCAACTTCAACCCGGGGTGCGCCAGGCGGTTGTGCCATCGCGAGGCCAGGAAGCGCCGCCACCAGCGCCACAACGACGCTCAGGAGTCGCATGCCCTAGTCTTGCACTGCACCATCCGTGATCGCCAGACCACGATCGATGATCGCGAAACCCTCGCGCAATTCGTCCTCAGTGATCGTCAGGGGTGGATTCGTGAAGAACGAGTTCCATCGCACAAACGTGTAGAGCCCCTCGTCTCTGAAGAAGCGGCCAAGCGCCGCCATCTCTGGCGACGATCCTGCGAACGGCGCCAACGGCACCTTCTTCGCCCTGTCGCGCACGAGTTCGACGATGCCGAAGAGGCCAATGGAGCGAATGGCGCCGACCGAGGGGTGCTTGGCTGCCAGGTCCTCGAGCAGTGACCGCAACAGGACACCACGTTCCTTCGCGCGGGCGATGAGCCCGTCCTCTTCGTACACCGCAAGTGTGGCCAACGCAGCCGCGCATCCCAGCGGGTGGCTGTTGTAGGTCAGGCCACTCGGAAACACTTTGTCCTTAAAGTGGTCGGCGATGTGCCTCCGCAAGCCGACAGCGCCGAGCGGCACATACGCACTGGTCAACCCCTTCGCCATCGTCATCAGATCGGGCACGACCTTCCAATGGTCCACGGCGAACCAGGCGCCGGTGCGGCCGAAGCCCGACATCACCTCGTCGCAGATCATGAGGATTCCGTACTTGTCGCAGATGGCGCGGACGCCTTCCAGGTAGCCGTCTGGCGGAATCAGGATGCCATTTGTGCCTGTGATCGGTTCGAGAATGAATGCGGCGATTTGTTTCGGTCCTTCGAGCTGGATGACTTCCTCGAGGTAGGCAAGCGCTTCTGCTGCCGAGTCCCAGCCTCGTTCGATCCCGTGGTACGGGTGCAGGACGTGGACGATGCCCGGCAGGGGAGGCTCGGTCCAGCGTCGGGGATCGCCGGTGACGGCGATGGCCCCGGCGGTGCCGCCGTGGTACGAGCGGTAGCGCGCCAGGATCTTCTGGCGGCCGGTGAAGGCGCGCGCGATCTTGATCGCGTTTTCGTTCGCCTCGGCGCCGCCGTTGGTGAAGAAGAAGCAGTCGATGTCTCCGGGCGTCAGGCTCGCCAATTTCGCGCCGAGGTGTGCCCGTGATTCGGTGGCCATGAACGGGTTGGCGTAGGGGAGCACGGCGAGCTGGGCTTCGATCGCCTTGACCACTCGCGCGTCGCCGTGGCCGATGTTCACGCACATCAACTGGCTGTTGAAGTCGATGAAGCGTTTGCCGTCGGGGGTGTAGAAATAGACGCCGCTGGCGCGCGCGACGGGGATGGGGTCCATGGCCCCTTGAGCCGACCATTCGAAGATGGTGTGGCGCTTGGAAAGCTCGATCATCTCTTTGCTGGTCATAAATGAGCTCGTCGCTGATTCACTTGCGCTCGGTACGTTTGATGAAGGCGCCGGCGCCGGCGCGGCCCACGAATTGGCCGCCCTCGATGATGACGCGGCCGCGCGACAGGACGGTCTCGGTCACGCCGGTCACCTCGCGCCCCTCATACGGGTTGTAGTCCACGTTCATATGCAGGGTCCTGGCCCTGAGCGTCATCTTCTTTTCTGGATCGAAGATCACGAGGTCGGCATCTGAACCAGGCGCCACAGTGCCCTTGCGCGGAAACAGTCCGAAGATCTTTGCCGGCGACGTGGAGGTGAGCTCGACGAAGCGGTTCAGCGAGATCTTCCCGGTCCGCACACCCCCGTCGTAGACCAGGCTCATTCGCGTTTCAATCCCCGGCGCGCCGTTGGGAATCTTCGAGAAGTCTCCGTCGCCCAGATGTTTCTCTTTCATGCAGAACGGACAGTGGTCCGTGGCGATCGCCTGCAGGTCGTTGCCCGCCAGCCCGCGCCAGAGCCTGTCCTGTGTCTCTTTCTTCCTCAGCGGCGGGCTCATCACGTACTTGGCGCCCTCAAACCCGGGCTCCTCGTAGTTGTCGTAGGACAAGAAGAGGTATTGCGGGCATGTCTCGGCAAATGCCGGCAGACCGCGGTCGCGGGCCTCGGTGACCATCTCCAGGGCTTCGGCGGCTGACAAGTGCACGATGTAGACAGGCACGTCGGCCATTTCCGCCAGCGCGATGGCCCGGTGGGTGGCTTCGCCTTCGGCCCGGGCCGGGCGCGTCAGCGCGTGATACTTCGGCGCCGTCTTGCCTTCGGCCAGCGCCCGCTGCACCAGCACGTCAATGACGCCGCCGTTTTCCGCGTGCATGCAGATGGTCCCGCCGTTTTTGCCCGTGCGCAGCATCGCCTTGAAAATGCTCGCATCGTCGAGCATGAACACCCCGGGGTACGCCATGAAGAGCTTGAACGACGTCACGCCCTGGCGCACCAGCGCGTCCATCTCGAGTTCCACCTGATCGTTGAGCTCGGTCATGATCATGTGGAAGCCGTAGTCGATGGCCGCCTTGCCTTCGGCCTTTTTCATCCAGGTGTCCCAGGCGTGGTGCAGCGTCTGGCCCCGGTACTGGATGGCGAAGTCCACAATCGACGTGGTGCCCCCAAAGGCCGCTGCGATGGTTCCCGTCTCAAAGTCGTCAGCTGACGTCGACCCGCCAAATGGCATGTCGAGGTGCGTGTGGACGTCGATGCCGCCCGGGAAGACGAGTTTGCCGCGTGCGTCTATCGTGCGGTCGGCCGTCATCGGCAGCGCCGTGCCGATGGCCGTGATCCGATCGTCTTCGATGAAGATGTCGCCGACGTAGTCGTCGGTGGCCGTGATGATGCGGCCGCCCGTGATGAGAATGCTCATGACTTCTGCTCCGCCAGCGGCGCGTAGGTCTCGGGCCGTCGATCGCGGAAGAACTGCCAGGTGCGGCGCACCTCTTCGATCATGTCGAGGTCCATCTCAGCCGTGACCAGTTCGCTTTTGTCTTCCGACCCCATGGCCAGGAACTGCCCGCGCGGGTCAACGAAGTACGACGAGCCGTAGAACTGCCCGATGTTCCACGGTCCTTCGGTGCCGACGCGGTTGGAGGCCGCCACGAAGTACCCGTTGGCCACGGCATGCGCCGGCTGTTCGAGTTTCCACAGATACTGCGAAAGCCCGGCGACGGTGGCCGAGGGGTTAAACACCACCTCGGCGCCGTTGAGACCAAGGAGCCGCGCGCCCTCGGGAAAATGCCGGTCGTAGCAGATGTAGACGCCGACCTTCGCGTGCCGTGTCTGGAATACCGGATAGCCCAGATTGCCCGGCTTGAAAAAGTACTTCTCCCAGAAGCCTGACGTGTGCGGGATGTGGTTCTTGCGGTACTTGCCGAGATAGGTGCCGTCGTTGTCGTAGACCGCTGCGGTGTTGTAGTAGACGCCGGCCTGTTCCCGCTCGTAGACGGGCACCACCATCGCCATGCCGTACTGCTTCGCGAAGCGCCCCATCAACTCGGTGGTGGGTCCGGGCACCGACTCGGCAATGTCGTACCAGTGCGCGTCCTGTGAGGGGCAGAAGTACGGACCGTTGAAGATCTCCTGCAGCCCCAGGATCTGGACGCCTTGCTTGCCGGCCTCTTCGATGAACGGCACGTGCGCGTCGATCGACGCCTGCCGGATGCGGTCAATCGGCAACGACGGGTCTGTCAGTGGTGAGGCGGCCTGAATCAGGCCCCCAAGAACCTTGCGTGGCATCGCTACCTCCGTCTAGAACCAGCGGCTGATCGTGACTTTCTTGTCCGTATAAAACTCGAACGCGTCTCGTCCGTGGACCTTGAGATCCCCGAAGAAGCTATCGCGCGCGCCGCCGAACGGGAAATAGGCCATGGGCGCAGCCACACCGATGTTGACCCCGACCATTGACGCCGTGGCCCGATGCGCGAACTCGCGCGCGGCCTTGCCACTCGACGTAAAGATGGATGTAGCGTTTGCGTTGGGATGCGCCTGCATCAGCGTGAACACATCGTCCAGGCGTTCCACGGGGCAGATGGCGGCGACGGGTCCGAAGATCTCCTCGTGCCCGATGGTCATGGCCGGCGTGACCGCGTCGAACACCGACGGCCCCACGAAGTAGCCCTCCCTCGGCAACGTCCGCGCGCGTCCATCAAGCGCCAACTGCGCGCCTTCTGAGGCGCCGCGTTCCACATATCCCAGCACGCGATCGCGATGGGCCGCACTGATCACCGGACCCATATCCACGCCGGCCTCCATGCCGTCACCCACCTTCATGGTGCGGGCCGATTCCACCAGCCGGTCGCGCGCCTCGGCATGCACCGGACCCACCGGCACCAGGATGCTGCCCGCGAGGCAGCGCTCGCCCGCGCACCCGTAGAACGACTCGCTGATGATCGGAATGGACCGGTCGAGATCGGCATCGGGCATGACGACGATGAAGTTTTTGGCGCCGCCGAGCGCCTGCACGCGTTTGCCGGCGTGAGTGGCGCGCTGATAGACGGCGCGTGCCACAGCCGTCGATCCCACAAACGACACCGCGCGAATGCCTGGATGGTCGCAGATGGCTTCCGACACCTCGCGCCCACCATGCACGAGGTTGACCACGCCTGGCGGCAGGTCGCACTGTTCCAGCAACTCGAACATCTTCTTCTGGGACAGGGGCACCTGCTCCGAGGGTTTCAACACAAACGTGTTGCCCGACACCACCGCAAACGGCAGGAACCACAGCGGCACCATCGCCGGGAAATTGAACGGCGCGATCGCCGCGCACACGCCAATCGGTTGTCGCATCGACGTGCAGTCGATGCCCGATCCGACGTTTTCGAGTGCGTCCCCCATCAACATCGATGGCGCGCCGCAGGCCACCTCCACACATTCGATGGCACGGCGCACACTGCCGCGCGACTCATCCAGCGTCTTGCCGTGTTCGGTGGTCACGATGCGCGCGATTTCTTCCGCGTGAGCCTCGAGCAGCGCCTTGAAGGTGAACATGGTGCGTGCGCGCACCACCGGCGGCGTTTCGCTCCATCCTGGGAACGCAGCGGTTGCGGCCGCCACGGCCGCGTCCACATCGGCGCCAACCGAGAGCGGCGTCCGCGCAATGGTCTGCCCGGTGGCGGGATTGTGGACGTCAATCGTACGCGTGCCGGTGGAGGGAACCCAACGGCCGCCGATGAAATTCGAGAGCGGTGGAGCCTGCATGCGCCGAGTCTACGCCGTATACTGGCCCTCGCCAACAGTGAAGAAGCGGACACTTCTCACATTTGCCCAGTACGTCGCCGTCGCGGCCGCCCTGTCGTGCGCCGGCCCCGCGGCGCCTTCCGCACCGCCGCCCACGCCGCAGCCACCGGTCCCGTCGCCACCACCTGCGCCCATCGCCTGCAGCACGTCCGGCGTTTCGTGTTTCGGCAAGAACAACTACATCGAGTACATCCCGGGCGACCTGCCCATTGTGATCAGCGTGCCGCACGGTGGCGCACTGACACCGGCATCCATTCCCGACAGGACATTCGGCACCAACACCACCGACCTGAACACCATTGACCTCGGTCGCGCCATTTCATCGGCGTTGACAAGCCGCTCGGCCCGCGCACCACACCTCGTGATCGTGCATCTTCGTCGAACGAAGCTTGATGCGAACAGAGAGATCATTGAGGCCGCGGCCGGGAACGCGGAGGCCATCCAGGCCTGGAACGAGTACCACGCGTTTATCGAGCAGGCGATGGCGGCCGTCCAGCTGCGGTCGGGCACAGGCCTCTACATCGATCTGCACGGGCACGGCCACGCCAAGCAGAGGCTTGAACTTGGGTACCTGCTGTCGGCGTCCACCCTCGACGGCACCAATGCGCAACTGGATGCGACGGCTGTCGCGTCGGCCAGCAGCCTCCGGCTGATAGCGCAGTCATCGCCGTTGCTGTCTTCAGAACTGCTGCGTGGGCCGACAAGCCTTGGTGGATTCCTCCAACCCGACATCGCGTCGGTGCCGAGTCCGTCGATTCCCACGCCTGGGGCGGATGACTATTTCAGCGGTGGCTACAGCACGAGCCGCCACACAACGACCATCCCCGGCTTGCAGATTGAGTGCAACTTCTCAGGCGTCCGCGACTCGGCGAACAGTCGCGCGTCGTTCGCGACCAGGTTCGTCCAAGCCCTCGCGTTGTTCGCGCAAACGCACCTCAGTCTGAAGTTCTAAGAGCACTCACCATGAAGGTCCATGAAGGTCCATGAAGGAGCCAGACGACCGCTGGTCCGGAAGAGAAGAAGACTCGGGAGAAGAAGACGTCGGTTGTCAGTAGCGCGGGGTTGGGCGCCGCCAAAGGCGGCAGGCACGATCGGAGGGAAGGCACAAACGAACGCAGTCGTTTTCCTTTGGCGCTGCGTTCGTTTGTGCCTTCCCTCCGATCGCGCAGCCCGGCAGAGCCGGGCTCCCAACACCGCGACCGTCTTGCTGCTTCAGGGACCTTCATGGAACTTCATGGTGAAAGTCCTTTAGATCGCCTGGATCACCGGCGCGCGTTCACTTCTTGCCGGCCGCCCGTTCCAGGTTCTTCTTCACCCTGAACTTCACGATGCGGGTGATCAGCCCGAGCGGCATCGGCTGGTCGAGAGGGAACCGCACCGAGCCTTTCGCGCCCGCGTACTTCGACAGTTCCTTTTCGAATTCTTTCAACCCCATCGGCGCGGGGTAGAACCCGATGTGTTTCTTGAACGCGCCAAAGTGCACCAGGTTGCCGTGCAGAAAGAACGTCGGGATCTGGTAGCTGATCTTCTCTTCGGCCTTCGGCGCCGCCTTGCGGATCGTGGCCCGGACCTGTCTTAGCAGGCGCCGCACATTTGGTGGGAAGCCCGCGATGTATTCGTCGATGGTGGTCGGAACGGCCTGCTTGGGTTTCATGGCGCGACCATTCTAAGAGCCGCGGCCTTGAGAACCAGGCCGCGCTACTTTCGGAGCAGGACGTGTAAAGGGCACTTGACACAATGACAAGCGTGCTTTACACTCCCGGTCGTGGGCAAATCGTTCAGCCCGCTCAAAGGAGAACCGATGACCACGAACCCCGGAGCCTCGTTGTTCGGCTCGTACTACTTTGCGCTTGTTGCCGCCCTGGTCGGGAACTTGCTGATTCGGATGGGCGCCAAAGCTGGCGTACTGCCCGCATGGGGCCCGGCGACACTGGCTGTGCTTTCCGTCGCGCCCCTGGTGATTGCCGCGGCGCTCTTCTGGCGCCTCTTGCGGCGCGACCTTGACGAAATGCTGCAACGCATCGTCCTCGAAGGCCTGGCTTTCGCGCTGGTGGTGTACATCCCCGTTGCAGCGCTGTACGTGAACCTGCGCACGGCCGGTGTGTGGACCCCGCGTCTGGATCCGCCCGATCTCCTGATGGCGCCCGCGCTGCTTGTGGCGATTGGCGTCGCGATCGCGAAACGGCGGTACCAGTGAAGAACACACTTCCCGTACTACGAGCCGAGGCCGGCTGGTCGCAGCAGGACCTGGCGGACAAACTCGGCGTGTCGCGCCAAACGGTCAACGCACTCGAGCGAGGCAAATACGATCCCAGCCTGCCGCTGGCATTCAAGATCGCCCAACTGTTCGGCCGCCGCATCGAAGACGTGTTCGATCCGCTATAGTGGCGTCTTTCCGGCGTAGAGGAGAGACCCATGGCTGCCTCGCTCGGCGTGACGTTTACCGGCCTGCGGTTCGAGAACCCATTCCTGCTGTCCTCGGCGCCTCCCACCGAATCAGAGAGCAACATCCTGCGCGCGTTTGACGCGGGGTGGGGCGGGGTGGTGACCAAGACCATCGGGCTGCACCCGGTGGTCAATGTGGACGGCCCCAAGACCAAGTTCCTGCGCGCGATGCCCGAGTCGCCACATCTCTCGATGAAGCGACGGCCGGGCATGGCGCTGCACTCGTCGTGGAACTGGGAGCTCATCTCCGACAAGCCGCTCGACTGGTGGGCGCCGCGCATCGCGCGCATCAAGCAGGCGCATCCCACACGCATCCTGGTGGCCTCGATCATGGCCGGCTCCGGCTCAGACGAGGAACTGCGTCACTGGCAGACACTGGCCAGGACGTGCCAGGACGAAGGAGCCGACGCCCTTGAACTCAACTTGTCGTGCCCGCACATGGACCGCCTGGACATGGGCTCGAACATCGGCAAGGACCAGGCGCAGATTTCGATTGTCACCAAGGTCGTCAAGGAAGTGGCCACAGTGCCGGTGTGGGCAAAACTCACGCCCTCCACCACGGACATCGTGGTGGAAGCGCGAGGTGCGTTTCTCGGCGGTGCTGATGCCGTGGTCTCGTCGAACACCTTTCCGTCGATCACGCTGATCGATCCGGAGACGCTCGAGTTCGAGATGAACGTGGACGGCTACACCTCGAGCGGTGGCTTGGGCGGGCCGGCGATCCTGCCGCAGTCGCTGGCCAAGATGGCGCAGCTCACACAGGCGTTCCCCGATGGGGCGTTTTCAGGGATTGGCGGCATCGCCGAGTTCGCCCACGCGCTGAACTACTTCCTGCTCGGTTGCGGCACCGTTCAGGTGTGCACGGCGGCCATGCTCGATCATGCGATTGGGCCGAACGTGAACGCATCGCTCACCGGCGACATGCTCGCATTCATGGAGAAACGTGGTTATTCAAGCCTCGACGATTTCCGCGGCCTGCGCCGCGATCGTGTGGTGACGCACTCCCACATCCGGCGGCCCGACGCCAAGGCGTACCACGGCGGCCATGAAGCGGAAGGCTACGCCCTGTCGCCGCCCGACAAACACTGATGCCCACCGACGATTTCTCGCGCAGCCCGCTCTGGAACCCCGACCTGGCGCCGACGCCGCTGTCAGCGCGCACTTGGACCACCTACAACATCGCCGCGTTGTGGATCGGCATGAGCGTGGTCATCACCACCTACACGCTCGCCTCGGGCCTGATGCAGCAGGGCATGACATGGGCACAGGCGCTGTTCACGATTCTGCTGGGCAACGTCATCGTGCTCATTCCCATGGTGCTCAACGCCCACGCCGGCACCAGGTATGGCGTGTCGTTCCCGGTCTTGTGCCGGGCGAGTTTCGGCACTACGGGCGCGAATCTGCCGGCCATGCTCCGCGCACTTGTGGCATGCGGCTGGTTCGGCATCCAGACCTGGATTGGCGGCCTCGCTCTCGACGCCTTGCTCACGGCAGCCTGGCCGGCCTGGCGAAATCTCGCCGGCAGTGAGTGGATCGCGTTCGCCGCCTTCTGGCTCGTGCAGGTGTGGATCATCATGCGGGGCCTGGAAGGCATCCGCCGCCTGGAGAGTTGGTCCGCGCCTCTGCTGCTGGGCGGCGGTGTGGCGTTGTTATGGTGGGCCGTTGGAGAAACCGGAGGCTTGCGCGCGGCCCTGGATGGTTCCGTCCGGCTCCAGCAAGGCCAAACGTCATTCTGGGTCCTGTTTCCCGCAGCGCTCACCGCCAACGTGGGCTACTGGGCCACGCTGAGCCTCAACATCCCCGACTTCACGCGGTACGCAAAGAGCCAGCGCTCACAGGTACTCGGCCAGGCCATTGGTTTGCCCACCACCATGACCTTATTCGCGTTCATCGGCGTGGCGGTGACGAGCGCGACTGTCGTGGTATTTGGCGAAGCCATCTGGGATCCGGTCGTCCTGCTCACGCGTATCGGCAATCCAGGCGTCATCATCTTCGGCGCGCTGATCGTGCTGATCGCGCAGTTGACGACGAATATGGCTGCCAACGTGGTGTCGCCCGCGAATGATTTTTCCAGCCTGTCGCCAAGGCGCATTACCTATGTCACAGGCGGCCTGATCACGGCGTTCATCGGCATCGCCATGATGCCGTGGAAGCTGTATGCAGACGCGTCGGCCTACATCTTCACGTGGCTCATTGGCTACTCAAGCCTGATGGGCGCCATCGGCGGGGTCCTGATCGCCGACTACTGGGTGCTGCGGCGCCAACAACTGTCGGTGCCCGACCTCTTCACGGTTGGCGGCCGTTACCACTATTCAAATGGCACCAACTGGCGGGCCGTGGCGGCACTCGTGCTGGCAATCCTGCCGGTGGCCCCGGGGTTCGTTCGCGCGGCCATGACGCCAGGAGGACAGGTGCCCAACCCCGGCTTCCTGGACGGCTTGTATACCTACGCGTGGTTTGTCACCTTTGCGTTGAGCTTCGTCTTGTATCTCGCGTTCATGCGCTCGGAGCGCACGCCAATGAAGTGAGCGGTCGTGGTCAGCGATATGCTGTATGGCTGTAGATGACACTGCCATACCTGCTCATGCTCGCGTTGGCCCAGGCGGCCATGCCTCCACAGACCCCGGCCACCGTGGATGGCGCCGGGTCTCCTACGTTTTCCATTCCCCGTGTTGAAGAGACCGTGGTCATCGACGGCCGGCTGGATGAGCCGGCTTGGTCGAAGGCCGCCAGGCTCACGGGTTTCTCCGAATACCGTCCTGTAGACAGCCAGCGGGCCAGTGAACGCACCGAAGTGCTGGTGTGGTATTCACCCGAGGCGCTGCATTTCGGCATCATCGCCCACGACTCGGATCCGTCATCGGTGCGGGCCACGCAGGCCGATCGCGACAACCTCGATCGCGAAGACTCCGTCCGCATCTACCTCGACACGTTCAACGATCGGCGGCGGGCGTTTGTCTTCGGTGTGAATCCCCTGGGCGCGCAGGAAGACGGTGTGCAGACCGAAGGCGCCTTCAGCGCCGGCCGCACCTTTGGCGGCGTCGTAGACCTCAGCCCCGACTATCAGTTCGACTCACGCGGCCAGTTGACGCCTGAGGGATACGTGGTGGAAGTGCGCATCCCGTTCAAGAGCCTCAGGTACCCTTCGGCCGACCAGGTGAAATGGGGCATCAACGTGCTCCGCAAGACCCAGCGCACGGGTCGTGAAGACACGTGGACGGACGCGAAGCGCGTGGCCAGTTTCCTGGGCCAGACCGGCACGATGACCGGGCTGTACGAGATGAAGCGCGGCGTGGTGACCGAAGTGCAGCCCTTCGTCACCGGTGCCACCAACGGCACACGCCAGGCCGATGGGCGGTTCTCGCGCAGCGGCGTGGATATCGAACCGGGCGTCAACGTGCGCCTGGGGTTCACGAACCTCTCTCTGGACGCCACCGTCAATCCAGACTTCAGCCAGGTGGAGTCAGATGCCGCCCAGGTGACGGTCAACGAACGCTTCGCATTGTTCTTCGCCGAGAAGCGCCCATTCTTCCTCGAAGGGATTGAACTGTTCGCGACGCCCGGGCAGTTGGTCTACACGCGGCGCATTGCCGACCCGATTGCGGGCGCCAAATTCACCGGCAAGGTGGGCCGCACGGGGCTCGCATTCCTCTCGGCCATGGACGAAGCCGGACCCGACTGGACATGGGTCAATCTGGCGCGCATCCGTCGCGATGTGGGCCGTGACTCGCTGGCAGGCGTGACCTACACCGATCGCACCGCCGATGGCGGGTCCAATCGGGTGCTGGCCGCCGACGCGCGCATCGTCTTCAAACAGCTCTACTACGTGCTTGGTCAGGTGGGTGGATCGTGGACGGACAACGGCAGCGGCGCCGTGTCGGCGCCGATGTGGAACATCGAGGCCGACCGCACCGCCAGGACATGGGGATTCCACTACAAGCTGGGCGGCCTCGGAGAAGGGTTCGAAGCCGCGTCCGGTTTTGTGCCGCGCAACAACATCGTGGAGTTCCAGGCCTTTAATCGGCTGAGCTACTACGGCAAGCGCGGTTCGCTCGTGGAGGGCATCACGACGTTTGCCGGTCCCACGCGCATCTGGCGATACGCCGATTTCGGCAAGGAGCACGCCATCGAAGGCGGCGAGTCCTTGAGCGTCACGGCGACGATGCGCGGCGGGTGGTCGCTCAGTGCACGGCCTGCACGCGACTTCGTGCACTTTGATCCGAGTGGGCAGGACGAGGCCGTGACCAATTTCAGCGGCACGTTCTCTGTCACCACGCCGGTCTTTGAGAGGTTCAACGCCAAGGTGGAAGTGCGGACCGGCGGCACTGCGATCTTCGCCGAGAGCGCCGATGGCCGCGAAACCCGTGTGACCACCTCGCTGGGACTGCGTCCCACGCAGTCGGCTCGCATCGAAGCGAGCTTTGTGACGTCGCGCATCCACCGGGCACTGGACGACACGGAGTTTGCCAGGTCCACCATTCCGCGGCTCAAGGCCGAGTACCAGCCGCGACGATCGTTGTTCTTCCGTGTGATTGCGGAGTATCGGTCGGAGGTGCGCGCAGGGGAGACGTTCAAGGGACTGCGCACGGACTGGCTGCTGTCCTTTGAGCCGACGCCAGGCACGGTGGTCTTCCTTGGGTATGGCGCGAGTCAGGAACGTGATCCCAATCGATTTGGTACCGAAGCCCTGCGGCGCACCTCAGACGGGTTCTTTGTGAAGCTGGCGTACCAGTTCAGGCGGTAGGCGCATGATTGAAGACGCCATCGACGCGGCGTTGCTTGCCCGCCTGCGGGCCACGGTCGAGACTCTTGAGTCGATTGCCGCCGACCGCCGACTGCTGGCAGCGCTGACGCCCGACGAACGCAAGCGCCTCCTCATCGCCGTGGGCGCGGTCTACATTCCCGATCAGGCCGCACGCCGCCGGATGGTGAAGGCGGTCACGCGCCTCCGCAAGGTCGAGAGAATCCAGCGCGACGAACACGTGCGCGGGGAGACGGGAATTCGCGAACTGCGCCGCAAACCGGTGTTCACCACGCCGAACTTCTTCCCGCCGCCAGCCACTGAACAGGGCGAGCCCATCGACGGGTCAGGCGCAGAAGCCAAAACGCATCTGGCAGACGAGCGTCACTGTTACGCGTGCAAGACCCACTTCACCGAGGTCCACCACTTCTACGATCAGCTTTGCCCGCCGTGCGCCGAGTTCAACTTCCGGAAGCGCACGGAGCTGGCCGACCTGACTGGACGCGTGGCTCTACTGACCGGTGGCCGCGTCAAGATCGGCTACCAGGCCGGCCTCAAGTTGCTGCGCGCCGGCGCGCACCTGATTGTCACCACCCGGTTCCCGCGTGACTCGGCCATGCGCTACGCGAGCGAGCCTGACTTTGAGCAATGGGGCCATCGGCTGGAAGTGTTTGGCCTCGATCTTCGCCACACGCCGTCGGTGGAAGCGTTCTGCCGCGAGATGCTCTCCACCCGCTCCCGCCTCGACTTCATCGTCAACAACGCGTGCCAGACCGTGCGCCGGCCGCCCGAGTTCTACGCGCACATGATGGAAGGCGAAAACGCTGCGCTGCACACGATGCCCGAGCATGTTCGCAGGCTCGTGGGCGCGTATGAGGGACTGCGCGGGTATCACCTGTTGCCCGAAGCGCCCCAGGGAGCCCTGGCGACGAGCCTCTCTGATGTTGCGGGTCTCACACACGCAGCCGCCCTGTCGCAGGTCGCGCTGTTGCCAGAGGAACTGCAGGCCCAGAAGAGTCTCTTTCCGCAGGGCCGGCTCGACCAGGACCTGCAACAGGTTGACCTGCGCGATCGCAACTCGTGGCGGTTGCTGATGGACGAAGTGCCGGCAGTGGAACTGCTCGAAGTGCATCTCGTGAACGCGGTGGCGCCGTTTGTGCTCAACGCGCGTCTGAAGCCACTGATGCTGTGCACCGACAACCGCGACAAACACATCGTGAACGTCTCGGCGGTCGAAGGGCAGTTTTATCGGAGCTTCAAGACCACCCGCCATCCCCACACGAACATGGCGAAGGCGGCGCTCAACATGATGACGCGTACCGCCGCCGCTGATTATCAGACCGACGGCATCCACATGAACAGTGTGGACACTGGCTGGGTGACCGACGAGGATCCGGTGGAAGTGGCGGCGCGCAAAACCGCCGAACACCGCTTCCATCCCCCACTCGACATCGTCGACGGCGCCGCCCGCATCGTCGATCCCATCATCACGGGCATCAACACCGGCGTTCACGTGTGGGGACAGTTCTTGAAGGACTACAAGCCAACGAACTGGTGATACTGGTGACATACGTCAATTAGGAACTTAGGAACTGGGGAACTGGGGAACTGAGGAACTGCGGACTCCCAATTCCCCATCTCCCCAGTTCACCATTTCCTCAGTTCACAAGTTCCCAATTTCCCAAGTTCCCCACTACGCTACGGGGCAGGCTGTCTGATGATCCCTCTACTGAGAAGCTTCTGGCTCGCTCTAGCGGCATCCGCAACACTCGCCGCGCAACTCTACAATCCGCTCGCGCTCCAGGGTGCGGCGCGGCCTGAGCCTCGTGATCTCGTCGTGCGAGACGATGGGCGCAAGAGAGATATTCCGGTGCTCGTGTATTTGCCTCCGGGCCAGAGTGCGGCGCCTGTCGTGCTGTTCAGCCACGGCCTGGGAGGCGCGCGAACGGGCTCGGCGTTCCTCGGACGGCATTGGGCGGCACGGGGATACGTCGCCGTATTTCTTCAGCACAAGGGAAGCGACGAGTCGGTCTGGCAGGATGTGGCGCCCCTTCGACGCCTGGGAGTCATGCGACGCGCGGCCAACGCCGAAAATTACCTGCTGCGGGCCCAGGATGTGAAGGCCGTGCTGGACGAACTGACGAGCTGGAACGGGGACGCCGGCCACCCATTGCGCGGCCGGCTGGACATGACGCGCGTCGGGATGTCGGGCCACTCGTTTGGTGGGGTGACCACTCAGGCGGTGAGCGGACAGTCGAGCAATGTTCCGACGCTCCGCCTGACCGATGCTCGCATCAAGGCCGCCATCGTGATGAGCCCCAGTGTGCCTGCGGCCGGCAACCCACAGGCTGCTTTCGGGAAGGTCGCCATTCCCTGGTTCCTGATGACAGGCACGCGAGATGAGTCGTTGATTGGTGGGGCCACGGTCGAGTCGCGGCTCCAGGTGTTTCCGGCGCTCCCGCCCGGCAACAAGTACGAACTCGTGCTGTTCGACGGCCAGCACTCGGCGTTCACCGATCGCGATCTGCCCGGCGATCGCGTGGAGCGAAACCCGAATCACCACAAAGTCATCATGGCCCTGAGCACCGCTTTCTGGGATGCCTTCCTCCGCCAGGACGCCGCCGCCAGGGCATGGCTAGATGGCGACGGGGGGCTTGGGGTGCTCGAAGCCAAGGACCGCTTTAAGCGCAAATGAGGAACTTAGGAACTGGGGAAGTGGGGAACTGGGGAAGTGGGGAAGTGGGGAGATGGGAGCCCGCAGTTCCTCAGTTCCGAATTTCCCAAGTTCCTAATTAATGGTCGGGGCCCAACCTGGGTAATAGGTCTTCAGCAGGGGTGTCCTGCGTTGAAGGAGGAGGTCTGATGGATCCCGCGACGGCAACGATGATCAAGAACCTGGAAGAGAAGACGGGAAAGACGCTTGCCCAGTGGGTGGCGGTCGTCAAGGGACTGGGGGCGAAGAAACACGGCGAGATCGTCTCGTTCCTCAAAGAGACCCATCAGTTGGGGCACGGATACGCGAATCTGGTGGCCCATTCGGCGGCCGGGTTGGTGGGCGAGGATGCCACGTCCGGCGATGATCTGGTGGCCGCGCAGTACGCCGGGGAAAAGGCCGCGCTCAAGCCGATGTACGACCAACTCATCAAGGCCATCAGCGCCTTTGGCAAAGACGTTGAAGTCTCGCCGAAAAAGACCTACGTATCGCTCCGCCGGTCCAAGCAGTTCGCCCTCATCCAGCCCACCACCAAGACCCGCCTCGACGTGGGCCTCAACCTGAAGGGCGTCGCGCCCTCCGGCCGGCTTGAGGCGTCGGGGTCGTTTAATGCCATGTGCACCCACCGCGTCAGGGTGGAATCGCCCGACCAGATCGACAAGGCCCTGACCACCTGGCTCAAAGACGCCTACGAAAAGGCCTAACTTCCCCAGTTCCCCAGTCGCCCTGGTGTACGATGGAGGGCTATGACTTGTTACTCCGGTACTGACTTTGGGCGGGCGTTTCGCACCGTTCGCATGAACACGATTCAGGTGGCGATGGATATTCCCGCCGAGCAGTGGGGCTTTCGCGCCACGCCCGAGTCCATGAGCGTTCACGAAATCCTGGCGCATCTGGCCGGCTACACCACCTGGCAGTTGAAGCTGCACGGCGAGGATAAGAAGACGTTTGTGACCTTCGAGGACTTCGGCGCCTACATCGGCGCCTCAAAGGCCTTTGAGCAGGCCTGCAACACACGCGAAGCTGTGCTTCAGGCGCTCGAGACCGAAGGCGAGGCGTTTGCCAGCTTCCTCGACTCTCTGAGCGAGGCCGACCTGGCAGAGCGCGTGGGTTTCCCGGCGCCGATCGATCCGCCCTCCAAGACGCGTTTTGAAATGCTGATGGGCGCCAAGGAACATGAGATGCACCATCGCGCGCAGCTGATGGTCTGCCAGCGCCTGGTCGGCGTTGTCCCTCACCTGACGCGCGCGCGTCAGGCGCGTATGGCCACTCCGGCCACCAGGAACTGAAGCGCCGCCATGCTCAGAGCCGGAATTGTGGGACTGCCCAACGTGGGCAAGTCCACGCTCTTTAACGCCGTCACACGCACCCGGAAAGCCGAGGCGGCCAACTACCCGTTCTGCACCATCGATCCCAACGTGGGGATTGTCACCGTGCCCGATGCGCGGCTGTACGAGCTGCAGAAGATCGCCAAGACCAACGTGGTGATTCCCGCGGCCATCGAGTTCGTGGACATTGCTGGCCTGGTCAAGGGCGCGAGCACGGGTGAGGGCCTGGGCAACAAGTTCCTGACGCACATCAGGGAAGTAGACGCCATCGTGCAGGTGGTGCGCTGCTTTGAGGACGAAGACGTGCACCACGTGTCCGGCACGGTGGACCCGGTGCGCGACATCGAGATCATCAACACCGAGCTGATTCTCGCGGACCTGGATTCGGTCAAGAAGCGGCGTGAGCGTCTGGCCAAGGACGTCAAACGCGGCGACAAGGCTGCGGCCGCCGAAGAAATCGCGCTGGCGAAAGTGGAGCCGGTGCTGGACTCCGGCAAGCCCGCGTTGATGGTGGACCTCACACCGGAAGAACGGGCCCTGTCACGGGCCTTGTTCCTCCTGACCGACAAGCCGACCATCTTCGCGTGCAACGTGAAGGAAGGCGACCTGGCCACCGCCGACTCCAACCCGTACGTCATCAAGGTGCGCGAGTACGTCAAGACACACCTTGCGTGCGAAGCGGTGGTCATCAGTGCGCAGATCGAAAGCGACCTGGTCGATCTGGAGCCCGACGAAGCGCAGGCCTTCCTCAAGGAACTGGGCGTCGCTGAAAGTGGTCTCGGGTCCCTGATTCGCGCCACGTTCCACCTGCTCGGGTTGCGCACGTATTTCACCGCTGGTGAAAAGGAAGTGCGCGCGTGGACCATCCATGCGGGAGACACGGCGCCGCAGGCGGCAGGCGTGATCCACTCGGACTTTGAACGCGGTTTTATCAAAGCCGAAACGGTGGCCTATACGGACCTGGTGTCGTGTGGCTCGGTCGCAGCCGCTCGCGACAAGGGCCTGTACCGGATGGAAGGCAAAGAATACGTCGTCGCCGACGGCGACGTCCTGCTCTTCAAATTCAACGTGTAGACTGGGCGCATCGTGCTTGCGGGCCTGCTCCTGCTCACCCTTTCCGTGCCCGCAACTGCGCTGGCCCAGGCGCCGCCGGTGCGCCACACAGTCCTCTCAGACAGCCATCCGCTCGCCGTGTGGGCCCGCGGTCCGGCCACGCCGCGCGCGGCCATCGTGCTTGTGCACGGCCGCACGTGGAGCAGTCGCCCCGACTTCGATCTCCAGGTACCCGGCCTGCAGCGTTCCGTGCTCAGTTCGCTCGCCGCTCAGGGCATCGCCGCCTACGCGGTGGACCTGCGCGGTTACGGCGAGACCCGCCGCGACGCCACCGGCTTCCTCACCCCGCGTCGCGCCGCAGCCGATGTGAGCGCGGTGGTGCGCTGGGTAGCTGCGCGACATCCGACGCTCCCTCCGCCCGCACTTCTGGGTTGGTCGCAGGGTGGGGCGGTGGCCCACCTGACCGCACAAACCCCTGGGCTCTCGCTCTCGGCACTCATCCTGTTTGGGTTCACCATGGATCCGGGCCTGAAGTACGCCTCGCTGCCCGTGCCTGAGCGTCCGGCTTTCGTGAAGACCACCGCCGAAGACGCACTCAGCGATTTCATCTCTCCGGCCGTGACGCCGCCCGCCGTCATGAAGGCGTTCGCCGCACAAGCCGTGGCCGCCGACCCGGTGCGCGTGGACTGGATCCGCGAAGACGAATTCAACGCCCTCAATCCCGCGCGTCTCACGGTGCCGACGATGGTGCTGCATGGGTCGAGGGATCCAGGGGTGCCTGCCGACGTGACAGCGAGGTTCTTTGGGAAGATCGCATCGCCCCAGAAGCAATGGACCCAATTGCCGGGTGGTGATCACGCGGCTCAGCTCGAAGATACGCATGCAGCTTTTGTGAGCGCCGTAGCGGAGTTCATCACGCGCCCTGGCGCCGTGCGGCGCTGAGGCGCGATGGTCGAAATATCCCACCATCTCAGTCGCCGCGTCGTGGTGCATCGGCCGATTGATGAGGTATTTGCGTTCTTCGCCGACGCCGGCAATCTGGAGCGCATCACGCCGCCCGAACTCAATTTCCACATCCTGACACCGCGGCCCGTGGTCATGAAGCAGGGCACCAGGCTCGACTACCGGTTGGCACTCTTCGGTGTCCGTTTCGGCTGGCAGACGCTGATTTCCACCTGGGAGCCGCCCGTCCTGTTCGTCGATGAACAGATCAAGGGCCCGTATCGGCAGTGGATTCATACCCACCGGTTCGTGGAGAATGCGGACGGAACCGAAGTGCTTGACCATGTGCAGTACCAGTTGCCGCTGTGGCCGATGGGTGAGATCGTGTTGCCCATCGTCCGGCGCCAGGTCAGCCGTATCTTCGACTATCGTGAGCAGGTGATTCGGGAGGTCTTTCGATGACGACACACACATTCAGCCGTCGCGTTCTGTTGGTCATGGCTGCAGTCGCGGCCATCGCCGTCTCGCATTCCTCCGCGTCGCAGCGTCCGAAGTTGCCGGAAGATCCGGTCGCGACGTTCTCCATTCTGGGCTATGACCCTGAGTCGGGGGAACTCGGTGGCGCGGTGCAGTCGCGCGTGTTCTCGGTGGGGAACGGTGTGTTGTGGGCCGAGGCCGGCGTGGGCGCTGCGGCCACACAGGCGATCGTTGACGTGAGTTATGGCCCGCAGGCGCTGGAACTCCTGCGCAAGGGCCTCAAGCCGGCCGACATCGTGAAGCAAATCTGGGAGCGCGATCCCGACCCCGGTCTGCGCGATCGCCCTGGCCCAAGGCAGGCCGGCAGTTTGCCGTGATCAATCCGGTGGGTGAGACGGCCGTGTTCACAGGGCCGGAGGCCAGCACCTGGGCAGGACACAAACAGGGTGTGATGTGCACGGCGCAGGGCAATATCCTCGCCGGTCCCGCCGTGGTTGAAAACATGGTCAAGGCATTTGAGACCACCAAGGGCCGTCTCGCTTTCCGGCTGCAGGCTGCGCTCGAGGCAGGCCAGGCCGCTGGTGGCGACACGCGCGGCATGCAATCGGCTGCCATGCTCATCGTCAAAAAGGACGGCGGCCCGTGGCTGCACAACGACGTCGTGTTGCGACTTCAGGTGGACGACCACACCGAGCCCATCAACGAGATGCGCCGAATCCTGACCAAGCGCTTCCCGCAAGGGTAGGCAAAGTCCGCGGCCTTGAGACCCAGGCCGCGCTACGAAATTCCAGGACCCTGGACTCTGGACTCTGGACCCTGGACCTTCAGAACCCTACTGACAGGCTGACGCCGAACGTCCGGGGCCGGCCCATTTCGCCGACGAACCCTGAGGGCGCAATGCCGGGGAAGGCGAACGCAGCTGGGATGTAGCGCGTGTCGAACGCGTTCTTGATGAAGCCTTCCACCGAGATTCTTCGCACGCTGACGCCTGCGCGCATGTTGACCAGCGCGTACGCCTTCTGTCCCGCGCTGTTCGCGTCGTCGTATTGGAATGCGCCGTGGCGCACCACCTCGGCGCGACCGAAGAGCTGGACGTTCGGGCGCAGCGAGCGCGACACATCGATGCCGGCCGACAACGTGACGTCGGGTGTGAACGGGACCAGGTTGTCTGAGACATCCACACCGCTCGACGTGCTGCCGTCCGAGAAGCGCGCGCGGGTGTAGCCGACCGCGCCGAACACATCCACCCCCGCGGCTGCCCGAGCGGCCACTTCCACTTCAAGGCCACGGCTGGTGGCGCCGCCGACGTTCGAAATGTAGAACTGGCCCGGTGCGTTGGGAATGGGCAGGTTCAGTTGCAGGTCCGTCCAGTCGATGGTGAACAGCGCGGCATTGGTGCGTACACGGCCGTTGGCCCACGTCGTCTTGACGCCCACCTCACCGTTCCACGTCTGCTCCTCGTCGTACGTGTTGGAAGAGGGCGGCGCGACGGGATTAAAGCCGCCGGCCTTGAAGCCGCGGCTGGCCGACGCGTACAGCCTGTGATTGTCGTTGACGCGGTAGGTCAGCGCGGCGCTGGGTGAAATATTGGTCCAGGTCTTTTCTGCAGCAAGTGAGGTCCCGGGCGCAACCTCGGGCACCACGAACACGCGCAGGTCGGCCGTCTTGCGCTCCCGATCGGCCCGCACACCCAGCGTGAGGTCAACGCGGTTGTTGAAGGTCAGCGTCGAGTGCCCAAACGCCGCCAGGCCAAAGTCCTTGATCGTCCCCTGGGGAGAATGCTCGGTGATGGGGAAGGGAATGAACTGCGACACCAGGTACGCCGCGTAGGTATTAAAGGCATCCTGCTCGTAGTTGTGCTTGAAGCCGAAGGCGCCCACCTGCCACGAGAACGTGGTCGAGTCCGAAAGGCGCCCGGGTGACGCCGCCGCTGATGCCAGGCGAATCTCCTGGCTGAACTGCGTGGCCTCTTCGCTGTTGTCGCGCGTAATGAACGGCATGGGCGAATAGTCGAGGTCGGTCACGTCCTGGGTCTTCCAGCGGACGATCCCGGTGGTGCTGGTCAGGCTGACGCGCGACCCTTCCCTCCGGGCGTGCAAAGTGCCGGAGGCCACGTCGCGGTCCTGCCGCCCTTCGAAGTCGCGCGCCACCGTGAACGGGTTCGTCCGCAGGCCGGCGAGGTCCGACAGCGCGTAGTCGCCATCGCGTGAACGCTCGCCGCTGACGATCAGTCGCGTCTCCCACTGCGCCGCCGGGGTCCACAGCAGCTGCGCCTTGCCGAACGACGCCGACCGGTCGTCCACCGAGCGGCCCGTGACCTGGTTTGTGGAAAAGCCGTCACGTTCGCCGTGCCCAAATGCCAGTGAGAGTCCCACCGTCGGCGCGAGCGGACCCGACACCGATGCGCGGATGTCGCGCGAATTGAAGTTGCCGAGTGGCGCCACCACGCGTCCTGTCCATGACGACAACGACGGGCGTACCGACAACACGTTCACCAGGCCGCCCAGGGTGTTGCGTCCGTACAACGCGCTCTGCGGGCCACGGACAAACTCAATCTGGTCCACGTCAAGCAGTTCCACGCTCGAGGCGTTGGCATTGAGCTGCGGCACGCCATCAAAAAACGTGGTGACCGCCGGGTTTGCCGGGCTGGAGCCCACGCCGCGGAATCGCGCGTTGCTCAACTTGCGCGCCGTGAACTCGGTGAAGACAACGTTGGGTGCCTGCAGGGCTGCGTCCGACACGATCATGACGCCCGCGCGTTGCAGCATATCGGCTGTGATCGCGGTCACGCTGATCGGCAGCGTCTGCCCCTTCGCCGGCTCTTTCTGCGCATGGACATTGACGTCCGGCAGTACGACGACCGGCGCCGCCGTCTGGGGCGCCTGCGGTGTCGGTCCGACGAAACTCAGGGCGATGCCCAGGGTGGTGACGAACGTCTGAAAATGCATTCGTCGATTATAATTCGCGCCATGCGAACAACACAGTGGGTTTTGTCTGTGGCCATCGCCGCCACATCGGTGACCGCTTACGCACAGCGGCCGACGGTCGGCAATGCCATTCGACAGTTCGTGACTGTGGACAACGCCGTGGTGGCGCTGACGCATGCGCGCGTCATTGATGGGACGGGCGGTGCGATTCGCAGTGATCAAACGGTCATCTTGCGTGACGGCCTCATTGCCGCCATGGGACCGACGGCAAGCACACCGGTGCCGGAAGGCGCCCGCATCCTCGATTTGACTGGAAAAACCCTTCTGCCTGGCATGGTCATGGTGCACGAGCACCTGTATTACCCGACCGGCCCAGGCGTCTACGGACAGCTCGGCGAGAGCTTTGTGCGCCTGTATCTGGCCGGCGGCGTCACCACCATGCGCACCGGCGGCAACGTGAACGGCTTCATGGACATCAACATGAAAAAGCTGGTGGATGCCGGCAGCAAGGCGGGCCCCGCCATCGATGCCACCGCGCCGTACCTGAATGGACCAAACACCTTCATCCAGATGCGCGCGCTCAAGGGGCCGGAGGACGCACGGCGCCAGGTCAACTATTGGGCTGATGAAGGCGCCACGTCGTTCAAGGCGTACATGCAGATCTCACGTGCCGATCTCGGTGCCGCGATTGACGAAGCCCACAAGCGCGGCATCAAGGTCACCGGGCATCTGTGTTCGGTGACGTATTCCGAAGCGGCCGATCTGGGCATCGACAATCTCGAACACGCATTTCTGGCCTCCACAGACTTCGTGCCGACCAAACTTCCTGACGTGTGCCCCGGCCAGGGGACAGGGCAGCAGACCATTGCGGCGCTCGACGAAAACGGCGAACCGTTCAAGGCCCTCGTCCGGAAACTCATCGAGAAGAAAGTCACGCTGACCACGACGCCTGCCGTGTTTGAGACCTTCACGCCAGGGCGGCCGTTGCCGCCCGGGCTTGAAGTGCTGGTTGCGCCACTCAAGGAGCAGTTCGAACAGGGCTATGCGCGAACGGCGAAGAACACCGAATCAATTTACGCGCGTCTCTTTCCGAAAGCCTTGAAGCTGGACCTGGCGTTTGCGCGCGCAGGTGGCACCCTGGTTGCCGGTACCGACCCAACGGGCGGAGGTGGCGTGGTGCCGGGTTTCTCGAATCAGCGCACGGTTGAGATTCTGGTTGAAGCCGGATTCACCCCTGCAGAAGCCATCAAGATCGTGACGCTTAATGGCGCGGAGTACCTTGGCCGCGGCAAGACCGTTGGCTCAATCGCGGTCGGCAAACAGGCCGACCTCATGGTCATTGCCGGCGATCCGTCCACGACAATTGGGGATATCAGGAAAGTGGAACTGGTCTTCAGGCAGGGGATTGGATTCGATAGCGCGCGTTTAATTGCATCAGTGTCGGGCCGTGTCGGTATTTTTTAGAGCACATACATGAACAGCAGATTCACCTGGATTAACGGCGAGATGATCGCCTCGGAACAAGCGACCGTCCCGTTTTTGACGGCCGGTCTCCATTACGGCGTCGCGATTTTTGAGGGGATTCGCGCTTATAAAACGCCGAAGGGCCTTGGTGTGTTCCGCCTGCGCGAACACATGAAACGCTTCGAGGATTCGTCGCGCATCGTCGGCTTTCTCGACATGCCGCATTCGATCGACGAAATGATGGACGCCGTGTGCGCCACCGTGCGCGCCAACGGCTTCGGGGATTGCTACATCCGGCCGCTGTTGTGGCTGGCTGATGGCGGATGGCAGTTGACCATCGACTCAGGAAAGGCGCACGTGGCCGTGGCCGTCTGGGAACAGTCGGTGTACGGCGGCAAGAGCACGGTGGAAGAAGGGCTCAAGGCCTGCGTGTCGAGTTTCACACGCCACCATCCGAACGCCATGATGACCAAAGCCAAAGTCGCCGGCAACTACGTCAATTCCATCCTGGCGAAGACCGACGCGCAGCGAAATGGTTTCGACGAAGCCATCATGCTGGATCCGCAAGGCTACGTCGCAGAATGCACCGGCGCCAACTTGTTTGTGGTGCGTAACGGCCGGCTGGTCACGCCGCCGGCTGATGCGATCCTCGAAGGCATCACGCGCGACACCGTCGTGGCGCTCGCGCAGGACCTGGGCATTCCCGTGCAGGAGTCGCAGCTCAGCCGCGACCATCTTTATGTGGTGGATGAAGTCTTTGTGTGCGGCACCGCCGCCGAGGTGGTGGGCATCACAAGCGTAGACCGACGGAAGATCGGCGCGGGCGTCCCGGGGCCCATCACCTGCGCGATCCGCGAAGCGTATCTCTCAGCCGTTCGCGGCGCCCACGCAAGATCGGAACGATGGATTACCATCGCGTAATTATGAACTGAGGAAATTGTGAACTGAGGAACTGAGGAACGTCCTCGTAGCGCGGCCTGGGTCTCAAGGCCGCGGACCACCGCGCGCTTGAAGCCCAGCGCGCGCTACGAAATGCAGTTCCCCAGTTCCTAACTTCCTAAGTTACTGCCCCCCTCGCCCGCCCCTGCCAGCGGCCCAGGCGCCGCCATTGGCTTGCGAGGCAGAAGTTCGTCGCGGTTCGCCGTGAGGAACGCAAACGCGGCGGCGATCGTCGCGTTGCGGCGCATGTCCTCGGGCTGCAGGCGCTCGTAGCTGTCCATGTTGTAGTGGTGCGTCACGGTGTTGTACTCCACCGGATCCTGGATGAACTGGAAGCCCGGCAGGCCGACGCCATCAAACGCCTGGTGATCGGTGCCGCCCGTGTTGCCGGGGTTCAGGTGTGTGGTGCCCAGGTCGCGCAGCGGTTCCATCCATGCGCGGAAGATCGGGCCCACCGCGCCGTTGCCCTGCTGATACACACCGCGAATGGCTCCCGTGCCGTTGTCGATGTTGAAGTAGCCCGCGAACTTGGCGTGTGCCGGCGTCATCACCAACGGACCGACCGGGCCGCCGCGGCCACCGCGACCTCCGGGTGCTGCAGGCGCTGCGCCTGCCGGCGCGGGTGGAGGAGCGCCCCTTCCGGCGAAGTGTTTCGCCACATAGTCGCGTGAGCCGATGAGGCCCTGCTCCTCGCCATTCCACAGGCCAAGGCGCACCGTGCGGCGCAGCCGCACACCCGACGCCTTCAGGATGCGCATCGCTTCCATCATCGCGGCTGATCCGGCGGCGTTGTCCGTGGCGCCCGTTGACGCATGCCACGAGTCGAAGTGCGCGCCAAGCATCACAATCTCGTCCGCCTTGTCGGTGCCGGGAATTTCAGCCACCACGTTGAACATGGTCGGCGCCGGCGTGTAGGTGTTCTTGATGTCGGCCTCAATCGTGACCGGCAGGTTCTTCTGCAGCATCCGCGCCACGCGCCCGTAGTGCTCGGCGGCAACCACGATGGACGGCAGGGTGGTGGCCGGGTCGGCCGTTGCACTTCCACCAATCGTGAACAGACCATGTCCGCGTGCGTTCGTCGTCAACACGCCGGCCACGCCTTCCTTGAGGAAGAACTCATTGCGGTTGAACGGCATCGCGCCGGGTGCGCCCGCGCCTCCGCGTCCGCCTGCCACCGCGCCACGTCCGCCCGCGCCCGGGGCCGCAAGACCCAGTTCTGCCAGGCGCGGTGCATTTTCCATCGCGTCCAGCTGTTCAGCGGTGTACCGCTGCGCCTGCGGCGTCCAGTAGGCCGCCACGTCGGGTGGCGCCTGCGTCAGCACAAACTTGCCCTTGAGCGTGCCCGCCAGCTTCGTGATCTCCGCGCCATCGGTGGTGGTGATGAGCACGGCCTCGCCGCGAATAAGCCCGTTGGTGCCGGGCGTCCATGCCGACGACATTCCCGTCATGGGGAAGGCCTGCGGCGACACCGCCGCCAGGTAGAACTTCTCGTTGGTCCACCCGCGAGGGAACCGCGACTGGTCCACCCAGGGCTCAAGCGCCACATTCGCCAGGCCCCATTTCTTCATTTCCGCAACGGCCCACTCGCCGGCCTTCTGAATGCCCGGCGACCCGCTCAGCCGCGGACCGTACACGTCGGTCATCCAACTCGCCAGTTCCATGACCTGCGAGTTCTGCATGCCTTCAGCCTTGATTTTCGCGAGGCTGTCGTAGTCGATCACCTCGTTTGCCGCTCGCAGCGGCAGTGCCACCACCGCGGCGAACACCGCCGTGGCCAACCCCATCGTCAAAAAGTGCGTCTTCCTCATGTATGTATGTCCTTTCGGAACGTCCGGATCCGGCCTTAATGATACGGCCGGGTGGCCATTCCCGCTACGGTTCGGGCGCCGGGGGATGGTAAGGTAATCAGCGATGAAAACAGCCTGGCTGCTGCCCGTTCTGGTGTGCGCGTCGATCTCCGGTTCTTGCAGTCGGGGCGGGGCGGATCAGGCTGGGCGCCAGGACGTTGTTCTGGTGCGCGAAGTGGACGTTCTTGAAGCGGTTGTGCCGCGGAATGCCACGCTGCAAGGAGTACTCAGAAGCCACAAAGCCTCCAGCGACCTCGCCGACTCCATCGTCGGCGCCGTCCGGGCCGAGTTTGACCCCCGAAGGCTCAAGGCCAATCAGCCGTATTCCCTGGTGACGACCCTCGACGGGTTGTTCCGGGAGTTCCGCTACACGATGGATGCCGACCGCTTCCTGCGGGTGGCGCTCAAGGTGGGCAGCTCGCTGGCCGCGCCCCAGTTCGATGTGGAAGTGGTGCCCTACCCGAAAGAGGTGGTCACCGACGCCGTCACGGTGGAGATTACGAAGGAGCGCCCTTCGTTGTGGGCCGCGCTCGAAGAACGGGGCGAGAACATCCAGCTCGCTCTGCTGCTGGCCGACGCGTTTTCAGGCGACGTGGACTTTAACTCCGACCTGCAGCCCGGCGACCGCTTTGAAGTGCTCTTCGGCCGCGTGCTTCGCGACGGCAAGTTCACCGGTTACGAAGAAGTGGCGGCGGCCACGCTCAACAACGACGGCCGCCAGTTGACCGCGATCAGGCATCTCGGGCCCGATGGCCGCGAGGCGTGGTACGACGCGCAGGGGCGGTCGCTCAGGCGCCAATTCCTGAAGTCGCCGCTTGGCTTCGAGCCGCGCGTCACGTCGAGTTTTTCGTATCGTCGCCTGCACCCCGTGCTCAACACCTATCGCGCGCACCGTGGCGTGGACTATCGCGCGGCGTATGGCACGCCGGTGGTGGCGGTCTCGCCAGGCACTGTGATCGCCGCAGGCTGGGCGGGTGGCGCAGGCCGGCGCGTGTCCATCCGGCACGCAAGCGGCTACGTGAGCAACTACTTCCACCTGTCGGCCATCTCCCCAGGCATCAGCCCGGGTGCGCGTGTTGATCAGGGTCGCACGATTGGACGCGTGGGCAACAGCGGTACGGTGACGGCAACGCACCTGCACTACGAGCTCATCAAGAACGGCACCTACGTGAACCCGGTGGCTGAACATCGCAACATGCCTCCGGGCGTGCCGATTCCGGCCGCAGCGATGCCGCAGTTCGCGGCCGAGCGCGATCGGCTGCTCGGCACGCTCCGCACCACACTCCTCGGCTCGGACGTCGCCCCGACGTCACGAGGTCAGTAGCCGCCATGGCGCAGCTCACCCCGTTCCGGGCGCTGCGCCCGGCGCCTTCCGTTGCGTCCCGCGTCGCGTCCGTCCCGTACGACGTGGTCAACACCGCCGAAGCGCGGGCCATGGCGCAAGGCGAGCCGCTCAGTTTTCTTCGCGTCACCCGTTCCGAAATCGATCTGCCCGACACCGTTTCGCTGTATCACGACGCGGTGTATGCCCGGGCGGTGGAGAACTTGCGTGCGCTGCGCAGCGTGGCGCCGCTCGAGGTGGATGCAGAGCCGACGTTGTACTTCTACCGGCAACAGATGGGCGACCACGTGCAGACGGGGCTCGCCGGATGTTTCTCGGTGGACGAGTACGAACACGACCTGGTGAAGAAACACGAAAAGACGCGACCCGACAAGGAAGACGACCGCACCCGGCACATCCTCGAAGTGGGTGCGCAGACCGGCGTGGTGTTTCTGACGTACCGCGCCTCGGCCGCGGTGGATGCCATCGCGCTGCGCGCGTGCGCCGGAACGCCGCTCTACGACTTCACGGCAGCCGACGGCATCCGCCACACCGTTTGGCCGGTGTCGCCTTCTGACGTTTCGGCGCTGGTTGATGCGTTTGCCCCGATCCCCGAGTTGTATATCGCTGACGGCCACCATCGTGCGGCGAGCGCTGCGCGCGCTCGTGCGGCTTTGCGCGATCGAGGCACGCCATCCCGGGAAGCCGATGTGTTTATCGGCGTCGCATTTCCAGATACGCAGCTGCAGATCCTGCCGTACCACCGCGTAGTGAAGGACCTGTGGGGCCACACACAGGCGTCGTTCCTGGACGCCCTGCGGTCCAGGCTTGTGGTGACCGATGGGGATTCTCAGCCAGATCGTCCAGGCCAGGTCTCGATGTTCCTGGGCGGCCGCTGGCACACACTCCACCTTCCGCAGTCTCCCGCAGGCACGGCCCTGGCCGATGCGCTCGACGTATCCGTGCTGCAACGCGACGTGCTGACGCCGGTGCTGGGCATCGGCGATCCTCGCACCGACAAGCGCATTGATTTTGTCGGCGGGGTTCGCGGGCCGGGAGCCCTTGAGGTTCTTGTTGGGTCCGGGCAGGCCGCTGTGGCCTTCGCGCTTCACCCGGTGACGGTGGGCGACCTCATTGCGATTTCCGATGCGGGCGGTATCATGCCGCCCAAGTCCACGTGGTTTGAGCCGAAGCTGCGTGACGGACTGCTGGTGCACCAGATATGAGTATTCATCGCGTCTTTAACTTCTCCTCCGGTCCGGCCGTCCTTCCACTTCCAGTACTCGAAGAAGCCCAACGCAACCTCGTGGCCCTGCCCGGCGTTGGCATGTCGGTGCTGGAGATCAGCCACCGTTCAAAGCCGTTCGACGAAATTCTGCACGGCGCGCTCACGGACATGCGCGAGATTGCGGGCATCCCAGATGACTACGAGATCCTGTTCCTGCAGGGCGGCGCAAGCCTGCAGTTCTCGATGGTCCCGATGAACCTGCTGACCCAGGGCCTGACCGCCGACTACATCGTCACCGGCGACTGGGGAAAGAAGGCGCTGAAGGAAGCGAAGAAGGTGGGCGCGACGGCGGTGGCGGCTTCGACTGAAGAAGGCAACTACGCGCGCATTCCACCGCAGTCGGAGTTGCGCCTGACGCCGGGCTCGGCCTACGTCCACATGACGTCGAACAACACCATCCACGGCACGCAGTGGCATTACCTGCCAGACGTGAATGGCGCACCACTTGTGAGCGACATGTCTTCGGACATCCTCTCGCGGCCGATCGACGTTTCGAAATACGGCCTCATCTATGCCGGCGCGCAAAAGAACCTCGGCCCCTCCGGCGTCACCGTTGTCATCATCCGCAAAGACTTGCTCGCGCGATCCGCTGACGCGTTGCCAACGATGTTGAATTATCGGGTGCAGGCCGAGAATGGATCGCGTTACAACACGCCGCCGGCGTTCGGTATCTACATCCTGCGGTTGGTGCTGACGTGGCTCAAGGGCATGGGCGGTGTGACGGCGATCGAGAAGGTGAACGAACGCAAGGCGGCCATGCTGTACGCGGAACTGGACCGCACCGCGTTCTGGAAGCCGCACGCACAGAGGGACGCGAGGTCGCGGATGAACGTGACGTTCCGCCTGGCCTCCGAGGCGCTTGAGTCACAGTTCGCGAAAGAAGCGACGGCCGCCGGACTTGACGGGTTGAAGGGCCATCGATCGGTCGGCGGTCTTCGGGCCTCGATCTACAACGCATTCCCCGAAGAGGGTGTGGCCTCGCTCGTGCAGTTCATGCAGGAGTTCGAGCGGAGGAACGGATGAGTGCCGGCATCCTGATCCTGCTGCTGGTGCAGGCGGCTCAGGCTGCGCCGCCGCCGGCCACGCAGGCTGAGCCGCAAGCGCCTCCAGCGGTTTCCGCATCGGTCCTCGTTCTGGGGGATGCGGCCAAACGCGACCCTTCTACGGGCGCACAGACATTTTCGAGGGAGTTCCTCGACGGCGCGCCCGCCCTCACCACCGACGAAGCGCTGCGTGTGGTGTCGGGCCTCTCGTTGTTCCGCCGTTCATCGTCACGCACGGCGAATCCGACCACGCACGGTGTGACGATGCGCGGGTTGTCGGCGTCGGGGGCGAGCAGGGGAGTGGTGGTGCTCGATGGCATGCCGCTCAACGACGGGTTTGGCGGTTGGGTGACGTGGACGCGTGTGCCCGCTGGAGCGCTCGAGGGCGTGGATGTCATTCCGGGCGCGGCCGGAGACTTGTTTGGGTCGGATGCGTTGGGCGGCGTCATTCGGCTGCGGTCGGCCGAGCCGAGGCGCGCGGGCCCGATGGTGAGTGTTGGCGGCGGCACGCGCGAGACGTGGACGGGTGATGTGTCGGGTGGTGTCACGAAGGGCCGCGCCGGACTATGGATGGCGGCATCGTGGGTGGACACTGCCGGAGAGATTCCCCTTGAGGAAGCGTCGCGCGGAGCCGTTGACCGTCCCACGTCGGCGAACTGGTGGAACGTGTTTGGCCGTGCTGATGTGACTGATGGCGCGCGGCGCTGGACGGTCACGGGCATCAGCGGCCGCGACCGGCGTGGCAACGGCACCGTGCTGCAGTACAACCGCAACAGCGGGAGCACAGTGGCGGCCGCGGTGCAGTCGGTGGGGACGAGCGCCACGTGGGCCGCGCGTGTGGCCGTGAGCCCGAACAGCCTGGAGCAGACGTTTTCAGCCGTGGCGACAGGCCGGGCGACTGAGTCGCTGACGTCAACCCAGTTCATCGATGTCACCACGACGCGCGCGGTGCTGGAGTACGGGCGATCGGTGCCCAAGGGGTTTGTCATGTTGCGCGGCGCCGCGACACGCGCGACCGCCGACTTTGATGAAATTCGCCCCGCAGGCACCACCGTGATGGAGGTGCGTGACGACAGCGAGTCCATCTCCGCCCAGGTGGGTGTGACGCCTGGCGCGAACGTGACGCTTGGCGCAGGTGTGCGGCACGAATGGCGCGCGGCGCCGATGTCATCGGACGACCGCGATACCGCTTTTGTCGGGCGCGTGACCGCAGCCTGGACCATTAATCCGTCCCTGGTGGCGCGCGCGACGGCGGCGACGAGTCATCGGTGGCCGACGCTTAACGAACTGGTGCGCGGCTTTCGCGTCGGCAGCACGAATACGTTACCCAATGCCAACCTCAAACCCGAGCGCGCACGCGCGGTGGATGCCGGTCTTACGGTCACGCGGCCGCGTGGCACGTTTGGAGTCGCGGCGTTTTACACGACGGTGGAAGATGCCATTGCCAACGTGACGTTGCCGTCGGCGACAGGAATCCTGCGCGAGCGCCGCAACGCGGGTGAGGCGCATGTGAAGGGCCTTGAGGCCGACGTGGACGTTCGACCCTGGGCGTGGGTGCAGGTGCGCGGTTCGATCTCGGCGACCGACGCGACGTTCCAGAACTCCGCCGAGCCTGCGCTTGAGGGCAACCAGTTGCCGCAGGTCCCGAAGGTCAGCGGGGCGTTGTCGGTGGATGTGGAGCACCCCGGCCGCGGCCGCGCGGGCGTGGTCATTCGTTCCGTCGGCGCGCAGTTCGACGACGACCGCAATGTGTTCAGACTCGCGGCCGCCACGCAAGTGGACATGCGCGTGGCCGCGCAGGTTCGCCAGTTCGAGCTGTCGATGGTGGTAGAGAACCTGCTCGACGCCCGCGTGGAAGTGGGCCGGACGCCGTTGGTCACCCTTGCGCCGAGCCGCGCCCTCCGCGTCAACGCCACCTGGTGGCTCGGCGGACGACGGTAGGTCTGCGACCGCCTCGGTCGGTGCACGAACTCCCCTATTGAGGATTGAGGATGGAGGATTGAGGATCGGGATTGGCGCGCATCGCTGATTGCTGATTGACGATCGCGCGTCACGCGCCGTCCTCGTAGCGCGGCTGCGGCGTGCATTCCTCGTAGCGCGGCCTGGTTTTCAAGCCAGCTCTTGCGATCGAGGGCTGGGCTTTGGCGGTCCGCCGCGCTTCTCGAGCGCAGGCGGACCCAGGGCCGCGGCCACTCCTTGCGTCGATGCGGCGTGCGCTCAATGTCTGGTAGCCGGCCTGATCCAGTTCGCTGCGAGGTCGTTAAACCTTCCTGGGGCGCCGTCAGGCTTCTGCACTGTGGAGCGCGTCGTCAGCACCAATGCGGCCAGTGCGCCGATGCCCATCGACGACAACACGGCCACGGAAAAGAGGAAGACCGAGAGCGTTGCGGATGGCGCGCTGAAGCGAGCCAGGCCCAATGTCACGATCGCAGTGCCAAAGACCACGCCTGCCGCAGCGGCAATGGTCAGGCCCGCCCGAAGTGATGCCCGGCGGTCGTGTGCGTTCGTCCGGCGCAATTCGAACCGAACAGCGGCCGCCAGAAGCGCCGCCAGGACTGCGAAGGTCAAGACGTCTGGAAATACCGAGACCACGTTGTCGGTGGCGTTGGCACGCCACGACATCAGTCCGGTCACGAGGCCAATTGCAGTGCCGATCGCCAGTCGATTAGTCATCGTTCGCTCCTCGCAGCATCTTTGCACGCGGCGGGCCGGTATTTCGTAGCTCGGCCTGATCCTCAAGGCCGAGATTGCCTCGGGCTTGAGGAACAGCCCGAGCTACGTACGGCCAACCGAGCGTGACGCGCAATCCTCGATCAGCAATCAGCAATGCGCGCCAATTCCGATCCTCAACGCTCCATCCTCAATCCTCAATAGAACCGACGATAGAGGGGCGCTGGATTACTCCGTCGCCGCCGGCTTCCCCCGACCACCACGACGGCGCCCGCGGCGACGGCGTTTGCGGCGGCCGGTACCCGCGGGGCCCGACGCGTCCTCGCCCTCAGGCCCAGGCGGCGGAGCCGCGGCCCGCAATGCGGTCCACGCCGCCAGTTCCTCGGGCGCGTCAGTGAAGATCTCCAGCCACAACAGCGCATCGCGGAACGCGGGCCGTCCCGGCAGACTGCGCGTGAGGCGAGGTGACGGCTCGGGTTCCAGCATGCGCGGCACCAGGCTCACGATCTGGCCGAGCCGATCGATGTCGCGACGCGCGATCGGCAACATGCCGAAGTGCACGCGGGTATCGGTGGCCGCGCCAGGCGCCTTGCGGCTCATGAGTCCTGCGGGCACCAGCAACGCGCCCATCAGAATCGCGTTGGTCAGTTCCGGCGGCGGCGCATCGAAGCGCCGCCGATACGCATCCAACCTCGCCAGCGAATCCCACACATCGTCTGACGGGTTGCGCAGCTCGGGCGTCATCAGCTCAAGCAGGCCCAGGCTGTCGAGCGTGCGGAAGCTGGCTTCGGCGTATCCCGAGCGAAGAATCTTGTAGTACTCCTCCAGCAGGCGAGGCGCCGCCGCCTTGCCGATGAGGGGCTTCAGGGCGGCAATGGCGTCAAGCACCAGGTCGTCGAGCGTAAAGCCCAGGCGTGAGCTGAACACCGCCGCGCGAAGCATGCGCACAGGGTCCTCGACGAAACGCACCATCGGATCGCCGATCGATCGAATGACGCGCCGCTCAAGATCTCCGAGGCCGCCAACGTAGTCGATGATCGAATACGTCGCGATGTCGTAGGCCAGCGCGTTGACGGTGAAGTCGCGCCTGAACGCATCCTCTTCCGGCGTGCCAAACGTGTTGTCGCGCCGGATGATGCCGTCCTGCTCGTCCTGTTCCGGAGACGAGGCCACGACGACCGGCGGTTCTTCGCCCTCGTCGGGCAGAGGATCTGGAACGTTGCGGCGGAACGTGGCCACCTCAATCGTCTTCGGCCCAAACTTCACGTGCGCCAGGCGAAAGCGGCGCCCGATGATCCAGCAGTTCCTGAACAGCTTCTTGATTTGGTACGGATGCGCGTTTGTGGCGATGTCGAAATCTTTCGGGCGCCGGCCCAGCAACAGGTCGCGCACACCGCCGCCAACGAGATAGGCGTCGAAGTGACTTTGCTGGAGGCGATAGAGCACCTTGAGCGCGTCGGGATCAATGTCGCGCCGCGAAATCGTGTGCTCGGCGCGGGAAATGATGACGGGCTCAACCACGAGTTGGAATTATACGGGCCAGCCCAGGGCCTTCCGGAGCCAAAGACCGGCTATTTGCCACCTAAGTCTTTGTAATTCAGTTAGTTACAGGCTCAAAACAAATAACGCCTGGCTGCCGGAAATCCAGAAATTCCTAAGGTTTTGCCGCATTCCAATTTGGGCCGGATCCCACGTCCACGGTGAGCGGTACCGACAGTGGAAAGGCGTTCTGCATCGTGTCGCGCACCAGGTTTGTGATCGCGGTCACATCTGCGACGGGGGCTTCGAACAACAGTTCGTCGTGCACGGTCAGGATCATGCGGCTGGGAGTGGTGGCGCTGGCGTTGTGCTGAACGAGCGCTGCGGCCGCATCGATCATCGCCTGCTTCAGGATGTCGGCGGCCGTGCCCTGGATGGGCATGTTCACCGTTTCGCGTTCGGCCGCGGCGCGAATCTGGCCATTGCGGCTTGTTAACTCCGGCATCAGGCGCTGGCGGCCAGAGATGGTGCGCACCACCCCTGAGACGCGCGCCTCTTCCAGGGTGCGGTCGATGTACGCGCGAACTCCGGGGAAGCCCGCGAAGTACGCGTCGATGAACTCCTGCGCGGCTTGCTGCGGCACGCCAATGTCTTTGGCCAGCGTGAATGCGGTCTTGCCGTAGAGCAGCGCGTAGTTGATGATCTTCGCGCGTCGCCGCAACTCGTGCGGGTCGAGCCCGGAGTTTTGCCCAAACACCCGCTCGGCCGTGCGGTCGTGAATATCCTCGCCGTTCTTGAACGCCTGCACCAGTGCGGCATCGCCCGAGAGGTGCGCGAGCACCCGCAGTTCAATCTGCGAGTAGTCGGCTGAAATCAACGCGAATCCAGGCTCGGCCACAAACGCCGCGCGAATCTCGCGTCCCGCCGCCGTGCGCACCGGAATGTTCTGCAGGCCTGGGTCGCTGCTGCTGAGCCGGCCCGTGGCCGCCACCGCCTGATTAAACGTGGTGTGCACGCGGCCCGTGGCGGGATTGATCATCTGCGGCAATGCATCCACGTATCCGCCCTTGAGTTTCTGCACGCTCCGCCACTTGAGCACCAGTCCCGGCAGCTCATGTGTCTGCGCCAGCTCCTCAAGCACGTCCACGGCCGTCGACATGGTCTTTGTCTTGCCGGTCTTCTTCGATGATGGGAGTTGAAGGCGTTCGAAAAGGACTTCGCCCAGTTGCTTCGGGGAGTTGATGTTGAACTCCATGCCGGCGAGCTCGAAGATGCGCGCGCTCAGGCTGTTCAGTTCCGTTTGCATCGACTCAGACAGCCTGGCCAGGGCCGCCACGTCGAGCCTGACGCCCGCGCGCTCGATGTCGGCCAGGATGGGGATGAGCGGCCGTTCCATGTCGCGATAGATCCCGTCGAGCGCGGCCTTCTTCAGATCGTCCCTGAGACCGTCGGCCATGCGCAGGGGCAGGTCAGCGCGTTCACCAGCAAAATTCAGGACCGCTGCGGCTGGCACCGCGTCCTCGGTCACGCTTTTCGCCCCACGCCCGGTCACGTCCTCCAGCTTGACAGCGCGATAGCCCGTGCGCGCCAAAGCCAGTTCATCGATGCTGTGGCTCGAGCCCGTGGCGTCCACCAGGTAACTGGCCACCATCGTGTCCATGTCGAGTCCGCCAAGCGGCAGTCCGGCGCGCGCACACAACACCGAGATGGTCTTCAGATCGTGCCCAATCTTCGCGATGTTCTCGTCCGCCAGAACTGAGCCGAGTCGCGCCACCACGTCTGCCACACGCAGGTTCGGCGTCTCGGTCAGGCCCACGTGATTGAGCGGGATGTACCGGGCGCGGCCAGGGGCGGTGGACAGTGCCAGTCCCACCAGCGTGGCCTGAATCGCCGACGCGTTCGTGGCGACAACGCCGATCGATACGTGACCGGCCGCGCGAATCTCCGCCGCCATTGCGTCGAGCTCTTCGGGCGACTGCACGATCGTGTAGTCGTGCGCGGACGTGGCCGCGGTCGGCGCGTAGTCGGCCGTCATCGTCCGGAAGCCCAGCGCTGAGAACAGCGCGTAACACCGCGCGATGTCGGGGCCGCGGTACCGCAGGGCCTCGGCGTCAAACTCGATCGGCACGTCCGTACGAATCGTCGCCAGCACGCGGCTGGCGCGCGCGTCGGCGGCGTGCTGCGTCAGCGCCTCGCGATACCGCTTCTGCGGCAACCCGGGAGCGGCCTCGAGCAAGGCGTCGAGCGTGCCGTGCGTGCCGATCAACTCCTTCGCGCCTTTTTCACCGATGCCCGGCACACCCTTGATGTTGTCCACGCTGTCGCCCATCAGCGCCAGGATGTCCACCACCTGGTCGGGCCGCACGCCGAACTTCGCCACAACCCCTTCGGCGTCGTACCAGGTGCCTTCGTCTTTCGGGTTGTAAATGCGCAGCCCGTCGGTCACGAGCTGGAAAAAATCCTTGTCCGCCGTGACGATGGCCACTTCGAAGCCCGCCGCGTGAGCCTTCACCGCCAGCGTCCCAATCACATCGTCGGCCTCAAAGCCCTCCGAGGTGAGATTCGGCACGCCCATGGCTTCGCACGCGTCGTGCACGATTGGGACCTGTTCGGCAAGGTCCGAGGGCATGGGCGTGCGGTTCGCCTTGTAGTCGGCCAGCAGGTCGTCGCGGAAGGTGCGGCCGGGCAGGTCAAACGAGGCCACGAGGTAGTCGGGTTTGTTATCGGCGATGAGCTTGCGCAGCATGTTCACGAAGCCGTAAATCGCGTTCGTGGATTTGCCGTCGGGTCCGGTCAGGCCCCGAATCGCGTGGTAGGCGCGATACATCTGCGAGTTGCCGTCAATCAAAAGAGGCGCGGCATGAAGGTCCGAAGAATGTATATCATTCGTGCTGTGCGTGTTCGCGTCGCGAAGCCATTCCTCCTGCTGGCCGTCCTTGCCGTTGTGGCCATGCTGGCGACGTCGTGCAGCAATCCGCTGGTGCGGCAATGCGAATACGACGAGCAGACCTATCTGGGGATCGACGGTTCGGCCACCATCGTGATTTCCGCGTCGTTGCCGGCGCTTGTGGCGCTGCACAACCTTCCGCTCGACCCGTCCCCCTCGTCCCGCTTCAGCAGCGAGGACGTGCGGAAGGTGTTTGAGGCCGCTGGGTGCCCGGTGACGCGCGTGGGCCGTCCCTGGCGTCGCAGCGGGCGGCGGTTCGTCCAGGTGCGCATGCAGGTGCCTGATGTGCGCAAGGCGTCGGCATGTGGTGCGCTCGCGTCGTCGGCGTACGGGTTTGAGGTGACGCCGCAGCAGATTCGGTACACCCAGACCGCCGGTGCGGCCACCGGGACTCCGCCGGCGGGGCAGAACTGGGACGGCAGCGAGCTCGTGGCGTTCAAACTGCATCTGGCCAGCCGCGTGACCTGGCACAACGTGCGCCGACTTGAGGACGGCACCGAAGGGGAGCTCGAGCGGGGCAACATCCTGACCTGGGAGCAACGCCTGAGCGATCGGCTGGCCGGTACGCCGGTCGTGATGGAAGCGCGGACGGAAACTGAGTCCATCCTCTATCGCACGGTGTCGTTGTTCGCCGGTGCGTTTGTTGCCGCGGTTGTATTGCTCATCCTGCTGATCTGGTTCACCATTCGCCGCGGACGCGCGCGGCTCAAGACGTTTACGACGTAATCCGGGCGCTCACGAACGCCGTTGATAGCCGCCCGGGCCTTCACAAGCGTCCGGAGCATCCGCCAGCGTCCGGCTTTGAGCTGGCGCAATTGTCGAAGCCTGACGCCGAGCCGATCCCGTAGCGGGCACTGGCTGGCCGGTCAGCTGGGTCTCAAACGCTGCCATCTGCCCCAGATGGCGTTTCCAGCCACCCAGAAAGCCAGACACAATTTGTCGCAGCGCGTGTCGATCGACCAGGTAGGTCAAGTCCTTTGCGATCGGTCCCTCCATCACCTGGAGTTCAAATAAACCCGCCAAACGGCTGACGGCCGCGTCGGCTGGCGCAATGCGCGGTCTTCCTGATCGCTGCACCAGGATCTCGGCCAGCACCCTGACCGGAACGTCCAGGTGGCACAGCTCAGCGTGTTGCAGCGCTTCGGTGAGGGCGTCCCTGGTGCTCCAGCAATGCGATCCACCGCTCCGCGTCCAGCACGTCTCTCAGCATCTGGTCAGCCGCGAGTGTCTCTCGCATGGCATGGTGGGCAGACAGCATGAGGCAGTCTGCGGGCGCTGCCACGCGAATGGACGTATCGAAGACGGTCACCGCCTCCGCGCGCGCCACGATGGCGTCGGGATGAAACTGCGGATGCGGTCGTGGCCCGAAGCTCCAGTGCACGTCGAGGTCCGGCTGGCCCTGTCCTCTCACCGTGATCGCTTCGTTGCCGGCAAATCCGGGAGAGTGCCTGACAAACGCCAGATAGTCATCAAGGCTGCCGCCGTCTTCCAGATGCATACCAGCGGCCTGCAGCGCCTTCAAACACGGTTCCAGGTCGGCCGGCCGGATGAGCAGGTCCACGTCTTTGATCGTCCGTTCCGACGCGGCGCCCTGGTAGGCACACGCAATCGAGGCCAGTCCCTTGAACGCGACGACGGGAATGCCCTGGTCTTCGAGGTACCGGCACAGGACGACACCGCGCCTGGCCTGCAACGTTGTGGCCAGGTGCGAACGCCTGAAACGGGCAAAGAGGCTCTGGCGTGTGTCCGGCGACAACTCCACGTTCAACGTGCGCAGCCGGGTCCGCAGGTTCGGCACCACGTTCCAGAGATCTGCCAGTTCAAACGCCGCGTCCCAGCCGTGGTGGCGTGTCAGCCGGTTGGCGCAGGCGACCGCCGAGGCCTCGTCGTTCAGCAGCAATCGCGCCAACTCCTGCCGGACGTGTACTTGAGGGTGTAGTGGAGTCACGTGCGCAACAACACCGGCGCGTAGATCGAGGCCATGATCGGCTTCAGGCTGTTGACGGTATGGTTTGAGTCCACCCAGGCGAACGCGTTCTCCACGAGATGCTGCCGCAAGGCGGCGTCCTGAAGGACGCGCGCACATGCGGTGGCCAGCGCCTCCGTATCATCAGCCAGCAGCAGATGGAGGCCGTCGGTCACACTCAAGTCTTCAGCGCCAATGCGGGTCGCCACCACGGCGCACCGGCGGCTGAAGGCGTCAAGAATCTTCAGGCGCGTACCGCTGGCCGCGCGTAACGGCACGACGCAGAGATCGACGTTGCGGTAATACGGGGCGATGTCGGGGACGTTGGCGTCCAGTGTGACTCCATCCAGCGCCGCCAGCGCACGGACGCGGAGGTCGGGATTGGCGCCAACGATACGGATGCGGACCGGCTTGTCCACGCGCGCCCGCAGTCTCGGAAGCACCTCGCGGCAAAAGTATTCGATGCCCTCAGCGTTGGGAAAATAGTTGAGCGATCCGCTGAACAACACGTCGTACGACGACGCCTTCTCAGGAGCAGGTACGGCGAGGCTGGCCGCGTCCGGCATCCGCACCACATTTGGCAGGTGCAGCAGTGTGCGCTGGGGGAACCGGCCCTGGGCCGTCCCCGGGTCGCCCGATAGTGAAAGTGTGTCAAAGCGCGGCGCCAGCAGGCGTTCGAGCGTGCGCAGGCGTCCGAGTTCTGACTGCTGGATGGCCGCGCCGGCCACGTCCCCGGTTGCCGTCATCAACGCGATGGTCCGCTCTTCACGCAGGCAATCATCGTCGTCGAGATCGAGGTGCAGATGAGGGCGCACGCCCTTCAACTGGGCCAGCACGCCCAGCGTGATGCGGGCCGACGCCAGGCGATAGGTGTGCATGGCCACAAACGGCACATCGGGCCAGCGCCTTGCGACCAGACCCTCGATCGCCACTTCACCGTTCCGGGCCGGCAGGTGCGTGAATGACGCGGGCCCGCTCATCGACGAACCTGGAGTTGTCCACACCGAGCGTGTAGAACTCGACGTGTAGTACATGGACGTCGAAGAAGGCGCTGAGGGCATCGACGTGGGCGGCCGCACGGATGTTTGGGCCCACGCCGTCATAGCTCGGCCGGAAGTGGCTGATGAACAGGAGCGGTGGGCGTGTCATTCGATGACCTCTGGACTGATGAGCCAATCCAATCGCGGCCGGATCGTGCTTGAGACCGGTCCCGGGTAGAGGCCTCGTGCGGTCGTCCCGTCGGCGACATCCACAAGGACGAGCCGTATCGCGTCGATCACGCGAACGTGCTCCCGGTGCGGATCGAACGACGCGATGGTCACGCCGACACGCAGAGTGCCGTCGGGCAACAGATCCGCAGGGACGCTCACGCGGGCGCGGTAGCTGCCGGCCTGGCAGGGCCGCCCATGGGTGGCCGCAGTTCTATCGGTGGTCCAGAGTACCGGCACGTCCCATTCATTGACCAGGGTGACCGAGGGAAAAAGAACGACACCGTCCTGGAGCACCTGATACTCGAATTCGATCTCGAATGCTTCCGCGACGGACACGCTGGAGCGAATCTTGTGCTGGGCGTCGCGCACGCAGACCCGACGCAGCCGCACCACGGCATCGCCTGGGGCGCGGTCATCGGCAGGCCACACGCCTTCGCCGATGCGGCCGCCCTCCCGTCCGACATACGCCGTGATCACTTCGGCCACGGGCCCGTCGAGGACCAAACGTCCCTGATCCAGCAGCACGGCGCGACCACACAAGCGCGAGACTGCCGCCAGGTTGTGCGAGACGAAGAGAACGGCTTGGCCATCGCGGCCCAGCCCCTCGAGCCGCAGCAGGCACTTTTGCTGAAACGCGGCATCGCCCACCGCCAGGACTTCGTCCACGAACAGGATGTCTGGATTGACATGCACCGCCACGGCGAAGGCCAGCCGCATGTACATCCCGCTCGAGTAGTGTGCAACGGGAGTGTCCAGGGCGTGTTCGACGCCGGCAAAGTCGACGATGGCATCGAAGCGGGATCGGATTTCCCTTTCAGTCAGTCCCAGGACGGCGGCGTTCAGGAACACATTCTCACGGCCGGTGAGGTCCGGATGAAAGCCCGTCCCCACTTCCAGCAGGCTGCCGACGCGGCCGCGCAGAATCACCCTCCCGCGATCGGGTCGAATGATGCGCGACAGAATCTTCAGCAGCGTTGACTTGCCGGCGCCATTGCGGCCGACGATGCCAATGACTTCGCCGGAATGCACGTCGAAGGAGACGTGATCGAGCGCCGAGAAGTGGTCGCCGGTTGTCCGGCCGGCCCGGAACAGGCTGTGCCGAGCCGACCATGAGGTCAAGTCCGGCGGCGCAATGACCGGGAATCGCTTGGTGATGCCCTCGACGCGAATCAGCGTCATGCGCGCTCCGCCAGTGCACTGTCCAGCTTCAAGAACGTGACGATGCCCGCCACGACGGTGAGCCCCGCCGAGCCGATGGAGATCAGGGTGATTGGCCAGTCGAGTGGGAATCCAAAGAGCGCAGAGCGGAACCCCATCACGACGCCGGTCATCGGGTTGAGTGCCAGCACCCAGTGCCACCGCTCCGGAATCAATGTTGAGTCATAGAGCACCGGCGTGGCGTACAGCCACACCTGGAGCAGGAACGGCACGGCGTGCCGCACGTCCCGGTACAACACGTTCAGTGCGCCGAGGCCGAGTGAGACCGCAAATGCCAACACACCGGTGGCCACGAATAAGCCAGGCAGAGCCAGCCACTCCAGTCGAATCGGGAGGCCCGCCGCGATCACCCACGTGAGCAGCACGAGACATCCACCGGCAAACTCCACGGCGAGCGCCAGTACGGCAGCCGCAGGCAATACGGCTCGCGGAAAGTAGACCTTGGTCAGGATGCCGGCGTTGACAATGAACGCACCGCTGCCGGACGTGACAGCCAGCGTCAGGAAACTCCACGGCACGAGCCCAGCCAGCAGGAACAGGACATAGGGCACGCTGACCTGTTGGGGAGCGAGGGTGCTCGAGAACAGGAACCCCAGCATGAGCGCCGGCAGCATGGGCTGGGCCAGCGCCCAGACCACGCTCATCGCGGTATTGCGGTACCGGAGCTTCCAGTTCCTGGCAATCAGGTACTTGAGGAGCGTGGACTGGCCTCGATACTCAGCGAGTCTCGCCCGAAGAGAGGCCGGTCGATCGGCATCGATTATGACTTCCAGGACGGCCTCCGTTGCCAGCGCTGCCATTCCCGTGCTGCGCCGCCCACCAGGAAGGCGACGAAGCCCCGGAGACCGACGGGGATGTTCCGATGGGCGCACTGGTTCCTGTATTCGCGCCAGAGCGCGAGTGGCTGAGAGGCGCGGCTGACGCACTCGGCGGCCGTGAATGCCGGGATCGCGAGGCCTGGAAAGGCACGCCGGATCGCATTCAACCGGGCCAGCGGATGGGGATGGTCGGGAGCCAGGCTGAAGCGGCGAAGGTGGGACCGAAGGCCATCCCAGTCCATCGTGTCCAGCTGCAGCAGCGGGACGTCTGCCTCCCATGGCAGTTGATCGTCATGGCGCGGCCCTGTCACGCAATGCAACAGGGTGTCGGCATCGCCGATCACACGCAGACTCTGCCCATTCCACACCATGGTCTGCAGACGCGCGAAGCAGGCGCGTTCGGCAAGCCGGGTTTGGTGAAACACCGCTGGATACACCCGCCAGTGCAGATACAGCATGTCGGGCCCCTTGCGCAGGCGGATGTGACAGCGCCAGTCCAGCGCATCCACATCCGGCAGCGGCTCATCGGCGTGATAGCCCTCGCGCTGCAGGACGACCGCCGCGGCGTCCAATTGCTCGCGCGCGATCACCAGGTCAATATGCGGAATCGCCCGAACGGCGCCGCGCGCGTCTGCGCGCAGGGCGTACACCCCAGGTCCGGCGAGGGCCGCCGGCACATCCGCGGCGGCAAGCGACATCTGCAGTGCCAAGGCTGACTGAAGTTGCAGCTGGTTGCGCGTCCACGTCTGCCGAACGAGGCCGCGAAAGCGCGCGGCATCCGGGTCGCCCGCGGTCCACTGCGACAGGCGCGAGCCCAGCATCGGCAGCAGCAGTTGCTCCGGATACGTCACGCGTTCGAACGAGTCGAGCGCCTGTCGCCACTGGCGCCACGCGGCGCCGGCAGTGGGTTCCGGATGCAGGAGCGCCGTAAGGAGACTGGGTTTCATTTGCTCGCCGGCTGGGCCTTCCGCCGTTGGTCGAGAATCATTTTCGCCGCCCGCACGTAGTCCTGCGGCCGTGACTGCCCGGTCGAGTTCGCCAGATGAACGCGACGTCGCACGAGCAGGTCCGGGATGATGGTGGTGCGAAGCCCACGGGACTGCGCAATGCCGTACCACGCGATGAATTCCCCGCCGCGAAGATCCGGCAACCAGCCGGCTTTCATGAACGAGGTTCGGCGTGCCAGCATGGCAGACGGCAGGATCCATGGCTGCGCTCCGGTCTCACGCATTCCGGCCAGCAGTGGGGCATCGCGCAGTTCGGGACTGACGAAGTTCTGTCCATGCGTGAACACCAGATCAATTTCCGGGTCCGCAGAGAGGGCCTGCACCTGCCTGGTCAATTTTCCTGGCAACCACAGATCATCCGCGTCGAGGAAAGCCACGTACTCGCCCATCGCCAGCCTGACGCCGGCATTCCGGGCATGACCGGCCCCTGGCGTGGGCTCCTCGATCACACGCACAGGACCTGGCATCGCGGCTGCGACGGCACGGCTGTCATCCTCGGAGCCGTTGTCAGCCACGATCACTTCGATGCGTTCATAGTCCTGGTCGAGGACGCTCTGAATCGCTTCACGCAGGTAGCGCGATCCGTTCCGTACGGGAATGATCACGCTCACAAGTCCTTCCATGTTCACACCTCGTCCGAAACGTCCACCGGAATCCCGAGGTACGCCGACCAGTCCACTGGCCTCTGCCGGTGGGGATCGTAAGCGCCCGAACGGATGCGTTCAATACGGCGCCGGTACGCGCGCATGGTGCCGTGTCCTGCGCCGCTCAAGCCGTGCGTCATTTGGTTCGCGTGGCGCCGGTACAGCAGGGCCAGAGTCGGCACCAGCACACGCGACACATCGTGTTCCCAGCAGCGCATCAGGAAATCGAGGTCCTCGCAGTACCGAAGGGATTCCTCGAACAGGCCAACCTGAGCGAAGAGCCGACGGCGGAACAACATCGAGCCCAGGTTCAGGAACCGGTAGGGAGACTTCAGGAGCACGCGCTGGCCGTCGGGTCCCTGCTTGAAGTTCTGGGTCAGCCCCTGGGCGAATCCGGCGTCTGGTGCGTCATGCAGCGCGTCTGCCAGACGGTGGAGCAACGCATCGGATCCGAAGAGATCGTCCGCGTCCAGACAGCACACGAAATCGGATTGCGTTGCCCTGATGGCCACGTTGCGCGCGGCGGCGGGGCCGACGCCCTCGGTGCGAAGTACGCGCGAGCCGCGCGCGCGAGCGAGGTCTCCAGAACCGTCCGTCGACCCGTCGTCCACGACGACGGAGATGGCTCCGGGATAGTTCTGCGCGGCAATCGCGTCCAGTGTCGCTCCCAGATACGAGCGCCCGTTGTGGACGGGCGTGACGATTGCGAGGGTCGGCAAAACCGGCATGCCTGCGCCCGAATTATCCGTGGAGCACGCGACGAATCGCGTCCGGGATTTCGCTGAGATCGGTTCCCAGGTTCAACACGTAACACGGGAGGTTCGCGGTCAACGCGACCAAGCGGGCCATGTCACTCGGGCCGGCGCCCGGCAATTGCGCCACCGAACTCGGGGCGATGGCGGCGAGGGCTTCTTCCTGGCCACACTCGGTGACCGTGGTACGCGCCTGGCCGGTGACGCGAGGCAGCAGGATCGCCTGCGCCGGCAGCGCGGCGACCAGCAGGTCCGGACGGACATCGGAGAGGAAGAACGTGGATTTGTCGGTGCTGCCAGGCACCAGCGAAGGCGGATTCGACAGGCGGGGCCGCAGATTCGGGAACCGGTCGAGATCCCCCGGCACCAGCTTCGCCGTGTTGTAGAGGCTGTGCACACAAACCTGCGGTGACTGTGTGACCGCACAGTAATCGTCTCCGGCGTACTGCAGGCCTGCGTTCAGGCACAGCAGAGCGGTCGTTGTCTTGCCCGACCCGCCTTTGCCGGCCAGGATGACGCCACGGCCGTGCTCGCCGATGCCGGCGCCATGAATGAACTGGAGGCCCAACGGCGACATCCATGCGTGGAGGATCGCGCGGAACGGTGAGCCGGTTTCCCAGTAGGGGAGCGCGTCGTCGGCCCGCTGGAAGAAATACGCGTTGCGGTTCTCAATATCGACCAGGCTCACCACATCCTGCCCTGGTGAAAAAAATGCCGGAACATCCTGGCTGTGAAAGGTCTTCAACTCGCCGCGTGGGCTGCAGTGCCCGATCCAGTTGCCGTACAGGCCCTGCAGGAAGAACGTCATCAGGGCATTTGGCGCGGGGCCTGCGGTTTTGCCATCCCAGACATGGATGGTCAAGTCCGCTTGCCCGTCCGCGGACGAAGATGTGATCAGGTGCGAGAAGGCGCGACTCAACGAGCGGCGCTTTTCCTCGCCCACACAACGGATGAGGACGCGGCGTCCGGCGATTTCGAGGGCGGTGTCTGAGACCCGATGTCGCGCGGCCGCGTACTCGAAGTACTCGCCAAGCAACGCGGCCAACTGCCGCCCCTGCTGCGTCGGCGCGGGGGCCACACGTTGGCCATCGGGATAGAGACGCATCGTTTCCTTCAGGTCGGTCTGGATGTCCACGGAAAACGGCTCGAATGGCTTCAGCACCGTTGGTGCCTCCGGCCCCTCGCCGGTTCCGCGCGTGGACGACTCGTCGGTGACCTCGACCAACTGGAGTGCGACCAGGCTGCGCAACAGGATCACGACGCCGGCCATGACCTCTGAGCGCTTGACGTCGTAGGTGCGGCGAAGCGACGACGCGATCTCGGTGGCCGTGGCCCCGGCTTCCAGCAGACGGAAGACGTGGGCCGTTGTGGGATTGAGCACGAAGTACTCGCCGCGCGCGAGGTGCACCACAACGCCACCATCGGGGGTCAGGGCATGGATCGCCTGGGTCGTCAGCAGGCGCAGTCGCCTGTTCCCAGACAATACCGACAGTTCGGCATCGGCGTCCGCCGGGCCAACCGCCGTGACCGACGCGTCCTTGAACGTCTCGAAATCCAGCACGGCGAAGGGCAGGCGCGGGTGCGTGGCTTCCAGGGTCACTTCGGGCGCGGCGCCGGGGTCGTCAGCCGCGGCAAGGGACACAAGCCGCGCCTGGATCAATCGGTCGAGAAATGGTTTCAGCGCCTCGAGCCACTCGACTTCCGTGGCCGCGTACTTGCGCGCCATCGCCTGGGCCATGGCACCGACGGTCGGCGCGCCCGACAAGAGCGACAGGACGTCGTCGGCCGCGCCAGAGAAGCTGAAGTAGGCGCCGGTTCCGATGTTCAGGACCAGCGTGGCCTCGTCAAATTTCTCGAGTACGCAGTGCGTCGCGTCCAGGCGATACCGCTGCAAGGGATGGACGTCTTCAGCGGCGGGCTTGGCGTGGGGCCACCCGCTCTCGGCCGTGTCGTGAACCGGGTCGAGCAGGAACAGTTTCTCCAACTCACGGTGAGCGTCCAGCAGGGGCGGCGCGTACGGCTGTCGGGTGGCGGGCGCGCCTTCGAACTGCGGCTGGCTTTCCACGTCGTGTTCGTTGAACGACGACTCCCTGATCAGGCCTTCCGTCTTGAGTTCCCGAAGAAATCTCTCCAGGTCAGCCGCGATCTGGTCCCGGGGAGCGTCGTACTTGGTGACAAGCACGGCCTCCAGTTCGTCCCGCGTCGGTGCCGTACGCAGCATCGCGAAGATGTCGCCGGCCGTCCCCAACATGCTGTGATACACCCCGGTGCCCAAATGGACCGCCACAACCTCGTCATCGAAGTTCTCGAACAGCACGTTCGGATCGTTGTGGCGGAGGCGCACCGCAGGGGCCGCTCCGTTCTCCAAAGTCATCAGCAGATTGTAATCGAGCGCGAACCTCGGGGAAAGGGCCGGCCCCGTTACGAAGCGACACGCGCCTTGTACAGCGCCTCGAAGTAGGCAAGCACGGGGCTCATCGGCATCTCTTCAAACGGCCGCGTCTTGGGACCCGCCCAATGCAGCAGGAACGGGTACCCCCTACCGCCCATCAGTCGATCGATGTCGATGGCATCCGGTTTCATGCCCGGCGGCCAGTGCATGAACGGAAGGCGTCGCAGTGTGATCTGCTTCTGCCGCAGTTTGCTGTGCAGAACGAAATTGAGCACACCTTGTTCGCCTGACTTGAAAGGACTGTCGAGTGGCGTATCCCCCTGGAGGTACGGCAGAAAGTCATCACGCCGGAGGATGCCGGTGGTGCCGACGAATTGTCCGGTGTTGGAGACCCAGCCAGGAAAGGCATACCCGGGAAACCGGCGCTCCACCAACTCCGGGTCGAAGTAGGCGTTCCTGATTGCCTCTGGCGCATGGGCTTCCTTGACCAGGACGAAGTCTTCATCCGTGCGTTCGAGGCTCTCCAGCACCGGGCCGGCAAACACAATATCGCTGTCAAGAATGAGGCAGCGATGGCGGGTCGGCAGAAACAGCGGCTCCAGCTTGGCGAGACCCCATCCGTATCGTTGGCGAGGCGCATCAAACAGGCGGACGTTGAACGCCTGCTCCAGGGCGGCGGTGTCGTAGTCGCCGTCGATGTAGTCCTTGATGAGGCAGACGTCGATCGTCGGATACCAGCGCCGGATGCTGGCGATGCAGCACTGGGTAAAACGCAGGTCCCCTCGCCAACCGGCCACGTAGATGGACTCGATGCGCATCGAGCCAACTGGTCCTGTCTGACGACGCAGCGCCGCGCTCAGACGTTGAAGCAACTCGAGGGCCATGCCCGAGAGGCTACCACCTGGCGCGGTGCTGCGCCCTACCCTCCGCCGGCGAGGCGGAGGTTCTGTGTTTTTTTCTCGCCTTCGGCAAGCGTCACGCGCATGGCGGCAGCGGCGAGCTGTTCCAGGAAGCCGGGGTCAAACCATTCGCCCGGCTCCACATCCGTGACCGCCACGATCATGTAGCTGCCCGGCGGCAGGTTGCGCGTGGTGAAGCGGCCATCCGTGCCGGGGCGCACCGAAACAATCCGCCGCGACTGCGGCTGCCAGTACTGCTTGTCGGATGGGAAGACGATGATCGAATAGTCGGATGTGGCAGCACCGGTGGCGTCCTGCAGCGTGCCGGTGAGTTCCGTGGACTTGTCGGCAAAGGTCACCACCGCATCAGTGATGTTCGTGCCCGGTCCAATCACGAGCGGGAAGTCCAGGCTGTCGCGACCACCGGCCATCGCCGATGCGAGTTGCCAATTCACGGCTGTTCCCGCAGGCGTGGTCGCCGCTCCTGCGCCACCACCGCGACCGGCGCCGGCGGCTCCGCCCATACCCGCGCCGCCGCCCTGACCCGTGCCGCGCAGCGAATAACGTCCAGGTGGCACACCCTGCAGAGTGAACCGGCCACTGGCATCCACCGAGGCTGCAGGGATGTTGCCGAAGTCCACCGCCGGTGCACCGACGGTGACCAGGTTGACGCGGAGGCGTGTGAGATCGCTCGGCGGAGCGCCAACGCCATCAAAGGCGACGCGTCCCGAGATGGTCATGCCCGTCTGAAGTTGCAGGCTGACACCCGATTGGTCGGTGCCGTCCACCGCAACGTCGGCCATCGCCCACAAAATTTGAGGCGCGGGACCACCCTGGCCGCGACCGCCCCCGCGTCCGCCGCCGCGCGCACCGGCTGCGGGGACTTCCTGCTCCGGCGCCGCGGGGTCCACCACCCGCATCTGGCCACGCGCGACCACCGAGTACTGCCCGGGAATCACATTGCGGAAAGTGAATCGCCCATCCTGCCCCGCGCGCGCGGTCATCGTGCCTCCGGGCAAGCCGGGGAGCGTGTCCTTGGGTACGAGCGTGATTTGGATGCCGGTCGGCGTGACGCCGTCGGGACCCATCACCACGCCGTCCACTTGCGCGGTCTGCGTGAGCTGCAGCTGGAAGTCCACGCCGAAGCGCTCCTGGCCGGCTGTAATCTCCACCGTTGCCGCGCTCGATGGCGACGTTGATCCTGGATAAAACACCGGCGCGTACGCCGCCGTCGGCTGCCCCTCGGGACTGAGCTGCTGCTGCAGTTGTTCAAGCGCCTGTTGTCCGCGTCCGCCGCCCATTTGCCCGAGCAAATCGCCGAGTTGCGCGCCGCGACCACCCGCGCCGCCGCCACCTCGCCCGCCCTGACCCGCGCCGAGCATCTGCGTCATCTGCTGCACGGCCGCTTCGATCTCACTCGCGATGGACACCTGCAGCGCGCCGGTGCCCTGATTGCGGGGCTGTGCATAGACGATGTATTTGCCGGGTTGGAGGCCGTAGACGCGGTACATGCCCCGGTCGTCGGTGGTGTCGGTGCCGGCAGACTCCAGCCGCTTCTCGCCGGTCCGAATCACTTCCCGCATCGCCCGCACCGGTGTGCCGGGCGCCGGCTCCCCGTGTTCATCCAGCACGATGCCGGTGACCACGCCGCCCCTGGGCAGCGAAATCGCCTTGGCTTCGAGCTTCTGGCCGTCGGCCAGTTGAATCGGAGTGCCCGCGCGGCCCGGGGCCTTCGCGCCGTAAGCGATGTTCACGTAACCGGCCTTCGACGTATTCACGTTGTAACGCCCGGCGGGCAGCAGCGTAAACACAAACCGCCCCTCATCGTCAGTCAACGTCGTCCGCTGGCCACGCAGTTCCTGGCCGGTGAGGTTGACCTGGGCGCGCCGGACCGGCGTGCCGCTGTCACCGGTGACGACCTGGCCCAGGATCATGGCGGTGCCTGTTGCCTGCTGGACCTGGGCGTCGCGGGCGGGCTGGTTGCCGCGTCCGCCGCCTCTCCCCGCCTGTTGGGCGCCCTGTTGGGCCGTGCCGGCCTGGCCGGCTTGTTGGGCGTGACCGACAGCCAGAAACACCGTGGCGACCAGGGCCGCGGTCAGTCCGCGGAACGCGATTGTTGTGTGCATGCGGATCCTCTGGCCTCTCGTCTGCCTAGCTTACGCCCCCGGGGAAGTACCCGTTTAGACCGGCGTGGGGTCGGAGTGGTAAATTGGCCAGCTATGGCGTCGTCACTGTTTTCCGCCAAGCCGTCCGTGCTGCGATGTGCGCGTTGTGGCCGATTTGTGGACTGGGCTGATGCGCGGCTCCAACTGGTGTGCGGCTGCCGGCCTCACGTCGAGCTGCCCCCGGTCGTTGTCCGCCCCTGCGAAGACGCCGAGCGGCCCGCGGTGCTGGACCTTTTCCAGCGCGATTTTGGCAGCACACGCGTGGGCGCGTTTGATGCGGAACACGCGTTAGTGGACGTGCCGGCGCTGGTGGCTCTGGTGAAGGGCGATCAACTGGCCGGCGCGCTGGCGTACCGGCTGACTGAAGACGCCCTGCAGATGCTGGCGCTTGCCACTGATCCGATGTGGCAGCGTTCCGGCGTGGGTGGCCACCTGGTGACCGAGGCTGAGCGGCTCGCGAAAGAGGCAGGCCGGCATCGGGCGATCATCGCGACTTCCAACGACAACCTTCCAGCGCTGTACTTCTACCAGCGCCAGCAGTACCGCATCACGTCCATCACGCCGGGTTCGCTCATCACCCGCGCGGCCGGCCGACCCGGCTTTGCGGGCATCGCGGTGCGCGACGAAATACGCCTGGAAAAAGATCTGTAGGTCGGTCTCGGCCTTGAAGAACAGGCCGAGCTACGTTTGGACTGGCCGAGCTACGTTTGGAAGTAGCTCGGGCTGTTCCTCAAGCCCGAGTGCGTTAATGCAGCAGTTGATCGACGAGGCCGATGGTCAGCAACCCGAGCGCGATGAGGATGACCTGGCGGACGCTGTTGCTGTTGGTTTCGCCGCGATGCAGGTGCGGGATCAGGTCGGCCATCGCGACATAGAGAAAATTGCCGGCCGCGAACGCGAGGACGTAGGGCGCCACGTTCGGCATCGCTGAGCCCAGCAGCAGCATGGCCAGCGCGCCGGCCACGCCGCCGAGCGCGGACGTGGCATTGAGCATCAACGCTTTCTTGCGCGAGTGACCGGCCGACAGCAGAATCCCGAAGTCGCCGGCCTCCTGCGGAATCTCGTGCGCGATCGCCGCGAGTGCGGTGCTGATTCCCAGCGGCACTGACACCAACGTGGTGGCCGCGATTGCGACCCCGTCCACAAACGTATGCACCGCGTCGCCGATGATCACAAGCGTCACGGTGCTCTCATGCACCTTGCACTCCGCATCGTCATGACAATGGCGGAGCAGGACGAGCTTTTCGAGCACGAAGAACGTGAGAATGCCCCCGAGCAGCGCCGCGAACGCCCGTTGTGGCGACAGGGTCTCAAGCGCCTGCGGCATCAACCCGAGCGCAGCAGCACCCAGGAGCGTGCCGACGGCGTACGACACCAGGGACGGCACCACCCGGTTGCGGACCTCGGGGCCAAAGAGGAGGAGAATGCCGGCGACCAGAAGACCGCCGACGCTGCCGGCGACCGAGAGCCCGAGCGCCGCGGCCCAGACAAGAGATGAATCAGACACGCCTGACTAGCGTATCGCGTTAGCCCGCAATAAATCCCTTGCGGGCGCGAATGGTGTACGACCCTTTTTTGACCCGCACTTCGATCGTGTGCCAGCGCCCGTCTTTTGGTGCCGCCGAGTTGTAGCCAAGAAAGTACTGCTGGCTGAGTTCACTGGCGATGCCGGCCGTGGCCGGGTCCAGGTCCTGCGGCGAGTAGATCATTTCAGTGCGCCCGCCGCTGTCGTCGGTCATCGCGCGGAGCGCGGTCTCGTTGGCGCGGTCCCCGCCGGAGCCCCCCGAATTACTGTTGCGCGGCGGCGCGCTGCGCGTGGGAGCGGGCGCGGGAGCCGGTGGCGGTGTCGTGACTTTGCGGCCCGGAAACGGAGACGGCGAAGGGGGTCGGCTGGTCTTCTGCGGGGCTGATGGCTGGCTGTAGGAACCGGATCCGCCCGATGCTTCGATGCCGACCGCATAGACCAGCACTTCGCTCTCCTGAATCAGCCGCGTCAGTTCATTGACCTTCATCCGGCTGTTGGTATCGTTGCCGTCCGAGATCACCACCAGCGCCTTCTTGCGTTTTGTGCCCTGCTGCGCGAGGGGGATGGCCTCGGCCACGGCGTCGTACATCGCTGTGCCGCCTCTGGGTTGCAGGCCCGAGAACTTGCGACTGGTCGCGCGCCGGTCACCGGTCCACGGCTGCACCAACTCAGGACGATTGTCGAAGCGATAAAGGAACACTTCGTCCTCGGATCCAAGGAGGTCGTTCAGAAACCGGTTGATGGCGGCCTGGGCCGCCACCCATCGTTCGCCCACCATGCTGCCGCTGGTGTCGACGACGATGCCGAGGCTGACGGGGACACGTTCGGTCTCGAAGTGTGAGGTGGGTTGCAGGACGCCGTCTTCGTAGATTTCGAAGTCGTCGCGCGTCAGGCCGGACACAAACCGGCCGGTGCTGTCGGTGACGGTGGCGGTGACGTTGATGAGATCGACGTTGGAGCGGAACGAGAAGCCCTGGCCGGTTTGCCCTTGCTGGGCGCGAGCCGGGGCGAGCGCGAGAACAACGGCAACGGCAGCACAGACCAGACGCATGTCAGCGGCCATCCGCCACGGTGGCCGCGCCTGCCGTGGTGCCTTCGATGGGCTGTCCGCGTCGATCGACGTGGGCCACGACCGCGCCGTCTACCGAGCGAAAGCCGACACGGAAGCGGTTGACGCCAGACACTTTCGGCAGACGCACCACAAACGGGGATTCCGCTCCCGGCGCGAGCGTCGCAAATTCCAGCGCGGCTTTACCCGACGCGAAGTAGTCGCCCTGGGCGTTGAAGACATAGACCACCGCCATCACAGGCGGCGCTGGACGGCCGTCGCGCGGATTCTGCACGAGGCCCGTGACGACAAAGTCCGATTCCTCGAGGCGGTGACTGAGCGAGAGCAGTTCGAGCGGTGGCGCGTCCGCGGGGCGCGCCGAACGTTCAGGTGCAGCGGCACTGTTGTTCTGCGCCACACGGGTTGCGATTGGGCCATACAGTCCGTAGACCGTGCCGGCACCAAGCGCCACGAAGAGGACGGCAACAAGAACGGCCACCCACGAGCGCGATGGCGCCTCCGCGCGGCTGACGGTGGCGAACACCGGCGGCGGCATGGTGGCGTCCTGCCAACGTTGTTCAGGTTCGGCTTCCATCGGTGCGGCCTCGGGCTCAAACGCCAGTTGCCGCAACATGGCGGCTCGCGCGTCAGTGCGCTGCCGATCGCCGCGCAACAGTCGCCACGCCAGCACGGCCATGGCGATCGCCAGGGCCAACGCCCCGACCAATGTCATCCACAACGTCCATTCCATGATCTTGTCTCTCCGTCGCTACCGCAGTGCGAAACCCACGGCCACTTCCACCAACACGTCCACCGGCTGCGCCCTTGCGCCGCGCCGGCGCGAAGCGCCATTGCTTGACGGCGGCAATCGCTCTCTGGTCCAGCCCGGCGCCAAGTGTGCGCATCAGGCGCACATCACCGACAGAGCCATCGCGCCGGACGACAATTTCCATCACCACATCGCCTTCAATGGCGCGCCGGCGTCCTTCGTCGGTGTAAACCGGCTTCACTTCGCGACGGAGCAATGGCGGTTCGATGCCGCTGCCCGGACGAAATGGCCCTCCACCCGTGCCGCCATCCGAACCCTCGCCGATTCCCGAGCCGCTGCCTTCGCCAAGTCCCGTGCCTTGACCCGAGCCCGCGCCTCCGCCCGTGCCTTTGCCCTGGCTCGTCGAGGGCGGCGCCTGAGAGTTGAGCAGGCCGGGCTGGTCGTCGGCGTCGACCGCCATGGGAGCCACGGGGGCCTGAACCACCGGCATTGGTTTCGGCTGTTCCCGCGTGGGGGGCACCCGAACCGGCTGCACCGGAGTGGGCCGGGGCGGCGGCGTGGGGCGCGTCACTGGACGCGGCGGTGGCCGGTACGGTGGTGGTTTCGGTACCGGGACACTGACTTTTTTTGGTGCCGGCGCTGGGGCCTTGGCCTTCGCGGGAGGTGGGGGAATCGGGATCGCGTTTCCGCCACCACCGCCGCCTCCGCCGGGACCGGGGAGCATCAGGAACACCATGCGGACTGGTGTCGGATCTTCGACGTGAGCTTCAGTGTCGTTGGCCTTGAGGAGCCCGAGCGACGAGGCGACCAGCAACACGGCGACAAACGCCGCGTGCATCATGCCCGACGCCGCCAGCGGCAGGCTGCCTTTGCGACGGGTGGGGCGGAGCAGTGTGATGGGTGCTCGTCCCAGTTCGCCACTGGCAAACCCGCGGACCAGGCGTACCGCATCGGCCTGCGAGATGTGGCCGTTGACCACCAGGATCTGTTCGGATTCGACTACGGCCTGGACCTGGTCCACCGGCACCGCAGCCGCCATCGCAACGTCCCTGAGCGAGAACACCTCCACTTCACCCGTGTCGGGCCTGGAGAGGCGGGAAAATAGGGGGACGGGTGTGATTTCCGCAGAAATGGGGAAGAAAACGACCTCTGAGGTAGTTTTTGTGGGGTTAAGGAAAAACTACCTCAGAGGTCGTTTTCGGCGCCATTTCTGCGGAAATCACACCCGTCCCCTTTAAACTTCGGTCCATGACTCGTGCGGCGATTGTGACCGGGGCGTCTTCAGGCATTGGGCGGGCGACGTGTTTGCGGCTGGCGGCAGAGGGAATGGCGGTGCTGGCGGTGGGGCGAAACGCGGAGGCCCTGCTGGCGGTCTGCGACCTGGTGGTCGCCGATGGCGGTGAGGCCGAGGCGGTGGTCGCCGACGTCACGGATGCCGACGCGCCGCGCCAGATCGTCGAATACGCCACGGCAAAATGGGGCGGCGTGGACGCGCTCGTGAACGGCGCGGGCATCATCGCGTCCGGCACGGTGGCCGACACATCAGACGACGCCTTCGACGCGATGATGGATATCAACCTGCGCGCGTCGTTCCGGCTCATTCGCGAGGCCACGCCGGCGCTGATGGGCCGCAAGGGCTCGGTGGTGAATGTGTCAAGTGTGGCCGGGACGCGATCATTCCCCGGTGTGCTGGCGTACTGCGTCAGCAAGGCCGCCGTCGATCAGCTCACGCGCTGTGCCGCGCTCGATCTCGCGCCCCACGGCGTTCGTGTGAACGCCGTGAACCCCGGCGTGGTGGTCACAAACCTCCATCGTCGCAGCGGGATGGATGAGGCGCGGTATGCCGCGTTCCTCGAACATTCGAAGGCCACGCATCCATTGGGCCGTCCCGGCACTCCCGAAGAGGTGGCCGAACTGATCGCGTTTCTCGTGTCGCCCGCGTCGGGCTGGATTACCGGCGAGACGATCGCGATTGACGGTGGCCGGCACCTGACCTGTCTGCGTTAGGCCATGACTGACCTGAAGACTGAAAGCAACATCGGGACTGACCTGAAGATCGAGAAGGTGATCTCGCGCGGCGAGGGCGTCAACGCGCAAGTGCTGCTGGTGCTCGTGTCGGCGCGTGGGCCCGCGCAACCCGACGACGATATCTGGGTGGCGCTCGACCGAACCCAGCCAATCGGAATTCCCGCCGGTAGCCAGATCGCCGTTGAATCTGCGCGTCCGATTACGACGGCCGAACTGAGGGCGCTCGATGTGGACTGTGGCGAGACCGACCCGCCCTTTGGCTTGGCCTACGCAAGTGGTCGCAGTCACTTGCTCGCTCGGTTTGATTTCTCCGATCACGCGTTTTTTGAATGGACCTGGCGCAATCTTGTAGGTGGCACTAACACGGGACCACCGACTGTCCTGAATGTAGTGGCTTGGCGTACTCGTTCGGAGGTAAAGCACTACCTGAACAAAGGGAAACTGGAGTACTACGATTCATTTGCCCCTCTGCCTGACCCGATCCACGTTCCTGTGGCCGTTTCAGACATCGTGGTGCAGCGGCCCTTTGAACTGGGCGTATTGTTCGTTCACGGCATCGGGAACCACCATGTGCGTGAGACCCTGGTGCGTTGGGCTGAGCCGATCGTCAAGCTCTGGCGCGACCGGGGATTTGCCATTGCGGCGCAGGCCGGGGGCATCCCGGCCGACGATCGCGAGCGGGTGTCGCGATGGGCCGTTTCACACCAGTTGAGCACTCGGGCTCCTATCGATGGAATAAGCCAGGTGGTAGAGGATCTCCCTCCACGCCGGCCGCGGCAGGATCCCGAGACCCCCACTGAGCCGCTCGGGCCCCTCGTTCGGCCTGCCAGCGGGAAGCCGGCTATCTGCTGCGTGGCCTACCGGACCGAGGAAACGATCTTTGCTGATTCCACGCCTGGTACGCCCAGTTCAGCGCTGCTGCGCCTGTCGACGGTTGATACACAGGCTGTGCTTCGAGAGTCACACGTCCTGTTCACCGAGGCGTACTGGTCGCGCGAATCATTCCCGCCCACCTGGTCGGAACTTCGCGAATGGTTGACCACCGCCATTCCTATTGGCGTGTGGGCCCGCTTGGAGAGACTGTTTCTGACGCGCCCGGCCGAGATCACGGCCTTCGCTCACGCAGCCGATAGCCCAAAGAACCGGTTCGAGCAGTTTCGGGTGCTCGTGTCGAGGCTGGTTCTCCTAGTGCAGCAGTTCACCCTTCCAACGTTCTACGTTGTTGGCGCCCTCGCTTTACAGGTCGCGCTGGGGCTTGTCAGCGTCCTGAGTTTGGTACCGATTTCGTGGCTCCAACGCGGCCTTCGCGCGGCGGTAGCGGCGTTAATGGGTACGCTTGGTCAAAGCTATGCCCTGCAGAACAGCCCGATTCGGCGGGCAGCAATAGTGGCTGCAGTGACCAGGGACCTCAACTGGCTGAGTGAAAAGTGCCAGAGAGTGGTGGTGCTGGCGCACTCGCAGGGCGCCGAAGTGACCCGCCGCGTGTTCCTGGACTCGCGCCGGGACAACTTGGCGCACTGGTACACCTTCGGAGCAGGCATGACACCCCTGAACATGCTGCATCCGAGGAATCTCGCAGAGCCGCCATCACAAGCCGTTGTCCGTGCCAACAAGAAGATCGTGTATCCAATCCTGATGCTGCTGGCCGTGTTGGCGTTTGACATGATTCCGGGGCTGCATCTGGGTTTAGGGGAGCTTCTCGTCAGGCTGTGTCAAAGAGTGAGCTGGCTGATGATCATCGTGCCCCCTCTAATCGCCCTGATCGCCATGCTTGCTCTCAGGCGCATCGCTTCGCGTGGCCGCTTTGCCAGGCCACCTCTCACATTGAAGATGCGTAAGTCGGCGCTGCCAAAGTGGTCGGACTTTTTCGGGTCCGAGGATCCCGTGCCCGGCGGATCGTTCATCGACCGTTTCAAGGAGGACCTTAAGGATCTCGGTGGCTCTCAACAGCGCGTCTTCAACACTCGCGTAGCCGTGCTGGATCACACCAGCTACTGGAAGAACATCGAACAGTTCGTCGCACCCATTGCGCTCGACTTGTTGCGGTTACTGGGCATGGGTGGCAACGAGGCCCAGGAAGACGCCGCGCTTGCCCGGGCGGCGCGGCGACGTGACCTGAGAACGTGGTGGAACATGATGGTCTGGGTGCCGGCACTCGTGGTCTTTGCGGGGTCGGTTCTGTGGACCGCGTTCGGTCCCGCTCATCGAGCCGCAGTCTGGGGCGAACAGGCGCGTATGGCCTGGTCACAAGGATCCGGGATTCTGAAGCGGCTGCCTCCATTCTGGAGTGGCGGCTTCTTCGGCCAGGTCATCACGGATCTCTGGGTGCCGCTGGTCGTCATCGTGCCGCTGCTGGTGGTGTGGTGGGGGGTAAATCAGTGGTGGAGACGCCAGTCTGAGAAAGCGGTCACCGAGGACCTCGCTGCCGCCGCTCGGTCGGGCGTGCCTCGGTAGCCAGCACGAGTTCACCGGGAGATGTCGACCACATGGCCGGCAATGGCGCGGCCCATGACTTCGTAGCCGCGTTCGTTGTGGTGGTAGTCAAGCGGCCAATAGAAGTCGGCGGCGGTCTTGGGTGTGATTATTCCGTCGGCGGCAAAGACTTCCATCAAGTCAACCATTCGGAGGCGTTGGTCGCGCGCGATATTCTTCAGCAGCCCGTCAAACTCGGGGTCGTACCGGCCGAGTTGCACTTCTATCGCGCTCGGATCGACCACGAGCAACAGACGCATGCCGTGTTCGCCGCAGAGCCGGTGAATCTTATCCACGGCCGCCAGAATGCTGGCGCCCGCGGTTGTGAGTTCGGCCGGCATCCGGCCGGGATGAATCAGCAAATAGTTGTAGCCCAGGCCGTTGTGGACGAACAGGCGTGCGAGATAACTTGACGCGTACACGGGCTCCCACCTGGGGCCCGGCCGATACCGTAGCGTGCCATTGGGCTGAAAGCGCTCTGGCCCGCCCCGGACGACGACTTCGTTGATATCCGAATTGTTCAAGACCAGAATGGCGAGATCGGCTCGCAGCGGCAGCAGTCGATCCTTCAGAACCTCGTAGGAGTCAAAGGGATCGCTGCCTGAAATGCCGGCGTTGATGGTCGTGATGCGGCGCTGCGGATCACGCGCTTGAACCTGCCGCTCCAGCACGCGCACCCAGGTGGCCTCCGCCGAGGCGCCCACGCCTTCCGTGAAGCTGTCCCCTAGGGCGAGGATGCGGTATTCGTTCGGCGCCTTCGTTGGCGATACTTCACGATCGGCGAGTCCCAGGCTGTTCGCAGTTCTGGTGTGGACGAACTCCGGCTTTGCCAGCCGTACTTCCTGACCAGGTCGATAGAGGTTGAGCCGGCCACGATCTTGTTTGTAGTGGCTGACATACGGAAGACCGTTCTGCTCGGAATAGGTGGCCAACTGTGTTGCAAAGTAGCGCAACCCGACTTCCGCGCACGCCAGTGAGGCGACACTAAAGACCAGGAACAGCCTGACGTTTCCTGTCACTCCGTGCGTCCCTTCACGGCCTCGAAATAGCGCACGCCCTCGACCTCTGCGAGAAGTCGCGCGGCGCGTAAGCCGGCCGCGCCAAGCGTCGAGACAACCTTCTCGGCGGGCTCGGCAGAGGCCTCGGCAGCGCGTACAAGGCCGAACAGCCCCGGACGGCTGACGCGGTCCAGCAAGACGACGCGGCCCCCGGGCCTGACCACGCGGATGGCCTCGCTCAGCACCTGGGCCGCCTCACCTTCCAGCGTACGCAGGCCGTCCACGATGACCGCGGCGTCCCAATGCCCGGTGTCGAAAGGCAGGAGGGTCAGGGGGGCGTCTTCGAAGTCCACGAGGGCGCCGGCCGCCGCTGCGGCAGCCGCCACCTGCGTGTCGGCCCCGGCGCGCCGATCGACCACGGTGGTCTGGCCGTTGAGCCCGGTGATGGCCCCCACGCCCCCGGCGATCTCGGGTCGGCTGGCGCCGCAAAAAAGCACCGTGTCTCCCGGCCTCGCCCCAATCATGGAAACGGCCGCCTGTTGAGGCGATGCACTGCGAATCCCCCGCAGGGTCCGGATCAAATTCAGCATGACCCCAGATGATATAGTTCTATCCCGTGAATACTGGTCTCTCCCTTGCTCCCGCCGACGGCAAACTCGGCATTCTTCTCGTCGGTCTGGGTGCGGTCAGCACCACCACCATTGCCGGTGTCATGGCTATCCGGAAAGGCCTGGCCAAACCCATCGGGTCGCTCGCCGAAATGGGCACCGTTCGCCTCGGCAAACGCACCGAAGGCCGTTCGCCCGCCATTCGTGACTTTGTGCCGCTCGCGCCCCTCAACGACATCATCTTCGGTGGCTGGGACATCTTCGAAGACAACTGCTACGAAGCCGCCAAACACGCCGGCGTGCTCGACGAGAAGCTGCTCGATCAGGTGAAAGACGAACTGTCGGCCATCAAGCCGATGTCGGCCGTGTTCGACCGCCACTACGTCAAGCGCCTGGACGGCCCCAACGTCAAGAAGGGCAAGAACAAGAAGGATCTGGCCGATCAGCTGATCGCCGACATCCGCAAGTTCAAGGCCGACAACAACTGCAGCCGCGTGGTGCTCATCTGGGCCGGGTCCACTGAAATTTTCCTGACCGAGCAGGCGTGTCATGCGACCCTGGCGGCGTTTGAAAAGGGATTGGTCGACAACGACCCCGCGATTTCGCCGAGCCAGATTTATTGCTATGCGGCCCTGTCGGAGGGCCTGCCGTACGGGAACGCGGCGCCCAACCTCAGCGCCGAAGTGCCGGCGCTCCGCGAGTTGGCCAACAAGACGGGTTCGCCCATCTGCGGCAGCGACATGAAGACGGGCCAGACGCTGATCAAGACGATCATCGCCCCCGGCCTCAAAGCGCGGCTGATTGGCGTGGCCGGCTGGTACTCCACCAACATCCTGGGCAACCGCGACGGCGAGGTGCTCGACGACCCCGAGTCGTTCAAGTCGAAGGAAGAGAGCAAGAAGGGCGCGCTCGACTACATCTTCCAGCCGCACCTCTATCCCGACCTCTACAAGGACATCTCGCACGTCGTGCGCATCAACTACTATCCGCCGCGCGGCGACAACAAAGAAGGCTGGGACAACATCGACATCTTCGGGTGGCTCGGCTACCCGATGCAGTTGAAGATCAATTTCCTGTGCCGCGACAGCATCCTGGCCGCGCCGATCGTGCTCGACGTGGCGCTGTTCCTGGACCTCTCCAAGCGCGCCGGGTTCAAAGGCATCCAGGAGTGGCTCTCGTTCTACTTCAAGAGCCCAATGCACGTGCCGGAGCTGTACCCGGAGCACGACCTCTTCATCCAGCTGATGAAGCTGAAGAACACACTCCGATACATGCGCGGTGAAGAACTCATCACGCACCTCGGTCGCGAATACTACGACTGATCCACACCAACAGAAGGACGCCCATGGCCCGTTTCCAACCCGCACTGCTCGGCGGTCTCTTCATCGGTGTGTTGTCGGCGCTGCCCGTCATCGGGGCGTTCAACGTGTGTTGTTGTCTCTGGGTCATCACAGGCGGACTGCTGACGACCTATCTGGAGCAGCAGAACACGCCGAAGCCGATCGAGACCTCTGCGGCGGCGCTGAGCGGCCTTATCGCCGGCGCGGTTGGCGGCCTCCTCTCGAGCGTGGCCAGCGCCCTCATGATTCGCCTCACTGGCGGCGTGCAGCAGGACGCCATTGAGCAGGCTCTGGCGAACATTCCCAACATGCCGCCCGAGACGATGGAGATGATCCGCGGGTTTGCGACGGGACCGTCGCTCGCGCTGCTCATGGTGGCCATCACGGTGCCGCTGTATGCCGTGTTCGGCATGCTGGGCGCGTTGCTGGGAACTGCGTTCTTCCGCAAGAAGGCCACCCCGGACGGGATGGTCGGGCCGACCGCGTGAGCCCGACCGCACCCCGCGGGCCCGAAATCAACGCGCTGCTCAACGAGCAGCGTGTGTTCGAGCCGTCTGCGGACTGGCGCGCCAATGCGATCGCCAACGACCCGTCCGTCTACGAACGTGCCGCCGCGGACCCAGAAGCGTTCTGGGCGGGATTCGCCGCGGAACTCGAATGGACGCGCCCCTGGACCCAGGTGCTGGACTGGCAGCCGCCCCATGCGAAATGGTTTGTCGGCGGCCAGCTCAACGCGAGCGTCAATTGCCTGGACCGCCACGTGCGGACATCGCGCCGCAACACGGCCGCACTGATCTGGGAAGGTGAGCCGGGCGACCGCCGCACACTCACGTACTGGGACTTGTACCGTCAGGTCTGTCAATGCGCCAACGTCCTGAAGTCGCTTGGTGTGACGAAGGGCGACCGCGTCGCCATCTACCTGCCGCTGATTCCCGAACTCGCCATCGCGATGCTCGCCTGCGCACGCATCGGCGCCGTGCACTCGGTGGTCTTCGGCGGGTTCAGCGCCGAAGCGCTGCGCGATCGCATCAACGACGCACAAGCCTCGTTGCTCATCACTGCCGATGGCGGCTACCGCCGCGGACACATCGTGCCGTTGAAACAGACGGCCGACGAAGCTCTCCAGGACACACCCTCGATTCGCAACGTCCTGCTCGTGCGGCGGCACGCGGGTGACATGTATCCGGTGCACGTCAAGGAAGGCCGCGACCACTGGTACCACCGCTTGATGCAGGACGCGTCCGCGGACTGCCCGCCCGAGCCGATGGACGCAGAGGACATGCTCTACATCCTCTACACCTCTGGCACCACCGGCAAACCCAAGGGCATCGTGCACACCACCGCCGGCTACCTCGTGGGCACCTATGCCACCACAAAGTGGGTCTTCGACCTGAAGGACACCGACGTGTACTGGTGCACCGCCGACATCGGCTGGGTCACCGGTCACAGCTACGTCGTGTACGGACCGCTGCAGAACGGCGCCACCGTGGTGATGTATGAGGGCGCGCCCGACTGGCCGTCGAAAGATCGCTTCTGGGAAATTGTGGAACGCTACGGCGTCACCATCTTCTACACCGCGCCAACTGCGATTCGCGCGTTCATGAAGTGGGGCACCGAGTGGCCCGCCAAGCGCGATCTTTCGTCGCTGCGCCTTCTGGGTTCGGTCGGCGAACCCATCAACCCCGAAGCGTGGATGTGGTACCACGAACACATCGGCCGGCATCGCTGCCCTGTGGTGGATACGTGGTGGCAGACCGAGACCGGCCACATCATGATTGCGCCGCTGCCTGGGCTCACCTCGCTCAAGCCAGGTTCGGCGACGAAGCCATTTCCCGGCATCGTCGCCGAGATTCGCACCGGAGCAGGCGTGGCTGTCGCCAAGGGAGGCGGGCTCCTTGCGCTGACAAAGCCCTGGCCCGGCATGTTGCGCGGCATTTACGGCGACCCGGCCAGGTTCGTCGATCAGTACTGGACCCGCTGGGACGACGGGGTGTATTTCACGGGCGACGGCGCTCACGTGGATGAGCAGGGTGATTACTGGCTGCTGGGCCGGGTTGACGACGTGCTGAATGTGGCCGGCCATCGTCTCGGGACAAGCGAGATCGAGAGCGCGCTGGTCGATCATCCATCGGTGGCCGAAGCCGCGGTGGTCGGGCGCCCTCACGAGATCAAGGGCCAGTCGATCGCCGCGTTTGTGACCGTGAAAGAGGGAATCATCGCCACCGCCGGCCTGAGCGACGAGCTCAAGGAACACGTGGTTCGAAAGATCGGCGCCATCGCGCGGCCGGACCAGATTCTCTTCGCCGCCGACCTGCCCAAGACGCGATCCGGCAAGATCATGCGGCGGCTGCTGCGGGACGTGGCCGAAGGCAAGGCCCTGGGAGACACTACTACGCTCGCCGATCCGAACGTCATCCGGCGCCTCAAGGACGAGTATGAAGCGCTTGAGAGCTAACGCTCGTAATGGCGAAATGTCACAAATGTCCGAAGTGGCGAAATGTCTGCAGTGCGGGAATGACCAAGTTTCCGAATGTCCAAGACGCGCAATGAATGAATGACCTCGGAGCAGCAGATTCAACCATTGGAGGGCCAAGACATTCCGGCATTCTTCCCTGCATTGGTTTGTCCGCATTTCGCCATTTCGGACATTTGTGGCATTTCGTCATTAACACGGGGGCGAGGAACGCCCCTCCCCCTAATCCCGTATAGGCTTGAGTTATGGCACTGATCGAAACCAACGACCTGTGGAAGACCTACGTAATGGGCGCCGAAGAAATTCACGCGCTCCGGGGGGTCTCGATCTCCATTGAACGCGGCGAATACGTGGCGATCATGGGGCCCAGCGGTTCAGGCAAGTCCACGCTCATGAACCTGATCGGATGCCTCGACACGCCGTCGAAGGGCACCTACATGCTCAACGGCAAACAGGCGGGCCAGATGAGCGACGACGAGTTGGCGCGCATCCGGAACGAGGAAATCGGGTTCGTGTTCCAGACGTTCAACCTGTTGCCTCGCGCCACCGCGCTCCATAACGTCGAATTGCCCCTGATCTACGCCGGCGTCAGCGCGAAGGTGCGTCACGAACGCGCCAGCACGGCGCTCGACAAGGTGGAATTGGGAGATCGCAAAACCCACAAGCCCAACGAACTGTCGGGCGGCCAGCGCCAGCGCGTGGCCATTGCCCGAGCGCTGGTTAACAACCCTTCGATCGTGCTCGCCGACGAACCCACCGGTAACCTGGACTCAAAAACCGGCGTGGAAATCATGAGCCTGTTCGAGCGCCTCCACGAGGCCGGCAACACGATCATCCTCGTGACGCACGAGCCGGAAGTGGCCGCCCACGCCCATCGCACCATCCACATCCGCGACGGGCAAGTCGAAAAAGACGTCCGCCGCGCCGCAAAAAAAAAAAAAAAAAAAAAAAAAAAAAAAAAAAAAAAAAAAAAAAAAAAAAAAAAAAAAAAAAAAAAAAAAAAAAAAAAAAAAAAAAAAAAAAAAAAAAAAAAAAAAAAAAAAAAAAAAAAAAAAAAAAAAAAAAAAAAAAAAAAAAAAAAAAAAAAAAAAAAAAAAAAAAAAAAAAAAAAAAAAAAAAAAAAAAAAAAAAAAAAAAAAAAAAAAAAAAAAAAAAAAAAAAAAAAAAAAAAAAAAAAAAAAAAAAAAAAAAAAAAAAAAAAAAAAAAAAAAAAAAAAAAAAAAAAAAAAAAAAAAAAAAAAAAAAAAAAAAAAAAAAAAAAAAAAAAAAAAAAAAAAAAAAAAAAAAAAAAAAAAAAAAAAAAAAAAAAAAAAAAAAAAAAAAAAAAAAAAAAAAAAAAAAAAAAAAAAAAAAAAAAAAAAAAAAAAAAAAAAAAAAAAAAAAAAAAAAAAAAAAAAAAAAAAAAAAAAAAAAAAAAAAAAAAAAAAAAAAAAAAAAAAAAAAAAAAAAAAAAAAAAAAAAAAAAAAAAAAAAAAAAAAAAAAAAAAAAAAAAAAAAAAAAAAAAAAAAAAAAAAAAAAAAAAAAAAAAAAAAAAAAAAAAAAAAAAAAAAAAAAAAAAAAAAAAAAAAAAAAAAAAAAAAAAAAAAAAAAAAAAAAAAAAAAAAAAAAAAAAAAAAAAAAAAAAAAAAAAAAAAAAAAAAAAAAAAAAAAAAAAAAAAAAAAAAAAAAAAAAAAAAAAAAAAAAAAAAAAAAAAAAAAAAAAAAAAAAAAAAAAAAAAAAAAAAAAAAAAAAAAAAAAAAAAAAAAAAAAAAAAAAAAAAAAAAAAAAAAAAAAAAAAAAAAAAAAAAAAAAAAAAAAAAAAAAAAAAAAAAAAAAAAAAAAAAAAAAAAAAAAAAAAAAAAAAAAAAAAAAAAAAAAAAAAAAAAAAAAAAAAAAAAAAAAAAAAAAAAAAAAAAAAAAAAAAAAAAAAAAGAAAAAGACTCCGCGCTTACCTGTCGGTCGCGTCCGCCCCCGCGCCGCCTGCCCGTCGCCCTCCGCCGGATAACAAAGGGGCACAGAGACAGGGAGCAGGTCTGGCAGGCCCTCAGATCACGCCGGATCACAAGAGATGGCACAGAGGCGCGGAGTGGGTTTGGCCAGAACCACAAAACTCTGCGTCTCTGTGTCTCTGTGTGATCCTGCGTGGCGCGAGTCTTCTCAGACTGCCGCGAAGTGGTCGGTCGCAACTTCGCGCAACGCCATTGGCTGATACGCCTCGTGCGCGAAGGGAATCCTCTCCGTGCGGTCGGCCGGGTCCACGCGTGGCACGGCTGAGAGCAGGGCCTGCGTGTAGGCGTGGGCCGGGCTGGTGAAGAGTTGGTTGGCGGGCGCACTTTCGACAATGCGGCCGCGATACATCACGGCCACTCGATCGCAGACCTGCCGCACCAGGCGCAGGTCGTGCGCGATGAACAGGTAGGTGAGGCCAAGCCTCGCCTGCAGATCCTGCAGAAGATTCACGACCTGCGCCTGTACCGACACATCCAGAGCCGAGACCGGTTCGTCCGCGATGATGAGCGACGGGTTCAGCGCCAGAGCGCGGGCCAGCCCGATGCGCTGCCGTTGGCCGCCGCTGAACTCGTGCGGGAACTTCGAGATCTGCGCCGGGTCCAGGCCGACCAGGCCGAACAGCTCCGCCACCCGGGCCTTGCGCTCCTCGCGGGTGCCGATGCGATGGATGATGAGCGGTTCTTCGACGATGGCGCCGACGCGCATGCGGGGGTTGAGCGACGAATAGGGATCCTGAAAGACGATTTGGAGATCGCGACGGGCGCGCCGCAGGTCTCGTGCGTTGAGCGCTGCCAGGTCGGTGCCCTTGAAGATGACCTGTCCCGATGTGGGCTCGATCAGCCGCAGGATGCAGCGGCCGGTGGTCGTCTTTCCACAGCCGGATTCACCGACCAGGCCGAACGTCTCGCCGGGTCGCACATCGAAACTGATGTCGTCAACAGCGCGCACGGTGCCGCCGCTGCGCAGCCATCCGCCGCGGCGGAACTCCTTTACGAGATGCGAGACCTGCAAGAGGGGAGTGCTGACGTGCAGTGCTGTCACGCGCCGCCTCCCGTGGCATGGCCGTGCAGGTAGCACCGGACTGAGCGGCCGGCGCCTTCGACGCCGACTGGCGCGGTCACGGCTGGGGGAATGGTGTCGCACACCGGAAGGCGTTCGACGCAGCGGGGAGCAAACGCACACCCCGGCGGGAATTGTCCGAGTGACGGCACGGTGCCGGCAATCGCCGTGAGGCGCCGGCCATCAGCCGAGCCCGGCAGGCACGCCAGCAGGCCGCGCGTGTACGGATGCGCCGGCGTCTTGAACACATCGGCGACCGGGCCGTCTTCCACAATTCGGCCGCCATACATGACGGCCACGCGGTCGGCCATTTCGGCCACCACGCCCAGGTCGTGCGTGATCAGCAGCAGTGCGAGACCGAGCGATGCGCGGAGTTCACGAAGCAGGTCCAGGATCTCGGCCTGGACCGTGACGTCGAGCGCCGTGGTTGGTTCGTCGGCAATGACCAGTGAAGGTTCCGCGCACAGTGCCAGCGCAATCATCGCGCGCTGACGAAGACCGCCGCTGAGCTGGTGGGGATATTCGCCGGCCCGGCGCTCGGGATCCGGCACGCGCGCTGCGCGAAGCCATTCGATCGCACGCGCGCGGGCGGCCGGGCCATGGGCAAGGCCGTGCACGGTCAACGTTTCCGCGATCTGTTGACCGATCGTGTAGACCGGGTTGAGCGCCACCATCGGTTCCTGGAATACGAACCCAATCCGGCGTCCGCGGATGGCCCGTAGTTCGTTTTCCTCAAGGGTCAGCAGGTCTCGCCCGTCGAAGGTGATTTCGCCCTGCGTGATGCGTCCCGGCGGCATGACCAGGCGAAGGATCGACAGGGCGGTCACCGACTTGCCGCTGCCCGACTCGCCGACCAGCCCGAGCGTTTCGCCTGCGCGCACGGCCAGCGACACGTCATCCACGGCGGCCACGTCACGCCCATCCGGCAGGGTGAAGACCGTGCGCAGTCGATCGACGCGCAGGAGCGGGGCGTCAGACGTGGAGTTCACTGTGTTCGCCAAAGACGCCGCGAAGCGTATCCGAGATTTCGCCCAGCGTCGCGTGGGCCTCCACCGCGGCCAGCACCGGCGGCACCAGGTTCATCGTTCCTCTCGCCGCGGCCGCCAGGGCCTCAAGCGCCTGACTGCAGGCCTGCTGGTCACGGCGCGCCCGCACCGCGGCCACGGCCGCCGCCTGCCGCGCTTCGCCGCCCGGGTCGAGCTGCATGACTTCAATCGGCGACTGCTCGCCGGTGTTGAACTGATTCACGCCCACCACGATCGTCTCGCGCCGATCGATCCGCAACTGCGCGGCATACGCCGCGTCCTGCACCTGGCGTTGAATCTGCCCGGCCTCGATGGCCGCAATGGTGCCCCCCGCGTCGTCAATGCGCGCGATGAGTGCGCGCGCCTCGTCGGCAATGGCGTCGGTGCGTTCCTCGATCGCCCAGGAGCCGCCCACCGGGTCCACGGTGTTTGCCACGCCTGTTTCTTCCGCGATGATCTGCTGGGTGCGCAGCGCCAGGCGGGCCGCATCCTCGGTGGGCAGCGCGAGTGCTTCGTCGCGGCCGTTGCAGTGCAGCGACTGCGTGCCACCCAGGATGGCCGCCATCGCCTGCAGCGCCACCCGAACGATGTTGTTGTCGGGCTGCTGCGCAGTGAGGGTGGACCCGCCGGTCTGCGTGTGAAACCGGAGTTGCTGGGCCCGTGGGTTCGTGGCGCCAAACCGGTCGCGCATGATGTGGGCCCACAGCCGGCGCGCGGCGCGAAACTTCGCCACTTCTTCGATGAAGTCGTTGTGCGCAGCAAAGAAGAACGACAGGCGCTGGCCGAACTGGTTGACGTCCAGGCCGGCCGCCATCGCCGACTCCACATACGCGATGCCATTGGCCAGCGTGAACGCCACCTCCTGCACCGCCGTCGATCCCGCTTCACGAATGTGATACCCGCTGATGGAAATCGTGTTCCAGTTGGGCAGGTCCCGTTCGCACCACGCGAAGATGTCGGTCACGATCCGCAGCGAATGGCGCGGCGGATAGATGTACGTGCCGCGCGCAATGTATTCCTTGAGCACATCGTTCTGGATGGTGCCCGCCAGTCGCGCCAGCGGCACGCCCTGCCGTCGCGCCACCGCCACGTACAGCGCCAGCAGAATGATGGCCGTCGCATTGATGGTCATCGACGTGGAGACGTCACCCAGAGGGATGCCGTCGAACAGCATCGCCATGTCGTCCAGCGAATCGATCGCCACGCCGACGCGGCCCACCTCGCCGGCAGCCATCGGATGATCGGAGTCGTACCCCATCTGTGTCGGCAGGTCGAACGCGACACTCAGGCCGCTGACGCCATTCGCCAGCAGGTAGCGGTACCTCGCATTGGACTCGGCGGCTGTCCCGAACCCGGCATACTGCCGCATCGTCCACAGCCGACCCCGGTACATCGTGGGTTGAATCCCGCGTGTGAACGGAAACACACCGGGAAATTCGGCCTCAGGCATTCGAGGTGATTCTAGCAGTCCCACACGTTGCTGCCGTTTTGGTACAATCCCCCCAGTTTTCCCGCTTCGGCGGCAGGGAGGCCTTTATGGATCCGGTAGTGAACCAACTTGCGCGAGACATGGTCGAAGCCATTTCGGCTGCAGTGGCCGACGACGCGCGAGTGGAAGCGTGTCTTGAGAAAGCGCGCGAGGCCGGATACGACTTGAAGGTATCGCTTGAAGCCTCGATCGGGTTTGCGAGCCGGACGCCTGCCGATGGGGCGCAGGCGGCGCGTGGCATGAAGGCCCTGCCTCCGGCGCGGCCGCCCATCGAAATCACATCCAACGATCGCCGGTTCCTCAAGTCGTTGAGGATCTCGGCCGACGAGCCCACCGAAAAAGAAGTCGAGTAGGGCTCAGGCTCCGGCGCGGCTTTGTTGCGCCACCGCGGCGGCCGCCTTCGCGGCCGCGGCTTCGTCCCCAAGGTAGTAGTGCCGGATAGGCACCAGGCTGTCGTCCAGTTCGTAGACGAGCGGGATGCCGGTCGGGATGTTGAGGTCCGCGATGGCGGCGTCAGAGATGCCATCAAGGTGCTTCACGAGCGCGCGGAGGCTGTTGCCGTGAGCCACGATGAGCACGCGGCGACCCTGCAGGATCGCGGGCGCGATGGTGTTGTTCCAGAAGGGCAGGAACCGCGCCACGGTGTCCTTCAGTGATTCGGTGGCGGGGCAATCGGCCGGCGCGAGTGTGGCATACCGCGGGTCGTGTGACGGGTGACGCGGGTCGTCGAGCGCCAGTGGCGGCGGCGGGATGTCGTAGCTGCGCCGCCAGAGGTGGGTCTGCGCATCGCCATGTTTCGCCGCGGTCTCGGCTTTGTTGAGTCCCTGCAGTCCGCCATAGTGGCGCTCGTTGAGCCGCCAGCTGCGTTCCACCGGAATCCACATCTGATCCAGTTCGTCGAGCACGATCCAGCACGTACGAATCGCGCGCTTGAGGACAGACGTGTAGGCGATGTCGAAGGTGTCGCCGGCGGCGCGCAGCAGTTGTCCTGACGCCAGGGCTTCCTGTCGTCCGAGTTCGCTGAGATCAACGTCGGTCCAGCCGGTGAAGCGGTTTTCCTGGTTCCAGGTGCTCTGGCCGTGCCGGAGCAGCACGAGTCGTTTCATCAGACGGTTCTCAGGTGCGCGAGGGCGCTGCGGCCCGCGTACGTGGCTGCGGTGCCGAGTGCTTCCTCGATGCGCAGCAACTGGTTGTATTTGGCGGTGCGATCGGAGCGGCTGGCCGAGCCTGTTTTGATTTGGCCGGCGGCCGTGCCCACCGCGAGGTCGGCAATCGTGCTGTCTTCGGTTTCGCCGGAGCGATGGGACATCACGCAGGCGTACCCCGCGCGGCGGGCGATGGCCATGGCGTCGAGCGTCTCGGAGACGGTGCCGATCTGATTCAGCTTGACGAGCAACGCGTTGCCGACGCGTTCGTCGATGCCGCGCCGAAGAATCGCCGGGTTCGTCACGAACACGTCGTCGCCCACGAGTTGGACGCGGTTGCCGATGGCGGCGGTCAGGCGCGACCAGCCGGGCCAGTCGCCTTCGGCCAGCCCGTCTTCCACTGAGGCGATCGGGTACTGGCGGGTCCAGTCGTCATAGAGCGCAATCATCTGGTCGGACGAGCGACGGCCTTCGCCGGATTTCGCCAGAACGTAGGCGCCTTCGGCCGCATCCCAGAATTCGCTGGCGGCCACGTCGAGGGCCACCACCATGTCGCGGCCCGGTGTGAAGCCGGCGCGGTGAATGGCCTCAAGCACCAGCTCGACGGCTTCGCGATTGGAGGCGAGGCTCGGGGCGAAGCCGCCCTCGTCGCCCACGCCGGTGGCGAGGCCTCGCGCCTTGAGGAGTCCACGCAGCGCATGGAAGGTTTCGGTGCCGGCTCGCAGGCCTTCAGAGAAGGACGGCAGGCCGATGGGCATCACCATGAACTCCTGGAAGTCCACGTTGGTGTCGGCGTGAGCGCCGCCGTTGAGGATGTTCATCATCGGCACCGGCAGCAGCGTGCCCGCGCCTTCGACCGGGGCATCGAGCAGCGACACGATGTGTTCGCACAGGGGGATGCCGCGTCCGGCAGCGGCGGCCCGCAGGACAGCCATCGACACGCCCAGCAGCGCGTTGGCGCCCAGGCGGGCCTTGTTCGGCGTGCCGTCGAGTGCCACGAGTTGCGCGTCGATGGAACGCTGGTCCGGGGCTTCGCCCTGAAGCGCGGCGGCGATCTCCGTGTTGATGTGTGACACGGCTTTGAGCACGCCCCGGCCGAGGTAGCGCCCCTTGTCGCCGTCACGAAGTTCGAGTGCTTCGCGGCTGCCGGTTGATGCGCCAGAGGGCACGGCGGCCCGGCCCAGTGCCCCAGAATCGAGGGTCACATCCACTTCAACGGTGGGGTTGCCGCGGGAATCGAGGATTTGACGGGAAAAAATGCTCTGTATTTTCACGGTCGTCGGCAGTGTAACATGCCGACTATCAAGGGTTTGACTTGACTCAGATCGTGGCCTACCATGACGTCTGAAGCAACCTGAAATGAGAGGGTGGATGCCCCGACCTGCCGCATCAATAATCGCTGCCGTCGCCGTCGTCACGATTAGTGCGTCGCCGGCGATGGCGCAGCTTGCGCGCGCACCGCGTCCCGTCAGCGTGGAGGCGGCTGTGCGATCGGGTGTCGTGAGCGGCGTGGTGCGCGATGACCTCGGCCAGATCGTGGCGGGCGTGGCGGTGTCGGCCATCGGTACCATTCAGGCGCAGGCGCGGACGGATGCGACCGGCAGTTTCAATTTGTCTCTGGTGCCCGGCGAGTATGTGCTGCGGGCCACCCACGCGGGCTACGTCTCTCCCTACCGGGCTTTGGTGCGTGTGGGCGCGAGCATGCATCTCAAGCGGAACATCATGATCACGAAGTTGCCGGAGTTGCCCGAGCGGCGCGTGTTGATCGCGTCGGTGGGTCTGACCGACCCGGGCGCCGCGCCCGCACGTACCGCCGCAGCCGCGCCGCCGGAAAAAGGCAGCTTGCACTCCTGGTATCTCCGGCATCTGCCGCGTACGATCCTGCGCGACGAGTCGGGGCAGCGGCCGCGCCGCACAGACTTCCGCTACCTGCCGTCGTTTCTTGACTGGGCGGTCGTTGAGTCTGCCCGCGCCGCGACATCGTTTTTTGCCGACACGCATTTCAGTGGACAGGTCAACGTGTTGACCGCCACGGCGATGTCCACCACTCAGGGCGGTCTTCCAGACCGCGACCCGCGCGGCATCGCGTACATGGCGGTGGGTGCGCCCATCGGCGTACACGGCGATTGGCGGCTGCGCGGCGCGTTGAGCACGGGCGGTCTGGCCTCGTGGGTGGTGCTTGGCGAGTACGAGGCGCGTGATGTGCAGGCGCACGCGTTCCGCGTGGGGATGTCCTACGGCGCGCAGCGCGCAGTGGACGACTTCGGCATGGCGCAGTTGACGACGCCCGGCGCCGGACGCGCGGTGGCGAGTGTGTTTGGTCACGACCGGTGGCGTGTGCAGCCCGGCCTCGAAATTGATTACGGCCTGCGCCTTGACCGGTACGATTACGTCGCCGGGCAGGACTTTATCAGCCCGCGTGTCGGGTTCCGTCTCGGTATCGCACCGCAGACCTCATTCAGAGGCCTGGTCTCGAACTCGGTGGTCGCGCCCGGCGCAGATGAGTTCCTGCCACCGCCCACGTCCGGACCCTGGCTGCCGCCCGAGAGGACGTTCGCCAGCCTGGTGCCTGGAGCGCCCTTCCGATCCGAACGCGTACGGCGTTATGAAGCCGGCGTTGAGCACGACCTGGGTGCGATTGGCCAGCCGATGGTCATCGGCGTGCGCTGGTTCCACGAAGACTCGCGCGATCAGCTGGCCACGATGTTCGGTGTGAACGCGTCGAAGGCCGTGGGGCACTACTACGTGGCGAGCCCCGGCAGCGTGCGGCTCGACGGGTGGGCACTGCGCGCGGCCGGAAACGTGACGCCGCTGGTGAAGGCATCGGTGGAGTACTCAATCAGTCACGCACGTTGGGTGTTCGGCGCTGAGGCGGCTGATATTGCCCGGGTGATGCCGTCGGCGGTGCGTGCAGAGCGCGAACGCCTGCACGATGTCACAAGCACGCTTGAGGCCTCGATTCCTGACACGTCGACCATCCTGTCGGTGGCGTATCGCGTCAACAGCGCGTTCACGCGGCAGGATACCGAAGGACTCGCGGCGATGTTCGACGGCCGTTTCGCCGTGCAACTCCGGCAGGCGCTGCCTCTGCGGACGCTCGGGGGCGGCCGGATCGAGTTCATGGTGAGCATCAGCAACCTCTTCCGCGATCCCGAGAACGCGAGCTCGTTTTATGACGAGCTTTTGACCGTCCGCACGCCACGGCGGGTGCTCGGTGGTGTGCAGGTGAGGTTCTAACCTCTCCAGCCTCGTCGCGGCCCCGGCTGGGGCGCTTCCTTCTGCTGAATGTCCCGCCTTATTACCCACGTTCGTCCGCTCTTGCGCATCGCGGTACCCGTCACGGTATCCACCGCGCTGATCGCGGTCGCCCTCGTCAACATGTTCGTCGTACGCGATTACCAGGAAAAGGCCGCGATCGACGATGGGGTGTTCTGGACGAGCGACGGCGGCTCAGCCGTGCAGGCATTTGAAGTATCACCAGGGTCACCGGCCGATCTGGCCGGTGTACGGAAGGGTGACACCCTCTGGGCGATCGACAACATCCCGGTGGAGTCCGCAGCGGATGTGGCGCGGACCCTGCAGGGACTGCCCGCCGGCGGCGCCGTCACGTACGCCGTGTCGCGAGGCGCGGTCGAAGACCTCATCTCGGTGCGGCTGGCGCTGGCCCCGGGACCACCCTACGGCCTGTATTACCCGCTCGCCGCAGTCGGCATCTTCGCGCTGCTGGTGGGAGCCTCAGTTCGTCTCCGGCGGCCCAACGACACGGCCACCCTGCACTTCTTCTGGCTGACCGTTGCCTTCTTCGGGGTGTGCGCGTTCACCACCACCGGTGAATACACGGGCACCGATCGATTCTTCTACTGGTCTGACGCGGTGGCCATGGTCCTGCTGCCGCCGTTATTCCTGCACTTCGCGCTCGTGTTTCCAGAGCGGCCGCAGGCCTGGGTGCGCAGTGATCTGGGCCGTCGCACGGTGCCGCTCCTGTATCTGCCGGCGTTGCTGCTGGCGGCGGCCAGGGTTGCGGCGCTGCGCTGGTTGCCTGGCGATGAGATGGTGCGCCGTCTCGCGCAGATCGAGAACATCGAGCTTGTGTATCTGTCGGCCTGTCTGCTCGGTGGCCTCACGCTGATGATTCAGGCACTGGGCCGGCTGCGGTCGATCACCGCCCGGCGGCAGATGCGATGGATAGTCTGGGGCTCTGGCATTGGTGCCATTCCCTTCGTGACGGCGTATGCCATCCCGTTCCTGCTTGGCTGGACAGATAAGGTGCCCTACGGCGAGTACTCTGCGCTATTGCTCGGCTGCATTCCGCTGGCCTTCGCATCGGCTATCGTCCGCTACCGGTTGATGGACGTCGAGGTCATCATCAAGCGCGCGTTGGTCGTGTCGTTTGTCGGTTTGGTGCTGGTGGCCATTTATCAGGGCACGCTCGCCATCGTCGGCCTGTTGCGGCCGCATCCGCAAAACGACAATAGCTTCTGGGCGCTGTTTGCGACGTTGGTCGTGGTGCTTGTGGCGCCGCGGTTGTGGAACGTGATTCAAGGCGGTCTCGACCGGCTCTACTATCGCGACCGTTACGACTACCGCCGGGCGCTGGTCACGTTTGCGCGCGAACTCAACAGCGACCTGGATCTGGAGCGCCTCAGTACGCGGCTGGTCGAACGCGTACGCGAGACGCTGGTGGTCGATCGGATGGCGCTGCTCCTGACCGACCCGGAAACCGGCGGGGCCTTTGTCGCTGTGGCCACAGGCGGCACCGACAACGGGCCCGTGGAGATCTCGCGCGACTCCGCGCTCGGACAGCGATTGTTGGCCGGGCAGACGGTCAGCATGGACGACCCGCAGCCCCTGCGGCGCCTGATCGGCGATGAGGGGGAGGAGTGGCGGCTGGCGGGGTGGCATGCGTTTGTGCCTTGCGTCACCAAGCAGGTCACGATCGGCGTGCTCGCCGTGGGCCGGCGCGCCCGCTTCGAACCCCTCTCGAGTGAGGACATGGCGTTGCTCGGCGCCGTGGCCAGCCAGGCTGCGACGGCTCTTGAGAACGCGCGGCTATATCGGCAATTGAGCGTGAAGGCGGATGAAATCGAGCGCCTGCGCCAGTTCGGCGACAGCGTCGTGGAGTCGTTGAGCGACGGCCTGTTCGTCATCGATCTCGACGATCGGGTGCTGCGCTGGAACCGCCGACTGGAGCAGATGTTCCAGTTCGATCGCACCCGCGCCATCGGCCGCCGCATCTCGGCGTTGTTTCCGGCGTCGTTTGTGGAACTGCTGATGTCTGCGCGGCGCGAGACGCCCGAGGGCGCCACGCTGCTGCGCGCATCGCTGACATCCGGTCCTGCCGGCCTTGCGCGGCCGTTGCTTGTGAACGCCGGCATCGCGCCCTTTCAAACCACCGACGGGGCCAAGGCCGGCTGGATCATCGTGATCGAGGACATTACCGACCGCGCAAGCCTTGAGGAACAGCTGCGCGTCTCCGAGAAGATGGCGGCGATCGGCTTGCTGGCTGCCGGCGTGGCGCACGAGGTCAACACGCCGCTCACGGGCATCTCGAGCTTCACCCAGATGCTGCTCGACAAAGCAGACCCGGCTGATCCCAGGACCCAGCTGCTGGAGAAGATCGAGCGGCAGACCTTCCGCGCCGCCAAGATCGTCAACAGCCTGCTGAACCTGGCGCGGCCTTCCGAGGGCGAGGCGGCGCCGCTCGACCTCAATGCGGTCATCAGTGACGTATTGTCGTTACTCGAGCACCAGTTCCGCGGCAGCCGGATCCAGGTGCGTCGGGATCTGGCTCCGGCGGCGCCGATTCGGGGTTTCGAGTACCAATTGCAGCAGGTGTTCCTGAATCTGTTTCTCAACGCGCGTGATGCCATGCCGAAGGGTGGATGGCTGTCGGTGTCCACTGCCGCCTCCGGCGACACGGTCACCGTGGAAGTGGCGGACACCGGTTCGGGCATCCCGTCCGAGCACATCTCGCGTATCTACGATCCGTTTTTCACCACCAAGGCCGACGGCCGCGGCACAGGCCTTGGCCTCTCCGTCACCTACGGCATCGTCCAGGAACACGCCGGCACGCTCACCTGTGAGAGTGTGGTGGGGCAGGGGACGCGGTTTGTGTTGACCCTGCCGGCGACGCCCGCCGGTGCAAAAGAGGCCCTGGCTCACTGATGACTGATTCGCCCGCGAACGTTCTGGTTATTGACGACGAGGAAATCATCCGGGAGGCGCTTCATGCGTTGCTCACGATGGACGGATGTGCGGTGCGCACGGCGGCCACCGCGGCTGACGGACTTGCGCTGCTGGCCGACAACGACTTCGATACCGTGCTCCTGGATCTGATGCTGCCCGATCGCAGCGGCCTTGAAGTGCTCGACGAAATTCGCCGGAGCGACGACACACTGCCCGTGGTCATGATTACCGCGTTCGGCACGATCGACACGGCCGTGCGTGCCACCAAGCAGGGCGCATTTCACTATTTCACCAAGCCGTTCAAAAACGACGAAGTGCTGGTGGTGCTGCACAACGCCGTGGAGCGCCGGCGCCTGCAGCGCGAGAACCTGGAATTGCGGAACCGGTTGAAGCTGGGAAGCCACCGCTTCGACCAGATCATCGGCGGCAGCCCGAAGATGCGTGCCATTTACGATCTGGTGGCCCGCGCCGCGCCAAGCCGCACGACGGTGCTGATCCAGGGAGAAAGCGGCACGGGGAAGGAACTGGTGGCGCAGGCGTGCCATCGCCACTCCGCGCGTGCGGACAAAGCCTTCGTGACCGTCAATTCCGGCAACCTGCCGCCTGACCTGCTCGAGTCGCTGTTGTTTGGCCACGTCAAGGGCGCGTTCACCGGCGCGGTGGCCATGAAGAAGGGCCTGTTCGAGATGGCCGACCGGGGGACAATCTTTTTCGACGAGATCGGCAACGTGCCGCTTGAGACGCAGGCCAAACTGCTGCGGGTCATCCAGGCTCGAGAATTCATGCGCCTCGGCGGCCTGGACACCATCAAGGTGGACGTCCGCATCATCGCGGCGACGAATGTGGACCTGCGAAAGAGCGTGGCTGAAGGCCGGTTCCGCGAAGACCTGTTCTACCGGCTCAACGTCATCCCCGTTCAGATGCCCGCGCTGCGCGACCACAAGGAGGATATTCCGCTGCTCGTGCAGCACTTCCTCGAGAAACACGGTGAGGACAGCCGCAAGTCGGGCTGGTTCGTCACGCCGGAGGCGCTGGACCTGCTCATGGCCTATGACTGGCCGGGCAACGTGCGCGAACTGGAGAACGTGATCGAACGCGCCGTCGTGTTGTGTCCCGAGCGGGAAATTGGCGTGGACCTGATTCCCGATCAGGTGCGGTTCAACCGCGAGTTCAAGGATGCGGACTTCGTTGTTCCGCCCGAAGGCATTCCGCTCAAGGAAGTACTGGCGAACGCCGAGCGCCGCTGGATTGAGTCCGCGCTCGAGGCGGCGGGCGGTGTGCAGAAGCGGGCGGCCGAATTGCTGGACATCAAGCCGACGACCCTGAACGAGATGATCAAGCGGTACGACATCCGGCCGCGGCGCAAGCGCCAGGAACTCGACGATTCGTCTGAAACGTAGCGCTGCTGTACACTTTAGCTCTTCGGCATGCTGACACTCCCTGGCGCCGCAGCGCTCTCTCCTTTTCGCCTCAATCGCCTGCTCGACACTCTGCGCGCCCACACCGCGGGCATCACTGCGTTGAATGCGCGATTTGTGCATTTTGTCGATGTAGACGGAACGCTCGACGCGCCCGAGCGCGACCTGCTCGAACGCCTGCTCCACTACGGCCCCCGGCGCGCCGAGGTGGAGGAGCGGGGGGCGCTCTTTCTGGTGGTCCCCCGACCTGGAACAGTCTCGCCTTGGTCCAGCAAGGCCACGGACATCACGCGTAACACGGGCCTATCGAACGTGAAACGCGTCGAGCGGGGCATCGCGTTCTACGTCGATGCCGACGCGGGCATACTGGCGTCGTCGCGCCTGCGGATCGCGGCGTCGTTGCACGACCGGATGGTGGAGCACGTACTCGACCGGCTCGACGATGCGGCGAGGTTGTTTGCGCATGAGCCGGCTCGCCCGCTGGTGACGATTGATTTGCTGGGTGGGGGCCGGGAGGCGCTCGAGCGCGCGAATCGCGAGTTCGGATTTGCCCTCGTGCCCGATGAGATTGAGTACCTCTGCGCGGCATTCGTCGAACTCGGCCGCAATCCCACGGATGTCGAGCTGATGATGTTCGCGCAGGCGAACAGCGAACACTGCCGGCACAAGATCTTCAACGCCACGTGGACGGTTGACGGAACGGAGCAGGCCAAGAGCCTGTTCGGCATGATTCGCAACACCTATGAGCGGGGCGACGCCTCCGATGTCCTGAGTGCGTACTCCGACAACGCGGCGGTGATTCGCGGACACCACACGCGGCGCTGGTTTCCTGACCCGGCCACAGGCCAGTTCACGTTTCACGACGAGCCTGTGCACATCCTGATGAAGGTGGAGACCCACAATCATCCGACGGCAATCGCGCCCTATCCTGGAGCCTCCACCGGATCAGGCGGCGAGATTCGCGACGAGGGTGCGGTCGGGATCGGTGCCCGGCCGAAGGTTGGTCTGGTGGGCTTCAGCGTCTCGAACCTGCGCGTGCCGGGATACGAGCAGCCCTGGGAGGAAAACCACGGCAAACCTGACCGTATCGTTTCGGCGATGCAGATCATGATCGACGGCCCAATTGGCGCGGCCGCGTTTAACAACGAATTTGGCCGGCCGGCAATTTGCGGATACTTCCGCACACTTGAACAGTTCGACCGGGGCCAGGTCCGCGGCTACCACAAGCCGATCATGATTGCCGGCGGCCTGGGGAATATCCGCGAGCCGCACGTGCGCAAACGCGACATGCCTGCGGGGTCGCTGCTCGTGGTCCTGGGTGGGCCGGCCATGTTGATTGGCCTCGGAGGCGGTGCGGCATCGTCGATGTCCTCGGGCGCCAGCGACGCCGAGTTGGACTTCGCGTCGGTGCAGCGTGACAACGCCGAGATGCAGCATCGTTGCCAGGAAGTGATCGATCGATGCTGGCAGCGTGGGGACCAGAATCCGATCCGGTTCATTCACGACGTGGGTGCGGGTGGTTTGTCGAACGCGCTGCCGGAACTGGTGAAGGATGGCGGCCGCGGCGGCAGGATCGACCTGCGCAGCATTCCAAGCGCCGACGCGGCACTCTCGCCTTTGGAGATCTGGTGCAACGAGGCACAGGAACGGTACGTGCTGGCCATTGACCCTGCCAGCCTCGCGACCTTCCGCGAGATTTGCGCACGCGAACGTTGCCCCTTTGCCGTGGTGGGAGAGGCCCTGGCTGCTCCGCACCTGGAAGTGGCGGACCCGCAGCTCGGGCCCACCCCGGTGGATCTGCCGCTGTCGGTGTTGTTTGGTAAATCGCCAAAGATGCGGCGGGCCTTCACACGTGGGGCGACCGCGGACCATGGGCTGTCGCTCGACGGCATCACCGTGGCTGACGCGGTTGAACGTGTGCTTCGTATGCCTGCGGTCGGGAGCAAGGGCTTTCTTGTCACCATCGGCGACCGAAGTGTCACCGGGTTGGTGAGCCGTGATCAGATGGTGGGCCCGTGGCAGGTGCCGGTGGCCGACGCGGGCGTGACCCTGACCGGCTACGACGCGTACGTCGGCGAGGCGATGGCGATGGGCGAACGCACACCACTCGCCATGATGGACGCGCCGGCGTCTGGCCGCATGGCCGTGGCGGAGGCCATCACCAACATCGCAAGCGCACGCATCGCGAAACTGAGCGACGTGAAACTCTCGGCCAACTGGATGGCGGCCGCGGGCCAACCCGGCGAGGACCAGGCGCTGTTTGATACCGTCCGGGCCGTCGGCATGGAGCTGTGTCCTGCCCTGGGCCTGGTTATTCCTGTCGGCAAGGACTCGTTGTCCATGCAGACGCGGTGGCACTCAGCCGGTCGCGACCACGTCGTCACCGCGCCGCTGTCGCTGATTGTCTCGGCCTTCGCGCCCGTGCTCGATGTGCGGGCGTGTGTGACGCCTGTCCTGCGCACGGATGTGCCTGCGGAGTTGTTGGTGATCGATCTGGGCGCTGGCAGGAACCGCCTCGGTGGGTCTGCTCTTGCCCTGGCCTGGAATCGCGTCGGTGGCGAAGTGCCGGACCTGGATGATCCGGCGCGGCTGGCTGCGTTGTTTGACGTCATCCAGCGTTCTCTTGCCGGCGGCCACCTGCTTGCGTACCACGATCGGTCGGACGGCGGGCTGTTTGCCACGCTCGCGGAGATGGCATTTGCCGGTCATTGCGGCCTCGACGTGGATCTCTCGTCTCTCGGCGCCGACGCCCTGGCGGTGTTGTTCAACGAGGAACTCGGCGCCGTCCTGCAGGTGCGGTCGGCCGACATACCGGTTGTGCTCGAACGCTGTGCGGCGGCGGGCCTGGGCGCGATGACACATCGCATCGGCACTGCGGTGCCCGGCGCGACCCTGCGAGTGAAAGCCGGCGGTCAGGAGATTTACAGCGCATCACGCGTGGATCTCCATCGAGCCTGGGGCGAGCTGAGCTTCGCGATGCAGAGTCGCCGGGACAATCCCGACTGCGCGCGCGAAGAGTACGACGCCCTGCTCGATGATGCCGACCCGGGCCTGTCGGCGTCGCTGACGTTCCCGACGACCCAGGACCATGCTGCGCCCTTCATCGCCACCGGCGTGCGTCCACGCATCGCGATCCTCCGTGAGCAGGGTGTAAACGGGCAGTACGAAATGGCCGCAGCGTTCGACCGCGCCGGCTTCTCGACTGTGGATGTGCACATGAGCGACATCCTCGGGGGCCGGGTTGACCTGGGTGCCTTCAAGGGCATGGCGGCGTGTGGAGGTTTTTCGTACGGCGACGTGCTTGGCGCCGGCGAGGGGTGGGCGAAGACCATTCTGTTTAACGCCCGGGCCCGCGATCAGTTCGCGGCGTTTTTTGCGCGCACCGACACGTTCACCGTCGGCATGTGCAATGGCTGTCAGATGATCTCGAACCTGCGCGACCTGGTGCCGGGCTCATCACACTGGCCGCGATTCGTGCGGAACCTCTCAGAACAGTACGAGGCCCGAGTAGCGCTGGTGCGCGTCGAGGACAGTCCGTCGGTGTTATTGGCCGGCATGCACGGCTCGCAGATTCCGATCGTGGTGGCGCATGGCGAAGGTCAGGCGGAGTTTGGCGACGCGTCTGACCTTTCGGCGCTGGAGGCCAGGCGTGGCGTGGCCCTTCGGTATGTGGACACCTTTGGTCGCCAGACGCAACGCTTCCCGGCCAATCCCAACGGGTCTGCCGGAGCCGTAGCGGCAGTGTGCTCAGAAGACGGCCGCGTGACCATCACGATGCCGCACCCTGAGCGCGTGTTCCGCACGGTGCAGAATTCCTGGGCCCCGGCCGGGTGGGGCGAAGATGGCGCGTGGATGCGCCTCTTCCGTAACGCGCGGGTCTGGCTCGGGTAGGATCAGGGCCGCAATTCCGCGTCGATCACCCGGCCCATACGGACGACGATGTCCGGCACCGCCTCAACATCACGTTCGGTCGTGTGGAAGTTCACGATGCATGCGCGCATCACATAACGACCGCGGAGCACCGCATTCGAGACGAACGTTTCGCCTCCGCGTTGCAGCCGATCCACCAGCGCGCGATTGAGCGCATCCAGGTGGGCCTCGGTGGCTGGCGCGCCGATCGTCGTGCGCATGTCTGCCGGCACGTAGCGGAAGGTGGCGATGCTCAGCGCCTGGGTGAACAACTCAAGTTCAGGGTCACGACCTACGGCCGCAGCCATCACCCGGGACAGCCGGATATCCTCTGCGATCATCTCGCGATAGCCCGAGGCGCCGGCGTGTTTCATTTGCAGCCACACCTTGAGCGCACGAAACCCACGTGAGTTTTGCGGCCCGAGGTCCACGTAGTTCAACGCGTGCTGGGCGAAGTGGTAATACGGCGGGTGATACGCGAAGGCTGCCCGCAAAGCCTCGACGTCGCGCACGAGGGCGCAGCCGGCTTCAAGTGGCGCGTACAGCCACTTGTGCGGGTCCACTGCCACGGAATCCGCGAGACTCAACGCGCGCAGGTCATCGGGTGCCTGAGGCAGCGCCGCGGCAAATCCGCCATATGCACCGTCCACGTGAAACCACACGCCGTGCTCCTTGCACAACGCGCTGATCTCCGTGAGCCGATCGATGACACCGGTGCTGACCGACCCGGCAGTGCCGACCACGATGAATGGCAGGTCGCCCGCCGCGATGTCCGAGACAATTTGTTGCCGCAAGGCGTCCACGTCCATGCGAAGGTCGGCCCCTGTCGGGATCCATCGAATGGCCTCGGTGCCAAGCCCCGACATGTCCGTGGCTTTCTGAATCCAGGTGTGCATCTCGGCCGATCCATACACGCGCAGCCTGCGTCCGGCGTCCACGCCCACCCCACGCGTGCGGACATCCCAATCCGCCTTGGCAGCGCGCGCTGCGAGGAAACACACAAAGTTCGCCATGTTTCCGCCGCTGACCAGCACACCGCCGCAGTCATCCGGGTATCCGATGAACTGGGCAATCCAACGCACCGTTTGCGACTCGATCTCGGTGGCGGCCGGCGAGAGCGTCCAACTGCCCACATTCGGATTCACCGCCGCGGCCAACAGGTCGCCCAGCATGCCGATCGGTGCGGGAGACGACGTGATGTAGCCGAAGAACCGGGGGTGGCCGTTGAAGAGCGAGTGGGTGAAGAGTCGATCGGTCGTCTGCTCGAGGAGCACGGCCGCATCCATCCCACTTTCCGGAAACGGGCCCGTCAGCTCCAGCGCGTCTCGCACACCTGAAGGCGACCCGTCGGGCGTGATCGGCCCGTCAGGCAGTGCTTCCAGGCGAGCGGCGATCTGATCGACAAGTCGATGCCCGATTGCTCTGAACGTGGCCGGATCCATGGCCAATCCGGCGTTGCGGCTCCCGTGTTCCTTCATCATCGAATCCCTTCAAACTTCGCAAAACAGAGATTATCGCCGGAAGCCGACATGGCCTGCTGCCCGGCAGTCGTCATAGAATTGCGTCCGGTGGGCACCAACTCGGCAACCTCCAGATGATGTCGGTCGACCAGTCGTCAACTGTCTCTGCGTCACCGGCGGAGCGCACAGAACTCGGTTTGTCAGTGCTCGCCTTCGCGGCGCTGACCGTGGCGATGGTGGCCGTTTCGCCTGCGCGCCTCGTCTACGACGAAACCGTCTTTTATCCCAACATCGCCTTGCTCATGCGCGTCGGCCTGAACGCGGAGTTCCTTCGCGCTCTTGACCAGTCGCCAGGACCGCTCTATCAACTGTTCCATCTGGCGTGGGCCGGTGTGACGGGCCTTGAGATTCGGTCGATGCGTCTGTTGAATCTGGCCTGCATCGGTCTTTGCATCCCCTTACTGGCGGGATGGGCGTCCACAATGCGACTGGGCTCCAGCGCGCGGTGGAGCATCGCCGGGTCGATGCTGGCGATACCTCCCATGTGGGTGATCAGCGGTCTGGCACTCACCGAGGCGCCTGCGATGCTCTGCCTCTGCGCATCGATCTTCCTGCTGCTCCGGGCCTTGAGACGTTCGGGCGGCGTGGTTCCCGCACTGATGGCGGTTCTCGCCGGGTTGCTGCTGTCGCTCGCGATCATCGGTCGCACCCCTTACCTGTTGGTGATTCCGGCGGCATGGGCCTTCGCCCTGGAACCCGGATTCAAAGCGTGGCGGGTATTGGGCGTGTTCACGGTGGCCGCTCTTCTGCTGCCGGTACCTATGTTCCTGGCCTGGGGAGATCTGATGCCCCCGCCTGTGAGCGTTATTCAAAGCGGGCTGAATCCACTATTCGGTCTGTATGGTTTCGCCTATGCCGGCCTGTTCGTCTCCCTGATCGCCCCAGGCTGGCTCCGATGGATTCCCCGTGCTGCGGCGGCGGCCGCACTCCTTGCCGGCGCGGGTGCGCTCGCGAACAATTTCAGCCACTGGCTGACCTTCCTTCCGCTGCAAACGGTCGTCGAACGCCTTCTGCCCGCGGCGGTCGTCCTGAGACTGGGTTATACGTTCCCTGCCGTGCTGGCCGCTGTCGGGCTGTACTACTTGTTGCTGATGCTGGTGCAGGTGTGGGACGCGCGAGAGAACACCATGCGGCTCTTTCTTCTACTCGGCGCCATGGCGATCATCGCAACGTGCGCGAAATCAGCAGCGCAATTTTCCTCAAGGTATGTGGTGCAGGCAGCGCCTTTCCTTGTGTTCGTGGCCGCGGATTCCTCGGCGCGAGGGAACGGCCGCCTGTGGCGGTTGCTGTTGGGCACGGTACTCGGACTAGCCTCTCTCCTGAGCTACTACCGATGATTGGCAACAGGAAGGTCGTCGTGGTCCTTCCCGCGTACAACGCGGAACAAACGGTCGAGCGCAGCTACCGCGAGATCCCGCTTGCGATTGTGGATGAGGTCATTCTGGTAGACGACGCCAGTCGTGACAGGACGGTGGAGATCGCCCGCAATCTCGGGATTCGTCACGTCATCGTGCACCCGCTCAACCGGGGCTACGGCGGCAACCAGAAGACCTGTTATGACATGGCCCTGGCGCTCGGGGCCGACATCGTCATCATGTTGCATCCGGACTATCAATACACGCCAAGGCTGATCACGGCGATGGCATCGATCATCGCCCATGACGTGTATCCGGTCGTGTTCGGCTCACGCATCCTCGGCAAAGGCGCCTTGAATGGCGGAATGCCGCGGTATAAGTACCTCGCAAACCGGGTACTCACACTTCTGCAGAACATGCTTCTCGGCCAGAAATTATCGGAATATCACACTGGCTACCGCGCGTACTCAAGGCGCGTGCTTGAAACGATTGCGTTCCACAAGAACTCCGACGACTTCGTGTTCGACAACCAGGTGGTGGCGCAGATATTTTCGTGCGGCTTTGAGATTGCCGAAGTGACCTGCCCGACGAAGTACTTCCCGGAGGCCTCATCAATCGGACTGCGCCGCAGCATCACCTACGGCTTTGGCGTCCTGGGCGTCTCCGTTCGTGGCTGGTTACACAGGCGCGGCATCCATCGCTGGGACCTTTTGGAGCCGCGTCAGGCGCGCTAGCTAGCGCGAACGCTGGCGGCCGTCACGCGGACGGCCTTGACGACCACCGCCACCACCGCCGCCCTGCCGGCCGTCAGGTTTGCCGCCCGATCGTCCCTCGGGACGTCCTTGCGGTCGTCGATCCTGCCGCTGTCCCGATGACGGCGGAGACTGCTGGGGCCGCCGATCGCCACGATGCGGCTCGCGCGTGTCGTTGGTCTCGCGGCCTTCGCGGCCCTCGCGCTGTGGCGGCCGAAGGCGAGCCATCATGCGCTCGTACTTCGAGAGGATGATGTCCCACCGATAGTTGCGGTTCACGTAGGCCTTGCCGTTGCGGCCCATCGCCGATCGCAACGCCGAATCGCGCGTCAGCAACTTGAACGCTTCCACGAACTCCCACTGGTTCTCGTAGTACAAACCCGCGTGGCTGCGGCGGACATGGTCTACCAGCACTTCCGATCGGCCATTGACCAGCACCGGCGTCCCAACCGCGAACGCTTCGAGCGCCAGCAGCGACAGGCTCTCGTGCGGCGACGGCACCACCACCACCGTGGCTGCTTCAATGGCGTGCAGCCGTTCTTCGTCGGGCAAAATGCCGGCAAAGCGTACATGCGGATCGTCCGGCAACGGCATCAGCTTGACGCCCATCAGCATCAACGCCGCATCGCCGCCATCGGCGAGGAACGCCTGGAAGTACTCAAGCAGCTCTTCGCAGCCCTTGCCGGGATCGATGCGTCCGCCATACAACGCGAACGGTTCGTGAATCCGATGCCGGCGCCTGAATGCGTTGGCCGGTCCTTCGATGTGTGAGGGCAGCGGCTCGGTCGCAGTGGGCAACACGGGTGCAAGTTCCGCAACGGTCTCGACCCCGGAAAACCGCGCTTCGGGCACATCAACGCCGCAGCCCACCACGTCTTCCACGAGCGCGCGCAAGTGGAACCGCTCGCTCACAAACCGCCGCTCGGCCTCGGTGTTCCACACGATGCCTGCGGCACTTGAAAACACGTCCTCGTAAATGCCGAGCCGGATGGCCGGTTCATCGTGGGCCGTCGGCACCAGCAGGCTCTTGGACGGCGCAATGCGCAGGCCCATCACTGTGGGCGCATACAGGTACGTGAAGAAGATCAGGATGTCGTACGACTGGTGCTGGCGTTCGAGATAGTCAATGAGGCCGGGCGACCAGGGGCCCTGCTGCTTGAGCCACTCCATCTCGTCGGCCGGCGTGTGCCGGTTGTTGAAGATCCAGTCGGAATACTGGTTAAACGCGTCCAGATCCCTCGTGCGTGCATTCGCGAAGCGGCGCACCATGACGCCCCGCACGCGATCGGTCCCTTCCGGGTACACGTTCTCCCACGTAATGTAGTCGCGCGCGCACGTCGTCAACACATCCACCTGGTGGTGGTGTTCGGCGAGACGTTCCGCAATCAGGCGGCAGTGGTACTCGGACCCCCCGAGGATCTCGGTGCCATAGCGCTGGACGATGAAGGCAATTTTCACAGGAGTTTCCGTGGATGTGACGCGGTCACGCGACCTCCGCCAGGAGTGATTGAAGGCGCGGCGCCAGGTTGTCGATGTGGAACGCCGAGAGACGCCGCCGCTGGCCCGCAATGACCTGGCGCCGTAGTGGTTCGTCGTAGACGAGGGCGCCGAGCATTTCGGCGGCCACTTCGAGATCTTTCGGCGCAAAGGCCAGGCCAGCGCCGCCCAGGGTTTCCGGCACGGCGGCCGCCGAGTAGGCCAGCACCGGTACGTCCATGGCCATTGCTTCCACGAGCGGCACGCAAAAACCTTCGTGCTCGCTCAGCGAGACATACGCGTGCGCATGACGGTAGTACGCGGCCAGTTCCCGATCGGGCACAGGCCCGGTAAACCAGAACCGATCCGGCAACATCCGGTACTCCGCAATCAAGGCACGGATGGTGGCGTAATACCCGGGCACGGCGTTGTAGTTGCCGACAAAGATAAACCGGTAGTAGATGTCCACGTACCGCTTGTAGTGCTCGGCCAGACGGATGTGGTCCTCGATCATCTTGTTGGGAGCGATGCGCCCGACGAAGAGGATGTTGGCCAGACCGTCCTTGAGCGACAGCTCCAACGCCGGCACCGGTGGGGCTGCAGTCAGCCGCGCCGTATCAACGACAATCGGCAGCACGCCCGTGCGTTCGAAGCCGAGCGACACAAGCTCCTGACGGTTGTAGTCAGACACGCCAAGAGCCAGATCCGTGCGCCCGGCGAGCGTCGCGAGTTCGCGACGCCCCTCTGCGGCCATGCGGCAGATGCCCGCATCGTAGCGCGCGAAGAAGTGCGCCGGCGTGACGTTGTGGTACAGCATCACGCGCGCGCCAGGCAGCGTGCCGAATGCCCGCGTCATTGGCGACGGAATGGCGAAGTGAAAGATCGTGACGTCGCCCTGGCGGGCGCCGGCATCTGACCACGGGCGCACTTCGTCTGCCAGGCCTTCGTCAATCGACAGGGCATAGATTTCGGATTCATGGCCCCAGCCCTGGAACAGTCGGCGCATCATGCGTGCGTTGTCACCGACGGCATCGCCCTTGTGGGCGGCGGGTACCCACTGATTGATAATCACCCGCGGTGCCCCAGATCCGCGACTGGCGCCGCATCGTCTTCCAGGGGCAGGGCGGCGAACGCGCCCGGGCGGTATTGCCGGATTTCTTCCAGCTCATCCGCCAGCTTGAACTGGCGCCAGAAGTCGTAGGCCACCGACGGCACATGCCGGCGTGGCGCCGAGAGGGCCTGATCCACGAACCGCAGGAGCGTGCCGTCGAAATCGCGCGCGCGCAGTCGATCGAGCGCGCCGTCCTGGGCCAGCAACACGTCGTCGGCCAACGCGGCGTCGCCGGTGAGCGACTGCATCAGGGCCGCCACTCGGCCGGGGTGTTTCTCCGTGTAGAGAACGCCGCCCCCGTCCATGGTCGCTGGTACGGCCGTCGCGGCGTATGCGAGGACGGGAACCCGTTTGTAAAACGACTCGACGATCGGGACGCAGAAACCCTCGTGTTCACTGGCGCAGAGGAAGAGGTCGGCCACATCGTAGAGCGCCGTCAGCGCCTCGTCGGTGATCTGGCCAAGGATGTGTACGTCCTGTACACCCAGTGCCGCGATGAACGCATGGATTTGCGCAAGGTAGGAATCAAATCCACCGTGCGCGCCGGCGATGATCAAGCGCGATCGCGGGTTGTAGGTTGTCTTGTAGGCGTGGAAGAACCGGATCAGGTCATCGGGCCGTTTGTTCGGGACCAACCGGCCCACAAACAGGATGTTCGTCCACTCGTCGTCATATGCGTCGAGCACACGCGAGTCGGGCGCGCCGTCAAGATGCGAAAAGTCTGGCACGACGTGCAAAACACCCGTCGGGTCGAATCCGAGCGACTCAAGTTCCTGGCGGTTGAACTCCGAGTCACCCAGCGCCAGTTCGCACCGGGTGCGATACGCGGTCAGTTCGCGCCGGCCGTGGTAACACTGGCGCACGAGTTGGTCGTGCACGCCAATGAAGTACTCGGGTGGCGTGATGTTGTGGTAAATCAGCGCCATCCGCGCCGGAAGGGCGAATGCTGTGCGCGACGCCCGGGAGCCCAGTGAAAAGTGATGAATCAGCAGATCGCCTTCGCCGACATCACCAACGATGTCGCGATAGTCCACAGTCAGGTCTTCCAGGCGCGGGTCCGCGGTCTCGACGATGATTTCGGAGTCGTAGCCGGCGGACCGGAGCGCGCGGCGAATGCCCAGCACCTCATGGCCGATGGCATCGCCATAGCCGAGCGTGGCCAGCACCTGATGGACCTTGGGTCGCATGGGTTATCGCAGCACCGGACCAGCCGGGACCTTGTCCACGATCTGCCGTGCGGGAGGAAGGGTCCGCTTGCGGCGCTCCCACCAGCCAGGCCAGGGTTCGGCGGGGCGCACCGAGGAATCGCGTTTGAGCCGGTCGAACATATCCAGGTACTTCTTCTCGATGACCGGCCAGGCATAGTGGCGCTTGAAGAACTCGCGACCCTGGCGGCCAAGAATGGCGCCGATGGGCCCGCTGGCTTCAAGGCAGTACATCGCTTCGGCGAATTCCTCGAACGACTCGTAGCAGAGGCCCCCGTTGGCGCGCAGGGTCTGCCCGCGCAGGACGTCGCATGCGCCGTTGACCAGCACCGGCTTGCCGAGCGCCCATGCTTCGAGCGCCACCATCGAGAGGCTCTCAAACTGCGACGGCATGACCAGCAGATCGGCTGCAGCCAGCGCGTCGAATTTGTCTTCCTCAGACACAAAGCCGACCGCGCGAATGCGCGGATGCGACGGGATCGGGATGACCGCTTTGCCGAGGAGGATCAGATCGAGTCCGCGCGGGTAGTTGGCCGCGTAGTTGATGAAGTGATCGAACAGCGCCGGGCAACCCTTGTTCTCATCGATGCGACCGATGTAGATGGCAAACGGGCGCTTCACGTTGAACTTCTTTCGAAAGCGCCACGGCTGCGTGCGCTCGGGGATGGCAGAGCCCACGCCCACCACAACACCCGGGACCGCCTGATTCCCACTGACGCCGTGAATAAGGTCGCGTTCCTCGAATGAGTTGTACATGAGCGCACGCACCCCGCGGAACACCGGGCCGAACAGGTGGAGCCCCACGGCCGGATCACGCTCTGCCGTCGGCACGAGGATCGCCTTGCCGGGTACCGCACGCGCGCCATGCCATGCGTGGTAATACCGCGCGCTGAAGAAGAGGAAAAAATCGAACTCGTCGCGCACCTGCTCGATGTGACGGATCAGCGCGGGGCTTTTGGGTCCCTCACTGTCGAGCCAGGCCAGCTCATCCGCAAGGGAATGCTGGCGCTCGAACACAAGCGCCGAACGCCGGCCGAAGTCATCCGTGTTGCGCGGGCGTGTGACGGGGAACCGCCGCACACGGATGCCATTGACCGTTTCCTCTCCGGAGGGCCACTCGTTCTTCCACGTGAGGTAGTCCTTGGCGCAAGTGGTCAGGACCTCGACCGAGGCGTGGCGAGAGAGCCGCTCGGCGACGTACCGAGCGTGCAACTCGGCTCCGCCGTTGATTTCGGTGCCGTACCGCTGGACAACGATCGCAATCTTCACTGCGCGTCGTTACCTGAATCAGGGCCCGTACCTGAGTCAGAGCCCATATCAGCGGAGGAGTCGTCACCCGCGTCGTCTCCGTTGCCGTCTGCCCCGCCGCCCGCGCCGGCCTGCTGATCGCCCATGTTCTGGCCCGGGCGCCGGCGACGCCGACGCCGGCGCCGGCGCCGTTCGCCCTCGCCGTCCGGCCGGTCGCCGCGATCACCAGCGGGTGCTGAGCCAGAGGCCGGCATCGGCACGGCTGCAGCGTCACCAGTTGAATCTCCCGCAGGGCTGGTCAGGGACATTGCTGCGACGGGCGCGGAGGCGACCGGCGCGGTAGCCGTGGGCGCGTTCATGGCCTGGGGCTGCGGGCGCGGTTCCTGCGGACGCTGATCCTGCTGCCGTTGCGGCTGCGGCCGTTGCTGCTGAGGCGGCCGCGCCTGTTTGTACTGCACCACGGTCTCGAGGGCGCGGCTGCGGCGCTCGTCGAAGTCGATACGGCTCGATACCGACTCCACCCGCATCTTCATGTTGTGCACTTCGATGCCGAGGCGCGTGACTTCGAGCGCCAGGTTGTGCACCAGCTCGTAGTACAGCGGGTCCATGTCCTCGCGCTGCCGGAAGCGCTGGTGGAACTCCTCGTTCACACGAGCCTGCACGTGCAGCGCTGCGGCAATCGGGTTCGGGTTGAGGAAGAGCTTCAGGATGGGGTTGAGCAGGCGGCGGATCGTCCGCAACAGGCCGCGATGTGTTTCGTAGATCGTGTCGTCTTCAAAGTCGTACTTGGGTGGCGCCGGGCTGATCGTCCTGGTGCGGCGGAACTGCGCCACAAGGTCGGAGCGCACACCTTTGGGATCCAGGAACTGCTCGAGCTTGACCTTGGCCAATTCCTGCACTTCGGCCTCGGTGTAGTCGGTGCCGCGCTTCTCGCGGATGCGCGCGCGAATCTGGCGCATGATCGCGTCCACATCCACGGCGTCGGACTTCACTTGAAAATCACTCATGGGAAAACACCCTGATCCTTCGGCCCGGCGTCAGCGCCACGGCCCGTAAATGATGACGGCCACTGCGCAGGCCCAGAGGGCGACGCAGAGAAGAATCGGCCGATCCGAGATAAGCGTTTCGGACGGGTTCGCCCCGCCGTCGTGCTTGTGAATGAGGTAGAGATACCGGAACACGCCGTACAACGGAAACGGCAAGGTGAAGAGCAGCCGGTCTGTGCCGAACTTGGCCACGGTATCCGGACTGATGGTGTAAAACGCATACGCCAGCAACGTCGCGCTCGCGACGATGGTGATGAGCTGATCGAGGAGCTCCGTGGAGTAGTGGGCCAGGATCGGTCGATGGCCGGTGCCGCCATCCACCAGCGTGGCAATCTCGCCGCGACGCTTGCCCAACGCCAGGAACAACGCGCCAAGCAGCGTGATGACAAGCAACCAGTGACTGATGGCGACCCCGATCACCACCGCGCCACCCACCGCGCGCAGCACAAAGCCGCCGGCGATGGTCAGCACGTCGAGGATCACCAGATGTTTGAGCGCCGTGGAATAGATGGTGAGGAGAGTCACGTAGGCCGTGGCGACCAGGCCAAACGACGGCCCCAGCCACCACGCAATGCCCAGGCCGGCTGAGACCAGGACAAACGCGGCCGTCAGTGCAGATGTGGGGGAGATAGCGCCGGCGGCGATGGGTCGTCTGGACTTGGTGGGATGGAGCCGGTCGGCCACAACGTCGCGTACGTCGTTGACCAGATACACCACTCCCGACAGCACACAGAACACCAGGAATCCGAGGACCGAGGCCTTGACGGCCGACGGATCGAACAATCGTCCGCCGAAGATCAGGCCGGCGAACAGGATCAGATTCTTGGTCCACTGCGCCGGACGCAGCGACAGCAGCAGGTCCGCCACCCACGGCCGCCTGCGTGCCGGGCCGTCGGCGAGGGCGTCTGTTGACGCACCGCGATTTGGACGAAGGGTACTTCGCGCCATACAGGCCTGCCCGCCATGAGCCTTGGCGAAGGCGGGCGCGACGACGGGACGCGCCCTTAGGGCGCGCCCGTCAATCGACTCTGAAATTCAGGCGACGGCTGAAGAACCGTTATTTGTAACTCTTGAGCGCGTCCTGCTCGACTTCGAACGTCTCGAAGACCGTGAGCAGTTTCGTGATCATCAAGAGATCCGTGATGCGCTTGGTCAGGTTGACCAGCTTCAGCTGGCCGCCCTGGCGGCTGACCGTCGTGTACGTGCGGACGATTTCACCGAGACCTGCGCTGTCAATGTACGGAACCTCTGCCAGGTTCAGCAGGATGCGCTTCTTATCCTGCATGATGAGCGAGTTGATCTTGTCCTTCAGGACTTCGTCACCCTCGTTCAGGGTAATTTTGCCCTTGAGGTCCAGAATGATGACCTCGCCCACAATTCGTTCGTCGATCTGCATGCCCACTCCTGTTGCTGCCGCGCTACGCGGCGCATCTCGGACGCGTCCCCGGCAGAAGCCGCGCGCGAAAGGGCGCACCGCTCCTGGGTATCCGGACCCAGGGACCACAATCTTCCCGGTAAGTTTAGGGTGTGATCGATCGATTTGACAAGGGATAACGCCCCGACCCCGCTTTGGGGCGGGTGCGGGGCGTCAACCAGACGTGCTATTCGTGCGAGGACCTACTCGACGTCGCGGCGCAGCTTCTTGCGCGACCGCTTGCGGGCCAGCGCGGACTTGACCCGCTTCTTGTCGCCCGGCTTCAAGTAGAAGGAGTGTTTCTTGATGTCCTTGATGATGTCTTCCTGCTGCACCTTGCGCTTGAAACGGCGCAACGCGCTCTCAATGGACTCGCCTTCCTGGATTCGAACTTCTGCCATGGATGCACACCCCCTTCCCTGGTGAATTGTGTCCCGAGGGACAACAAGACAGCCTATCACGCAACGAGAGCGCTAGAATCCCTTCATGAACGTCCTTGTGGTGGGTGGAGGCGGCCGGGAGCATGCCCTGGCCTGGCGGCTGGCGCAGGACGCTGAGGTCACCGGGGTCCTTTGCGCCCCTGGAAACCCCGGAATCTCCGCCGTCGCCCGGTGTTTTCCCCTCGAGGCCACAGACGTGGACGGCCTGCTGGCGCTCGCCATTCGGGAGCAGGTCGCGCTGACCGTCGTTGGTCCCGAAGCCGCTCTGGACAAAGGCATTGCCGACCGGTTTCGAGCCGCCGGACTGGCCATTGTTGGTCCCCCCAAACACGCTGCCGGGCTGGAAACGTCCAAGGTGTTTTCAAAGCACTTCATGACCCGGGCCGGCATTCCAACCGCGAGATTCCTCGTGTGCGACACCGCCGAGGCCGCGCTGGCTGCCGTGGCAGGCGATCGGTTCGGATTCCCCGTGGTCGTCAAGGCCGACGGCCTTGCCGGCGGCAAGGGAGTAGTGGTGGCCGCCGACCGGGCAGAGGCCGAAGCGGCCGTCCGGACGGCCATGGTGGATCGGGCGTTTGGGCAGGCGGGCAGCACCCTGGTGATCGAGGAGTGCCTCACCGGCCCCGAAGTCTCGTTTTTTGCCCTCTGCGACGGCCGGCGCGCGGTCGTCCTCGGCACGGCGCAGGATCACAAACGGATTTTTGATGGCGATCGCGGGCCCAATACGGGTGGCATGGGGGCGTTTGCGCCCAGCCCGCTGATGACCCCGGAACTCGAGTCCACGGTGATGCGCACCATCGTGCAACCGGTGATGGAGGGGTTTCAGGCCGACGGCGGCTATCGGGGATTCCTGTACGTGAGCCTGATGCTGACGCCAGACGGGCCCAAGGTCATCGAATTCAACGTGCGGCTTGGCGACCCCGAGGCTCAGGTGGTGTTGCCGCTGATTGAAGGGAGTTTTGCGGCCATTCTCCTCGCCGCAGCAGAAGGCCGACTCGGACCGCAAGCCCCGCAGGTGTCTGATGGGGCGGCAGTGGGCGTCGTGTTGGCGTCGGCCGGCTACCCCGGCCCCATCTCCTCAGGCGTCACCATCGACGGATTGACCGATGCGCCCGCCGAGGACGTCACCGTGTTTCATGCGGGCACCGCGCGGCAGGGCGATCAGATCGTCACAGCCGGTGGCCGTGTGCTCACCGTCGTCGCCCGCGCGGTCACACACGCCGAAGCCAGGACCCGCGCCTACCAGGCGCTCTCCGCGCTACACTTTGACGGCATGCAGTACCGCACTGATATTGGTGCGGCGTTCACGTAGTTGCAGATTGCCGATTCCGCCATGGATGTATTGATTCTGATGGGTTCTGATTCCGACGCCGATGTGATGTCGGCGGCGGGTGCTGCGTTGACCGAGTTTGGTCTGGTGTGGGAGATGACCGTCGCGTCCGCGCACCGGTCGCCCGCGCGGGTGTTGCGCCTGATTGACGATGCGCACACACGCGGCGTGAAGGTCTTTATCGTTGGCGCAGGCGCGGCCGCGCACCTGGCGGGCGTGGTGGCGGCGCACACGCCTCGCCCGGTCATCGGCGTGCCGATTGACTCATCTGCGCTCAAGGGCATGGACGCGCTCTTGTCCACCGTGCAGATGCCGCCGGGAGTGCCCGTCGCGACCGTGGCGATTGGCAAGCCCGGCGCGACCAACGCCGGCGTGCTCGCGGCGCAGATGATCGCGCTCGGCGACCCTGCACTCGCCGAGCGCGTGGTCGCTTACAAAGTCGGACTAGAAGCGAAAGTCGAGGCCGCCGCCGCGCGGCTGGCGCAGAAGAAATAAGGCCTCTGGAAAACGACCTCTGAGGTCAGACCTCAGAGGTCGTTTTCCGCGCCGTCTCCACCAATAGCTGACCACACGCGGCGCGAATGTCGCGGCCGCGGCTCTTGCGCACCGAGACCGTGACGCCGCGGTCGGCGAGGATCGCCGCAAACGCGTTTACCCGCTCGTCGGAAGGCCGCCGGTAGGGGATGCCCGCAGCCTCATTGAGCGGCAGCAGGTTCACCTTCGCCTGAATGCCTTCGAGCAGGCGCACCAACCTTCGCGCGTCGTCCGGCGTGTCGTTGACCTGGTCGAGCAGCACGTATTCAAACGTGATGCGGCCGCGCCGCCGCAGCGGAAAGGCGCGACACACATCCATCAACTCCTGCAGCTTGTACTTGCGATTGATGGGCGCGAGCACGTCGCGCTGTTCATCTGTGGTGGCGTGCAGGGAAATCGCCAGGTTGGGCATGATCGGCTCTTCAGCCAGGCGCTGCAGGCCGGGCAGCACGCCCACGGTGGAAAGTGTGATGCGCCGCGGCGGCACGGCCAACCCCTGCTCGTCTGTCAGGATCCTCAGCGCCTTCATCGTGGCGTCGTAGTTGTGCAGGGGTTCGCCCATACCCATGAGCACGATGTTGAAGGCCGAGGTGGCAAGACCCGTTTCTCTCGCGAGCACACGCACCTGGCCGGCAATTTCTCCGGCGGTCAGGTTACGCAGCAATCCCATTTTGCCCGTGAGGCAGAAGCCGCACGCCATCGCGCACCCGACCTGGGTCGAGATGCAGAAGGTCTGCGCCGGCGTATCAGGAATGTAGACCGCCTCGATCTGCCGGCCGTCTCCAAGTTGCAGCAGAAACTTCGTGGTGCCGTCGGATGAGACTTGTTTTGCGACCAGGGCCGGCTCAGCGATTGCACCGCGGGCCGCGAGCGCCGCCCGCAAGTCCTGCGGCAGATTGGTCATCGAGGCGAAGTCGGATACGCCCCGTTGATGAATCCACTGGAAGATCTGCCGGCCGCGAAATCCGGGCAGGCCAAGGCCGATGGCGGCCTGTTCGAGTTCCGGCCGTTCGAGCGCAGAAAAATCCAACGGCGGTAGTGCGAGAGAGCCTTGTTCCACGGCAAAGGCCATGGTATCATTCTGGACTTGATCCTAGGGCGTAAACTCCAGTTACTGAACAACTTACAGGGTTCGGGCCTCGTACGATGGTGAAGAGCGAGACGTTCCCGTCCGGCCTGCGGCTTGTCACTGAAACCCTGCCGCACGTGCGGTCGGTGGCCATCGGTGTGTGGCTGACCCGCGGCTCGCGCCATGAGTCGGATGCCGAGAGTGGCATCGCGCACTTCGTGGAGCACATGTTGTTCAAGGGCACCGAACGGCGATCGGCGCGCGACTTGGCGCAGGCCATCGACTCGGTCGGCGGCCAGGTGGATGCCTTCACCTCGAAGGAATACGCCGGCTACTACATCAAGGTGCTCGACGAGCACGTGCCGATTGCGCTGGACCTGCTCAGTGACATGCTCCTGAATCCGGCCCTCGCGCCAGATGACGTGGTGCGCGAGCAAGGCGTGATTCTCGAAGAAATCAAGATGGTCGAGGATGCGCCGGATGACCTGGTGCACGAAATGTTCGTGCAGAAGTTCTGGACGCGCCATCCCCTCGGCCGCCCCATTCTCGGCACGCCCGAGACGGTGGCCAGTTTCTCCTCAGCGCAGTTGCGCAATTATTTCCGCCGCACCTACGTGGCGCCCAACCTGGTGGTGGCGGCCGCCGGTCATCTCGATCACGATCGTCTTCGCGACGACATCGCGCGTGTGTTCGGCTCATTGTCTTCGGTGGCATCTGACGACGCGGTGACGGCGCCATCGATGACGCCGGGGGTCGACCAACGCGTCAAGGACATTTAACAGAGCCACGTGTGCCTCGGCACCACGGCGTACGGCGAGGGTCACGCAGACCGGCACGCCGTGTTTGTGCTCAACACCATTCTGGGCGGCTCGATGAGCTCCCGGCTGTTCCAGCACATTCGCGAAGAGCGGGGACTGGCGTATTCGGTGTTCAGCAATCTGTCGTCCTACACCGACGCGGGCATGATCAGCGTGTATGCCGGATGCGCCGCCGACAAGGTGGACGAAGTGGTTTCGCTCGCGCTCGACGAACTGCACGGGCTGCGATCCGAGGCGGTGCCGGCCGAAGAGCTGCGTCGCGCCAAGGACCACCTGAAGGGCAGCGTCATGTTGAGCCTCGAGAACACCTCCAGCCGCATGTCGCATCTGGCCCGCCAGGAGATGGTCTTTGGCCGCCACATTTCATTCGATGAAATGCTGGCGAACATCGAGGCCGTCAGCGCCGACGATGTGCTGCGGGTGGCGCAGGATCTCTTCCGTGACGACGGCATGGTGGCCAGTGTGGTGGGACCCGATCGCGGGGATCGATTGTCGGCCGATCGCCTGCGGCTGACCCAAGGAGCACCGAAAGCATGATTGCCCGGTACACCCATCCCGAGATGGGCGCCATCTGGAGTGAGCAACGCCGCTACGATGCGTGGCTCGAGGTGGAACTGGCCGCGACCGACGCCCTGGCCGACGCGGGTGTGGTGCCGGTCGAGGACGCGCGCACGCTTCGCGAGCGGGCGTCATTTGATATCGCGCGCATCGACGAAATCGAGCTGGTCACCCAGCACGATGTGATTGCCTTCACGACGGCCGTGGCCGAAAAAGTGGGGCCGTCCGCACGGTGGCTGCACTTCGGACTCACGTCGTCGGATGTGCTGGACACGGCGTTGGCCCTGCAGATGCGTCAGGCGTGTGACTTATTGCTCACTCGTGTCGATGCGCTGGCGGCCGCTATTCGCACGCGAGCGATGGAACACGAGCGCACCCCGATGATTGGGCGCACGCACGGTGTGCACGCCGAGTTGATGACGTTCGGCGTCAAACTGGCGCTGTGGTACGCCGAAGTGCAACGTGGTCGTGAACGGCTGGTGCGGGCCCGCGACGCGGTGGCCGTGGGCAAGTTGTCGGGCGCGGTTGGCTCTTTTGCACACCTCGATCCGGCCATCGAAGCGGCGGTGTGTGCGCGCCTGGGCCTGTCGGCCGACCCGGTGTCATCACAGGTCGTGTCGCGCGATCGCCATGCCGAACTCATGACAGCGCTGGCGATCCTGGCGGCGTCGCTGGAGAAATTCGCCCTGGAGATTCGTGGGCTGCAGAAGACCGAGATCGGCGAAGTGGAAGAACCGTTTGCCAAGGGGCAGAAGGGTTCGTCGGCCATGCCGCACAAGCGCAATCCCATCGGCTGCGAACAGGTGACCGGTCTCGCCCGCCTGATTCGCGCGAATGCGATGGCTGCGCTAGAGAACGTCGCGCTGTGGCACGAACGCGACATTTCGCACTCGTCGGTGGAACGCGTGATCCTGCCCGACAGTTTTATTGCCTTGGATCACATGCTGCGGCGTTTTACGCGCATCGTGGCCGGGATGGTCGTGTATCCGGCGCGGATGCTCGAGAATCTCGGCCGATCGCGCGGCGTGGTGTATTCAGGCAGTGTGTTGCTGGAACTCGCGCGGCGCGGCGTCTCGCGCGAGGATGCCTACCTCTGGGTGCAGCGCAACGCGATGAAGTCTTTTCAAGAGGGCGTGGACTTCCAGGCGTTGCTTCTGGCCGATGCGGATATCACCCGGGTGCTGTCTGCAGAGATCGTGAAAGAGGCGTTTGATCTGGACGCGCAACTTCGGAACGTGGGCGCCATTTTCGCCAGAGTGTTCGGCCCAGCCGGCGCTCAACCCACCAGGGAGGCTCCGTGACCGATAAGTTCCGTGAAGAGTGCGGCATCTTCGGCATCTTCGGGCACGCGGAGGCGGCCAATCTGACCTACCTCGGCCTCTACGCGTTACAGCACAGGGGCCAGGAGAGTGTGGGAATCAGCACGTCGGACGGGCGGCGGCTGAGACAGCACAAGGCGATGGGATACGTCGCCGATGCGTTCAACGAAGACACCCTCAAACACCTGGGGGGCACGAGCGCGATTGGCCACGTGCGGTACTCGACCGCCGGTGAAAGCGGACTCCGGAACGCGCAACCCATCCAGATCGACTGCGCGCATGGCGAGATTGCCGTGGGACACAACGGCAACCTGGTGAACGCCGAGGAATTGCGGAACGCACTCGTGCAGCAGGGCTCGATCTTCCAGACCACGAGCGACACCGAAGTGCTGCTGCACTTGTATGCCCGGTCCAGGGCGGCGACGCCCGACGAGGCGCTTGTGGAAGCCATCCAGCAAGCGCAGGGTGCCTTTTCACTGGTCCTGCTGACGAAGGATCGTCTGATTGCGGCGCGTGATCCCCATGGGTTTCGCCCATTGACGATTGGGCGCCTGGGCGACGCGTACATCGTGTGTTCAGAAACGTGCGCGCTCGACCTTATCGATGCCACCTGGGTGCGCGACGTCGAACCGGGTGAAGTGCTGATCATCAGCGCAGACGGAGTGAAGTCGATCAAGCCGTTTGCCAAGGCGCAGCGCGCGCATTGTGTGTTTGAGCACGTGTACTTCGCGCGGCCGGACTCGTATGTGTTCGGCCAGAGCGTCAACGAGGTTCGGACGGCATTCGGTCGCCAGCTTGCGAAAGAACAGCCGGCCGACGCCGACGTGGTTGTGCCCGTTCCCGACTCCGGCGTGTGCGCGGCCACCGGGTACGCGTTTGCCGCTGGCCTGCCGCTGCAGATGGGGCTCATCCGGAACCACTATGTGGGCCGCACGTTCATCGAGCCTCAGCAGTCCATCCGGCACTTCGGAGTGCGCGTGAAACTCAATCCGGTCAAGAGCATCCTGGCCGGCAAGCGTGTCGTGCTCGTGGATGACTCGATTGTGCGAGGCACCACCAGCCGAAAGATCGTGAAGATGGTGCGCGCCGCTGGCGCGACCGAAGTGCACGTCCGTATCAGCTGCCCCCCAACCGTCTCGCCCTGTTTCTATGGTGTGGACACACCGCAGCGAGCCGAACTGATCGCGGCGACTCATACGCTTGAGGAAGTGCGCAAGTACATCGAAGCCGACAGCCTCGGCTACCTGTCGCTCGACGGCCTCCTGGCCGCTGTGGGACCCGACCGATCGTCCTACTGCACGTCGTGTTACACGGGCGAGTATCCGGTAGCCTTTCCCCGCAACGAAGCCGCCTATCTCCAACTGGCGCTGAAGCTGGTGAAATGACCCTGCGATCATCCCTGTCCCTGGTAGTGCTGGTCGTCGGTCTCCTGGGTGTGGTTGTGCCTGCGCAGCAGGCGCCTGCACAGCCCATGTCCCTCAAAGCCGCGATCGATCAGTTGGTGTCCTTCGATTTCCCGACCCGAACTGAGGCGGCCCGCGTGGTCAGACGAACACCGGCGGCCGAAGCCGTGCCCGCCCTCGCCGCTGCGGCGCGACTGCACACCGATGGCTACGTGCGATACCGTGCGCTGGTGCTGCTGGCGGGATTCGGTCAGACGTCTGCCACCAGCACGATGCGCATGCTGATTGGCGACTCGAACGATCGCATCCGCGCCGTGACCTACGGCTGGTTCCAGCATCATCCCGATCCGGAAATGGTGCAGGCACTGATTGCGGCGTTGGACCGCGAGCAGTCGGAGTTTGTGCGCCCGGGCCTGACCCGCGCGCTCGCCGCGTCGCACGCCGACCCGGCGGTGCGCAAGGCCCTTGAGCCGCTGATTCTTCGCGGCGAAGACTATTTCCGCGGATCCGTCATCGAGGGACTTGGAGACTACCGCGCCACCTGGGCGCGAGCCGCCATTGAGAGCGTCGCGCTCCTCGACGGACCGCTGCAGGATGATGCGATTCTCTCGCTGGGCAAGATCGGCGACAAAGCTTCGCTGCCGGTGTTGGCCACCTTGCAGAAGCGAGTCGGCCGGGACCTGCAGCCCTCTGTCGCGGCCTCGTCATGCCTCATCAGTGGCGAGTGCGCGGTGCATGTGGATTACCTCGCCAGGACCCTCATGTTCGCCGCAAGCGACCCGCAGCACCAGACGCTGCTTCGCAGCGCCGCATTTGCCTTGAGCGCGCTCGCCGCGCGTGGGGATCGGCAGGCCCTGACCGTCCTGCTCGATGCCGGCGAGCCCTCCAAAGACCCCGTGCGGGCCGCAGTGGCATTGGCCGTGGGACATGTCGCACTGCGCAACGCCGGCCTGTTGCTCTCCGTACTTGAAACGCGAAAGACGCTGGACCAGACCACAGACCTCATGCTCGACGCCTTCGACATGTTGTCCGAGGACTTCGAGGAAGAACGGTTCTTCGTCGAGATTCGCCGGCTGTACTGGGCGGCGGCTGAAGGGTCCGTGACCCGGCGCGTCGCGCAGGCGTTGATCGATAGACTGGAGTTCTAGCTTTGGTGGACTATCGTCAGTCCGGCGTGGATATCGATGCGGGCAATGAAGTCGTGCGCCGCATCAAACAGATGGCGCGCAAGACCTACACGCCCGGTGTGCTCTCGGGCGTCGGATCGTTCGGCGGTTTGTTCGCGCTCGACGCGTCAGTGCCCGAACCGGTGCTGGTGGCATCGGCCGACGGCGTCGGAACCAAGCTGAAAGTGGCGTTCATGACCGGCGTCCACAACTCGATTGGCGTGGACCTCGTCAACCACTGCGTCAACGACATTCTCGTGCAAGGCGCTCGACCGCTGTTTTTCCTCGACTACCTGGCGACCGGCAGACTGTCACCGGATGTCGCTGAACAGATCGTCGCCGGCGTGGCCCAGGCGTGCGTGGCGAACGGGTGCGCGCTGCTCGGCGGCGAAACGGCGGAGATGCCGGGCTTCTACTCCGACGGCGAATACGACGTCGCCGGCTTCATCGTCGGCGTCGTCTCGCGTCCGAAAGTGATCGACGGGCGCAACATCGAGGCCGGCGATGTGTTGATCGGCCTGCCGTCTTCGGGACTTCATACAAACGGGTACTCGCTCGCGCGGCGTATCGTGTTTGAGGCGTTGGGCCTGACGGTTGATACCGAGGTGGCTGAACTCGGGATGACTGCGGGCCAGGCGCTGCTGCAGCCGCACCGCACCTATCTGCCGGTCATTGGCCCCGTGCTCGATCAGGGCTGGATCAAGGGGATGGCGCATATTACGGGCGGCGGTCTCACCGAAAACCTGCCCCGCGTGATGCCCGAAGGGCGCGCGCCTCGGATCGATCGCACCAGCTGGACCGTGCCGCCCTTGTTCACGTGGCTCCAGCGCGGGGGCGGCGTGTCTGACGAAGAGATGTTCCGGGCGTTCAACATGGGCGTGGGGATGGTGCTGGTCTGTGCGCCCGCGCACGAGGCCTCGCTCCTGGCCGCGCTGGCCGCCTCAGGCGAAGCGGCTTGGCGCCTCGGCGAAGTCGTCTAGCGGCTCGATCCGCGTGAGCAACTGGTGCCCCGCATCGTCTCCGGGGCGGGTGGTGTTGACGTAGTCGGCCCAGGCACGCGACGAGAGGAATGGCGTGTTGACCAGGGGGAGGTCGTGCGCCGGGTGGAGACGCTCAGACAGACTGGCCCAAGGCCAGTCCTGAGCTCGCCGCACCAATTTGGCCTGCAGCGCATTGCGCTCCACGTACCGGCAGACTCGGACAAGGTCGCCGACAGCGGGTATCTCCATTGAGGTGAAGCGACCCTGGTACACCGGCCCCTCGCCCACGGAGTGACGATGCCTGTGGTGCCGGACGGCGTGGGTAGCTGTGACCCAGTGGAGGCACTTTGAGAGCGCCGTTGTGTCGGTTGGGCCCATCACCAGATGCCAGTGGTTTGGCATCAGGGAATAGGCGATCAGCCGCACCGGGTGCTGTTCAAGGGCCTGGCTGAGAATCGACAAAAAGGCGCGATAATCGGCCGGTTGCGCGAAGAGTACCAGGCGTCTGGCGCTGCGGTTGATGACGTGAAAGTAGCTGGCGCGTTGAGTTGATCTGGCGCGTCGTGGCATGAGATGGCCTCCCCTGTTAGCAAGGGAGATGCCGGTCTGGAGACCTGTCCCCGAAATGGCGAATTCTGTGGAAAACACACCCGTCCCCCTATGTGTTCTTATCTCCGGCCGTGGATCCAATCTGCGGGCGATTGGCGAGGCCATCGCGACGGGCCAGCTCCGGGCCGTTATTCGCGTTGTGGTGTCGAATCGGGCCGATGCGATGGGCCTGGAGTGGGCCCGGGCCGAGGGCATCGAGACCCTGGTGCTGCCGCATCAGGACTATCCATCCCGCGCGGCGTACGACGAGGCGCTGGTGACTGCACTCAAGGGGCGTGGCGTGCGTCTGGTGTGTCTCGCAGGGTTTATGCGCCTGCTGGGGCCGGCGTTCTGCGAGGCCTTCCCACAGGCGGTCCTGAACGTCCACCCCTCGCTTCTACCGTCATTTCCCGGCGCGGCCGCCCAGGCTCAGGCGCTTGCGCACGGGGTGAAAGTGTCCGGCGTCACCGTGCACTTCGTCACGCCCGAACTCGACGCCGGGCCCATCGTCATGCAAGCCGCGGTGCCGGTGCGCGACGATGACACGTATGAAACACTGTCGACGCGTATCCTCGTCGAGGAACATCGCGTGTACCCGGAGGCGATCCAGCGCATCATCGCCGGGGGCTGGCGAGTGGATGGACGCCGTGTGGTGACAACTCCTGTGAGTGAAACGTGAGTAATGCGATGACCCTTGATGAACAACTGGCGTACCTGACCAAGGGATGTGTGGACGTGGTGCGCGCCGGCGAGCTGAAAGCGAAGCTCGAGCGCGGGCATCCACTCACGGTCAAGGTGGGGTTTGATCCCACCGCGCCCGATCTGCATTTGGGCCACACGGTGCTGCTTCGCAAGATGAAGCACTTTCAGGATCTCGGGCATCGCGTCATCTTCGTCATCGGCGATTTCACCGGGCTGATTGGTGATCCCACCGGGCGATCGAAGACACGCCCGCCGTTGACAAAGGTGGAGATTGCGGCCAACGCCGAGACGTACAAGGCGCAGGTCTTCCAGGTGCTCGACGAGAGCAAGACTGTGGTGGATTTCAACTCGCGCTGGCTCGGTGCATTGGGCGCGGATGGCATGGTGCGACTCTCCGCGCGTTACAACGTGGCGCAGATGCTGGAGCGGCGTGACTTCCGTCAGCGGTTCGACGCGGGAAAGCCCATCGCCGTGCATGAGTTCCTCTATCCGCTGGCGCAGGCGTACGACTCGGTGTTTTTAAAGGC